>NZ_JBHTJM010000008.1:0-490329 GCF_042675745.1 Pseudofulvibacter geojedonensis | reverse complement strand
TACAATATGATTGTCCTAACGGACAATCTGCATGCGTCTGCGACGCACGCATTTTATATCAAACGTTGTGTTTCATTCAAGAAAAGCCAGACGCACAAACAGCACATTTGGTTTTTGCCGATGCTCAAGCCAACAATTAAAAAACCAAAAGAGCTGTTTTTGCTAACGCTCTAAATGAGCTAAGAAAAGAAGAAATTGAATTATGCATTTATCAAACCTTAGACTGTGGAATTTTAGAAAATTTGGTGATAATTCCGCGATTGATTTAGAAAAGCCAAATTTAAATTTGAATTTCACGACAGGAATAAATGTCATGATTGGTGAAAACGACTCAGGCAAGAGTGCAATTATCGATGCAATAAAACTCACCTTAAAAACACATAGTTACGAATGGTTCAGATTAGATTGGGATGATTTTTACGATGGATCAGATCGATTAAGAATTGAATTAAGATTTGACAACCTTTCAGATGATGAAGCCAAAAATTTCACAGAATGGCTAGGATGGAATGGTGAAGGAGATAACGCTATACCATATTTAAGGTTGATATATGACGGCACAAGAAACCTTGAAGATCAATATATCTATCCCTCAGAAATTCGAGCAGGGGTTGATGAAACTGGATATCAGCTAACAGCAGAGGCAAGAGAGTATTTGAAAACAACCTATCTCAAACCCTTACGAGATGCGAAATCCGAATTAATCCCGCGCAAAAACTCTAGATTAACTCAAATTCTTCAAGGACATGAAGCATTCAAAGGAAAAGACCAAGATCACTTATTAGTAGGCCTATTTCTAGACTTTAATGAACATGTTGCAAAATATTTTGAAGGTACTGACAAGGATGGGACAGCACTTATCGGGGAACAATTAAAAGGAAAAGAATTGAAGGGCGAAATAGATAAATTTATTCAAGCCTTCTATTCAAAGGATAAAGAATCCAATTTTGGCGTCCTTGGAAATAATCTCAAAAACATCTTAGAAAAGCTAGAACTTTCTATTAAGGATGAACTAAATCCAGGCTTAGGAACTTTAAATCGGCTTTTTATGGCTTCAGAGTTACTGCATATTCAAAAGAAAAATTGGAATGGTTTAAGACTAGGATTGATTGAAGAACTAGAAGCACATCTTCACCCTCAAGCCCAAATGCAAATCATAGAGGCATTACAAAACGAACCAAATATTCAATTAATTTTAACTACACACAGTCCTAATCTAGCTTCTAAATTAAGCCTCGAAAACTTAATTATATGTAACGATAGAAATGCTTACCCTATGGGAGCATCGTATACAAAATTGGGTTCTGATAATTATAAATTTCTGGAAAAATTCCTTGATACAACAAAAGCCAACTTGTTTTTTGCCAAAGGAGTTATTTTAGTTGAAGGTTGGGCAGAGGAAATATTAATTCCTAGTATAGCTAAAGCAATCGGGATAAATCTAACTGAGAAAGGAGTTTCTATAGTGAACATTGGTCATACTGGCTTTGATCACTATTCAAAAATCTACCTTAGAAACGAAGAGCCAAATATGGCTATTCCTGTAGCTGTTATTACGGATTCGGATATACGAGAGTATGTAAAGAACGAGGATGATTTTGTAAAAAGAGACGCAAATACTGTTCAACAAGAAAATCAACAGACACTTACTGCAATTGCTGCAAAATCCGATCAGTCAGTAAATTATTATGCCGCACCAAATTGGACTTTAGAATATTCCATGTTTAAGTCATCCAGCTTAACAGCAGTACTTCAAAGTGTTTGCAAAACAATTCACTCAGGAACTGATTGGGAAACAGACTTTGAAAAATCACTTGCGATAAAATTGATTAATAAGGGTTTGAAAAAAACCGAAATTGCATATCAAACTGCTAACCTAATTGATGAGGACTTAAAAAAGCCAATAGAAGAAAGAACAATAACTATTGACTCTGAGGATGAAGAAGACAGTATTTTTTATCTAATTCAAGCCATAAAGTATGCCTCTGGAAATTAACATAACAGATGCGGATATTGAGTACGCTGAAAAAATACTTTTACCTGAAGGAAAACAGTTTGATGAAGAAAGAAGGTTATTTATACGCAACCTTAATACCCTAGACTTACAAGCTGTTCCAGGAAGTGGTAAAACAACTGCCCTTTTAGCGAAACTTCTAATTTTAGAAAGATACATGCCGCTTGGAAATGGAGGCGGTGTTTTAGTGATCTCCCATACTAATGCTGCTGTTGATGAGATTAAAGAACGAATCGGAAAACACTGTCCTAAACTCTTTGCCTATCCCAATTTTGTAGGAACGATTCAAAGTTTTGTTGATACATTTCTGGCAATTCCGTTCTATACAAATCAATTTAAGCAAAAACCGTATCGAATCGATAACGAAATCTATGACGAGCAAGTCGAGAAGTTTTACCTAAATACAAATAATGTAGGGCTAAAAAATTACCTAGACAGGCAAAATGATGGTTTAGCATTTTTGAAATCAATTCGAATTACTACCCAAGGTAAGATAGTTTCATATTTAAATGGCACCCCAGAAACATTCAAACTAAAAAATTCAGAATCAAGAACCTATAAAGCTTTACTCAATTTTAAACTGAACCTACTAAAAAAGGGATACCTTCATTTTGATGACGCATACACATTAGCAGATTTTCAATTAGCAAAAATCAAGGATTATCCAAAGATTCTGCAAAAAAGGTTTTTATTAGTGTTTGTTGATGAAATGCAGGACATGGATGTTCACCAACATGACCTAATCGAAAAAGTATTTCATCCAGATGTGAATACTCTCTCGGTAATCCAAAGAATAGGTGACCAAAACCAAGCAATTTATAATGGAGGGTCTATACATTTAGAACATATTTGGTCAACTAGAGAAAATGTGCTCTTCATCAATGGAAGTCACAGACTAAGTCAAAGAATTGCGTCTTTAGTACAAAACCTTGCTCTTACTCCAAATCCAGTTGAGGGGAGAAATCAAAATCCAGACGGATCAATAATTGATATAAAACCAACAATTTTGATTTATCAAGATGCTAATAGAGAACAAGTGATTCCAACATTCGCTGATAAAATAAAAGATCTGCAAACATCGGGTGCCATCCCTAATAATCCTTCGCAAAAATTTATGGCCGTTGCTTGGAGAAAAGAACATGATGATGCGGATAAAACTGCTCTTAGTGATTATTGGCCAAGTTTCTCTAGTTCTAATACAGGTAAACAAATAGATTTTAAGGTTCTTGAAGATTATGTGCTGTACTTCGACAAAGAGAAAAAAACTCTAGAATCTGTCCGAAAGAACATTTTAAACGCACTTCTAAAGATTCTTCGCTTAGAAAGTGTAACAGATGAATATGAAAGGGTTTACACAAAAAGGAAATTAATTAACTTCCTTAAAACTCTTGACAACGATGAGTATGAAACCCTTAAATTGAACCTTTATAAATGGTCTTTTGCAAGCATAAAAGGAGCAAGTCAAGAAACAATTGATTCAATCAAGGAATACATTCCTTCCTTCCTTTCTGTTTTTCAAAAAACAATAGATTCATCATCAACCTTTATAAATGGAGAATCTGAAATTAATGCATCTGATATTGAAGCAGAGCAACAATCAAGTTCTTTTGAATCGGAGGAAATCAATGTAGAGATTGGGACAGTGCACTCCGCGAAAGGACAAACTCATACAGCAACCTTGTATCTAGAAACTTTTTATAGTAGGGGTTACGGTAATTACGAATCAGAAAGGTTACGCAATCAACTAAAGGGAGTAAACATCGTGGATACACTCAATAGTGATGTAGGTGGAAAAGATAAGATTAGGCAATCATGTAAAATGGCTTATGTCGGATTTTCAAGGCCAACTCATTTTTTATGTGTTGCCATCCATAAAGTTAGATTTGATGCATTTTTATCTGATATAAGCAGAGATGAATGGGATATAATTGAAATTGAAACAGATGAATAACATACACATTGATAAGTCGCTCAAAGCCAACCTCACGAGCCAAACTTGTCAAAGAGTATGTTAAAACAAAATGAAAATAAAGAACGAAAACACAACAATGTGTATAGTGCATAGCACCCTTCGGGATGCTACGGCACCATACACGAACCGTTAGGGGCAATTGTATTTTCTTATCAGTATTACGGAACATAATGTATAACTCTCCTAATTATTTTTAAACAGTTACTTCTTGATTATTTAGTATATAAACTACTCTTTTTAAAATTACTTTTTAGGGATTAATTTGGTTTGTCTTGCAACACCTTAAGAGTTTCGTGAGTTCTATATCATGGCAAAACATTCCAAACCCCAATAAAAAAAGCAACAGTAGTCTTACTTTTATAGTTATTTTGTGAGCGGTAACATTATTTTTTATCAGCAAAAGAATATTCCTACATAGATGAAGCTTGTTTGTTTTTAAATACCCAAAAAAACTATCTAAATTTCTATCAGCCTTCCACTCTACTCTACTAAAAAGTAATTTTAAAAAGTTAAGAACTTACTTGTGGTTATTGGGCCTATAAAAAAAACTGCCCCTAACAACATATAAATTACATGCGGACTTTTTGCCAAATCAAAAGTAAGTGTATATTTACAATATGATTGTCCTAACGGACAATCAGCATGCGTCTGCAATGCACGCACTTTATATCAAACGTTCTCTTCAATCAAGAATAAAATATAAATGACAAGAAAAGAAACAGATACATGCCTCTTGTGCAAATCAAGAGAATCGACCAAAACAAATTCTCATTGGATTCCTGCTTCTATGTTAAAAAGCATGGTAGGAAAAAGGAATTATGAAGAATCTTACAATATCACAAATGCTCCTAGTGAACGAATTGAAGCTTATTACGGAAGATCAAACTTAAAAAATACTGATCCAGAATTAAAGGAGCATCACTATGCTTTAGATTACATTTTTTGTCCAATTTGTGAAGATAATTTAGGGAAGATTGAGGGAAATGTAGTTCCTATAATTCAAAATGAAATAAGACTAACCAATAAAGCCGCAAATTATTCAGAGAAAGTTTCACTTTTGAAAATTCCTTATAAAGAATGTGATAGACTTTCAAACGCGAGGTTTAAAATTTTAATTTATTCATTAATCTGGAGGATTTCAATAATCTATAAACTACAGTACGGTCAAGAAATCATAAGTGAAGACATCTTGGAAGAATTAAGAGAAATTCTCCATGAGTTCCTTCCTCTTGAGTTGACAGAAATTGATCGAAGAAACGAAGAAATAAAAAACTTTGACTTTCAAGTAATCACAGCTGACTATTTTGTAAACTCTTCAAGAAACCTTGTTTACACCGAAAAAATTTATTCAAACCCTTCACTATTTTACTTTAGCGAATTTATTGTATTATTTTATAGCGAAGGGTACTCTATTGATCCTAATAATCAATACCACTTACCAATAAAATCAATAATTGAATTTCCTGAAATTTTGAATGAATCTGGGAATTCACCTAAAATTGGTTTTATAACTCCAGATCATTTCGATAACCTTTGTAAAGTTGTTTTGATTGAGGCAGCGGAGTCTTTAATGAATAATTTAACTAAAGAAGTCGTGGACTGTTCGGGTAATTCCTATATAGAAAGTAGAAGACTAATCCATCAAATTGGATTAGATATCCATAGAAGAACAGGAAATTTAATTTCTAGTTGTTACTATGATGCATCAAGAATTATATGTGAAGGTTTGGACTAAAAAAAGACTGAAGAGAACAAAGTGCAGAACGTACATAGCCGCTAAACGCGTCTACAGTCGTCTGCACCGAGCGTTACCATACATTAAAAACAACATCTAAACTTATAATTTAAAATGAGATTTTGGTCTGGATTAGTATTATCATTATTAGGAGGCTTAGTTGGAATAGGTCTTTTTCGTGAATGGATAAAATTAAAGCTCTCTATTTTAGACGATACGACACTCGATATTGTTTCTTTAATTGTGCTTATAATCGGATTATTGATTTCCGCAATTGACCATTTAAAACAATCAAAAGATTTAAAGAAGCTAGAAGACGAACAAAAAGGACGAATACTTAAACCAAAACAGAGACAAAAATTACTAAATGATTTAATAAATATTGAAAAAAATAAAATAATTCTAACTGGAATACAAGGAGACAGAGAATCCATAAGATTTGCAAATTCAATTAAAAATGTTCTCATTGAAGCGAATTGGGAAGTTGAAGGAGTATGGGAAGATATAATAATTGGAGGAATAGGTTTTGGAATAACTATACGTGAAAATTCTTCTGATTCTAACTCCATTGGAAATTTATTGAATGAAATAATGAACAAGAATCAAATAAAAAGTAGAATTATATTAAAGACTGACCTCAAACCAGATCACGTTGAAGTTATTGTCGGCTCACGTCCTTAATCTTATAATTGAAACTAATAAAATAAAAACGTATGGTAACAATGTATAACCGCAATTACGGCGAATTCGACTACGTCCGAATCCACTCGGTAATTACTAACACTATTTCTTAAACAAAATACGTAACTTTAATCCCGTAACAACAGTTATACAAATACGTTGTAATGCATTTGCCTAAACCAACTAACTGAATTACTCATCGAATTAATTCCTTAACTAATTTAGACTATTTTACTGAAATAAAACCAAATAGATTTACCTCAAAAACAATGAACAAAACCAACCTAATTTTAACGTTAACATTATTCTGTTTTTCATTTTCCTTTGGTCAACAAAAAGATACGATTTATGGAAAGGTTAAATCTATTAGAGAAAAGGTAATATTTCTAACTGAAAGAGAGAATCCTAAACTATTTGACATTGACGGAGACTATGGTCATTCTGGATTTATGGGACCTGAATCAACGATTTCTCGATTTAAAAGCATTTGGTATTCAACCAACTTTTGTTACTACATAAATTACAAAAGAAATTACGATGAAAATGGTCTTTTGATTGAGGATATTTGGTATGATAAAAAAGACTCGCTTGAAAATTACTACAGATATGAATACGACAAGCAAGATAGACTTGTCAGAAAAATTGATTCCTTATATGATTTAGTTTACATTGATACTCATTACTACGAAAGAGATAGACACGAAACCATTATAAGCCAAAATTCGGATTTAGACTTTTATAATTATCGTTATAAGAGATATGATGAAAATGGAAAATTAATTAGGCAAAAAAGTATTGACGAATACGGAACGATAGACGAATATATTTTCAAGTATAATGATAGTGGGAAATTACTTTACCGAATTTATAAAAACCCAAATAGCTATAGAAAAGTTGGAGAAAGAAGTTGGTCTTGGGGCGTGCAAGATACAATAGGTAATATTTATAAAGATTTAGTCAATAAATATGACGAATCGAATAGGTTAATTGAGAGAAAAACATATGGATTAAATTCAGATGGCGACCATAAGGGAACCAAATTGGGAGAACACACAATTTATAAGTACAAGAATAATAACTTGATTCAAGAAATTAGAGGTTTCTCGAGCGATAGACCTTATTACACCAATTATGAATATGATAAAGAAAATAGGCTAAAGAAAAAGTATTACTATACCGAAAAAGCATCGAACACCATACGTATTGAAAAATACGATTATAAAGATGATAAAATTAAATTTTTAGAATACACAGAAGAAGATTGGCCTTCTAAAGAGTTAAAAACCTACAAGATTGAATTTGACTATAAATATGATGTCAATGGGAATTGGAATGAAATCGTTAAAAAAGTAGATGGGAAAGAATTATATAAGTGGATAAGACAAATAGAATATTATAAATAAAAACGCATTACAACAATGGCTATAAGTAATTGCTTGTTCTTGCTTACTTCCGAAAATCTTCGCGGATTTTCAGTTTGGTGTGTACTTGCAAAGTTAACTGCTAAACCACGCAACTACTCATAGCCGAGACCGTTATCTTTAATTAACAAAATGAGTTTGAAAATACCTGAAGATTTTACAGAATTCCTTTATTGGATTAAAGAGCGTACCGAAGCTTTTTGGAATATAAATCCTAATGAAAGTGATGCGGATTTTGTTTGTGATGATTGGATCTATGGAGCCAAATGGATAGGAATGAAAGATGAAGAGATTGATGATATCGAAAAAACAAATAATATTAAATTCTCCAATTATCATAGAGAATTTCTAAAAATCCTTCATACTACTGACAAAAAAAAGATTTTGGAATATACCGAAACTTTTGATGAAGATGCAGAGGTACTTTTTCAAGAACGATCATTTTTTCACAATTGGTATACCGATGTAGATAATATAAAAAGAGAATTAAATTATGTTTATGAAGATCTTTTGAAAGATACTCTAGATAACAGATTGTGGCTAAAATCTTGGGGAGTAAAGCCTGAACTAACGGATGAAAGAAAGAACATATTTATTAAATGGTATAATAATGCTCCAAAACTCATCCCTATTTATGGACATAGATTTGTAATCAGTGAACCTCAAGAAACTGACAATATTATTTTATCGATTATGGGATCTGATACAATTATTTATGGAGTTAATATGAGACATTATTTACTAAATGAACTAAAAGAAGAGTTAGGTTTATATGAATTAGTATATGATAAAGAGGACGATCAATATTACCCTGAACCATCCAAAGGACTAATGGAAGCCTTAAAACGTGAATTTGATTCACTGACAGAAAAGGAAATACCCGTTTGGAAAGAGTTTTTAATTTCCAATGGATATAATAATCACTTAAAAACAAATAAAGATAACACTATATAACAAAACATAGCTACCCTTAAGGTCAGCAACGTTTGTTATATTTACCGTTGTACCTAATTTAAGAAATGAGCAAATTCCCATTCATATTTTCACTTTTCACTACCCTATTTGGATATTCCCAAAATCAAGAATCAGAACCAACTTTCTATTCAGAAATTTCGAAAAAAGTTGCATCGAAAGCATATTACAAACTAAAATTTGGAAATCCTTCAGAGATAGTTGTAAATGACACAATTTTTATGGCAAATTCCGAAACTTGGATTGAAAAAAACACGTACACCTTCAAATCTGATTTTGAAATGCTTGTTAAAAAATATCGAGATAATGAATTCATTGCTGACGAAATAATTAAACTAGATTCTAATAAACGTATTTTGAACTATGAAGGGAACTTAAAATATGAAGGAGGAAAAAGGTATATAACTAAAGTCAATTATCAATATTTCAAAGGGAAAAAGATAAAAGAAAAAATAAACGATTCGGGAGAAACTTATATGAGATATACTGTGGCATACGATAGTATAAATAATCCAACTTTAATTGAGCATACCATTGTTGGACCTGATAAAACCAGAATTCAAAATATCAATTATGATTATTCAAATAATCATTTCATTTTAATGGATTTTAATTACCAAGGGCGACTAGAAGAGGAAATAAAAGGAAATATTAATTCGGACTATATCCTTGACAAAAATGAAAACGGAGATATCACTAAAATGTATTGGATTTTAACCGACAAAACAGAACCTTTTATTCACGAAATGAATTATGAATATGATGAAAAAGGGAATTGGATTAAATTAGTCAAAAACGTTATAAGTCCTGATGGAACAATAAAACCTTATCACAGAACTTATAGAGAAATTAAATATAAAAACTAGGTACAACAATGGTTATAATCCATTGCTACGTTAGTGAAAAAACATAAATTTAAAACCATAACCAACGCTACTGATTCCTACTCCGAAATTCTGCCGAATTTCTACGCAACGGAATCATAGCCCAACCGTTGTACGCAATTTGAGAAATGACCGAAACTGAAATTAAAACTGAATTGGAATTGGAACGATGGCTGAAAGAAAATTGCTATCCAATGCATAGTTACAGCATAAATGGAAATTTCATCTACGAAGGTCGTGGACTTGAAAATAATGGAGGACTTTATCAATGGTATTATACGGAACGTGGCGAAAAAAGAGTTCTGGAATATTTTGCTACTGAAAAAGATGCTGTTCAATACGCTCTAAAAACAATAAAAGCGGACGAACACGCAAATCGGAATTATATTGGAATGTATAAATCTGACCAAGAAGTCGAACAAATACTGTCTGAACTCAAAAAACGTGGAATTGAATATTGGACTGACAAAATTCCTTATGGCGGAATGAATGACTGGAGAACTCGAATTTTTGTAATTGGTTGCGGAATTAAAAACGTACAGGATTTAATAAAAAATGGATAAAAAACTGCTTACAACAATGTATAACCACAATTGCGGCGGATTCGACTACGTCCGAATTCACTCGGAATTGCTAACGCCAGCTCTAAACCGAAAATTAACGCATATTAATCCGTAACTGACGGTTATACGAGACCGTCGTACAACATTAAAATAATACGCTGAATTGGAAAAACTAAAACCTGATTTCTCAATAAATGAATTTGGAAAATTCCGATTTTATAGCGGAATTCTTATCGGAATTGGTTTTAGTATAATCCTAAATTCCCTATTTCGTCTAACTTTAAGACTGTGTAATTTGGGAATGTATATTGACCAATGGAACATAGATTATGAAATCCCTACTTATTATAATATTTTAATAGGGTTTTCATCTATTGGGTTTGCTTTTTGTTTTACAACCTATTTATGGATGAGTACACCATTTGTGGCAAATAGAAAGAAAACTCTAAAATTAAGAATGGCACAAATTAATCCAATTTGGATTTTTTTTGGAGTACTACTGTTTCTATTAAGAATGTTTTGGTTTTTAGCAAGTATTGAATTGACAATCGAAAAGGACTTTCCCTTTTTAGGTTTTATGATTCCGACTTTTATTTATTTGTATTGTTGGAATTTAATATCACATATTTATAAATCAAAAAAATCGTTTCTGATTTCTTCACTACTTTTCATAACTGGAGGAATTATTTTGAGTGTATTTTAAAGTAGAAATTAACTACCGTTGTATAACAAGGTGTACAGCTTATTTTTTATAAGTAATTACTTATAAAAGTAATTCAGAATTTAATCTATTCGTTTTTATTTATTAAATTAGTTATTGAAACAAATAACTAATCATATGCAATCACGTAGGCTACATGTTAAAGAACAAATATATTAATATGGAACATTACTTAAAACAAGAACTGTACGAGTTGATTAAAAGTGATAGTAAAATATTTGATTTCATTCAAAAAGGCTCACTTGATGGTATATGGTATTGGGATTTAGAAAAACCTGAAAACGAATGGATGAGTGAAAAGTTTTGGACGGAACTTGGATACAATCCAAATAAAATGCCACATAAAGCTTCTGCTTGGCAAGGAATTATAAACCAAGACGATTTAAATTTAGCAATTGAAAATTTTAATAAACATTGTTCAGACCCAACACACCCATATGACCAAACAGTTAGGTATATTCATAAAAATGGTTCTACTGTTTATATTCGATGTCGAGGAATAGCTATTAGAGATGATAAAGGTAAGCCAATAAGAATGTTGGGGGCTCATACTAATATTACTGAAATCACAGAGTCAAAAATAGAAATTGAAGAAATTAACAGACAACTCAATGAAAAGAATAAAGAACTCGAACAATTTACATATTTAACCTCGCACGATTTGCAAGAACCTTTGAATTCAATAATTTCATTTTCAAGTTTATTAGAAGGAAACAAAGAGAATCTAGATGAAATTGGCAAAAAAAGTATTGAGGTAATCGTCAATTCTTCACACCGTATGAAAGATTTCATAATTGCACTTCTTGAATATTCGAGAATAGGTAAGCAAAAAGTTAAGGAAGAAGTAAATATTATAGAACTAATAAAAAACCTTAAAACTGATTTATACGATATCATCGATAAAAATGAAGCAAGTATCAATTACATCGGTAAACCATTAAAAATTCAGGCTTTTAAAATCGACTTAATAAAACTTATTCAGAATCTTATTATTAATGGTATAAAATATACAGATACTGAAACCAAGCCAAAAATAGTAATTGATATAAAAGAACACACCCAACACTATGAATTTTCAATTAAAGATAATGGTATTGGAATAGCCAAAGAACATTATGATAAAATTTTTGAAGTTTTTCAAAGGCTACATACTCGCAACAAATTTTCCGGAACAGGTATAGGACTCTCACACTGTAAAAAAGTAGTAGAATTGCATGGTGGTGAAATATGGCTTACATCAGAAATAGGAAAAGGAACAACGTTTTATTTTACAATATCAAAATAAGTTACAATGAAAATATTAGAAAGAATAATGCTGGTCGACGATGACCACACCACAAATTTCTATAACGAAATAATGCTTAAACAGAACAATGTCTCTAAAGATATTATTATATTTCAATCTGGGAAAGAAGCATTGGAATATCTGGATACAGGAAATGAGAAAGTAGATTTAATACTGTTGGATATTAATATGCCTATAATGAATGGTTGGCAATTTTTGGAGCAATTTAATCAGCTTGATGAAAAGAAAAGAGAAGCTATTATAATTGTTATGTTGACCTCGTCTATAAATAGTGATGATAGAAAGAGAACAGAAGCATTTCAATCAGTTAAAAAGTTCATTAACAAACCATTGAATAAGCATTCTATAAATGAGGTTTTGGAAGTATTTGAATAACCAATTACCATCAAAAAAATAAGTGTGTTTTGCAGATAATACTAAATGAAGGTAATATCAATTAACATACACAATAGTAAGTTGAAACTTTAAAATACTAAAAAACCATATTCAAACCGTTGACACCAATTGGAATAATGAAGCTTGATACGATAATATTTACTTCACTTTTGATGCTAGGTTTTAATGAAAACTCAAAAAGTAACAACCAAATGGAATTATTTGACTGGGTTTTTGGAAAGAAAAAACAAGCAAAAAAAGAAATATCTAAAGTATTCGATCAAGAAATGGAAAAAACAAGCGAAATGCTCGATGAAACAATGTTTTGGAATATAGTTGATTCTTCATTAAAGAATACTAAAAATCAGGATTCACAAGAAAGATTTTTAGTAAAAGAAATTGAAAAATTGACCCCAAAACAAATGATAGGCTTTCGATTAAGAACCGACAATCTTCTTTATAATACTTATAACTCTGAAATGTGGTGTGCTGGATATATAATGAATGCTGGTTGTTCTGACGATGGTTTTGAGTATTTCAGAAATTGGGTTATCTCAAGAGGAAAAAACACCTACTATAAAGCAAAAGAAAGCCCTGATACATTGATTACTGAATTTGTAGAAGATACTAAATACTATGAATTTGAAGCTTTTTGGTATGTTGCATTAATAGCGTTTGAGAATCAAACTGGAAAAAACCTTTACGACTATATATCGGATGATTTTAAAACTAATGAAGGAAATTATCCAAATTTCGAGTTTACATGGAAAGAAGAAGAACCAGAAACTTTGAAAGTGATTTGTCCGAGGTTATTTGAAAAAATGTGGAACTAATAACTGCTGGCAACAATGTATAACCGTAATTACTGCGTATTTTACTAATTTTAAATATTAATTCAACATAACTTATTAATAGTTCTAAAAGTTAAATTAATTCTTGGTGTATTTATTTTCTTTGTAGGTGGTAACCTATGTAACCAGTGGGTTTGTGTTTCATCTTTCATTACCAACAAGCTACCGTGCGTAAGTAACAAGTTAATTTTTTCTTTAGTGATTTTATGTTTAAAAGAAAATTTTCTCTCAGCTCCGAAACTTAAAGAGGCTATTGCACCATACTTTTTTAAGTCTTTTTCACCATCGCTATGCCATGCCATTCCTTCACTCCCATCGTGATATAAGTTAAGTAGACATGAATTATAGGTTTCTTTTGTTTTTTGTTCTACAAGTTCTTTTAACTCTATCAACTCCTTCGTCCAAGGTAAAGCTAGTTTTGTGGTATTAGAATACCTATAATCAAAAGCCTTATCTCCATACCAAGCGACTTTTCGGGAGGTAACCATTCTTTTACCAAAAAGAATAGCTTCATCATTTTTCCATTCAATACTTTTTAAAAGTTTTTGAAAATAGTTCGTTGCCATATCTTGGCTTAATACATAACCATAAAAATGAACTGTACCATCTTTTGGTAAATAGTTTCGTAAAACGTCAAAATCCTGATTGAATAAATCCACTAAGCAACTACTGATTCATTAGAGTTATTTAAAATTCTTTCTCTAATTACATTAGAATAATCAAATACGTTTGTAACTCCATCTAATTTACATAAGAATGAAATTGTTTTTTCTAAAGCTGTAAAAAGTAAATCATCTGTGAGCTTGGTAGGGCGTTTATAATTTCCTCTTAAAGGGAGATTAAAACCACAAGCCTTAAGAAAAGTTGCTTCTATTTGTAAAAGTTCTAATGGAGAATAACCATAATGCTTTCTTTCTATTTTTTGATGTACCATACCCACATAGTTCAATTTAACTGAACCATGAATATCCGTGAAATTAGACCACGCCTCGGTATTATTACAAATATTCCCCACAGCACAATGCGTACAGCTTTCAGGAATCAGAGTTTGATTGTAAAAAGCAGTATACAATTTTAATATGGCTTGTTCTATTCGTGGTGTATTTGTCATAACTTAAAGTTACAACTTTTTTACACTAAATACAATTTACTCTGCTTGTTCTTCTGCTGGTGTTGGTTGTTCAGGTTGTTTAAACAAATCCATATAAGCATCTGGTAGATAATTTATAATATCACTTGCTATAAACGATTGGTACCCTGTGTCTTGTAAACCTATATCTGCAGTTTTTCCGTGTAAATAAACACCAAACATACAAGCAGATAACGGATCGTAACCTTGAGCTAATAATCCTGTTATAATACCTGTTAATACATCTCCAGAACCAGCTGTTGCTAAAGCTGTATTACCTGTGGTGTTAATAAACACTTCTTTATGATAAACTGTTATAGTAATAGCATCTTTTAGTACTAAAATACAGTCGTACTGAGTAGAAAAATCTTTAGCTTTTTTAAGCATTTCAAAATCATTAGTCCAAGAACCTATTAACCTTTCTAATTCTGCTTTATGCGGAGTTAAAATACTCATTTCTGGCAATTTGCTTAACAACTCAGTATTTCTTGATAAACAATTCAATCCATCAGCATCTATAACCAAAGGAAGAGTATTTGACTCTATAAAACTTTCAAACGCTTTTTGGGTAATTTCATCTGTACCCATTCCACAACCAATTCCAATAACATTAAAATGTCCTTTTGGCTGTATTTCATTTAATAACTTATTATTACTAGAGTTTTGCACCATTAATTCAGGAAAAGAACTTTGCAATACATTATATCCACATTCAGGAACTAAAGCAGATACCATACCACAACCTGAAACTAAAGCTGCTTTACTCGCTAACTGAATAGACCCTATTTTACCATAACTCCCTCCTATTAATAATGAATGACCATATGTGAATTTATTAGCAAATTTTTCTCGCATTCTATACATTGGTAAAACTTCTGGCTTTGCTATTAATTGTGCACCAAAAGCTGCATGCATAAATTCTGGATCTAAACCTATATCTAACACTTCCCATTGTTCTGTAAATATAGCAGTTTCAGGTAAAAAGAAACACATTTTAGGACTTTGAAAAGCTAAAGTATAATTTACCCTTAAAACATGATCTAAATTATTTGGAACTTTATTAGAATATAACCCTGAAGGAATATCTACAGCAAGTTTGAAAGCTTTTATAGCATTTAAATGAGCAAATAAATTATTAACTAAATTGGTAGTTCCTCTATTTAAGCCTATTCCAAATATAGCATCTACAATAATATCATCTGCAGTAATGTCTGTAGGAAATTCTGAAGCTTCATTTAATAAAACAGGCCATTGTTTTAACTTTTTTACACGATCGTAATTCTTTAAAAAGCCATCTGTTCTTTTTTTACTATAATTAACCACATAATTCGCAACATTATAACCATGCTCTAACAAATGTCTAGCTAAAACTAAGCCGACACCACCATTATTACCTATACCATTAAAAATATGAATCTTAACTTGAGCTCCTTGCATGCGCATATGCATCCAGTTAAAAATTTGTAACCCTGCCCTTTCTAATAAATCTAATTCAGTAATTTGTTGGTTTGTAATGGTAGCTTGATGTGCCTTATATATTTGTTTTGCTGATAATATTTTCATAAAATTATGTATAGATAATAGCCTTTTAATGTTATTGTACTGTAAATTACGGCAAATAATATGGAAGCGTAAAAAAAAATATTTACTTTTGTACAAGCAATTATTGCTCTATACAATGAATAATGGTTTTAACATAACAACATTTTCTTTAGCTACAGCTGTAGCTAATGTTGCTATGAACACAACCGTTACCTTTACTACAACTACAACAACCCTTTAGGGGTTAGCTATTTACATATTATCCGTACCTGTATACCTATTTTCTTTTAAGAAGAAAGAAATGTATACCCATTCTTATTTCAATCAACATTTTTAAATAGAAAACCATGAAGGTTTTAAAATTTGGAGGTTCATCTATGGCCTCATCAAAATCAATAGAATTAATTGTTAATATTCTTAAAAAAGAACAAAAGAAACAACATATATGGGTGGTTGTTTCTGCATCAGGAAAAACAACTAATAACTTAATTGAGCTTATGGATTTAGCCTTAGCTAAAGACTTAAACTACAAGTTTTTATTACAAGAAATTGAGCAACACCATATTAAAATAGCAAAAGACTTAATTACAATAGATAATCAAAGTAGCATTATAGCAAGTATGAAACAAGCTGTAAATGAGCTCGATGATTTACTAAATAGTATTTGTTGCTTAGGAGACTTGTCTCTAAAAACAAAAGATAAAATTGTTAGTTATGGTGAATTATTATCATCTCAGTTACTCCAAGCTATTTTAAATCAAAAATTAGATAGCTGTATACTAAAAGATAGTAAACAACTTATTAAAACAGATAGCAACTATACAAATGCTAAAGTAAATTTTGAGAAAACAATTAGATTAATTCAAGATTTTCAACAACTTAATACTGCACGAGTTACTATTTTAGGTGGTTTTATGAGTAGTAACGACCATAATGATGTAACTACCTTAGGAAGAGGCGGTTCTGACTATACTGCTGCTATTTACGCTGCAGCACTTAATGCCATTTGCTTAGAAATATGGACAGATGTAAATGGTTTATATACTGCTAATCCACAAATTGTTCCTCAAGCAAACCCTATCTGCAATATTTCATACGAAGAAGCAATGGAGTTATCGCATTTTGGAGCAAAGGTTATCTACCCTCCTACTATTCAACCAGTATTAAACAAGAGTATTCCAATTCGAATTAAAAACACTTTTAATGCTGAAGCAATTGGTACATTAATTTCTAATGAAATAAATAATCAGAAACAAACGGTAAAAGGAATAAGCCATATAGATCATATTTCTTTAATGACTATTGAAGGTGCTGGAATGATAGGCATTCATGGTACTTCTAAACACTTATTTGAAGTATTAGGCAACAATCAAATTAATGTAATACTAATCACACAAGCATCTTCTGAGCATTCTATCTGTATTGCAATAGCAGATAGTGAAGCTGAAAAAGCACTAGCTGTAATCAATCAAGAGTTTAGGTACGAAATAAAAGATGGTTTGATTAAACCTGTTAATTTAGAAGATAACCTAGCAATAATAGCTGTTGTAGGTGATAATATGAAAAGTCATCAAGGTATTAGTGGTACATTATTTAATGCAATGGGTAGAAATAATATCAATATCAGAGCCATTGCTCAAGGTGCATCAGAACGTAATATTTCTGTAGTAATCAATGAAACAGATGTTCAAAAGGCTCTTAACTCTATTCATTCAGCATTCTTTGAGTCGCATATAAAAGATTTAAATGTATTTATTGCTGGTGTAGGTAATGTTGGTGGTATCTTATTAGAACAAATTCAAAAACAACAATCATACTTAAAAGAAGAGTTACATATCAATTTAAAAGTATTAGGCTTAGCTAATTCCAAGAACTATTTAATAAATGAAGACGGTATCGACCTAAATAATTGGAAAGAGAATTTAAATAAGAGTAAACAATCTAATCATCTTTTTAACAAAGAAATACTAGGCTTAAATAAGAGAAATTGTGTTTTTGTAGATGTTACTGCAAATGAAAAAGTTGCGAATTCTTATGCTGATTTTTTAAGAAATAGTATTTCGGTTGTTGCCTGTAATAAAATAGCTTGTTCATCTAATTATAGTAATTATCAAGAGTTAAAATACTTAGCTAAAAAGTACAAAGCCTCATTTTTATACGAAACAAATGTAGGTGCAGGTTTACCTATTATAAACACTTTACAAAATCTAATCTCTTCTGGAGATCAAATAACTGAAATACAAGCAGTTTTATCAGGTAGTTTAAATTTTATATTTAATCATTACTCCAAAGACAATTTGTTTAAAAACATAGTTAAGCAAGCGCAAGATGAAGGTTATACAGAGCCCGATCCTAGAATAGATTTAAGTGGTATAGACGTAGCTAGAAAAATACTGATTTTGGTTCGTGAAGCCGGAATAGAATTAGAAATTAACGACATTAATAATGATTCTTTTTTGCCTAGTGGAAGTATGGAAGCTAAATCGGTCAATGACTTTTACAAGTTAATTAAAAGCAATGAATCTCAATTTAAAAATGTACTTGAAAAAGCTGAAAAGGCTCAGTCTAAACTAAAATATGTTGCAACTTATAAAAATGGAAAAGCAAATGTAGGCTTACAATTTATACCTAAAGATCATCCATTTTACAATTTAGAAGGAAAAGACAATATCGTTTCTTTTTATACCAAAAGATATGTAGATCAACCACTTATAATTAAAGGAGCTGGTGCTGGAGCTAGTGTTACTGCTTCTGGTTTATTTGCAGATATAATTCAAGTAGGAAACCTTAATTAAATAGCTATGCAAGATCAAATAAAACTTTTTTCGCCGGCCACAGTAGCAAACTTAGCTTGCGGCTTTGATGTACTAGGAATGGCGCTAGATAGCGTTGGAGATGAAATGATCATCAAAAAATCTAAAAACAAAGGTATTTCTATCAGTAAAATAGTTGGTCAAGATTTACCCATAGAAGCTACTAAAAATGTAGCTGGAGTTGCTGCTTTAGAATTATATAAAGAATTAGAAGTTGATTATGGATTCGAAATACAAATATTTAAAAATATAAAACCTGGAAGCGGAATAGGAAGTTCTGCAGCTAGTGCTGCTGGTGCAGTTTGGGGTATGAATGAATTATTAGGCAAACCATTTTCTCCTAATGAACTAGTAGCATTTGCTATGGAAGGTGAAAGATTAGCAAGTGGTAACGCTCATGCAGATAATGTTGCTCCTGCCCTATTTGGAGGTTTTACATTAGTTAGAAGTTACAAACCTTTAGAAGTAATTAAACTGGCTTGTCCAGAAGAACTGTATGCTGTTGTTATTCATCCACAAATAGAGTTAAAAACTGCTGATTCAAGAAAAATATTGAAACCTACTATTTCTTTACGTGATGGTGTAACTCATTGGGGAAATGTTGGTGGATTAGTAGCTGGCTTATACACCAATAATTATAAATTAATAGGAGATTGTTTGAAAGATGTGATTGCTGAACCACAACGAGCAGATTTAATACCTCATTACTATGAGTTAAAACATCAGGTAATTAAATCTGGTGCTCTAGGAGTTGGTATTTCAGGTTCTGGACCATCAATATTTGCCTTAACAAAAGGAAAAAAAATAGCTAAGGGTGTAGCAAAAACTATGCAAACAGTATATCAAAACATAGGTGTTGATTTTGATATACATATCTCTAAAGTTAACCAAAAAGGTATTTACAAAATAGATTAGTTAATGTCAGGTCGAACTCAGTCGAAACCTAAAATCTATCGACTAGGCTCGAGAAAACAAAAAATAAGCAAAATGAATTATTATAGCCTTAAAAATAAAAGTAACAAAGCTTCTTTTGATGAAGCAGTAATCAAAGGGCTTGCTCCCGATAAAGGTTTATACTTTCCTGAAAGTATAAATGCCTTAAGTGATGATTTCTTTAGAAAAATAGAATACTTTACAAATGAAGAAATTGCTTATCATAGCATTAAACAATTTATTGGTAAATCTATTCCTGAAATAGCTCTAAAAGAAATTATTAAAGACGTTTTATCGTTTCATTTTCCGTTAGTAAAACTAAATGACAAGCGATATGTTTTAGAATTATTCCATGGACCTACTCTCGCTTTTAAAGATGTTGGTGCTCGATTTATGTCAAGATGCCTAGCCTATTTTTCTGCTAAAAAAGAATACAAAACAACTGTTCTAGTAGCCACTTCTGGCGATACAGGAAGTGCTGTTGCTAATGGTTTTTACAAAGCAGAAAATATCGATATTGTTATTTTATATCCAAAAGGAAAAGTTAGTCATATACAAGAGCTTCAACTAACAACTTTAGGAGAAAATATTACCGCTTTAGCAGTAAATGGTAGTTTTGACGATTGTCAAGAAATGGTTAAATCAGCCTTTATTGATAAAGAATTACAAGGCATATCTTTAACTTCAGCTAATTCCATCAATATTGCTCGCTGGTTACCACAAATGTGGTATTATTTCTTTGCTTATAAGCAATTAAAAGAAAAGAATAAAGATATTGTTGTTTCTGTACCTTCTGGAAATTTCGGAAATATCTGTGCAGGACTAGTAGCCAAGCAATTAGGATTACCAATTAAACACTTTATAGCTAGCAATAATGCAAATAAAGTAGCAACAGACTATTTGGCAACTGGAAATTATAGCCCAAAACCATCTAAACAAACCATATCTAACGCTATGGATGTTGGAGACCCAAGCAATTTTATTCGTATTGAAGCGCTTTTTAAAAATGATTTTAATCTATTAAAAGAAAACTTATCTGCTTATAGTTTTTCTGATAATGAAACCAAGCAAGCTATTAAAATCCTTAAAGACAAATATAATTACATCGCAGATCCTCATGGAGCAGTTGGTTTATTGGGCTTAGGCAAATATCAAGAAGAACAAACAAATACAATTGGTATTAGTTTAGAAACTGCTCATCCTATTAAGTTCTTAGATGTTGTAGAGCCAATTATAGGCGAAAAAATACCGTTGCCAAAAAGCATATCTGGCATTTTAAATAAAAAATCTTTATCAAAAGAAATTAGTAGTTACCTAGAATTAAAAAACTTTCTTCAACGTAAAGAAAAATGTATTCATCTATAAGTTTATAACTACGTATATAAAACCGAATAGTTATTATAATTATCTATTCGGTTTTTATGTTTTATACAGGTATACTTTGTATCTTTATGACAAGCTAAAACTAATCGATTATGGATACTATTAACTGGAGTTCTTTTACAAAGAAAATCCATCTAAAAAAAAATATACAAACAGTTTATAATGCTTGGGCTAGTTCAGAAATTATATGTACTTGGTTTTTACGTGAAGCTGTTTTTACTGATACTAATGGAAAGCCTAGAAAACAAAATGAAAATACAGAAAAGGGAGATTCTTATAGCTGGAAATGGCATAATTGGGATGGTGAAGAAAAAGGCACAATTCTAGAAGCTAATGGAAAGGATAAATTAGTTTTTTCTTTTGCTGGAGATGCTCAAGTAAATATACAATTAACTCAAAAGGAAGACCATACCTTATTAGAATTAACACAATCTAATATTCCTACAGACGATACTAATAAATTTAAACTGTATTGCGGTTGTAGCAATGGTTGGACATTTTGGATAGCCAATTTAAAGGCTTATTTGGAACATGGAATTTTATTACATGAAACCGACTTAGGTTATTTAAACGGACAATTAGACTGTCATGAATATATTAACTCTTAAATTAAAGAAATGAATATTATACACTCGATACTAATGGCTACATTTTCTTTTTTAGCATTTATGCATTTTTATTGGGCTTTTGGTGGTAAATATGGTTTAGAACAAGCTATACCTACTAGAAACAAAAATGAAAAAGGAAAATTACCAGGAAAATTAATAACCATATTCGTTGGTTTAGTACTATTGTTTTTTGGAAGTATTTATTTAATAAAAGCAAATTTTATATCAACACCTATTAGCAAATCGATTATTAATATTAGTAGCTATATCATTCCTATACTCTTTTTTATTAGAGTAATTGGAGATTTTAAATATGTTGGTTTATTTAAAAAAGTAACAGACACAGTTTTTGCTAAGGCTGATACTAAAATATATATCCCTTTATGCTCATTTATTAGTGTTTTAGGTTTTTTAAGTGTTATTATAATTGATTATTTATGATTACCTGGAAAAATATTATTGATTATTGTGTTAATGGAAATTTAGCTCCTGATAAGCGAGTTGAAAAGAGTGATAATGAATGGAAAGAAATTTTATCACCAGAGTCGTTTAGAATTACTCGACAACATGGTACAGAAGCCCCGGGAACTGGTGACTATTGTACTAGCCACGAACTAGGTAAATATAATTGTATTTGTTGTAATACACCATTATTCAATTCAACCATTAAATTTGAATCTGGCACGGGTTGGCCTAGTTTTACTCAACCTATAAAAGAAAATGCTATTCAATATATAAAAGACGAATCGTACGGTATGATTAGAGTAGAAACTTTATGCAATACTTGCGATGCTCATCTAGGTCATGTATTCCCTGACGGTCCAGAACCGAGTGGATTGCGTTATTGTATTAATTCAGCATCTTTACAATTAGATACTAATGAATAATACCCAATTAGCAACATTTGGTGGTGGATGTTTTTGGTGTACTGAAGCTGTTTTTCAACGAGTAAAAGGAATCTTAAAGGTAACGTCTGGTTATAGTGGTGGTACCGTTCCTGGTCACCCTACTTATCGTGAGGTATGTTCTGGCTTAACGGGGCATGCCGAGGTTATTCAGTTAGAATTCAATCCAGAAATTATTAGCTACCAAGAAATCATCATTATATTTATGACTACTCATGATCCCACAACCTTAAACAGACAAGGAGCCGATGTAGGAACCGAGTACCGATCTATTATTTTTTATCATTCTGAAGAGCAAAAACAAATAGTAGAAACGGTTTTTACAAAATTAACTCCCTACTACCCTAACCCTATTATTACAGAGTTAGTAGAATACATTAAGTTTTACGAAGCAGAAAAAGAACATCAAGACTTTTACAATAATAATAAAGAGTACGGTTATTGTACCTTTGTAATTAATCCTAAACTGGCAAAACTCCGTGAGTTTTATGCTGATAAATTAAAAAATGATTTCGTTTGAAACTAAACCTACATAATACTTTTACTAAGGAACTCCCTTCTGATTCTAATTTAAACAATACTAGAAGGCAAGTTCACAATGCTTGTTTTTCTTACGTAACTCCTAAAAAAACTAGCAATCCCGAATTGCTTCATGTTTCTGATGAATTACTAAATACTTTAAGTATTTCTAAAGAAACGAGTCAAACCAAAGAGTTTTTAGATGTTGTTACAGGCAACAAGGTTCTAAAAGACACACACCCGTATGCTATGTGTTATGGCGGACATCAATTTGGTAATTGGGCTGGACAGTTAGGTGATGGTAGAGCTATTAATTTAACACAGATACGAATAGTCGATAAAAATTGGACTTTACAACTAAAAGGAGCCGGTGAAACTCCTTACTCTAGAACGGCTGATGGCTTAGCTGTTTTAAGATCTTCTATCCGTGAGTATTTATGTAGCGAAGCTATGTTCCATTTAGGAGTGCCTACTACTCGTGCATTAAGTTTGTCGTTAACCGGAGATCAGGTAATGAGAGATATGCTGTATGATGGCAATCCTGCTTATGAAAAAGGTGCAATTGTTTGTAGAGTTTCAGAGAGTTTTATTCGCTTTGGAAGTTTTGAAATATTATCAGCTAGAAAAGATTATAACACTTTACAAGCTTTAGCAGATTACTCTATAAAACATCATTATCCAGAAATAACATCAAGCGGAAAAGACAAATACATTGAGTTTTTTAGACTAGTAAGTGAAAAAACTTTAGAGATGATTATTCATTGGCAACGAGTTGGTTTTGTGCATGGTGTTATGAATACCGATAATATGTCAATTCTAGGTCAGACCATAGATTACGGACCTTATGGTTGGCTAGAAGGTTACGATTTTGATTGGACTCCAAATACTACAGACAGGCAGCAGAAACGTTACCGATTTGGCAATCAACCCAATATAGGTTTATGGAATTTACTACAATTAGCCAATGCTTTATACCCGTTAGTTGAAGAAGCTAAACCATTTGAAGATATACTGAACCAGTATAAAATAGATTTTGATGCGAAGCATTTAGAAATGATGAAGTCTAAAATTGGTTTGTTCGAGAAAGATGCTAGAGATACTCTATTGATTAAGCAACTAGAAGAAAATCTTCATTTTACTGAAACTGATATGACTATTTTCTTTAGAAAGCTTAGTGAGTTTACTAGTATTGAAACGGAAATAAAAACATTACCTAAATGCTTAACCGAAGCTTTTTATAAACCAAACGAAGTAAAAGAAAATATCAAATCAATTTGGCTAGATTGGTTTAATACATACGATCAGCGTTTGCTCTCTGAAAAAATAACTCATCAAGAGCGAAAAAGAAAAATGGACTTAATAAATCCTAAATATGTTTTGAGAAATTACATGGCTCAATTAGCTATAGATGATGCCAATAAAGGAGATTACAGCTTAATAGATGAGTTATACCAACTATTAAAAAAACCTTATGATGAACAGCCAAATAAAGAAAAGTGGTTTGTAAAAAGACCAGAATGGGCTAGGCATAAAGTTGGGTGTTCTATGTTGTCTTGTAGCTCTTAAAAAGCACTTATTAACATTATCTATACCTTAAAAGAAAAACTTAAATTAAACCCTCTTGTTACGTGAATTTCTGCTTCAGTTTGCAATTGATTAGCTAACCTGTATATCAAATGCATTCCTAAAGATTTATACGTTTTCATGTTATAATTAGTCACCCCTTCTCCATCATCTGAATAATAAAAATTATACTCAGAATCCTTTTCTTCTATTCTAATAAGTATATTTCCTTTATCCCTATTTTTAAAAGCATGTTCGAAACTATTAGATAATAACTCATTTAGTATTAAACCAATAGGAATCGCTTTTTCTATATTTAAAAATACATTTTGTATTTCGATACTGATATTTATATCCTTATCTAAAGAAGTGAATATTTTCTTAATGCTGTCTGATAAAGATTGAACATATTTTTCAACGTTAATAGTACTAATATCTTCAGACTCATATAATATTTTATGCACTATAGCCATAGCCATTACTCTTGACTTACTTTCTGACAAAACTTTTAAAGTTAAATCGTTATCAATTCTTCTAGCTTGCATATTAAGCATGCTATGTACTATTTGTAAATTATTTTTAACTCTATGGTGTACTTCTTTTAATAGAATTTCTTTTTCTTCATTTTTATTTTTTAAATCTAATTCAATTTTTTTTCTAGCCTTAATTTCATTCATTAAAGTCTTATTCCATAATAAAAACACCGTGATAATTAATGCTAACACTATTAATGCATATAGTACATATTTTCTTAATGTACTTCTACTTACTCCTTTTTCAATAGGTACAGTAACCCATTTATTTCTAATTTCAATATGTTCTTCTTTGCTAAGATGGTCGAATACTTTTTGGGTTATATCTCTAAAAATTCTCCAATCTTTAGTTACTGCTAAACCAAATTCTGAATATTTATAACGAGTAGGAGCTGCAATTTTTAAATTGGTGAAACCATTATTATTCATATAATAAGAAGATACAGATAGACTTCCTATAAAAGCATCTGCTTGTCCAGTACTAACCTGATACAAGCATTCTTTTACGTTTTTAGTTGTTACTACTTCTAGTGAAGGATAGTCTTTAGTAATTTTCTCAACTGTATTATATCCATCTGGCAAGACCACCAAACTATTTTCTAAATCATCTACGCCGCTAACAAATTTGTAATTAGATCTAGTAACTATTACCATTGGATCTTGAACGTGAGGTTTTGTAAAATCTAAATATGTTTCTCTATCCTCTGTTATTCCTACTATAGCAGCTACTTTAATTTCTCCTTTTTTCAACCCAGTAATAGATTCTTGCCAAGTTATATTGGGTATAGGCACCATATCTATATCGGTATGTATTTCAATCATTTCAATATAATCTCCTGAAATACCTAAATACTCCCCGTTTTCGTAAATTTCAAAAGGTGGCCAGTTAGGTTCGTACCCAAAATGTATTACCGGATGCTCTTTTATCCATTCTATTTCTTCTTTATTGAATAAATTCTTGTCGGGATCCAATTCCTGTGCATAACTCACAAATTGAACCACCACAAAAAACAACCATAAAACCTTATTGATCTTCATATACAAATTAAAGTGGATTTTAAAAGTAAGAAAAAACCTTTTCTTTATCTATTGAATTACAGGTAAATTATATAAAATCATAAAAAAACACCATAACGCTTCATTATATTATTAAGGTTTATGTTGTTCAATAGTTCCTTTTTAAATACTTTAGCATCTCTTTAAAAATATTCCAATATAGGTAAAATGAAAAATACAGCTTTATCGCATATACACGAAAACTTAGGAGCCAAAATGGTTCCCTTTGCAGGTTACAATATGCCTGTACAATATGAAGGAGTAACTATAGAACACGAAACCGTACGCCAAGGTGTTGGTGTGTTTGATGTTTCGCACATGGGAGAGTTTCACTTAAAAGGTGAAAATGCCTTAGCTTTAATTCAGAAAATTTGTTCTAATGACGCTTCTAAACTAGTGATCGGGCAAGCTCAATACTCTTGTTTACCTAATTATGAAGGAGGTATTGTTGATGATTTAATTATCTATCGCATAGCTGAAGAAGAATACATGTTAGTTGTTAATGCCTCTAATATAGATAAAGATTGGAATTGGATTTCTAAACACAATGATTTAGGTGTTACTATGGAAAATAATTCTGATGAATATTCTTTATTAGCTATTCAAGGCCCTAAAGCTGCAGAAGCTATGCAAAGTTTAACAGATATAGACTTGATTAATATGAAGTACTATACTTTCCAAATTGGAGCATTTGCTGGAATAAACGATGTTATTATTTCTGCTACAGGATATACTGGTTCTGGAGGTTTTGAAATTTATTTTAAAAATGAAGATGCAGAAACTATTTGGGAGAATGTACTTAAAGCTGGAGCAGATTTTGGAATTAAACCTATTGGACTTGCTGCAAGAGATACTTTACGCTTAGAAATGGGGTATTGCTTATATGGAAATGATATAAATGATACTACTTCTCCTATTGAAGCTGGATTAGGATGGATAACTAAATTCAC
The DNA here is from genome assembly GCF_042675745.1 of Pseudofulvibacter geojedonensis. Lineage (NCBI taxonomy): Bacteria > Pseudomonadati > Bacteroidota > Flavobacteriia > Flavobacteriales > Flavobacteriaceae > Pseudofulvibacter > Pseudofulvibacter geojedonensis. Next base: position 462,900 of record NZ_JBHTJM010000008.1, on the reverse strand, counting down.
CAAAGATTTTGTGAATGCAGAAGCTCTAAAGGAAGAAAAAGAACGTGGTCCTGAAAATCGCTTAGTAGCTTTTGAATTAGACGAAAGAGGTATTCCTCGTCAGGGATATGATATTGTTAATGAAGAAGGAAATAAAATTGGAGAAGTTACTTCTGGAACACAATCTCCTTCTTTAGGTAAAGGAATTGGTTTAGGCTATGTTCCTAATAACTTAAAAGCACCGGGAAGTAAGATTTACATTCAGGTTAGAAAAAAACAAATACCTGCTACAGTTGTTAAATTACCTTTCTACAAAAAATAATTTTTCACTACATAAAAACAGCTACTTAAAAAGTAGCTGTTTTCATGTAAGCGTTTACCTACTTTAGATTAAATTGCTATAAAAACTGTTTAAACAACCCTTAAAGTTTGGTTTACTTGCGTTTAATAACATGCATCTACCCAAGCTTCTCTAGCCTTATGAACAATTAGAAAAAATTTTTAAAATAGTTCTTTACTTTATAAATTCAAGATTCATAAATAACGTTCTTCAATAACTTCTATATGCCATAAACTATGACCTAGCAAAGTAATAGCTGCTGCTCTTGCAGAAATTTCAGATCCATTAGATTCACCGATACACTTTAAATCTTCATCTGATAAACTATTAAGCAAATTGATAGAATAATCTCTAGTAATTGTAAATTCAGACAATAATTCATTTATAGTTTTATAATCTGCCTTTGAAGGAGCTATATAATCATCCTGATTAAACCCTGCTAAAGCTGTTTTATCTTTTCTAGCAATTCTAAAACATCTATACATAAATATTCGCTCTGTATCTATTAAATGCTGAAAAACCTCCTTAATACTCCACTTATTATCTTTATATCTATATAACAGCCTATCTGTTGGAATAGAAGAAAAAAAGTTGATTACCTTTTTTTTATCTAACTCAAACCCTTCTCTTAAATCTATATCCGCAGGTACTTTAGAAATATACCTATCATAGTAAACATTGTATTCAGTTTCTTTTAAATCTTTTACTTTCATATTTTTTTATTTGTGATAATATCAAAATTATAAATAAAATTCAGTGCTAAAATTAATACATTGTATTAATAGTTACTCACATTAATTTCATTACACTTTTTAATCATAAACATTAATTATGGAGATTGACGATATCAATTGATTAATTTTAAAAGAATAATATGGTAAATACAAAGCAACACTTTGTTCTTATATACAATTTATTAAATTTGTAAAACTTAAAATTTTTATAGAAATGGGAAGAGCATTTGAATTTAGGAAAGCAAGAAAAATGAAGCGTTGGTCTGCAATGTCTAAGGCCTTTACTCGTATAGGTAAAGATATTGTTATGGCGGTAAAAGAAGGCGGTCCTGATCCAGATACTAACTCACGTTTAAGAGCCGTTATACAGAATGCAAAGTCTGTAAATATGCCTAAAGACAATATAGAGCGTGCTATTAAAAAAGCTTCAGACAAGGACACGGGTGATTTTAAAGAAGTTCTATTTGAGGGATATGCTCCTCATGGTATAGCTATTTTAGTAGAAACTGCCACAGACAATAATAATAGAACTGTAGCTAATGTGAGAAGTTATTTTAATAAATGTAACGGTAGTTTAGGAACACAAGGTTCTGTAGAGTTTATGTTCGATCACCAGTGCAACTTTAAAATTAAAGATACTGGTTACGATTTAGAAGAATTAGAATTAGAATTTATTGACTTTGGAGTAGAAGAAATATTTGCTGAAGAACCAGACGAAAATGACGCTGAACCAACCAAATCTATTTTATTCTATGCTCCTTTTAATAGCTTTGGTAGTATACAAAAAGAATTAGAGTCTAGGGATATGGAAATTATCTCTTCTGGTTTTGAAAGAATTCCACAAGTAACAAAAGAATTATCTGAAGAACAACAAGCTGATGTTGACAAATTACTAGAAAAGATTGAAGAAGATGACGATGTACAAAATGTATATCATACTATGGCATAATAAAACAAAACATTTTAAAACAAAAGCGTCCTTAAATCTATAAGTTTAAGGACGCTTTTGTTGGTTATACATATAACTATCTTGAGTTCTTTAAGTTAATTACATTTTATTATAAAATCTTAAAAACTCTTTTTTTAGATATTTAAAAGTATAAAGGTATTATATTTGCGCCCTCAAATAATTATTAGAAGTTTAATCATATTAATGCTTCAAACAATTATTTGAGAATTAAAAACCTAATAATATTATTAAATCAAAACATGAAAAAAAACTACTTTTTATTTTTCCTTTTGGCTTTAACTCTTAGTTTAAATGCCCAAAACATGAATTACAGTTTAAGTCACATTGGTACAAATGCCAATGGGAACTTAGAAATGGCATTAGTAGCCACGCCAGATTTTACAGAAACCAACGGAAACTCATCAGATATGGGGGCAGTTGTATCGATAGCAGGAGGAGCATATTTATTACCAGGAAACACTGGTTTTGTTAATAATTGTGTGTTTACTCCACCTGCAAGTAATGTGTGCGATTATGCCATACCTGCAACCGAGTGGGATGCTACTTATTTGGCAGGTCCATCTGCATCTAGCGGAAATTTTGTATACCAGTTATTAAGAACACCTGGGGCAACCAATGTATTTTTTGATGCAGAAAGTGGTACACCAATTATCATGGCTGTATTTCAGGTAACAACCGGATCTGGAGCACCAACAACCGGAAGTATATCTATAATAGATAATAGTGATGCTTTAATTAGCTCTGAACCAAATGAGAACTTTTTAAATATCAATTACCCAACGGCTACTTCAGGAAGTACACAAGATATATTAGGAATAGTAAATACTACTCCTTTTTCTTTTGCAGCATTAAGTACAAGCGATGTTTCATTAAACTTAAATGAGGCAGTTTTATCACCTAATCCAACAAAAGGATCTTTTGTGGTAGAGGGATTAAAGACTGCAGCATCAGTGTCAGTGTACAGTGTAAACGGAAAAAAGATTTTATCTATAGATAATTACCAAGGAGAATCTATAAATACATCAAATGTATCTTCAGGGTTGTATTTGGTATCAATAGAATCAGAAGGTTCTAAAGAAGTAAGAAGATTAATCATTCAGTAATATTACAATCTACTGTATAGTAAAAAAGGAGGCTAACTATTTGAGCCTCCTTTTTTATTTATAGATATGTTTTGGATTATTATATTAGCGCATAAACATTATTCAAATGAAAAATTATTCAATAGAACTAACTGTAAGAGATTATGAATTAGATGCTCAAGGCATTGTAAACAATTCTGTTTATCAAAATTATTTAGAGCATGCAAGACATGAATTTTTATTTCACCATGGAGTAGATTTTGCTGATTTTGCTGCAAGAAATATTTTATTAGTTGTAAAAAGTATCGAAATGAACTTTAAAAGTTCATTAACAAGTAGAGACAAATTTAAAGTAGAAGTTGCTGCTTTTAAAGAAGGTAATCTTAGAGTTGTATTTAAACAAAATATTATTCGCCTTTCTGATAATAAAATAGCACTATCGGCAGAGGTAAAAGGGGTATGTTTGGTTAATGGCAGACCTGTTAAACCTGAAACATTACCAGAAGTGGCTGAATTTTTAGAAGCTGTAGAAGTTTAATTACATAATAAAAAACCCAGCCATATAGTTTAATTACTTGATGACTGGGTTTATAAATTCTTTTTTTGAGTGAGAATTAAAATTGAACTTTTACAAAAATGAATCCGTTAAACTTTCCTTCTTTTCTTTTCTTCTTTTAATAAATTTAGTTCTCTAGTAGTTTGTCCAGCTACAGAAGTATTTTCTTCTGCTCTTCTTATTAAGTATGGCATAACATCTTTTACCGGACCAAAAGGTAAATACTTCGCTACATTATACCCTGCTTCTGATAAATTAAAACTAATATGATCGCTCATGCCATATAACTGACCGAACCATACTCTATCATCGCTCGGAGAAATATTATATTCTTGCATTAATTGCATTACTAAATAAGAGCTATCTTCATTGTGTGTTCCTGCAAATAAAGACAACCTATCTATATGCTCAATCATATACTTAATACCAGCATCAAAATTTCTATCTGTGGCTGCTTTGCTTTCGCATATAGGTGTTGGGTAATTTAATGTTGAAGCTCTTTCATTTTCTTTTTCCATATACGCTCCCCTAACTAGTTTCATTCCTATGTAAAACCCTTTAGCAGCAGCTTCAATATGCAACTTTTCTAAATACTCTAATCGATCCCATCGATACATTTGTAATGTATTATATACAATAGCCTTTTCGGTATTGTACTTTCTCATCATTTTAGCTACTAAATCATCTGCCGCGTCTTGCATCCAGCTTTCTTCACCATCTATTAATAGTTTTACGTCTTTCTCTTTTGCTAAAGAACATACTACATCAAAACGATTAACTACCCTATTCCATTCTTCTTGTTCTTCTTGGGTTAGCTCTTCTCCCTTACCTATTTTTTCATACAAATAAAACCTTCCAAATCCTGTTGGTTTAAATACTGCAAATGGTATAGCCTCCTTTTCTTTTACAAAATCTAATAACTTAATAGTCTTTTGCATAGCCGCATCGAACTGAGCCTCCTCTTCTTTACCTTCAACTGAATAATCTAAAACACTACAAACTCGTTTTGTAAACATTTTATCTATTACAGGTAAACAATCTTCTTCAGTAACACCGCCACAAAAATGATCAAATACTGTTGCTCTAATCAAACCTTCTACAGGTAAATGCGCTTTTATAGCAAAATTAGTTACCGCCGTACCAATTCTTACAAGAGGCTCATTTGCTATCATTTTAAATAAAAAATAAGCTCTTTCAAGTTCAGAATCCTTTTTTAATGCGAAAGCATTTTTAGTGTTATCGAATAACTTTGTCATCAGTTAAATATTTATACTAGCAAAACTAGGCCATTTTTTTAAATTAAATAGCTCAAAACAAAAGGTAAATTCATAAAATCTGTTTTAATTTGTTCTTTTAAATAAAATATATGAAATCTATACTTTCTCAAGATTCTGTTGTACACTTTAATAAGGAATGTTACCCAGTTCTAAACAAACATATTGCGGTATCTAATTATTCATCAATAATAATTATTACAGATACCAATACTTTTGAATATTGTTATCCTTATTTTATTCAACATTTAGTAACAGATATTAATATTGAAGTTGTACAAATAGATGCAGGAGAAGAATATAAAAATATAGAAACTTGTACCGGAGTATGGAATGCCTTGTCTGATTTAAACATAGACAGAAAATGTTTAATTATTAATTTAGGTGGTGGTGTAGTTACCGATTTAGGAGGCTTTATAGCTTGTACCTACAAAAGAGGTGTTAAATACATTAACATACCAACTAGTTTATTGGCTATGGTAGACGCTTCTGTTGGTGGTAAAACGGGAGTTGATTTAGGAAGTTTAAAAAACCAAATTGGTGTTATTAGTACTCCAGAAATGGTTTTAATAGACACGGCATATTTAAACACTTTACCTCAAAACCAAATGCGCTCTGGTTTAGCAGAAATTCTTAAACACGGCTTAATACAAGATCAGAACTACTGGAAAAAAGCTAGTAACTTATCTCAACTATCTACAGAAGATTTAGATTCTTTGATTTACGATTCTGTTGTTATTAAAAACAATGTAGTTACGCAAGACCCTACAGAAGAAGGTATTCGTAAAACATTAAATTTTGGTCATACATTAGGGCATGCAATTGAATCATATTTTTTAGAACAAAAAAGCAAAAAAGAATTACTTCATGGGGAAGCTATTGCAATAGGTATAATATTAGCTTCTTATATATCTACTAAAATAACCAATTTTGACATTAATAAGTGTTTAGAAATTAAAGAGTCTATTTTAAATATATTTCCTAAAATTACCATTGAAGATAAAGATATACCACCCATATTAGAGCTTATGAAGTTTGATAAAAAAAACTCTCATGGAAATATCAATTTTGTTTTGTTAAAAGACATTGGAGAAACTATTATCGATATAGAGGTACCCAACAACATTATTTACGATGCTTTTACGTATTACAAATCTTAGTTTTATAAAAACACGCTTTAACATAACTAACTAAAAACCAATACTTTAATTAAATTTAAGTTTTTTTTAGCAAAAAAAGTTTTTCAGAATAGAGAATAAGTATAAATTTGCACCTGATTAACTATAAATATACTTAAAATGAAAAAATTATTATTATCTGCATTAGCAATTTGTGCTTTTTCTTTTTCTAATGCTCAAGAAGACGACAAATCAACTGGAGGTCAAACTGATCAAGGTTCTTGGTTAATTGAAGCTAATACTGGATTTGGAAGTGGACACTCTGCTGATACAGGTATCAGATTTACATCTAGAGATGGTGAGTCTGTTTACAACTTTGGTTTAGAAGGTGGATACTTTGTAATGGACAACTTAGCTGTTAAAGCTGGTTTAGGATACGGAGGAAGTTCTGTAGAAGGAGCTTTATCTAGATTTTCTTATAAAGTTGGAGCTAAGTATTACATCATGGGAATGATTCCTGTTTCTGCTGATTTAAACGGTGCTTCTATCGAGGATGCTGATGAGAACCCAATGTATTTAGGTCTTGGAGCTGGTTACGCTTGGTTCGTTGGTAACAACGTATCTATTGAGCCAGGTTTACGTTACAATGCTACAATGAACGATAAAGCTGACGCTGAAGGAAACTTACAGTTCAACATTGGATTTGCTTTACACTTCTAAAAAGTATAAAACTTATATAAAAATGCTCGATTTTAAATCGAGCATTTTTTTTTACTATTAGTTTCACGAAAAATTAGTCTTTGGCAATTATAATTTAAAAGCTTTGTTTTCTCTAATCATACAATTCACTTAACTGCTACCCGTGAAATCTTCAAACAACATTCTAACTTTAGTATTATCTTAAATTATCTAGAATAAAGTCAATTTTTGAATTTTCATTATTATTCTTATCAAAATCGGGATTTGTATAAATCACTTGCCTAGCCAAACCTATTTCTTGTAATTTAAGTATATCGTTAAAATATTTTTGAGATACTTTACCAGTAAGTAAAGGTGATAAATCTTTATTGTTTTTATAAAATTTATACAGCTTTTTTAGGCCAGTTAAATACAAATAATCTTTGGTAAACCCTCCTCCTCTATGTACTCTTAAACTAATTGTAAAAGCATCATCTTTATTTAATTTGTATTGACTATACAATAAATCGAATGTTGAAGAAAAGTCATAGCCTTTAGCTAAAGAATCGACAGCAATTACTCTATAAGCAAGCTCTTTTAATCTTTTTAAGCTTAAACAACCTGAAGTGTATTCGCTCAATACAGCCAACCCTTCTTGCGTTTCTACATTTCTAGGCAAACCATGGGAGAATATTTTTAATGGATGAATTAAACCATTAAAAGTAGTTAACATGTGTACTCCTATTTCATGAGTACATAAAGTATCTATTTCATTTTGACTATACACATAACCTTTATTAAGCACTAATGTTTTAGTATTATTTAATACCATTGCGGCAGCAGATAATTTATTAGACTTAACAATCTTAAAATCAAAACCAAACTGCTTCTTATAGGCTTCAAAAAAGTTTAATGCCTCGTCTGAAGAATATTTTGGTAACATATCCTCATGTAATTCATCGTCTTTAAAATGAAGAATAAACTGAGCATTTTTAACATCTTTTTCTGTTGGAGTTCCAAAAGAACGAAGAGAATTATAATAAAATTCGTCTTTCTCTCCTATTGTTTCTATACATTGTATTAAACCAGAATAGTCATAAATAATATCTTCGTACAAATTTCTAATAAAATCATCTTGAATTCGCTCTAAACGTTGCGAAAAAAACAATCGCTGTAACTTGTAAGGATTAAAATCTAACTTGGTGTATTTAAATTTTGGGTTTAGTGTAAATTTTGACTTAAAGAAATCCTTTTTAGCTTTAGATATATTAGTAGGGTTAACATAATTAAGTAACTCTATTTTACGAACCAATCTATTAATATTTGCATCTATTTCAAATACATCTGCATAATCTTCTTCAATACTCATAACTATTTTTTCATAAAATCTGTAGAATGTTTTTCAATTCTTACTTTCAATTCTTTTTTAATAGCAGCTACCACTTCTGGATAAATTACTTGACTCAATTCATCACAATATATCTTTTTAATTTCTGTAGCTAAAACCAAAGTGTTTTTAAAGTTTTGAGTGATATACTTTAAAAAATACCCATTACCTTGAAATGTATCATTAATTTTAGCATCAGAAATAATTTCATTGGGTAGGTTTATTTCAGATAAGCTTTGTCGCCAGTTTTCAATCTCTTCAACAAACCTATCTTGATCTATATTAGCAGTTCCTAAGTTCCAAGTAGGTACTTTCCTTTCCCAGCGCTTCCAATTATAAGAATGAATATCATACACAACACACTTACCGTGAATTTGCTCTAAAACACTTATTAACTTGTAAACTACTTTGTAGAAATTAGAATGTTTTAATAGACTTATTTTCTTTTCCTTTTCTGATAGAGGATTTTTCCAAAGTTTCTTTCCCCAGGCATCTGTATAAACAGCCGATTCTGGACTCCTATTTAAATCATATTCAAACCTGGAATCGCAACCAGCAATAACTATAGGGTGTTCATCAACCATTTCTTTAGTACAAGGGTCTTCCTCATACCAACGATCGTATTCAGAATGTTTACAATTATTCCACAATGCTTTTCTAAACTGATGTCCATCATGAACAGCCCCGCAAACATAAGGCTCGTATTTATCTATTTTTAATGTAAAAGAATAGTCATCTACAACAGCAACAAAACACTCTCGGTTTTCAATCTTCAAAAGTATTTCTTCTAGAGAAAGCCTAATCATTCATCGAACTTTTTAAACGAGCTCTACGTTCTAATTGCTTATTTCTCTGATTAATTTCAGACTCTAAGGCATCAATAACTTTTTCTTGAAGTTTAACCTTAGCAACTTTGTTTATATAAGTTATTCCGCCAGGGCTCATTACATTTACTTCAACCAATTTTCCGTTTATAACGTCTATACCCACAAAAAACAACCCGTCTTTTAATAGTTTTGGACCAATGCGCTTACATAATTCTTTTTCTTGCTTGGTCAATTTATGCTTAACAACAGTTCCGCCTGCTGTAACATTAGAACGATGATCGTCTGAACCAGGAATTCTTCTCATAGCTCCTATGGGTTCTCCGTTTAACAATAAAATTCTAACATCTCCTTGATCTGCCCCCTCTATATATTCTTGAAGAATTACATAATTAGAACTCCCATCTTTACTGTCTATATAAAAATCTAAAAGTGAATTAATATTTGATCGTGCACTCTTCTCTAGCATAATAACACCAGAGCCTCCAAAACCATTTAACGGCTTCATAATCATCCTTTCACTTTCTGACTCTTTAATTGTTTTTTTTAAGTACTCCTTATTTTTTGAAACATGAGTTACTGGTATAATTTCATTATTAGGGTCGTCAAAAACAGCTGTGTACAATTTATTATTTGCCTCTCTTAAACCATCTACACTATTTACCACAAAAACATCTTCTTTAACAGAATCTAAAAAGTTTAGTGCTATTGGATCTAATGGTGGATTGGCACGCATAAAAATAACATCGAAACCAGCCAGAGGCAGCATTTTTTCTTTTAAAATAGCATTTTTATAAAATGTTTTTATTGAACGAGATATTTTTTCTTCTTTAGCTATAAGCTTGCAAAAACCATAAGCAATACTATTACGAATTGTTAAATTAGCTGGTGTAGCTACTGCAACTGTATGCCCCCTTTTAACACACTCATGTATAAGGGTTAGTGTACTATCCTTATTCGGATCTACATTCTCCCAAGGATACATTAAAAAACAAATTTTCATAGTAATAATATTGTTAGTTTAATAAAATAAATTAATCTTCTTTATAATGATCATCCCAATTTTTCACTTTAGGATTCCCTAATTTGCCTAAAGATTTTGCTACCAACATAGAAACTGTAGCATCACCCGTTACGTTTACAGTAGTTCTACACATATCTAAAGGTCTATCTACAGCAAATATCAATGCTAAGCCTATTGGCAATAATTCTGCTGGGAAACCAATAGATTCTAATACAATAACTAACATTACCATACCCGCACTTGGCACCGCTGCAGAACCTATAGAAGCTAATAAAGCTGTAAAAACAATAACTAATTGATTGGTAAAAGTTAATCCTTCTGGCCATATAACTTGCATGATAAAAACTGCTGCTACACCTTGATATAAACTCGTACCGTCCATATTTATAGTTGCACCCACTGGTAAAACAAAACCTGAAACTTCTTTATCTACTCCTAAATGCTCTTCTACTCTTTCCATTGTAACAGGGAGAGTAGCAGCACTAGAACTAGTTGAAAAAGCTAATAACTGTGCTGGGCTTAATTTTTGTAAAAACCATAAAGGAGATTTTTTAGCATAAATACTAACTAACAACAAATAGAACCCAATCATTAAAACCAACCCTATAACAACACACATAGCATACCATAATAGTTTTACCAAAATCTCAGTATCATCAAAAGCAACGATTACGTTTGCCAATAAAGCAAATACCGCATAGGGAGCAAAAAGCATAATTAGGTCTACCATTTTCATAACAACCTCATTTAAGGAATCAAAGAAGTCTATCATTGGTTTGGCCTTTTTCTCAGGTATCAACAACAAACATATACCTACGAATAAAGCAAAGAAAATTATTTGCAACATTTTTGCTTCTCCCATTGCTACAAAAATATTCTTCGGGAAGATATCTACCAAAGCTTGTAATGGTCCAGCTTCTGCTTGCACTTTGGCTTTTCCTACCATAGCATCTGCAGAACTAGAATAATTCTCCTTAATTTTTTCTATAGTTTCCTTGGCCATTCCCTCTCCTGGTTTAACAGTATTTACAATACCCAAACCAATTACAATTGCTACTAAAGTAGTAACTATATAAATAGAAATAGTTCGCAAGCCCATCGTTTTAATTTTAGAAATATCTTTTAAATCTGATACTCCTTTAATTAATGAAGCTAAAATTAGCGGTACAGCTATTAGTTTTAGAAGATTGATAAAAATAGTCCCGAAGGGTTTAATCCAATCTATAACTATATTTTTCCCTCCCTCTACAGAATTCATTATAAATCCAAAAACGATTCCTAACATCATTCCTATCAGGATTTTCCAGTGTAAAGCTAATTTTTTCATAGTTGGGTTAGTTGTATTTATATTCTGTTTGTTCTAGATAGTAAATAATTATCTGCTAATACTAATGCAGCCATAGCCTCAACAATAGGAACTGCTCTAGGCACCACACAAGGATCATGACGACCTTTACCCATCATCTTTACAATATTACCTTCTTTATCTATAGTTTCTTGTTCTTTCATAATAGTAGCTACTGGCTTAAAAGCTACCCTAAAATAAATATCCATTCCGTTACTTATTCCACCTTGTATTCCTCCTGAAAGATTCGTTTTTGTTGTACCATCAGGGTTAAACAAATCATTATGTTCACTTCCTTTCATTTTTGCACCACAAAACCCACTACCGTACTCAAAACCTTTGACAGCATTAATAGAAAGCATAGCTTTACCTAAATCTGCATGTAATTTATCAAATACCGGTTCTCCTAAGCCTACAGGAACATTTTTAATAACACAAGTAACTGTCCCTCCTATTGTATCTCCTTCTTTTCTAATTTCTCTGATTCGCTCTTCCATTTTAGCAGCTGAAGCTTCATCTGGACAACGAACCGGATTCGATTCTATTTTAGAAAAATCTAGATCTTGATAAGGTTTATCTATAAATATATCTCCTACAGAAGATACAAAAGCATTGATTTCAATACCTTTAAGTAATTGTTTAGCTACAGCTCCTGCTACTACTCTACTAGCGGTTTCTCTAGCAGATGTTCTTCCGCCTCCTCTATAGTCTCTAAAACCATATTTTTTATCAAAAACATAATCGGCATGAGAAGGTCTGTAACTATCTTTTATATGCGAATAATCATGTGATTTCTGATTGGTATTATGAATAACAAATCCTATAGGCGCTCCAGTGGTTTTCCCTTCAAAAATACCAGAATAAAACTCTACAGTATCTGGCTCTTTTCGTTGAGTTACAATTGCAGATTGCCCAGGTTTTCTTCTATCCATTTCATATTGAATAGCATTCAGGTCTAATTCTATTCCCGCCGAACAGCCATCTATAACTCCACCAAGAGCTTTTCCATGAGACTCACCAAAACTTGTAAGTTTAAATAACTTACCAAAAGTATTACCAGACATAGTATTTTTTAAAATATAGCAACAAATCTAAGCAAAATATAGTTCATCCTTAAAATAAAATTGGACATCTGTTAGCTCTTAATAAAAAATTGTATATTTAGCGCTAATTAATCCAAAATTATAATATGATTTCTTTAAAAAAAATAGGGTTTAATGCTTTATTATTAGCTTCAATTTGTACCATTTCATGTTCATCTTCTGATGACGGATCAAGTACCCCAATAACATACAACAATTACTCTCCACTAACTGTTGGAAATACTTGGACATATGCAGTTTCTTCTAATGACGGAACTAATGTTACCAACAGTACAGACGTTATTACCGCTGATGCAGATGTTGTAATAAACTCTAAAACTTATACAGATATGAGTATGTCTCAAGGCAGCACAGGTATCATGTCTGGTATGTTAGATCAAAATAATTTTAGATCTGAAGAAGGTGTTCTTTATATGAAAGGTGAGATTGATCTTCCATTAAGTCAATTAGGAGGTACAGATCATAGCATTGTAATTGATGATGTAGAGCTAATTAATCAAAACAAAAACAATGGAGATATTTTATCTGAACAGCCTGGCTCTACTAACCAAACTATTCAAGGTATTACAATAGATGTTAGTTATGTAGTTAAAACTAAGCAAGGAGAAACCTTAGATAACCATACCGTAGACGGACAAATATATAATAATGTTATTGTAGCAGATATAATTATTAGTGCATCTGCTACAACTCCAGTAAACAATATTAATTTCCCTATATTAAATGATCAGGAGATTTATATCATCAAAAACTATTATGCAGAAGGAATTGGCTTAATAGATTCTGATGCTACATTTAGCTATTCTTTAGTAAGTGTACCAGGTATCAACTTACCAATTCCTAATACGGGATCTACTATTACTGATCAGGAAATAACCTCTTATACAGTTAATTAAGCTTTTAATGCTTGTAATAAAACTGATACCGGATGGAGCGCAACTCGTTGTGTTCCATCTTTTATTTGATGCCTACAACTAGTACCATTAGCAACAATTATTGTGTCTTTATTTGCTTTTCTTACAGATGGAAATAAAGTCTGCTCCCCAACCTTCATACTTACCTCATAATGCTCTTTTTCGTAACCAAAACTACCTGCCATACCACAACAACCTGAAGCAATAATGGTAGGCTTGTAATTCATAGGTAAATTCAGTAAATCGAAAGTTACTTTCTGATTGCTTAAAGCTTTCTGATGACAATGATTATGAATTTTAAGAGTTTTTGATTCTTCTGTGAACTGATCTTGATCAATATTCTCTTCTGCAATTTCTTTTGCTAAAAACTCTTCAATTAAAAAAGTATTGTTGGCAATTCTTATTGCTGCCTCCTTATCGTCAACTAAACGCTTATACTCATCTCTAAATGTTAAAATAGCAGATGGTTCAATTCCAACCAATGGAGTTTCATTGGTTATTTTATCCTTAAAAACTGTTATGTTTTTATCTGCAACCTCTTTTGCTTGATCTAAGAAACCTTTAGAAATAAAGGTTCTTCCACTCTCTTCATGACTTACAAACAGCACTTTATAATTTAAAGCAGTTAACAAATCATACGTATCAAAAGCAATTTGAGCATCTAAATAATTAGTAAACTCATCTACAAACAAATAGACTTCTTTTATCACTTTATCTATTTTTTGTTTTCTTTTTTCTAGACTAGATAAAGAAGATTTAGAAACTAACGGTAAACTTCTCTCCTGGGCTACGCCATTCATACTTTTCAGCAGCCCCGAGGTTAATGAGTTAGAAAACACAAAATTACTAATAGCTGGCATCTTAGAGGCCAATTTATTCATTTTAGTATTATACGCAAATAGCTTAGATCGTAAGCTAAAACCATTTTGTTTTTGGTATTGATATAAAAACTCTGATTTTAAAACAGCTATATCAACATTACTAGGACATTCACTAGCGCATGCTTTACAACTTAAACACAGATCTAATGATTCTTTTATTTCTTTAGAATCAAAACGATTTGCATTTCTTGGGTTGGTTAAAAATTCCCTTAAGGTATTTGCTCTAGACCGAGTAACATCTTTTTCATCTTTAGTTGCTCGATAACTCGGACACATAGCACCTCCAGCCGAAACCCCTTTTCTACAATCGCCAGATCCATTACATTTTTCAGCTAAACGCAAATAGCCTTCGGAATCTGAAAAATCCATTAAAGTATCTATCTCTGGTTCTTTTCTATCAATCTCATAACGCAAAGATTCATCCATTTTTGGAGCATCTACTATTTTGTTGGGGTTAAATATCTCTTCTGGATCGAATAAATATTTTATTCTTCTACACAACTCATAGTTTTCTTTACCAATCATAATTGGTAAAAATTCAGCTCTTACAATTCCATCACCATGTTCACCACTAAAAGAACCCTGATATTTTTTAGTTAAATGAGCTACATCTGTAGTTATTTGTCTAAACAAACCTACATCATACTTGTTTTTTAAATTGAGTATTGGTCGTAAGTGAATTTCTCCAGCTCCCGCATGTGCATAATAAACAGCTTGTTGCTTATACTTATCCATTAACAAAGTAAACTCGGCTATAAAATTGGCTAAATCTGGCAAAGCAACAGCTGTATCTTCTATACAAGCTACCGCTTTTCTATCTCCTACCATATTACCCAATAAACCTAAACCTGCTTTACGCAATTCTAAAGCTTGTTTGATTTCATTACCCACTAAAATAGGATTAGCATAGCTCAACCCTATATTTTCTAAGTCTTTAATTAACTCTTTGGCTTTTTCTTTTGCTAATTCTATTGTATCAGCCTTGATTTCCAACATTAATATTGCTGCAGGATCACCTTCAATAAAAAATCTATTTTTAGCTTGAGTAGTATTGTTCTTTGTACAATCTAAAATGACCTTATCCATCATTTCACAAGTGTACAAATTATGCTTCATGGTGTTTTCTACATCATTTAAACAATCGTCTATAGTTTTATAATGTGATGCTACCATAACAGCCTGACTAGGTGGTAACTCGTCTAACTGCAAAGTTATTTCTGTAGTAAAAGCTAAAGTACCTTCACTACCGGATAATAAATCGCAAAAGTTTATATTTCGATCTCGTTTATTATAAATATTAGACCACAATAGTTCGTCTACAGCATAACCAGTATTTCTTCTGTGTATAGATGGTTTAGGAAATTCTTTTTCAATTCTATTTTGATTTTCTACATTAGAAAGCTCATTGTGAATTTTTTGATAAATTTTTCCTTCAAAAGTAGTAAGCTGTAACTTCTTTTCGAATTCTGTTCTATCTAGTTCTTTAAACTCAACTTCACTAGCGTCAGACAATATTGTTTTCATTGAAACAATTTTATCTCTTGTAACTCCATATTGAATTGATGTAGTACCAGAGGAATTATTACCTACCATACCTCCTATCATACACCTGTTAGAAGTTGATGTATTTGGTCCAAAAAACAAACCAAACGGTTTTAAATACTCATTTAATTCATCACGAATAACACCCGGTTGAACAGTTACTTGTTTCTTAACTTTATCTACAGATACTATTTTTGTGAAATGTCTAGATACATCTACCACCAAACCCTCACCAACACACTGACCTGCTAAAGAAGTACCTGCTGTTCTAGGAATTAATGATGTTTTATTTTCTCTAGCAAACTGAATTAACAATTTGATGTCATTTACCGTTTTAGGAAAAGCTACCCCTAAAGGCAATTTTCTATACACAGAAGCATCTGTTGCATACATTGCTCTGTATAAGTTATTAAATTTTAACTCTCCTTCTATTTTTTGTTCTAATTGAACTAATTTGTCTTTCATTTTTACGAAATTACTACAGGCACAGACCTATCAAAATTAGTAGTGAAACATATAAACGAGTCTGTTCCTCCAACACCATCTACCTCATGTATTTGATCGTACAAAACACTTCTTAAATGGTCGTTATCTTTTGCATAAACTAGCGCAAAAATAGCGTATTTACCAGACACATAATTACATTCTGTCACTTCTTTTATTTCTCGTAACTTTTCTACTACTTTTGTTGCAAATCGAGCTTCTTTAAGTCGAATACCTACATACGCCTTGGTGTTATAACCTAGTTTTTTCTCATCTAAAATTAAGTCTGCTTTTTTAATTACCCCTGTTTCGGTAAGTTTTTTTACTCTTTGGTGAATAAGCGAATTTGACACCTTAAGCTCTTCGGCGATTTGCGAATAAGCCTTTCTTGCATCTGAACGTAATTTTAATAGTATTTGTTGATCTATATAGTCAAATTGATTTTTCAAAAGAATAATAGTGTTATGTTAGTATTAAAATAGAAACAATATAAAAAAGATAACTTTATTTACAGAATAAAACTAAGATAGCTAATAACATTAGTTCGAGTAATTTTACTAATTATTTAGATAAAACTTACTCGAACTAACAATTATTCTTTTAAAGAAACAACTGATTAATTATTAATTTCTGCCAAACATTTTTGAATAGTTTCTTCTTGTTTATCTTCATACCAGCTCATTAACTTATAAACTGGCTCGCCTAAATCTTTTTCAAATAATGACTGGTTAGAGGTACCTTCATACTCTCGTTTTGCATCTTCTGTTCCTAAATTCGAAGCAAATATACCTGCAGCACTTACTGGTAAAAAGTCTTCATAAACCATTGGTTCTATAGTTAAATAACCATCTTTTAACAATTGGTTTATGTCTGATTTTGTATACGTTTTACTTTTTGAAATTGTCTTTGCTTTCTCTGTTGTAAAATAATGAAAATAAGCTAAGCCTTTAGACTGTAACTCTTCATAAGTATCAGGGAAATCTTTAAAATTTTCTTTTAATAATTGATTGTACTCTGAAGCATTTTCTGCAGTTGGCGAACCACCTATTGCTTTACGGGTTTTTCCTAACAACTCATTATACAAATCTAATCCTTTTTGAGTAACTGCTGCCCCACGTTGTTCTATCTCGCCAAATCGAGCTTTATGATTTCCTTTTTTACTATTTCCACTATCGTTTTTAAAAGTCACTTTTTCTGTTAAGGCTTTAAAACTTGTTTGACGTAATAAAATTGGACATTTTCTTGGAGGTGGCCCCTCAATATTATCTTTAGGAGGGATATTACGCGCCTCCATATTTGTTTGAACTTCATCAATATCTAAAGTTCTTGGTGTTAAATGATTAATGTGTGGTCCTTTAAAAGCAACTACATCGGCAATTAATCTGTGCTGCCCCAATAAAGCTTCGTACATTTCATAATCTACAGTAGCAGTATCATGCCACCTAAAGGTTTCTAATGCTTCTTGAACAAATATTTCTGCATCTTCTTTATTTAATCCTCCTTCACTTTCATATTTATCGATTAACTCTAAAGCTTTTTGAGTAAAAATTTGACGATTGTCTAAAATACTTTCAATACTATCACGAAGCTTTTCATCATCAATTAAATCCAAACGTAATAATGAAGTAAAAACTCTAAAAGGTGCTTGATTAAGGGTTGTATTTTCTATAGCTCTAAATGCTGTAGCATGAACAGGTACACCTGCAGTAGCAAGATCGTAATAACCAACAGGAAACATACCCATAACTTTAAAAAGCCTTCTCATAGTATACAATTCGTAGGGTTTTCCTAAACGAATGGCACCATGACGCTCCATATTAAGCCTCGTATTTTCTCCAGTGCTAACTAATTGCTCTTTAATTTCTTCAGATTCGGAAAGAACTTTATCATTTACATCGTTAACTAAATCAAGGAGTTCTCCATAAAGAGGTACTTCGTTTTTATACATGCCAGACATAACAGTAGAAAAACGACTACGTATGTATTCTGAAGATACAAAATCTGTTTTTGTATCGTTAAACTGCTCTATAACATTATCTGATAACATAATCAATTAAATTTTAATACAAAAATAATTAAAACAACTATAATAAATCACATTAAAAACCAAATTAACCATAAAATAAGTCATTATAAATTATATTTACTCAAAACCAGATCTAAAAATGAATTAAAAAACTATTATAATCTAAAAAAGCCCTTCAAAAAATCAATTTGATTACTTTCTCTAATAAACGAATTGCAATTAAGACAAGAGTAGACTACCTAAAATTTAAAATCAACACATATAACAATAATTCTGTATATTTAATGTTACTACTATTACAAACTAATAAGACACTATTAATACATGAAAAAACCAATTGTTCTATTATTCTTTTTATTATTCACGTTTTTATCTAATGCTCAAGAAATATCTGATAATGCTATAGGCTTACGGTTTGGAAACAACAATGGATTTGGAGCCGAAATTACCTACCAAAGAGCTTTGGGCGACATCAATAGATTAGAGGCTAATTTAGGTTGGGAAAACGACCACAACACCAATGCTTTTAAAGTTACAGGTTTATATCAATGGATATGGCTTTTAGATGGCGACTTTAACTGGTATGCTGGAGCTGGAGGTGGACTAGGTAGCTGGAAAACTAAATATAAAGATGCCAGTGGAAATAGCGTAACAACTAATGGAACTTTCTTTTATGCAGCAGGTAATATTGGTATAGAATATCATTTTCCTGACTTCCCAATTTTATTATCATTAGATACTAGACCAGAATTTCACTTTAACAACAATAATAATGATGGCTTAAATTTTGGTTTTGGTTTTGGAATGAGGTATAAATTTTAGAGTATAGCTTAAAATATTTTTTTATTTATGGCTTTTCTATTTAACAACTCTTTTTTCAAAAATGATCTCTTTACTAGTGTTAATTTTAACAACACAAAATGGCTGAGTTATTGCCATAGTAACCATATCTTTTTTTCCTGGAGATTTTTCTTCAATAAACACTTTTACTTTTCCGTCTAACTCTATAACTTCCTGTACAGATACAGCATAACCTCCTGTATTTTTTTGTCCCATAAAAACAGCTACAACAGTTTCTTTAGAAAAATCTATTTTACTAGGTATTGGAAAACCAGGTTTTCTAAAGCTATTTATATAGCCGAATGTCTCCTCTAAAGCCTTTTGCTCCTTAAAAACCTTAATCTGCGGGTGCTCATAACCACCAACAGAAGACTGTACTAACTGCTCGAAAACAATTTCACTTGCACCACTCTTAGTTACTTTATCGGCCACAATTTTCTTTTGAGAACTGCATCCTATAAACAACAATACTATTATACTACACAACTTCATTACTTAACTTATTTAATGCCTTGTTATACAATTCTTCATATTTACTAACCACAGAATTTAACTCAAACTGAGCTGCAATTTCTTTGGCATTTTTCTTAAACTTATTTAATATACTGTCTTTATGTAATATTTCAATTGCTTTAACAGCCATGGTTTCTACATCTCCAACATTAGCTAGGTAACCAGATAAGCCATCTTTATTTACTTCTGGAATCCCACCTGTATTACTAGATATTACTGGAACACCAGATGCCATAGCTTCTAAAGCCGCTAAACCAAAACTTTCTGTTTCGGATGGTAATAAAAACAAATCTGAAAAACAAAGTATTTTGTCTACCTCATTACTTTTTCCTAAAAACACTACTTTATCAGCAATACCAAGTTTAGCAGTTAATTCTTCTGCAGGTTCTCTTTCAGGACCATCTCCAACCATAATTAATTTTGACGGAACTTTCTCTTGAATTAAATGAAATAACTTAACTACATCGTCAATTCTTTTTACTTTTCTAAAATTACTTACATGAGTAATAATTCGCTCTTCGGGTGCGGCTAACAAATGTCTTTTACATTCTGCTTTAGAAGCCTCTTTATACTTTACTAAATCTATAAAATTAGGCACTACTTCTATATCATTAGTTATTTTAAAGAGTCTGAGTGTATCATTTTTTAAACTTTCAGAAACAGAAGTTACCGCATCAGACTTATTGATACTAAAGGCTACAGCGGGCTTATAAAATGGATGGCTACCAACTAAAGTAATATCTGTACCGTGCAACGTGGTAACAATAGGTATATTAATTCCATCTGCTTGCAACATTTTTTTGGCCATATATGCTGCATAAGCATGAGGTATTGCATAATGTACATGTAACAATTCTATATCATGCAATTTAACCATATCTACCAATTTGCTAGACAATGCCAGTTCATACGGTTGATAATGAAATAAAGGATATTCTGGAACATTTACTTCATGAAACTGAATATTATTTTCTAATAAATCTAATCTCACTGGTTGTTTGTAGGTAATAAAATGCACCTCATGACCTCTTTTAGACAAGGCTATACCTAATTCAGTAGCTACTACACCACTACCTCCAAAAGTTGGATAACAAACAATTGCAATTCTCATATTTTAATTTAAATGATTATAAAAATTATTATAATTAAGTAAAAATAATTACTTACTATTACTCCCTACTGCAGAATGCTCTGGCTTAACATAGCCAATAGCCTCATAAATTACACGCTGAATTTCTGATCTTATATCT
Source organism: Pseudofulvibacter geojedonensis (assembly GCF_042675745.1). NCBI lineage: Bacteria > Pseudomonadati > Bacteroidota > Flavobacteriia > Flavobacteriales > Flavobacteriaceae > Pseudofulvibacter > Pseudofulvibacter geojedonensis. The sequence continues at coordinate 442,037 of NZ_JBHTJM010000008.1, read as the reverse complement.
TCCTTTACCAATTTAAAATTAGCTGCATCTGGATAGGTTCTATTAGATAAAAATACATATACCAACTCATTTTCAGGATCTGCCCAAGCAAAAGTACCGGTAAATCCTGAATGCCCAAAACTAACCATAGGCACACAGTCGCAAGTAGGACCTACTTCTCCTAACTGAGGCTTATCAAAACCAACTCCTCTCCTTACTTTTTTATACTCGTAATACGTTTTGTTAAACTTGTTAATAGTCGAAGGTTTTAAATATTGCTTACCAGCATAGCTGCCTCCTTGAATATACATTTGCATAATTTTGGCTATATCTGTAGCGGTTGCAAACACACCTGCATGTCCACCAACACCGTCTTGCATAGCTGCCCCCATGTCATGCACATAACCTTTAATTTGCTGATATCTAAAATACTGATCTTCTTCTGTTGGAGCCACTATATCAACAGGATACTTTTTTAAAGGGTTATACGTGGCTGTTAACCCCATAGGCCTATAAAATCTGTTTTGAATCAATTCATCTAACCCTGTTTGATAATGATTCTCTATATATTTCTTAAGTATATAATAAGGCAAATCGCTGTATTTATATCTCCATTTTCTATATAAATCTGTTTCTTTAATTCTATTAAAAATAGAATCTTGCTTATAGTACTTACTGATATATAAATTTTTAGCTACCTGATATGGAAAACTATCAGATTTAACCTTTCTATAATACTCTTTCATTGGTTTTTGATGAACACTATCTAAAGTCTTTAAGTAAAAAGGAATCCAAGCTTTTAAACGAGCATAATGAGATAACATTTGCTTAATGGTTATCTGTTTTTTATTTGAATCTGACAATTCAGGTAATAACTCTCCTAGTTTATCATTCAAATCAACAATACCTTGTTCTTCCATTTCCATTAATAATGGTAATGTGGAAACTATTTTTGTTAACGAAGCTACATCATACAATGTTTCATCTGTAACCCTTTGCTTTTTAGCATAAGTTTGATATCCATAGTTTTTATTATAAATTATATCACCTCCTTTAGCTATTACTAATTGAACTCCTGGTGTCATTTTTTCTGATATAGCATAATTCACTATTGAATCTATTTTTTCTAACTTAGAAACATCAAACGAATGGTTTTCGGGTTGATTGAACCCCAATCGATTTGTCTTTTCAATTTTCACTGAAGTGTTAACTGGAAAATCGGTATTGGCACTTACTGGTAACTTTCCTTTTACCGCTATAGATCCGAATATAGCATCGGCAGATTTTTCCTGAGCTATTTTACTATTTTGATATGAAAGTACAATCGATTCAAAATTGTTAGTAGTCTTTAAATCTAGTAATGCATAAGGCCTTGTAAACACATCTAAAATAACTTTATTTGTTCTGGCTATTTCGTACAACCAAGTAACTTCTTTGTCTTTAAGCTTATACGACTTCCATGGATTGACATTAGATTTATGTACACCTACAATAACTAAATTAAACTTAGAAAGCTTTTTAATTAAATCATCTAAATGACTAGCTTTTACTTCGGTTACTTTTGCATATTTATTTAATCGAGATATGAAAGCCGAATTATCTGACTCTCCCATTTTTACATAAGCTATATTCGTGGTGGTTAAATCGCCAACCGGTAAAATTTCTTCTTTATTTTTAACTACCGTTATAGCATTATCTATTAACTTACTGTAAAGTAAATCATTACTCTTATCTAATAAATCTGAATGAATATTAGCCAGTTCAACGGGTTGATGATTATTTAGTCCTACTTTGTACTTAGCCATCAATATTTTTTTTACCGAATGAGCTAAACGATCTTCAGAAATATTTTTCTTTTCATAAGCCTTTTTAATTTTTGCTACAGCTTTTGGTATATCTTTAGATATTAACAAGATATCGTTACCAGCCATAAATGCTGCTAAATCTACCTCTCCTGGTTCTTTATAATTAGACGCCCCCTTCATATTAAGCGCATCTGTAAAAATTAAACCTTTATATCCCAATTTGTCTTTTAATAAATCTGTTACTATTTTTTTTGATAAAGAAGAAGGTTTACCCGTTTTAGTACCCAAACTTGGTATATTTAAGTGAGCAACCATAATACTTGCTACGCCGTTTTCAATTAATTTTTTAAAAGGATACAACTCTACATTTTCGATTCTTTCTGCATCAAAATCTATAGTAGGCAATGTTTTGTGCGAATCTTGTGAGGTATCTCCATGCCCAGGAAAGTGTTTAGCAGACCCCAAAACATTTGCCTCGTCCATTCCTTTCATAAAAGCAACTCCTTTAGCTGCTACATTATCTTTATCTTCTCCAAAAGAACGATTTCCAATAATTGGATTTAACGGATTAGTATTGATATCAATATCTGGAGCAAAGTTCATATGTACTCCAACTCTCTTACAATGTTCCCCAATTTGTTTACCAACTTCTTTAATTAGTTGATTATCTTTTATTGCCCCTAATGTCATATTCCAAGGAAAGGCATAGGTAGAATCTAAACGCATACTTAATCCCCATTCTGCATCTTGAGTAATTAACAGTTTTGTTTTAGATAAAGCTTGGTACTCATTTGTTAGTTTTGCCTGACGATACGGTCCTCCTTTAGAAAACATAACCCCACCAATATGATACTTTTTGATTAGTTCTTTTATTTTATCTGTATGAGCTTTTTCTTTAGCAGACCAAACATCAGCAATGAATAACTGACCAATTTTTTCTTCTAAAGTCATTGCATTATAAGTATCATTAACCCATTGAATTTGAGCTAAACTATCTTTTGTTTGTAAAGGATGCTTTTCTTGTGAAACTACAAACTGACTGATTATCAGTAATAAAAAAACTATTCTATAAATCATTCTATCTCTTTTCTTAAAATCTATGAAAAAACCATACCAAACTGCTTTAAGACTGGTCTTGCTTTTTTTAGGAAAGATAGTTCTTTTAACAGCAAAAAAAAAGCTCTTTAACAAGAGCTTTTGAATATATTTATGAAAAACTTTATTAATCTCTAAACCCTATTAAAATCCATCTTTGTAAAGCTCCATCATAAACCAATTCTGCTGTACCTTGACCAGAGGTTGCTACATTATTAGCCAAAGTTATCAATCTATTTTGAGCCAATGAATCTGTGTCTTCTGCATTTAAAGTTAAGTTTGAAGTACTAACATTAAATAATACTATATGTCTACCATCAGTACCACCACTAATTCCTGTAATTTTATAATTTGCTGTTCTACCAACTAACCTAAAAACCACTTTATCTGAGTTTGCTCCAGACAAATTAATATCAAAGTTATGTAGCTCTTCTCCAGGAGGGCCATCTGGCACATTAATAGTGGTAACCAAATATACAGCAGAACTACCTCCACCTCCTCCAGTAGCACTTAACACATTACCTGTTAATTGTAAATTGCTACCCACGACAACATCAGTTAATGTACCGTTTGCATCTAAACCCGCTAATTTATTGGGAGTTTTAGTTGTTGTATTTGTTACACATAAAGTACCTTCTACATGTAACGTTTCTTGTGGAGTTGTTGTATTAATACCTACTTGAGAAAAAATAAAGTAAGGTGACAATATTAATATGTATAATAATTTTTTCATTTTTTATAAATTTAGAGATTGAATAGGTTATACTTTGAATTAGACATACAGAGCCTCTTCAAGACTTAACCATATATAGGTTACTTGTTATTTTTTAATCAATACAAATAGCAAATCTGCCTATGAATTAATAGACCATTTTAAAAATAGAATGAAAACTGAAAAAACATGAAGCGTTTTAGCTTAATCAGATAAAATTGAAGTATCTGGTAAAATAGCAAATCATCATGAGTTACATTATAAAAATGTAATTTTTGATTTATGAAATTGACAGGGATGTCAATGTGAAGTAATTTTTTTTGAGGCAACAAAACGAGAGTAAAACTATCTTTTTTCATCGCAATTGGGTTTAATTGTTGCTCTAATCAAATATAAAAATAAGTTCTATTGTTAGCTATATTTTTCCGTTAGACTGTTTAAATAATCGTTAAACAACAGATAACCAACCAAATAACAGATGTAAAACCCTCTTTAATAGTGGTAAAAACATATTGATGTGTTGTGAATCAATACAATAATGTTGTATAAACAAGTGCTTATTTAAAAAAACGCCCGTGCCAAGAATCTTGTGCCGGAATTTCCCAACCTTCTTTATATTCGGCTATGTTAGTAACCAAGTTATTAAATACGATAGTTTTTTTACCTACTGCACCTGATTTAGCTATTTTTTTAAACTCTGTTAAAGGCTTAAAGTTTACAAAATCTCCTTGTTTAAAAGCTACATTCATCTTATCTAGCAATTCTACTTCAAACTCTTTTTCTAATTGCTGAATAAATTGTACTGATGAATCTATAGAGCAACCTGTTGCTGTTTGAGTATCTTGATTGACTGCTAGTATAATAAATCGCTCATATTTAATTTCAAAACTAGCTTGCAAACCAGTTCCATGAGCAGCCCAGTTTTCTAAAAACTCTTGTATTTTAGCTGAAATTTCCTTAAGCTCCTGTTCTGTAAAACGTCTGTTAGATTGGTAAATCCAAACTCTTGAATGATCTGGTAATTCTGAAAATGGGACGTACATAAAAATTTTATTTCTTATTAGCTTTCTTTTGCTTATAAATATGACTTATTATCATTATGAGGCCAAAAATAAAAGCATGAATGACAAATTTCAATATTGAGAATGGCTGAGATTTCCACATATCAAACAATGCCATTACAATAGCAAATACAATTCCTTGTACCAAGCCACTAATTATTGATTGTCTATAATTCAATTGACTTTAAAACTTTTTTATTAGTATATCCTTGTTCACTTAAATCATAAAGAGAATATTCTTCATAAGAAACTTTAAATTTCTTTTTAATATTTTCCTTTTTAAGTAGTTTACCTCCTTCAAAATCATTCAATATTAATATGTTATGCTCTTTATTAAAATCATCTAACACCTTAATATAAGAAACCGCATCATTGTGAACCGATATAAAAATAGCTTCAAAAGTAATCACTTCATCACTCGTTTTATCAGTTGAATCTACTACATCTTCATCAACTAGATTCTCAAGTTCATCTCCACTAAACAAAGATACAAACTCAACACCACAAATTTCAGCCATTTTAACACCAATCTCCTCTCCTAGCAATGACATGTCGTCAAATTTTGTGTTTTTAAGATATTTATTAGTTTTCTTATGCTTGCCATAAGATTGAATCATAAAAAGTCCTAATTTAACTTCCTTTTGCTTTAATGACATTGAAGAAAAATCTTCTTTTTTAATCATTTTACAAACATCATTTGCTATCAAATTATACGCTTCATCTTTAGCTTTATTTTGCCCAAACGACAGAGTAAAACTAAAAACCAAACCAATAAAAATTAGTGCTATATTATTTTTCATTATTATTACTTTCTTTATAAAAATTTAATTATTAGCCAACAACTCTGCTATATCCAACACTTCTATTTGTCCTTCTTTTTCTTTAGCCTTAACACCATCTGTCATCATGGTATTACAAAAAGGACAACCAGTAGCTATAATTTCCGGATTAGTCTCTAAAGCATCTTCAGTACGCAATACGTTAACATCTTTATGACCATTTTCTGGTTCTTTAAACATCTGCGCACCTCCAGCTCCACAGCATAAAGAATCGCGACGACTTCGCTTCATTTCTGTCAACGCCACATCTAAACTTTTAATTAAGTCTCTAGGTGCTTCATAAACATCATTAGCTCTACCTAAATAACAAGGATCATGGAAAGTAACTCTCTTACCTTTAAACTTTCCTCCTTCAATATTTAGTTTCCCAGCATCTACTAATTGCTTAATAAATTCTGTGTGGTGTAAAACTTCGTATTTTCCTCCTAAACTAGGATATTCGTTTTTTAAAGTATTATATGAATGAGGGCAAGCTGTTACAATCTTTTTAACATTGTAAGCATTCATTATTTCAATGTTAGTTACCGCTTGCATTTGGAACAAAAATTCATTCCCTGCTCTTTTTGCTGCATCGCCACTAGAACTTTCTTCTGTTCCTAATACAGCAAAATTAACATCAGCCTTATTTAGCAACTTAACAAAAGCTCTGGTAATTTTCTTAGCTCTATCATCAAAACTACCTGCAGATCCAACCCAGAATAACACATCTGGCTCTTTACCTTCTGCAAATAAATCTGCCATTACTGGTACATTTAATGCTTCACTCATAATTTTATATTTTTAACTCTTCGTGAGAGTAATTTTTTAATAATTTAATTTGTAGAAATACTATTCGTTCACCCAATTCAACCTGTCCATTTGGTTATAAGGCCAAGGAGCACCGTTATTTTCTACATTCTGCATCATATTGTTTAATTCAGCAGGAGCAGCACTTTCTTCCATTACTAAATAACGACGCATATCCATTATAATTTCTAACGGATCTATGTTAACCGGACACGTTTCTACACAAGCGTTACAGCTAGTACAAGCCCAAATTTCTTCTTTAGATATCCAATCGAATAAGTTTTTACCATCATCTATAAACTCTCCTCCGTTGGCATCTATATTTTTACCAACTTCTTCTATTCTATCACGAGTATCCATCATGATTTTACGAGGAGATAATTTTTTCCCTGTTAGATTAGCCGGACAGTTACTAGTACATCTACCGCACTCTGTACAGGTGTAAGCATTTAATAAATTTACCCAAGATAAATCTGTTACATCTTTAGCTCCAAACGTAGAAACCTCTTCTTCTGCTCCTTCTTCTGGCATAGCATAAGGATCTGCCGAAGGATCCATCATCATCATTACTTCTTTAGTTACATTTTCATCGTTTTTAAAAGCTCCTTTTGGCTTTAAGTTAGCAAAGAATGTATTAGGGAAAGCTAATAAAATATGTAAGTGTTTAGAGTAGTATAAATAGTTTAAGAAAATTAAAATACCAACTATGTGCAACCACCATGCTCCTCTTTCTACTACATGTAGCGTTGTTTCTCCTAAGCCAGAGAAGATTGGAGCTAAGTACTGACTAATTATATTACCGTTATTCATTTCTTGAAATGGAACATCTGTTGCATTCATTATTAAAAACAACGACATTAAAATCATTTCAAAATAAAGAATCCAGTTACCATCAGACTTTGGCCAACCTTTCATTTCTTCACTTAGGAAACGCTTAATTTTTATAACATTTCTTCTTATCCAGAATATAATTACCGATACAAAAACTAAAAATGCTAATATCTCAAAAGTTCCTATTAAGAAACCGTAGAAAGCCCCCATTCCTGAAAAGGCTCTATGAGTACCAAAGATTCCGTCAATAATAATTTCTAATACTTCAATGTTAATAATTAAGAAACCTGCGTAAACTATAATGTGTAGAATACCAGAAACGGGACGGCGAGTCATTTTACCCTGACCCAAGGCTATTTTAGCCATGTTTTTCCATCGTTCCGATTTATTATCGGTCCTATCTATAGATTTACCTAACTTAATGTTACGTATTAACTTTTTAATGTTTTTTGCAAAAAACCAGATTCCAGCTGTTAAAACAGCTACAAATAGAATATTGTCTATGTATTGCATAAATTGAGTTGTTAGTTTTTAGTTCTTCTCTTGTTCGTAAGGAATTTCTTTTTTAGATAAAATTCTAAAATATCTTTTAGGGTGAAGCTTAATGTCTCTCAACAATTCTTCTAACTCTTTAGAAGCGGCTTCAAAATTATTATATAATTTTTCATCCTTCATTAATTTACCCATGGTTCCTTCTCCAGCATTAATTCCTTCAAGAACCCTGTTTAAATTAGTAAGAGTTTTATCTAGATTAGCAACGGTAGCTCCTAAATTTGCCTGTTCTAATGAGTCTACTAGTTTACCGAACTTTTCTCCAGTATTAGTAAAACTAATTATCATTTTATTCAGTTTACTTTCTTCCATAGTTAAAACACCATTTAAACTATATGATAAGTTTTTAAAAGACTTCATGGTCTTATTCAATTCAGCAATTGCATTCTTCAAACCTTTTTCAGAATCGTCTTCTACTAAAGCATTTAAGTTGTGCAATAAAGTATCTGCTGATTTTAATGTTACATCTAAACCAGTACTTAAACCTGAAAAATTTTCTTTTAAAGATGTTACCAATCCCTTCTGAATCTGAGATTTTAAAAAATCTCCTGGCACAGCTCTTTCTCCTTCTTTGGCTGGAATAATTGCCAATCCGTTACCAGACATTAATCCAGTTTCATACATTTTAACTAAACTATTCTTAGAAAATTGAAACGATTCTGAAACACTAAAAGCGACAACTGTTTTGTTTTTCTCGAAATCGTATTTTATTTGTTCAACTTTTCCTATTGGATTTCCCTTTAAAGTTACAATAGCTCCTTTTGCTAAAGCATTGTATTCAAAAGTTGTGTAGTATAGTTGTTCGTTACCAAATAGGTTTTTCCCTTTTAAATAACTAAAACCGAAGATGAACAAAAAGATAGCAGCCAGCATTAATATGGCTGTTTTTATTTCTCTAGATAGTTTCAAAATGTCTGAATATTAGTTCGCAAACAAAATTACTAATATTTTCCTTAGAAGCAATCTATTTTAGCGCAAGATATTGCACATAAAATTGTTAATAAAAAGGTAATTATTTAATCGCTTCGCTAAGAGAAATTTTCTTTCCGTTTTTATAAGCTACTATATATGCGTCTTTGTATTTTTTATTTTTGGCCTGCTTAAGCACTTCTTTAATTTTAGAATAACTACTGGTTGCTCCTGTAAAATAGCGGTAAATTTTTCCAGTTTTCTCTTTAGACAATTCATCTAAACCATTAAAATTATACGGTTTTAAAGCCAATTCTCTAGAACTAGCAGCTAATTGAACTTTAAACACCAAGCCTTTGTCTTTGCTATCTGAAGTAACTGAACCAGTACTTTTTTGCGTTTTTTCTACATTAACTCTTTTAGCTACATATTTCTTAATAGCCTTAAAAAGTGCTAAAGTCATTACATCTTTTCCTTTTTTTGAATTCAAAAATTTTTCTTCTTTTAAATGCGTTAAAAAGCCTAATTCTACCAATACACTAGGCATGTAAGTTTTAGACAACACCCAAAATCCAGCTTGCTTAACTCCTCTACTCTTTCTTTTTGCTGTAACAACAAACTCATTTTCTATATAAGAAGCTATTTCTATACTTTGCTCTAAATATTCTTCTTGCATTAAGGTTAGGGCTATTAACGATTCAGGAGAATTTGGATCAAACCCCTCATAGTTCTCTTCATAATTTTCTTCTAAAAAAATTACCGAGTTCTCTCTTTTTGCAACCTCTAAATTGGCTTCGTTTTTATGTAATCCTAAAACAAATGTTTCTGAACCATTAGCAGGTCCTCCCAATTTTTTATTTTTTAACGGTTGAGCATTGCAATGTATTGATATAAATAAATCTGCATCTGCTTTATTTGTTTTTGCCGCCCTTCCCTGTAAAGTAGGATAAACATCTGTAGTTCTTGTATATACCACGTTAACATTAGAAAGTTCTGCTTTTAGTTTTTTCCCTAAAGCTAACGACACATCTAGGGCTATATCTTTTTCACCAGTTTTGTACCTTCCAGTACCTGGTGTACCTGTATCTTTTCCTCCATGACCAGGGTCAATCATTATTGTAAATGCTTTATTGTGTTTTTGTTGAGCAAATACAGGCGTAAAACCTTCAAAAAATACAACTAAAAACAATATTACAACCCAAAAAGAGTCTTTCCTTAATTCTTTCATAAACTGAACCTAAAATTTTCTAAAAAATAAAAACTAGCCAAAAATATATTTGTATGTTTGACACTCCAAAAACTAAGCCATACTTTTACAAAAATAGTAGATATAGACTTGCAGACAAAAAGCTTACATATACTTTTAGTAACATTTTTAACCTTGTTTATTAACAATACTGCATTCGGGCAAGATATACCAAAGTCAGGTATACCTATAAAGGGAGACGACACAGCTATTGAAAAAGAAGTTACTAAAATGCCTAAGTCTACAGAATTTGATCAGCTTAACACCAAAGAAGTAGACACCATTCGCCCTAAAGATTCTATTAAAGTAAAAGAAACTCTTACTGATGTTGTAAATTATAAAGCAACAGATTATATCAAAATTAACCGTAGAGAAAAGCAAATGTATTTATACAACAATGCTGAAATTAGCTACGAAGACATGAATATTAAAGCAGGTAAAATCATCATAAATTATGCTAAAAGTGAGGTATATGCTTTTGGTATTAAAGATTCTACAGGTTATATACAGCGTCCTATTTTTAAACAAGGTGATAGCGAAGTAGAACCTGACTCTATTCGCTATAACTTTAACACTCAAAAAGCATTAGTTTTTAACTCACGTACTGAGCAAAACGGTATGAATGTTAAAGCTGCAATTACTAAAAAAGTAAACGATTCTACCATTTTTATTAAAGAGGCATGGCTCACTACCTCTAAGGATTTAGATGACCCCGAATATCACATACGAATAAGAAAAGGGAAATTTGTTCCTAAAAAGAAAATCGTAAGCGGGTTTGCTAATATGTATATTTATCAAATACCTACCCCTATAGGTATACCTTTTGCCTATTTTCCATTAACAGAAGATCGAGCTTCAGGTTTTATAGTCCCTACTTTTGGAGAGAATAGCAACAGAGGGTATTTTCTTCAAAACGGAGGTTACTATTTTGCTATAAACGACTATTTTGATTTAACTTTATTAGGAGATTATTACACCAATGGTAGTTATGGGTATAATTTGAGTTCTAACTATAAGGTTAACTATAAGTTTAACGGTCAGTTTAGTTTTAGATATGAAAACTTGATTAATAGCGAAAGGGGGTTTCCTGATTATAGCAAATCTACAATTTATAATATTCGCTGGTCTCATAGTCAAGATGCCAAAGCAAACCCTAATTCTCGTTTTTCTGCCTCTGTAAACTTAGGGTCTAGTAATTATTACAACAACTCTATTAATCAATTCAATATTGGTAATAATCTAACCAATACTTTAAGTTCGTCTATTTCTTATAACAAATCTTTTCCAGGAAGTTTAGGAGCAAATTTTTCTGCTACGGCAACGCACTCACAAAACACCAATACAGAACAGATTAATATGAGCCTACCTAATGTTCAAGGTAGTATTAACCGTATTTACCCTTTTGAACCTAAAACAGGCAGCAAAAAGGGAATCATTCAAAATATTAATTTTCAATACTCTTTTACTGGACAGAATAGAATTAATACTACTGATGAATTCTTCTTTAAAAAAGAAATGTTTGATGATGCCAAAATGGGAATTAGACACTCTATACCTGTTAATACCAACTTTAAAGTATTTGATTATTTAAGTGTTAGTGCCGGAGGAACATATAACGAAGTTTGGAATTTTGAAAAAGTTAGGAAATTTTACGATAACACTCTAAACAAAGAAGTAACTGAAGTAGATAATGGCTTTGCTAGTTATAGAACTTATAATTTCTCTTCTAGTGTTGGTACCACCCTATACGGTATGTATAATTTTGACAAAGAAGATTCCGGAAAAAAAATTAAAGCAATAAGACACGTAGTAAGACCAAGTATTAGCTACAATGTAAATCCTTCTTTTGACTTTTATTATGAGCAATATTTAAAAGAAGTTACTGATGCTGATGGTACTCAACGCTTTGAAACAATAGAATATAGTCCGTTTGAAAATTCTATTTATGGTAGTCCTGGTAAAACTTATTCAAGTTCTATTGGCTTAGGAATTGGCAACTCTATTGAAGCAAAAGTTAGAGAAAAAGAGACAGATTCTACAGAAATAAAATACAGAAAAGTAAGTATCTTAAACAACCTAAACATTTCTACATCGTACAACTTAGCTGGAGATTCTTTACAAATTAGCCCAGTAGCTATCTCTGGAGGTACCCAGTTAATGAAAAATAAAATGAACATTAACTTTGGTATGAGCTTAGACCCTTATGCTCTAGACAATAATAATACTCGTATAGATAAATTTAATATTGATAACGGGGGAAGTTTGTTTAGACTTACTAACGCTAACTTCACATTAAATTATTCGTTTTCAAGTTCAGATTTTGACAAAAAAAGTGACAATAAAAACTCAGATCCCAATACATCTACAACCCTTAATAATACAGAAGACTTGTTAGGACAAAGAAATGGGGATTTAAGCAAATCTAGTTTTGACGATAATGAAGATGATGAACAAAAAGATGTTAAACTATATAATTATAAAATTCCTTGGAGTTTGCGTTTAGCTTATTCTGCAGCCTACAATAATTTTGCCAGACAGAATGAAATATCTAGAAACTCTCTTATGGCATCTGGAGATGTTGAGCTATCACCTCGATGGAAAGTAGGAGTTAGTTCTGGATATGATTTTAAACAAAAAGGTATTACTGCTACCAACTTAAGGTTTGAAAGAGATCTATTAAGTTGGAAAATGAATTTCCAGTGGTTTCCTTTCGGACTACAGAAATCATGGTTTTTCTTTATAGGTATTAAATCTTCTGTTTTAAGTGATATAAAATGGGAAAAACGTAGAGAAAGAGATAAGGTTATTAATTAAATCTAAAACCCAAAACCAGTATGACAAAAAGAATTATTACTACAGCAAATGCTCCTGCTCCTATTGGACCATATAATCAAGCAGTACTTGTTAACGAAAACACTTTATATACATCGGGGCAAATTGCCTTAAATCCTGAAACCATGGAACTGGTAATGGATACTATAGAAGTTGAAACAAAACAAGTAATGGACAATATGAAAGCTGTTTTACAAGCAGCAGATATGAATTTTGAAAATGTTATTAAAACATCAATATTCATATCAGACATGAACAACTTTAGTAAGATTAATGCTGTTTATGGCGAATATTTTAATGAAGCAACTGCTCCTGCTAGAGAAACAGTAGAAGTTGCCTGTTTACCTAAAAACGTAAATGTGGAAATTTCTATGGTAGCTATTAAATAGCTAGCTTACTTTTTTATGATACTCTACTAAACCTTCTATTGGTTTTTGTATAAAATTACCGGCGTTGAGTCTGAATGACTTTAACGCCGTTTTTAGTTCATCTTGAAGTAAATATGAAATACTACCTATAAAGTGTATTGGCAAATCATAAACTCTATCGTATTGAGTTATTTGATTTTCTATAAAATCAGCAAAACCTCTTTTAATTATTTGAGCACAATACGCTTCTTTCTTATGTTTTACTAAAAAAGAAGCGTGTTTAGCTAAGAAAGCATTAGGATGAGGCTTTTCATATAAATTCAACTTCACATCATCAGGAAATAAATTAAATTCCTCCTGAAACATATCGTGAAGCTTTTTAGGCATTGTCTTGTAAAAATAATCTCTTAGTAAAATTCGTCCAAAATAGTTTCCAGATGCATCATCCATAAGCATATACCCTAAAGATGGAACTTTACTCACTATTTCTGTTTTTCCATCAAAATAACAACAGTTACTTCCTGTTCCTAAAATAGATACTATACCTTCTTTACCATTAGAAACTGCATATGCTGCTGCATAAATATCTTCTTTTACTAATACATTGGCATTAGGAAAAATTTCATCTAATAGTGCTATTAACTTTTTCTTTGGTCTTTCTGTACCACAACCAGCAGCATAGACATAAACAAAAGAAATATCGTCAACATACTTCATAATTTCCTTTCCAGAGGTAATTGTAGTATATAGATCTGACTCAGAAAACACGGTTGGATTTAAACCCTTTGTATTGACTTTAGTTACTATTTCTTTTTGTGTATTTAACAATACCCAATCTGTTTTGGTTGAACCACTATCTGCTATTAGTATCATACTTACTCCTTCTGCATTATATATTTTTTAATCCAAACTCACGCTATACACTGCTAAATCAACTAATTTATTTGCGTAACCGAACTCATTATCATACCAAGCTACTAGTTTAAAAAAATTGGAATTTAACTCCATAGATGCCTGACTGTCAAAAATTGAAGTTCTGGTATCGCTCACAAAATCTTGAGAAACCACAGGATCTGTTTCAAAACCAACAATTCCTTTCAAGCTTCCATTAGCTGCTTTTTCAATAGCTTTTTCAATTTCTTTTAATGAGGTTGCCTTTTCTGTTTTTACTGTTAAATCTACCACAGAAACATCTGCCGTTGGAACTCTAAAGGCCATTCCGGTTAGTTTTCCTTTTAGTTCTGGAATTACTTTTGTTACTGCAACAGCTGCTCCTGTAGAAGTTGGAATTATATTATTCATGGCAGCTCTACCTCTAGTCCACTTACTTGAAGGACCGTCTACTGTTTTTTGAGTAGAAGTAGCCGCATGAACAGTAGTCATTAAACCTTCTGCAAAACCAAAATTATCATTAATAATTTTAACCAACGGAGCTAAACAGTTAGTAGTACAAGAAGCATTAGAAACAACCGTATCTGAAGGTTTCATAGTCTCATTATTCACCCCCATTACAAACATAGGAGCATCTTTAGATGGAGCAGATACCAATACTCTCTTTACTCCATTATCTTCTAAATGAGCTTTAGCTTTATCTATTGTTGTAAAAAAACCTGTGCATTCTAAAACATATTCTGCTCCTACCTGATTCCATTGTATATTGGCAGGATTACGTTCTGCTGTTATGCGTATTTCATTACCGTTTACAATTAACTTATCATTTTTCACTTCTATAGTTCCATCAAAGCGTCCATGTACAGAGTCATATTTTAATAAATAAGCTAAATAATCTACCTCTAACAAATCGTTTATTGCAACAACTTGTACATTTTCTTTCATCATTGCCGCTCTAAAAGCAAGCCTTCCGATCCTTCCGAATCCGTTAATTCCTATTTTTATCATATTTTAATTTTCACTGATTTTTTTAATTTATTAAATCGATAATATGTCAGAAATCCTCAATAATTCTCTATTGATATCATGCTCACTATTTACAATATCTGAAATAGGTGTCGCAACTACTTGATTGTTTTCTAAACCTACCATAATATCTCTTTGTCCGTCTAACAAAAACTCAACTGATTTTACTCCTAACCTACTAGCTAAAACCCTATCAAAACAAGTTGGAGTTCCTCCTCTTTGTAAATGGCCTAAAACTGTTACTCTTGGGTTATAACTAGGCAATTGCTCTTTAGCTGCCTTAGCCAATTCGAATACATTTTCACCTGTTTTATCACCTTCTGCCACAACTACAATGCTAGAGGTTTTACCACTACGTTTACTTCTTTTAAGAGACTCTAAGACTTTTTCTAACTTTTGGTCTTCTTCTGGTATTAATATTTCTTCTGCTCCTGCACCTACACCACTATTTAAAGCAATAAAACCTGCATCACGCCCCATTACTTCTATAAAAAACAACCTATTATGCGAACTAGCTGTATCTCTTATTTTATCTATGGCATCTACAACGGTATTTAAAGCTGTATCGTAACCTATGGTATATTGAGTTCCACAGATATCATTGTCTATAGTTCCTGGTACACCAACAACAGGAATATCATATTCTTCACTAAACATAGCTCCTCCTGTAAAGGTTCCATCACCACCTATTAAAACCATTGCATCTACCTTTGATTTTTTTAGATTCTGATATGCCTTTTTTCTTCCTTGTTGAGTTCTAAATTCTTCAGATCTAGCAGACTTTAAAAAAGTCCCTCCTTTATTAATTATATTTTTTACACTTCTAGGTGATAATTCTATAAAGTCATTATCTATCATTCCTTCATACCCTCTATAATAACCTATACACTTAACATCATAGTAAGCACATGCCCTTACTACTGCCCTAATAGCAGCATTCATTCCTGGAGAATCACCTCCTGAAGTCATTACTCCAATTTTTTTAATTTTTTTAGCCATCTTACAACCTCTCTACTTCTTTCGATTTTAAGATTTAAAAATAAGTGGTTTTTTTGATTTAATTGTTACTTTTAAGCTTTTGTTATATAAAAAATTCATATCAAACAATTACATATGCAACTAGCCACTATAGATTATATTATTATCATTGGTTTTTTTATTATTTCATTACTAATTGGGGTTTGGGTTTCTAAACAAGCTGGTAAAAGCAGCGAATCTTTTTTCTTATCTGGAAGAAATATGCCTTGGTGGTTGCTTGGAGTTTCTATGGTTGCTACAACATTTGCTGCAGATACCCCCGGTCTGGTTACCCAACTTGTAAGAGAAAATGGTGTTTCTGGAAACTGGGTATGGTGGGCTATGTTATTGACCGGAATGCTAACCGTTTTCTTTTATGCAAAACTTTGGAGAAAGTCTGGAATAACTACAGATTTAGAATTTTATGAATTAAGGTATTCTGGAAAAGCTGCTGGTTTTTTAAGAGGTTTTAGAGCTATATATCTTGGTATTATCTTTAATGTAATCACTATGGCTGGTGTATGTTTAGCCGGCGCAAAAATAGCAAATATATTACTAGGAATAGACCAAAATACCATGCTCCTAATTTCGGGAATTATAGTTGTTATCTATTCGTCTCTCGGAGGGCTAAAGGGTGTTTTAATAACTGATTTTATTCAATTTATTATTGCCATGATTGGTTCTATTTGGGCTACTATATACATCGTAAGTTTACCTGAAGTTGGTGGATTAGAAAATTTATTGGCGCAACCAGAGGTTTCAACCAAATTAAATATACTTCCTGATTTTTCTAATACCGAAACTCTTATTACACTGTTTATTATTCCGTTTGCTGTGCAATGGTGGAGTACTTGGTACCCTGGGGCAGAACCCGGAGGTGGTGGCTATATAGCACAACGAATGCTTGCTGCTAAAAATGAAAAACATGCTACCTGGGCAACTTTATTTTTTAATTTTGCTCATTATGCCTTAAGACCTTGGCCATGGATTATAGTAGGACTGGCATCACTTGTATTATTTCCTCAGCTAAGCAATTTAAACTCTGCTTTTCCTAATTTAACTAGCTCTATGCAGGGGCATGATGTTGCTTATGCAGCTATGATGACTTACCTTCCTGCAGGATTAATTGGTATTGTTTTAACATCATTAATTGCTGCATTTATGAGCACCATCTCCACTCAATTAAATTGGGGAAGCTCATATATCGTTAATGATTTTTATAGTAGATTTATGAAACCAAATTCTACTGAAAAAGAAAAAGTTTTAGTTGGCAGAATATCTACCGTTGTATTAATGATTTTAGCAGGTTTCCTTTCTAAATACATAAATGATGCTAAAGAAGTATTTACGCTATTATTGCAGATTGGAGCTGGAACAGGTTTATTGTATATTTTAAGATGGTTTTGGAATCGTATTAACCCATATAGTGAAATAGCAGCAATGGCCATTTCTTTTGTTATTGCTTTTGTTTTCTTTATTAATGGAAAAATGGATAACCCTATGTTTGATTTGGCTGGTCATTGGCAATTAATTATTGGTGTTACTATTACTACCTTAGGATGGCTACTAGTTACCTTAATTACAAAACCTACAGACAAAGAAACTTTAGATTCTTTTGAAGAAAAAATATTTGAAGGAAAACATAAATTTCAAAATATAGGATATAAAATAGTTGCATTCTTAATAGGTACTATTGGTGTTTATAGCTTCTTATTTGCAACCGGTAATTTTATATATGGTAAAATCTTTTTAGCCTTTGGATTAAGTGGACTTACTCTTATATGTGGATTATTTTTAATTAAGAATTGGAAAAAGATAAGTTAATATGAAAACTTTAAAACTGTTGTTTTTATTAAGCTTTTTATTGATCAGTTGTAATAACAAACAAAAACAGGCTACTAAAAAGACAGCTGAAATAAATACAACCAAAGAAATTCGTAATATAGATACTCATGGATTAGATTTAATCAATAAAATTTCTGGTAAATACTTTATTCTTACAGAAGAAAACAACACAATATACTACAAAGAGAAATGCCAATACACCCCTTATGATATAGAAGTTGTTAGAAAAGTAGAAGACATCAACGATTATTGGTTACTTAACTGGCAAGGTGAAACATATGAAATTAATCATATAGAAGAAAAAAACAATGATATTTACCTAACTTCAGACGAAAACGATTTTACTTTTATATTTATAAAAAAAGCTAAATCATGGTATTTTGCTGAATTAGGTATGAAAGGACTTTACCCTATTTCTAAAATAGAAAATATCAAAAAATACAAATCTATTGCTTGTACACGTGCAAAAGAAATAACAAAAACACTCCCCCTAAACTGGACCGAGTTAACCAATATAGATGGAAATGAAGTTGTATATGTTCCGTGTGAAGAAGCTATTAGCGGAATTGATTTAAATTACAGTGAAGAAGGAAATACCATTGACTTTAGAAGCGGAAGTGATCCTTTACAAATAATATCTACCAGCAAATTATACAACAAAATTACTATCACATACGAATACTCTGATGGTAATAAAAATTCTATTGTCATTCATGACTTCCAAGGTAACACTATAAAGATTGGAAAAGGAAATTCTCAAGATAATAAGTATATTAATAAAGAAAATGAAACGCAATATTCAATCGTTAAAGAAGATTGTGATTAAACTTGTTCAAACTAATATGAAAAACACACAAATAACCTTACTATTCACATTATTCAGTATTCTAGTATTTGCTCAAGACAAAACAGAAAAACATATTAATGTAACTGGAAGCGCTACTATAGAAATTGTTCCGGATGAAATTAATTTAGAAATTGAAGTTAAAGAATACTGGAAAGAAGAGTTTGAAAACAAAAAAGTTAAAAAATTTAAAACCAAAGTATCAATAAATGAAATTGAAAATAGAATTATTGCTATTTTATCTAAGAACAATATTAACAAAGAAGATGTTGTTATTTCTAAAATAGGTAATTATGGAAGAAACTTTCGAAAAGAATTCTTAATAGGTAAACAGTATTTAATCAAGCTAAACAGTTTTAATAAAATAGCTCCTATTGTTAATTCTTTAGAATTTAAGGATGTGAAATCAATCAATATTGCCAGTTATGACCACTCTAGAATAATTGAATATAGAAAACAAGTTAAAATAGATGCTATAAAAGCAGCTAAAGATAAAGCTACTTATTTAGTAGAAGCAATAGGTGAAAAACTTGGAAAAGTAATAACTATATCAGAAGTTAACAACGACTATTATAGTTCAAATTTTATCAGAACTAACGCTTATAGTAATAACATTTCTACCACTCAACCATCCGATTCAAGTGATTTTAATTCAAAAAAAATTAAGCTTCGATATGAAATAAATGTAAAGTTTGCCATTCAATAAATATAATGACTTGTTATTTTACAAACTATTTTATTTATTCATTAAGCTTCTCGCTCTTTGATTTTTCTCTAATAAAAGAATTTGGATCTAATTCATCTTCTTCATCTTCTTGTTCCTCAACTTCTTTTTTTCTATTAAAAATTTCGTCTAATAATTCACTAAATGTGTCAAAATCTACTTTATAAGAAATACCAGCTCCTTGAGTATACCCAATCTCATTAGTAGCTCCTAAAGCTTGAAAATCATTTTCTCTGTTAAATATTTTTGCCCTTAATGTACCTTTTTCATTCAGCAAAAACTCTACTTGTACATCTCCTGCAACAACTGTTTTAGACACTCCTCCTAC
This sequence comes from Pseudofulvibacter geojedonensis, assembly GCF_042675745.1. Classification (NCBI taxonomy): domain Bacteria; kingdom Pseudomonadati; phylum Bacteroidota; class Flavobacteriia; order Flavobacteriales; family Flavobacteriaceae; genus Pseudofulvibacter; species Pseudofulvibacter geojedonensis. The sequence goes on along the minus strand of NZ_JBHTJM010000008.1, from coordinate 422,347 downwards.
CGGAATTCCCACTTTACCGTTTAATACAATTCTATCGGTTATTTGTGTAGATACAGTAAACCCAACTCTATCTCCTTCTCTTTGAGCATCTGTAGCCAACGGATTAACTTCTCCTTGTTCGTAATTCAGTCCTATTTTTAATTTATCGTCTTCATCTGAAAACAGGTCATTAACCAAACTTGTTGCTCTTTCTACTAAGTTTGTAATAGCTCCTTTTCCTAAATCTAAAGTCGTTGTAAACTGACCTGAGGTTACCAAAGCCATTGCTTGCCTATCTCTAAACTCCTTATCGTCTAACTTGTACAATAACTCAGATTTTACAACAGAATTTGTATTAGGAAATTCTATATCAAACTCAACATCTGGTTGCATTAAATTACCATTTAAGTTTATAATTACATCTACAGGTATTTTTCTATTTATAGATGGATTATCTAATAGTATTGCCGGATTAGCACTGGTTCCATAAACCGCTTCTATGTTTACTCGAGCCTGATATGGGTTTCCATCCCAATTTATAGTTCCACCAGGTTTTACATTGAATTTTTTTTCTATAAAACCACCTTGTAAAAAATTATTACCATAAACAAAATTGTAAGTTCCTTCACTAACTATGCAGTCTCCGTACATATTAAATTTGTCGTTGGTATTTATTTCTATACGCAATAAACCTTCTGCCCTTCCTCTTAAAACACTACCCGCTTCTTGATCTAAAACAATTTCTATCTCTGCATCATCTGTAACATTTAAATCAAACTCTAATTCTAAACCACTAATTTCTTCAGGTAAGTTAGCATCTACCCCTATTTGATTTAACCTATCTGTAATAGACATTTCTCTAATAAAACTATTATCACCAATGGTTTCTGAGTCTGCTATAGGAATTTTAAATACTGTTCCTTCTTTTGTGGTAGCATTTACCCTTACCAAAAGCTCATTTACAGGCCCAATTAATTGAGCATTACCTTGTATATAGGCTTGACCAAAGTAAAGAGACTCTTCTTCTTGCTCTTTATCTAAAACCAATAACCTATCAGAAGATATATCTAAACCTAAGGTCCAATCTGAAAAAGCATCGTGTTCTACATACCCATTTAACCTACCAGAAGTGTAATATTTGGTATCTAATATAGCTATATTATCTGCCACGAATTGCTTTTTATTTAAACGAATTCTTGCATCGTTTTCTAAATCAAAGTCTACATTTAAATACGGAATATTCAGACCTGCCTCATCTAAAAACATATTACCTTTAAAATCTGGATTATCATAATCTCCGTACAATCTAACATCTCCAGAGGCTAAACCTCTTATATTGGTTATTACATCATCTCCTAAAGCACTAAATATTGACAAATCGAACTTATAAAGACCAATATCTAAGTCTAATTGAGGTGTAGATGGTTTAAAATTTAAGTCTCCTCTAGCAGTCAGGTTTTGTAACTTATCATTTTCTAAACTAGAGTTGATTTTATACTTATTTAAATCGCTGCTACCTACAACATCTAAAGAAAATAAACCTAAATTAATATCATTAACTTGTAAACTATCTACAGTAATTGCAGCTAAAGGTTGATACTTACCTTTTTCTTGTATAACATTAAGCTTTCCGTTTACAATTCCATTCATTCTAAAATCATCAAAAACCGGAATTACTTTAGATAAATTAATATCTTTTACATCAAGTTTAATGTTTTTATTTTTATCTCCTTTTAAAAAGCCTGATAATGCTGCATATTCATTGCCATGTGTAATTAAAAATTGCTTAAGAATGATATCTTTAAAAGTCTTGTCGAATTCAACTTTATTTTCCTTGTCTTGCTTTTCATTAATAAACCATTGATAGTCGTTAATATTAATATCAGACTTTTTAAAACCTACTACAGATTTACTTTGCTTGTTAATGGTATGGTATAAGTTTAAATTAAAAATATCATTTTTATACTTGCCTCCTTTAAACTCGGTTCTAAAAAACAAAGTGTCATTTAATGTTTTATTCACTAATTCGAATTCACTAACATCATAAAAGTCTGTTTCTACATCATTAATACTTACATACGCATTATAAAACGGGTTGGCATTATCTAGTTTTACATCTACCTCATTAAAATGCTTATCTTGAAAACTAATCTTTGGAGATTTAAAATTTAATTTAAAATCTTTTTCATTACTAGAAATTTTACCCTTTAAACTTGCTCCTTCATGTATTATTAAATCTGGATAAAATATTTCTGTTAACTTATTTTTTATTTTAATATTAAACTCAAAAAACTGATTTTCAGCTACCTTAATTGGGTTGTAATTGGTATAAATACTCCCTAAAGAATTTCTAGACAAGTCTATTAAATCTTTGAACTGATATCTCCCCTTAATAGTACCATTAATTACTTCTGGAGAGTTTATAGCAATAGTTCTTACTTTCTCTTTATCAAAAGAAGATGTTATCTTAAAATCTTTAAATTGAAAAACATCATTTTGATTTGCATAGATTGTATTTTGAAATAAAATCTCACCATAAGCATTGTCTATATTAGAGCCTTTCATTTTAACCAAAATGTCACCCGTAAATTGAGCTATGCTATCTCTTTTAAATAGATTGGTTTTGTTTAGATCGAACGTTTGTATGTTGGCTTTAAAGTCGTATACTTTTGTGCGCTCAGACATATCTACCAAACCATTAAAATCTAATTTAACTAACTCATCATCAACTTTTAATTTACCATTAAATACTTTTTCTTTTAAAACCGCTAAAACATCTAAGTTTTTATAAGTATATCCATTAATAGTAAAGTGTGATGCCTTTCCTTTTACATTAGTGTTTAAATTATTCAATGTAAAACCTTTTCCTTTTACATCTGCTTCAAAAGAAGTAACACCTAAATCTTTATCATCTAAAAATTTTCCCAGGTTAAATTTTGAAAAATTCGTTGTACCTACATAGCTGGCATTGTCTATATCACTAATATTAGACAACACTAAATCTGACTCTATATTACCTATTAGTGTATTAATTTGTAGCTGTGCATTAATAATATTAGTGGTTATTACAGATTGACCATTAATGGTAAATACACCTAAATTTCTGGCAGATGAAGGAATTGTTTTTCCTAGTAACCCAGGTAACAACTTTTTTAAATCTGTATAAGTAGACTTTAAATTTTCTATTTGAGCAGTTAATTTAAAATCTTCAGTCTTTTTAGATAAAAGGTTCTTAAAATTATAATTACCGTTTACTACAGTATTGTTTAGTGTTTTAAGTTTTAAGTTTATTAATTTTAAATTGTTTAAAGTACCTGAAATCGAAGTACTAAAATCAGCAACATCATTACCAAACTCGTTATAAAACTTATTTAAATCTGTAAAAGAAATTTTAGAATTTGTAAAGTTTGCTTTAAGTTTTACTCTATTGTTAAAATCCTTAAAATCTTCACGCTTGTAATTAAATTCTAAATGACCTATTAAATTAGATGTTTTAGTTTTTAAATTCAGGTCACTAAATTTCATTTGAGTAAGTGAATACGCAAACTTAGTTTTTAATTGCTCAATTGGAACTCCTCTAAAATCCATCATATTAGCATTAGTAACATTAACTGCTACATTTGCTCCCTGTATCTCAAAAGCTTTACCTGTAATGTTCAACTTAGTAAAGTCTACTACTTTAGGGGTTTCAAGATTATCGTCTATATATCTTACCCTACTATTCGTAATATTTACACCATTTGCTTGCATTAAAAAGGTAGAAGGGCCTTTTCTAGGAATTGTATCGAATTTCTCCCATTTAGCAACAAAGACATCTAAATTGGTTTCATTTTCTCCTTTATAGTTCTTTATTCTTAAATTGAGTTGATCTACATCAATATCATTGAACAATAAATCTCCTTCTTGTAATTCTTTAAAATCTAAAATAGAAGTGTTTAAGGCTCCAATAAACGCTAAGGTATCTTTGTGATGATCTTCTATATAGATATCTTTTAAAGATACTTCCCCTAAAAAATTTACTCCAACCCTACCTACATGTATGCTTGTATTATACTTTTTATTTAATGAATTGGTAACTTTTTTTCCTAATTGAGTTTGCACCCAAGGTAAGGATAGCAATAGCATTAACAGCAAAAATAGCAACAACAAAATGACCAGAAGTCGAAATAGTATTTTTCTAAGTTTTTTGATAGTGTTTATTGTTTTAACTTTGCTATTCAATTACAATTTTTGTGCCTTTTTTTATGCCTAACAAAGATATATATATTCTTGCAATAGAATCTTCGTGTGATGACACCGGAGCAGCTGTATTACACAACGGAAAAGTATTAAGTAATGTTGTTGCTAATCAAGAAATTCACACCCAATATGGTGGGGTTGTTCCTGAATTAGCTTCTAGAGCACATCAACAAAATATTGTTCCAGTTGTTCATCAAGCATTAGCTAAAGCAAATATCGATAAAAAAGAGCTAAATGCCATAGCTTTTACACAAGGACCTGGATTAATGGGATCTTTATTAGTAGGCACATCTTTTGCCAAGTCGTTTGCTCAAGGTTTAAACATACCATTACTAGCTGTAAATCATATGCAAGCTCATATATTAGCCCACTTTATTGATGGTGCTTCTAAAGAAAAACCAGAGTTTCCGTTTCTAGCTATGACTATTTCTGGCGGACATACACAAATAGTAAAAGTAAATAACTATTTTGAGATGGAAGTAATTGGTGAAACTATAGACGATGCTATTGGTGAAGCTTTTGATAAAAGTGCCAAAATACTCGGACTCCCTTATCCTGGTGGACCTTTGATTGATAAATACTCTAAATTAGGAAATCCTAAAGCGTATCAGTTTCCTAAACCAAAAGTAAATGGTCTAAATTTTAGTTTTAGTGGATTAAAAACTGCCGTTTTATATTTTATTCAAAAAAACGTCAAAAACAATCCAAATTTTATTCAAGATAATCTTTATGACATTTGCGCTTCCCTACAATATACAATAATTGGCATTGTAACAGATAAACTTAAAAAAGCTACACAAGAAACAGGAATTAAGAAAATAGCAATTGGTGGAGGTGTATCTGCTAACTCTGGTATTAGGCAAGCTTTATTAAATGGTGAGCAAAAATTTGGTTGGGATACCTACATTCCTAAATTTGAATACACTACAGATAATGCTGCTATGATTGGAATTGTGGGTTATTTAAAGTATCTTGAAAGCGATTTCTCTTCTGCAGCTACTACTGCAAATGCGAGATTTAAAATTTAAGAACTTAACAATGATTAAAATTACCTTCAAATCCATCATTAACTTAATACTTGTTTTTACGGTTACTTCTGTTTTTTCTCAAACAGATATTAAACAATTAAAAAAAGATTTAGCATCAGTAACCGATATTGAAACTGCTAAACAATTTAGAAAAGACCATCCTGAGTTAAAGACTAAAATTTACACTTATAACGAAGAAAAGCACAACAACAGTCTTTCTAAAAAATTATTTAGTAAAGAAATTGGATCCACATTAGAAACAGAAGAGCAAAGTGCTTCTACTCTTTATAAAATTATTAACATTACTCCTACGCTTCACTATAGAGCAAGCTATATTTATTTAGACGGTAAAAAACTAAAAAAAACTGCTATAGATAGTTTAAGAAAAGTTATTATGACTAAAATGGAAAAAGGTACTAAATTTAGTTATTTGGCAGGTACCTACTCTATGGATAGAAACGCAAGAACCGGTGGCGACTTAGGTTGGTTTACAGAGAAGAAAATGTTTCCTGAATTTGTAAACTCATTAAAAGAAAATAAATCCAATACAATATACGATTTAGATTTTCCTGAGACTAAGAAATATTATACTATAAAAAAAACTTACGATCAAAAAGAAATTAGATTACTTCAAGTATTAAAAATTACTTTCGAAAAAGAAAAAAAGAAAAAACTTATTAATGTTTTTGGAAGCAATTAAAATTTACAGACTTGGCTTTTAACGAACTTATTGCAAAAAGGATTAGGGCTTTAACAGCTTTATATAAAGAAGAATTTACAGAAAAAAGAATGTTTGGTGGTTTATCTTTTTTATACAAGGGAAAAATGACTGTTGGTATTGTAAAAGATCAGCTAGCCGTTAGAGTAATTGAATCTAAACTGGAAAAAACTTTAAAAAAGCCACATATCAAACCAATGGATTTTACTAAAAAGCCCATGAAAGAATTTGTTTATGTTGAGGCTGATGCTTTTGATACAGAAGAAAAACTACTTTACTTTATAGAACTTGGTTTAGAGCATGCTAAATCAAAATTAAACGAAATATAATGCAATTATTTTATAGTCCAGATATAGCTAAAAATAACTCGCAATACACCTTCAACAAAGAAGAAAGTAAACACATTGCAAAAGTTTTGCGTAAAAAAGAAGGGCAAACATTATGTATTACAAATGGTAAAGGATCTTTGTTTATTGGAGAAATAATTGTTGCAGATATTAAAAATTGTGTCATTGAAATTCTATCCGAAGAACAAAAAAGCAAACACAATTACCACTTACATATAGCCATTGCTCCTACTAAAATGAATGATAGAATGGAATGGTTTTTAGAAAAAGCTGTTGAAATCGGTATTGACGAAATTACTCCTATTTTTTGTGATAATTCTGAGCGAAAAATTATTAAACCAGAACGCTTTGAAAAAATCATACAAAGTGCCATGAAACAATCACTACAAGCTCACTTACCAAGATTGAATGATGGTATAGATTTTAGAAAGTTTATAGATCAAAACTTTGAAGGACAAACTTTTATTGCTCATTGTGAAGAGCAAGAAAAAAAAGAATTGTTTAAAGAAATTAAAAACGGTAGTAATATTACTATTTTAATAGGTCCAGAAGGAGATTTTAGCACTAAAGAAATAAGTCTAGCTCTTTCAAATAATTTTGCACCTATTAGCCTCGGAAATACTAGGCTTCGAACAGAAACTGCTGGAATTGTTGCTTGCCACACTACAGCATTAGCAAACAACAAATCATGAAAAATACAATCCTAATCTTAATTAGTACTATTTTTTGTTGGAATTTAATTTCTGCTCAAGAAATAGCCGTTTTAAAATACAATGGTGGTGGCGACTGGTATGCCAACCCAACTGCTTTAACCAATTTAATTCAGTTTTGTAACAACAACATCAATACTAAAATAAACAACAAATACAAAACTGTAGAAACGAGTAGTGTTGAAATATTTCAATACCCCTTTGTACACATGACCGGTCATGGTAATGTGTATTTTTCTAATGAAGAAGCAGAGAATTTGAGGAATTACCTAAACTCTGGTGGCTTCTTACATATTGACGATAATTACGGAATGGATCAATACATTAGAAACGAATTAAAAAAAGTCTACCCAAATCAAGACTTACTAGAACTCCCTGCAAATCACAGTATTTTCTCTAACCAATACAAGTTCCCACAAGGTTTACCTAAAATACATGAACATGATGGTAAAAGACCCCAGGCATTTGGTTTGTTTTACGAAGGAAGATTGGTTTGCTTATATACTACCGAATCTGACCTAGGTGATGGATGGGAAGACAAATCTGTTCATAACGATCCAGATGCAGTTAGATTAAAAGCATTACAAATGGGAGCCAATATTATTAAATATGCTTTTGAAAATTAGTACAATATGAAGCTATCGTATCGGTGTGAATCTTGTAAAAAGGAGAATTATATCAAAACTAAATCTAATACTAGACTTGAACTACAGATGGAACTCAGTAAAGATGAAGTAAAAGAAAAATGCAAAAATTGTGGTCATACCAACACCAAACATATTAATAGGTTACATGCCGAACAAAACTATTACATCATATTATTAGGTGTTTTGATTGCTGCTGTTATAACAATACTTATGTGGGATTTCGGGTTTATCAGTACACTTACAGCTACCATACCTATTTATTTTTGGATGGGTGAGCAAAAAAAAGCAAGTGCATTCAACTCAACTATGATTAGAAGAAAATAACTCTATGCAACAACTAACCCACTATAACTCAAAATTCAAGCAACAAACTTTTCCAATTATTGTTATTTGCGAAAATGTAAGCAATGCTCCAAATATTGGCTCTTTATTTAGGATTTGTGATGCTTTTGGAGTTGAAAAACTCATTTTTTGTGGCGAACACATCCCTATTCCGTCTAGAAAAATGCAAAAAACTTCTAGAGCCACAGAAAAGCATGTTCCTTTTCAATTAGTTCCAGACATTCACCCTATTATAAAAGAATTAAAAGAGTCTCATGAGCTAATTGCTTTAGAAATAACTCAAAAAAGTATAGCTGTTCAAAACTTAAAAATAAACATCAATAAACCAATAGCCTTAATTATAGGTGATGAAAATTTTGGTGTTTCAGAAGACATATTAGCTCAAGTGAATACCGTTACACACATTAATATGTTTGGACAAAATTCAAGTATGAACGTAGTGCAAGCTACTAATATAGCTCTGTATGAAATTACAAAGCAATTACAATTAAACTAAAAGTAATATTTATTCGTATTTTAGTCATTCAATAAAAAAGCAAGCCATTGAAAAATACTAACTCAAAAGAAATAAGTAACGGCATATTACGTGCTCTGGCAATTATTATTGGTATTTGCCTATTACTATGGTTTTTATACAAAATAAGCTCTGTATTGGTTTATATTGCTATAGCTGGTGTAGTATCGCTAATTGGCAGACCTATTATTCGGTTTTTAAAGAACAAACTTAAGTTTAAAAATACTTTTGCTGTTGTCTTAACTATGGGAACACTACTGGGCATTCTTTTTGGGCTTGCTTCTATGTTTATTCCTTTAGTTAAAAGTCAGGGAGACAACTTAGCCTTATTAAACTACAATGAGTTAGAAGAAAATGTTAATGATTTAATTCGAGAAGCTAATGCGTTCTTGTTATCCCACAACATAGATCTATTAGAAACCTTACAAAACTCAGACTTCTTATCTAAGCTTAATGTAAATGCCATACCAGAATTACTCAACTCTGTTTTGGGAATGGTTGGGAGTTTAAGTATTGGATTATTTTCTGTTTTATTCATTTCGTTCTTTTTCTTAAAAGACAGTAAATTATTAGAAGACGGCTTATTAATTTTTGTACCCAACAACAGCGAAGGAAAATTAAAACGTTCCTTCGAAAAAATTAAAGATCTATTATCTCGTTATTTCATTGGTTTAGTTTTTCAAATATCTATTCTATTTATCATTTATACAGTCATTCTATTAATCTTTGGAATTGAAAATGCACTAGTAATTGCTTTTATATGTGCTTTATTAAATCTAATACCATATGTTGGACCATTAATAGGAGCCTGTTTAATGCTACTGCTAACTATGAGCAGTAATCTAGGACATGATTTTCAGTCTGTAATATTACCTAAAACTATCTATGTAATGATTGGTTATGCTATTGCCCAATTAATAGATAATTTTGTTAGTCAACCACTTATTTTTTCTAACTCTGTTAAGTCACATCCTTTAGAAATATTTTTAGTTATTATAATAGGAGGATTGCTATTTGGAGTGGTTGGAATGATCGTAGCTGTACCGAGTTATACAGCCATAAAAGTAATACTTAAAGAGTTCTTATCAGACAATAAAATAGTCAAATCACTTACCAAAAACATATAATACAAAAACTTAAAGTTTTAATATGAATAAACACATATTAAACCCTGATTTTCAATACTTTATAATCAAAAATTTAAATACTGACATTTCGTCACTACTCCTAAAAAAACAACTTTTTGATGAAATAAGTCAGCAAGAACTGGTGGAACAAATTGAGGCTAAAAAAAAGTGTCAAAAAAAGCTTCCTACTTGGTTTTCTACACCTAATATTTTTTATCCAAACAAACTAAATATCGAACAAACTTCATCAGAAATTACAGCAGAGTTCAAAGCTAATTTAATAGAAGGAAAATCGCTCATAGATTTAACAGGAGGCTTAGGAGTTGACGATTATTATTTTTCAAAAAAAGTTAATCAAATAACACATTGCGAAATCAATGAAAAACTATCTAAAATAACCCAGCATAACTTTAAACAATTAGGTGTAAATAATATTACATTTATATCGGGAGATGGTTTAGAGTATTTAAAAAATACCAATCAAAAGTTTGATTGGATTTATATTGATCCATCAAGAAGACATAATCATAAAGGAAAAGTATTTCTACTGGAAGATTGTTTACCTAATGTTCCTGAAAATCTAGACTTTTTATTTAGTAAAACAGATCAATTACTTATCAAGAACTCCCCTATTCTTGATATTACTAATACTATAAAGTCTATTAATCATATTCAACAAATACATATTGTTGCGGTAAAAAACGAAGTAAAGGAACTACTCATTATTTTAAAAAAGGGATATGAGGGACATATTGAAATCATTTCATCTAACTTAGGCACTAATCAACCTAATTTTTGTTTTTCTTTCCAAAATCAACAAAAACCAGTTTTTTCTACCATAAAAAAATATTTATACGAGCCTAATAGTGCTATCATGAAATCTGGCGGGTTTAATGAAATTTGTTGCCAGTTTAATGTTTCCAAACTGCATCAACATTCTCATTTATATACATCAGACAACTTACAAATGTTTCCTGGAAGGAGCTTTGAAGTTATTGACATTTTTCCTTATCAAAAGAAAAATTTGAAAAAACGTTTTGGTAAACAACAATTCAACATTACCACAAGGAATTTTCCGAAATCAGTAGTAGAAATTAGAAAAGAATCGAGTATCAAAGAAGGTGGTAAACAATACATATTTTTTACTACCGATATCGCTGACAACAAAATTGTGATCCTTTGCAACAAGATATAAATGCTCCTGTTTTTTTTGACAAAAAATACGTAAATTAGCTATGCATTTAATCTAACACTAACCACAAATAATGGATTATTTATATGAGTATGCTCAGAACTATTCTGGGCTTACAAAAGAATCTTTTGACTTAGCCAAGAAACATCTATCTGAGGTTTCATTTAAAGCTAATGATATTCTGTGCGACTTACAAACTGAACCGAGATATGGATATTTTATTAAATCTGGTATTATAAGAGCTTACACTGTTAACGAAAAAGGAAAAGAGTTTACTAAATCTTTATTTAGTGCTTTTCAGTTTGCTGGTCCCCTATCTGCCTTAATAGAAGGTAGAAAATCGGAATTGATATACGAAACTCTTACCGATTGTGAGGTGATACAAGGCGACTATATTGAGCTTAGAAAATTATTTGATGAAAACATTGATTTAATGCGGTTTAGCCATAAAATGCTACAATTTTACTTTATTGGCTTAGAAAACAAGGTAATTGATTTAGGCGCTTTAACTGCTACCGAAAGATATTTAAACTTAAAAGAACGTTTTAGTAATATAGAAAACCTGATACCACAATACCAAATTGCTTCAATATTAGGTATTACACCAATTCAGTTAAGTAGAATACGAAAAGAAATCTATTCAAAGTAAATTATGTTTGAAAAAGTACATCAAGCCATAAACAAAATATCTCCACTTAGCAATGAAGCATTTGGACTAATTAGTCCATTTTTTAAACAGGCTATTTACCCCAAAAACACATTGTTATGTAAAGCTGGAGAAGTTCCTACCGATTTTTATTTTATCAACTCAGGAGTAATGAGGGGCTACACAGAAACACCTAAAGGTGTAAGTTATAATACCTCTATTTTTCATTCACATCAATTTTCAGGGCCCAAATCTGCTTTGATTTTAAAGAAACCATCTAGAATAAATTATGAAACACTTACTGAGTGTGATTTAATTTCTATAGATTATGATAAAATGATGGAATTATGTCAAACAAATCATGAGATTTTAAAACTTAGCCATCGATTATTAGAGCTTTATTTTGTTAGTTTAGAAAGGAGAGCAATTACCTTAGGTTCTCTAAATGCTAAAGAGCGTTATCTTGCTATGAAAAAAAGATTTAAACAATTTGAAAATGATATTCCGCAATATCATATTGCTTCTTTATTAGGTATAACACCTATACAACTTAGCAGAATTAGACGAGAACTTGCTCAAGAGGCATAAATAGAAAATTACTAAACATTTGTATAGCACATTTTACTATTAGTCATTGTATATTTGATATGTTAGATTGAATAAGTGTTACTAAAGCACTTATACCCCAATTAATTATTAGTTTTACAAAAAGCTTATCATCTCTGATGAGCTTTTTGTTTTTGTATATTTTTCTTACTAATATTACCTAAATTATTTCGAATGAAAAATAAAACTGCTTACCAATTATTCAACGATTTAGATACAAAGCCTAAGGCTTGGGATAAAATTGTTGAAATATCTACAAAAAAATCTTACCCAAAAGGGTTTGAATTGTGTAAAGCAGGGAGTTACCCAAAAAACTATTATTTTATTACTTCTGGAATTATTAGAAAGTATTACACTAATAATAAAGGAAAAGAGTTTAACAAACTACTTTTTACCAACAACCACGTAGCAGCATCATTAACTGCTTTAACCACCAATAGTGTTTCTAATTTTACAATAGAATGCTTAACTCCTGTAACGTTGTATGAGGTTTCGTTTGAAAAACTAATGAATATTATTAAGAATGACTTAGAGTTGGCTAATATTTACACTGAAATGATTCATCTGTTTTTTAGGGTATTAGAAGAAAGTGAAATAGAAAAAGTAACTATGGAAGCAACTGAAAGATATCTTAATTTTCAAAAAAGATTTCCTTCTATTGTTAATAAAATACCTTTGTTTCATATTGCTTCATACCTCGGTATTACTCCAATTCAATTAAGCAGAATTAGAAAAAACTTAAAGGATCAGGTTTGATTTAACATATGTTATTTTTTATTTTCTTAACTCAAGATATATTTACCACGTAGGTAACATTATTGTTTTTAATATGTTATTATTTCTCCCAGGAAATTTACTTACTAAAAAAGCTCTTCAGGTAATCTGAAGAGCTTTATTTTTATTTAAAACAATCTTACTATTTTTTATTTTTTGGATGAACCAATTTCATTTCTTCAATCAATCGATTAGCTCCAGCGTATTTATCAATAATAAATAAGATATAACGTGCATCTACCATAATGTTTCTACAAATTTCTGGATCATAATTCATATCACTCATAGTTCCTTCCCAAACTCTGTCAAAATTCAATCCAATTAAATTTCCATGAGCATCTAAAGCTGGGCTTCCAGAATTCCCTCCAGTAGTATGGTTAGTTCCTATAAAGCAAACCGGTACTTTACCATTACTATCTGCATATTGGCCATAATCTTTAGATTTATAAAGACTTATTAATTTTTCAGGAACATCAAATTCATAATCACCAGGAACATATTTTTCAATCACCCCATCTAAATAAGTAACCGGATTATAATAAACAGCATCTCTTGGTGCATAACCATTAACTTGACCATAAGTTACACGTAAAGTACTGTTAGCATCTGGGTAATACTTATCACTTGGAAGTACCTCCATTAGCGCTTTCATATATTGCTTTTGAACTTTAGCTATTTCTCCATTTATATTCTGGTAATTAGGCTCTAAATCACTATAAAACTGTGCAATGTATGGTTTAGCAAATATATAAGCTGAATCTTTATTAATACTTTCAACAACCTTTTTTGCTTTCCCTTTTAAAACCTTCATTCCTGCACTTAAATTCGTAAATGCCGTATGTTCATAAAACTTACTTGAGATTTTATTAGCTTCATATAATGGAATAATTGCATCAAAGATTCCTCTATCTACCTCAGCATTAAAATCTTTATGTATTCTAGTTAACTGAGAAATTACATAATCTCTTTGTTTATTAAATACCTCATCACCTTTAGCTGCTGCTTGTTCTAATTGATATAAACGAAACATCATATGCATTAACTCGCTATTTCTATAAAAAACCTCAATAAAGTTAGATCGTTTTACTGCATAAGGTTCAAATTTAGAATACAACCTATCAAATTCAGTTAAAATAGTTCCATACTTTTTAGCCAAGCCTTTCTTTTTCATTTCTGCAGTAAACTGCTCTTCTAACTTTTGCTTTTTAGCAATGGCATTACTCTTTTCTATACCTTGGTTTTCTCCAATCCATTTTTTCCAGTAATTAGCAATTCTCGCCTGCTTAGAAGCGTATTGAATTCTTATCTCATCATTAGCTTTCATAGCAGCATCCATTACTTTTAAAGCTTCTTCTCTAATTTTAATATTAGTTGGGTTTACTTTTTGAGTAATTTGCTCAACAGCAACTGCGGGTAAATATTCGTTAGTTCTACCTGGAAAACCAAAAACCATTGTAAAGTCTCCTTCTTCAATTCCATCTAAGGAAACCGGTAAAAAATGCTTTGGAGTATAAGGAATATTATCTTTTGAATATTCTGCAGGTCTGTTGTTTTTATCGGCATAAATTCTGAATAACGAAAAATCTCCAGTATGTCTAGGGAAAACCCAGTTATCTGTATCTGATCCAAATTTACCTATACTACTTGGAGGAGCTCCTACTAAACGAATATCTTTAAAGCTTTCTGTAACAAATAAAAAATATTGATTCCCTTTAAAAAAAGCTTTTACCTTCGTGTCTTGCCAGGTCTCTTTATTAGTATATCCTTTTTGTAAGGCATTGGTGTTTTTTTGAATTAAACTCTGGGTTTCCTGTGGACTCATAGTATCTGTAACGCCATTTAAAATTTGTTTCGTTACATCTTCTATTCTTACTATAAAAGTTACCTCTAAATTTTTATTAGGCAACTCTTGATCTAAAGACATAGCCCAAAAGCCATCTTTTAAATAATCATTCTCTACAGAAGAATGAGATTGAATTTGTCCAAACCCACAATGGTGGTTAGTTAACAATAGACCTTTAGGCGAAATTACTTCGGATGTACACCCTCCATTAAAATGCCCTATAGCATCTTTTAAACTTGATTTATTGACATCGTAAATATCTTTTGCAGATAATTTACCCCCTAATTGTTTCATTTCTGCTTCATTCATTCCTTTTAATAAAGAAGGAATCCACATTCCACCTTGTTGAGCAGAAACCGAAACAGTTATAAATAATAATAGAATTTTTAAGATTTTCATATTGGATTTATTTTATCTAGCTCCAAATATAAAAAAAGGAGTACGAAACTATACTCCTTTTAGCAATACATTATGATAATGTATTTCACCAACCAAAAACTACTTACTTAAATGTTTTTACTAAGCGTATAAACTCTGCTCTATAACCTTCTTTATCTATACCTCTTCCTTTTTCTGCTAAAGCAATGATATCACCATAAGTTGCTTTATTAGTGTATTTTGATTCTCTTATCTTCATTCCGAATAATGCAACTGCAGAAGAGAAATTAAAATCGGTTTTATTCGTAACTACATTCTTATTTTCTACAACTTCAACCATTTCTATACTCTTTTTACCATCTGGTTTTTTGTATCTAAACTTTACTGTTAGTAACTCATCTGATAATTTTGGCTTTGTGTTTTCAGTATATTTTAAATCTGGAATATTTTTTAAATATACTGAAGATGTTCCTTGTAATATTACTTCATATAAAGCAGTTACTGTATGTCCGCTACCCAACTCACCTGCATCTTTTGTGTCGTCAACAAAATCTTCATCATTTAACAACCTGTTTTCATATCCAATTAATCGATAAGCCTTAACAATAGCTGGGTTGAACTCCAATTGAATTTTAACATCTTTAGCAATAGTAAACATTGTACCTCCAAACTCCTTTTCAAACATCTTTCTTGCTTCTTGCATGGTGTCTATATAACCATGATTACCATTACCTTTATCTGCTAAAGTTTCTAATTTAGAGTCCTTGTAATTACCATATCCAAAACCTAAACAAGTTAAAAACACTCCTGTTTTTCTTTTCTCTTCTATTAACTGCTGCATGTTCTTATTTGAAGAAGCCCCAACATTAAAGTCTCCATCTGTAGCAAGAATAACTCTGTTATTTCCTCCTTTTACAAAATTATCTACAGCTACTTTATAAGCCAATTCTATACCTTGTCCTCCTGCTGTAGAGCCGCCAGCTTCTAGATTTTCTAAAGCATCAATAATTTTTTGCTTATTAGCTCCAGAAGTTGGTTCTAAAACCAATCCTGCAGCTCCTGCATATACCACAATAGATACCTTATCTTTTTCTCGTAACTGATTTATTAATAACTTAAATGCTTGCTTTAATAATCCTAACTTATTCGGACTACTCATAGAGCCCGAAACATCTAATAAGAAAACTAAATTACTTGCTGGTAAATTTTCTTGTTGAATGGTTTTACCCTGCAAACCTATCCTTACTAATTTTGTTGTTTTGTTCCATGGAGAAGTACTTACATCTGTTGTAATAGAAAAAGGATGTTTTGTTTTAGGCTGAGGATACTCATAAGTAAAGTAATTAACAAACTCTTCTATTTTAACCG
The DNA here is from genome assembly GCF_042675745.1 of Pseudofulvibacter geojedonensis. Lineage (NCBI taxonomy): Bacteria > Pseudomonadati > Bacteroidota > Flavobacteriia > Flavobacteriales > Flavobacteriaceae > Pseudofulvibacter > Pseudofulvibacter geojedonensis. The sequence goes on along the minus strand of NZ_JBHTJM010000008.1, from coordinate 405,889 downwards.
CGTCTTTAGGTACAGTTTGCCCATTATTAATCATACGTCTTACATTACTATAAGCTGCTTTATCTACATCTATAGAAAAAGTTGAAAGTGGATTCAAACTAGTAGCCTCAAAATCGTTTTCTTGTATTTCATCATATGATTCATTATTTACAATTGACTGGTTTTGTTGATGAATATATGTATCTAATTCCTTTTTTAATTTATTACTTTGTTTAGTTGTACTAACTATTATAACACCATTAGCTCCTCTGTTACCATATAATGCATTTCCTGATGCTCCCTTTAACACGTTAATACCTTTTATGTTCTTCGGGTTCATCTTCTGAAAAATTTCTTTAGAAGCAACTTTACCATCTATAATAATTAATGCTGGTTGATTACTAGAAATAGACTTATTACCTCTTAATATAATTTGAGTTGGAGTAGATTCTTTATTAATTCGTAATACTTTAGCATTCGATAATTGTTTTTTAGGTTGTCTGGTGTTTATCTTTACTCCTGAAACTTTTCCTGATAAAGCCTGAATCGCATTGTTATTTATAGATTTTCTCAACTGTTCAACACTAACTACTTGGCTTGCTGTTGTTATTTGATCTGATTTTCTTTGTACTCCAATAGCTGTTACCACCACTTCTTCTAAATTATTGTCAGGTTGCATAGAAACATGAATATTACTTGAATTAACTACAATTTTCTGGCTAGAATAACCAACATAGCTAAATTCTAAAGTATCTCCGTTATGAGCTTTGATACTATACTTTCCATCAAAATCTGTAGAAGTTCCATTTGTTGTTCCCTTTACCAAAACAGTTGCCCCAGGTAATGGTATATTGTTTTCATCTACAACTGTTCCTGTAACCGTTATTTCTTGAGCTTGTGTTGATGTTATTAACAACAACAAAATAAAAGTTATTGCGTTTTTCATAAGTATTGGTTTTAATGATTTCTACACAAATATCACGTAGAATAAATCATTATAAAACCACTAATGAGGGAAGTAGTCTCTTTTTAAAGTAAACCTATAATTTGGATGAGCCTATATTTTAATGAAGCTATTTAACAAGTTTAGAATAGCTACTGCAAATATTTATAACAAATCAAGTGTCTTAATTCGTTGAACTTTACCTGTAGCTGTCCTTATAAACACTGGTAAAGAATAAACTTCTTTGGGGAATTGATAGTTCGTTAATCCTACTTCTTTAAGTTTTTCTTTAGATAATTGTAGTGTTTTATTAGATTCAATTATTAACACTAATTTTTGCCCTAATCTTTCATTAGGTAATGAAGCAACAAAAAAAGGTATTTTTATGAGTTGTGATAATTTTTCTTCTATTTGTTCTGGAAATAATTTTACTCCACCACTATTGATAACATTGTCGTACCTACCTAACCACTGAAAACTAGTACTTGAATGAAGTTTAACAATATCGTTAGTTACTATCTGCTCGTTAGATACTTTAGCTGCATTTATAACTAAACACTCTCTATTATCTGTTTTAATAGTAACATTTGGAAGAATTTTAAACAATTCGCTCTCATTACTCTTTGCCTCTAAATTATTAAGTTTTTTAACAGCTATATGAGTAATTGTTTCTGTCATACCATAAGTAGCATAGCATTTGGTAGTCAAATTTTGCAATTGCTGGTTTAAAGAGTTAGACACTGGTGCTCCACCAATAATCAACTGTTTAATTTTATGCAAATCTTGTAAAGATGCTTCTACTTGTAAGGGCACCATTGCAGAGAAATCAAACTCATCATCGGTATCAGCTAAAAAACTGGAAGATGGCTCTACCAAATAGATATTCCAACCTAAGACCATGGCCCTAACCAACATCATCTTACCCGCAATGTAATTAGCCGACAAACACAAAAGAGCTTTTGTGTTTTCTTTACAATTAAAGAATTCTCCAGTAGCTAAAGCACTATTAGCCATATGCTCTTTTTGTAATTCAATAATTTTTGGCTTTCCAGTTGACCCAGAAGTTTGAACTTTAATTTTTTTAGAGTTATCTAACCAATCAAGTAAAAAAGAACCTATATCTATTAAATACTGTTCTTTATTATGAAGTAACAAATTAGCATAGACTACCAGTGAATCTTTAGTAAAAGATGTGCTATTTATTTTAAAAGAAGAATGAATCATTATTCAACACCTATATCACTAATCTCTAAACTATTTGGTTCTTCTATTTTACCAAATAATTTTTCATTCCAATTAGTCCATTTATATTTTTTAGCGAAAATGAATAGTAATATTGGAAATACTACAAATACCGGGATTAATACATCTATTCCAGCTGCTGGTTCAGACATATCTTTTAATATAGAATTAGTTTGAAAAGCTGTCCAATTTGCAGTAACTAGTAAAGCTGTAATTAAATTATTTGCAGCATGAAACCCTAATGCTAACTCTAAGCCTTCGTCCATTAAGGTTAAAATTCCTAAAAAGAAACCTGTTCCTATATAATATACCATAATGATATACCCTATTTTTTCTACTTCTGGATTAGCTATGTGCATTAAACCAAAAACAACAGATGTAATTACTAATGGTAGCCACTTATTTTTGGAAGCTAAACCTATGCCTTGCATTAAGTAGCCTCTAAACAAATACTCTTCAAAACTTGTTTGAATAGGCACTAAAACTATAGCAATAATAGCCAGTATAGCAAACTTCTGCGCATCGAAATTCCATACATAACCAGAAGGATTCATTTTATAACCCACCACTGTTAAAACAACAGTTATCAATCCCCACAAACCAAAAGCAAAGAATATTCTTTTCCAGTCTATTTTAGATCTAGAAGTTGTTAACCAAGTAAGTGTTCCTTTATGTATAACTTTATTCCAAATTAACAACAGCACTAATCCTACTAAAAAGGGAAATAATATAAGAACTAATGTAATATTAGGCTCAAACATGGTAAAAATGGAATTTAAATCTGTTATGTTCGGGGCTTTGCCATCTTTAACAGATTTATAAGCTATAGCACCAAACAAAGGCAAGGCACCGATGATTTGAGAACCAATAAAAAAGCTAACCAAAACGCCTAAAACGTAACGCCAGCCATCGTGTAAACCTTTATATGCTTGAGATATATACATATTTTTATTAATTAAAACACCTGGCTTAACCTAGTGCATAATGATTTTAGTGATTATTTAAATATTAAAATTCCAATTCAATTTTTTGTTGTAATATAAATGCCCATTTTTTACTTCTAACGGACTATCGATATTATTGGTATACAAACTCCCAGTTCCTAAACCTTGTGGCAAAGGGTTGTTTAGTGTAAACGTCCATTGACTTATGGCATTTAAGCCTACATTACTTTCTAGAGCACTGGTTATCCAATTACTTATTTTTAAATCAGCTGCTAAATCAATCCATTCTTTACTTCCTTTAAAACCTCCTATCAAGCTAGGTTTTAAAATAATGTATTGCGGTTGTATTGTTTGTAGCACTTTTTTCTTATCTGTTACAGAAAACACACCTATTAATTCTTCGTCTAATGCTATTGCCAAGGGTGATTTCTCACAAAGCATTGCCATTTCATTAAATTGTTTTGGCTTTATAGGCTGCTCAATAGAGTGCAAATCAAACTCAGAAAGCTTTTTTAGTTTTTCTAAAGCATTAACTGGAGTAAAAGCACCATTAGCATCTACGCGTAACTCAATATCATTTTTAGAAAATTCTTTTCGAATACTTTTTAGTAAATCTAATTCTGTTTCAAAATCAATCGCTCCAATTTTCATTTTAATACATGAAAAACCTTGTGCTAATTTATCTTTTATCTGAGATTTCATGAATTGCTTATCACCCATCCAGATCAAACCATTGATATTGATACCTATTTTATCTTTTGTGAATGGTGAAGTAAACAATTCAAACTGATTTTGACTATTTAAAGACATAAATGCTTGCTCTAAACCAAACTGAATAGATGGATATTGAATTAACTCTGGTAACAATTCATCTAATCCTAAATGAATATTTAAACAAGTCCATTGCAATACTTTTTCATATTCTGGAACATCATCTACAGATAATGTTCTTAAAATACCACATTCACCTATTCCTTGTTTTCCATCTTTCTCTAGAATAATAAACCAAGTTTCCTTAGTATTTAGAACACCTCTCGAGGTTCCGCTAGGTCTTTTAAATTCTAGAATATGTTTTTTATAAATAGCTTTCATTAAACAGTAAGACTATCACCTATTTCTAATAACACTAAATTTTTCCCTTTATTAGAAAACTTAGTAATAGCCTCTTCTTTATTTATTTTTATGGGTGGAAATGTATCATAATGGCATCCTAACACTTTATTACACTCAACAAAATCAGATGCTAGTATTGCCTCATCTACTCCCATAGTAAAATTATCTCCTATTGGTAATATAGCTAAGTCTATATTATTAAACATAGGTATTAATTTCATATCGTATGTAACTGCTGTATCTCCAGCTATGTATACAGATTTATTACCATGTGATAATACAAATCCTCCTGGTTGACCTCCATAACTCCCATCTGGAAATGAAGATGTATGAACAGCGTTTACATATTTAATATTTACTTCATCGAATTCACAACTACCTCCATGATTTAAAGGGTGTCCTTTAAATTCTTTAGCTACATAATGCATTATTATTTCGTAATTAGATATAATGGTAGCTCCTGTTCTTTTTGCTATTGTTTCTACATCTAAAATATGATCTTGATGAGCATGGGTTATAAGTATATAATCAGCTTTTAAAGAATTGACATCAATGTGTTTAGCTAAAGTATTAACTGATATAAAGGGATCTATTAAAAATGTTTTATTGTTAATTTCTACACTTATAGATCCGTGTCCTAAATAAGTTACTTGCATTGGTTTGTTTTTTATATGAAGCAATATATAAAAAAAGCAAGCTTTATAAAAGCTTGCTACAAGTAATTCTGTTGGAAGATGTGTTTATTTAAGGGGGTATATATTTCTTTTTCTTACTGTAAATATAGAGCTATTTTTAAGGGTATTTTATATTATGTTGCCAATTAAACAAATGATGTTGTAAAACGATTGGTTATTAAATTTCAATAGTGTTTAAACTTATTGTTAAGTTTAGTTGTTGAGATAACCTATATATAATCTTACTGCTTAGCCCTTCTTGTAAATCTCCATTTAGTCTTTTTATAATACCTTGATTAGGTAAATTTACATTTAATTTCTTTTTCAATAAGTCTATATCTATAGCAATATGATCTTTAACATTTATTTCTTTCTTAAATAAAATAAGTAATAATTCATTAATTATTAAACCTAAAGGTAAGGCTTCTTCTATGCTGATATTGGTAAAGAAAAAATTAACTTTAAAATTGGGGTCTTTATTACATTTTGGAGATAACAAGCCATTTTCTGCTTTGTATTTATTAAATATTTTATCTATAAAAATATCTTTATAAACCTTTGTTGATATGCTATTATTAACCATATCTTCACATAAATAAGCTTTGTTAATAAGAGATAGGGTTGCTAACCTTTTGTGGGTATCGTCTAATTCTCTAGAGATGTTTGAGTTCTTTACATACCTTCTTTGTAAATTAACTAAACTATATGCAAGTTGCATATTATTTTTAACCCTATGATGCAATTGCTTTTTTAAAGAACAATTTTCTACGAAAACTTTTTTGTACTTAAAAAAAAGCACAGATAGTAAAGCAATTAGTATTACAATAAATGATATTAAAAAAAAATCCCCAAACATTTAAGCCTAAATTAAATTAAAGCGTAAACAACTAGGGATTAAGTTATTATAAAAATACAGTTTAGTAAGCTATATAAGCTTTAAATGTTGTTAACTGCATGAATTTTGTGGTAAAATGCTGAATTATAGATTTAAAATAGACTGCATTATAGGTTTAAACTCTTTAGAAATAGGTATCATTTGGTCGTTAATAATTACGTCTCTAGAGTTAATTGATTGAATATGCTTAATATTTATAATATAAGATTTACTAGTCCTATAAAAAGCATCTTGAGGCAATCTTGTTAAGAAATCTTTTAATGTAGAGCGCAAAACATACATTTTACTTTTAGTATATACTTCTACATATACATTGTCTGCCTTGACATATAAGATATCTTTGTATAATATTTTATGGTATAAATGACCTTCTTTTATAAAAATAGAGTTTTTTAATATTTTATTTTTACCATCATTAGAGTCAGATTCTGCATCTTGAAAGTTAGACATAGTTATTTCTATGGTGGTAAATAAATCTTTCTCTTCAAAAGGTTTTACTAAATAACCGTTTGGCTTTACGTCTTTAGCTTTATTGATTGTATCTTTATCTGAGTTCGATGTTACAAAAACAAATGGAATATTGTATTTTTCTCTAATATGTCTACCAATATCTATACCTGTTTTTTCTGTAGCCAACTGAATATCAAGTAGAGCTAAATCTATAGAGTTATTAGCCAATGCATCTACAGCTTTTTCATATGATGTTACATTAGCTGCAATCATATACCCCATATCCTCTAACATCATTTGCATGTCATCTGCTATAAGCACATTATCTTCTACTATTAATATATTTATTGGTTTATCCATCAATGTTTTTTGTTTTATTATCCAAAATTAAATATACAAAAAAAAAGAATTAATTTGTTGTGAAACGTGTTAAAAATGTTGTAAAACAACTCATTTTTGTTGTAAAATTAATTAAGTCTTGTTTTGCAGCATTAAAAGCTGTAAATTTATTTCTATATATAATAGTATTTTGTTTGCACCTAAAAAACATACTTACTGGATTTTTTTCTTCTTTTTCTTGTCTTATACTTTTAGTCAAGAATCACCTATGCATTTTAAACATTTTACTATTAGCAATGGGTTATCTCAAAACACAATCAATTCTCTTTATGAAGATCAGAATGGGTTTATATGGGTTGGAACAGATGATGGCATTAACAGGTTCGATGGTATTAATTTTAAACTGTACTACTTCGATTTAGAAAACAACAATAGTATATCTAACAATCAGATAAACTCTATAACCGAAGATCAACACAATAATATTTGGGTTGCAACTGTAAATGGTTTAAATAAAATTAATACTATTAGTAACCGCATTACACGTTATTATCAAGATAAAATAAACGGTATAAATAATAACTTTATTTCTAAACTTCTATCTTATGATGAAAATTCTTTTCTAATTTCAAGTACAAATAGCATTAGCTCTTATAATAGTAATAAGAAAGAGTTTATACCAATTATAGATCTAGGTAATCAACTAATTAATGATTTTATAATTGATAAAAATGGTAATTTATTAATTGCTTCTGAAAGCAAATTATTCTTTTATGACATTAAAAATGAAAAATTAAAGCATATTTCTATTCAGAAAAAAGAACTAAAATATCAAAAATTATTATTAGATAGTGATAATAATTTATGGGCTGGAACTAATGTAGGTGTTTTAAAATTTGACTCTAATTATCAAGATATAACACCTAAAAACATTTTAGAAAACACCAATAATGAATCTGTAATTACATTATTTGAAGATCATTTTAAAACTATTTGGATCGGTACAGAAAACGGTGTGAGATCTTTTAACCTAAAGAATAAAACTATTCATGCCTATAAGAGAGATACTAATAATTTAAATTCCTTATCTAACGATTCTATTCACTGTATAATTCAAGATAGTTCAGAAACTTTATGGATTGGCACATATCATGGTTTAAACAGCCTTATGCTTAACCAAAAAAACTTTAACCATATATCTTTATTTCCTAAATACACTAAGGACATTAGTTCTAACTTTATTTGGTGTTTTACCAAAGATAAATCAGGTAACTTATGGTTAGGAACTGCTAATGGACTTTATATACTAAATGAAGAAAAAGATCTATTTAAGTCAATAGAAATCGAACAAATAAAGCAAAAATTAAGAAAAAGTATATTTTATATTTACTTTGATAAATATGAAAATTTATGGGCTGGTGGTAGCCAAGGTTTACATTATCTACCTCAGGAAGTTGTAAAGAATATATGGGAACACAAAAATCCAACTCTGAAAAAATTAAACAACAATCCTATAAAAAACATTACTAACATAACAAATATTACAGAAAATCCTGCAACAGATGAAATATGGATTGGCTCTTTAGATAATGGTGTTTTTAAAGCAAAAAACACTCATAAAAATCCTGATTTAATTAATTTTATCAATTATAAAAATCAAAAAAACATCCCCCACTCACTACCGAGCAATACGTCTGCCAATATAATTTCTATAAAAAATAAAAAAGGGGATTATGATATGTGGGTTGGTACCCGAAAAGGGCTGGCCAAATACTCTTCTGAGAATAATAACTTTATTACTTATAACTTTAATAGAAATAAAGATGTTGACTTGCAAATATCTGCGATAAATACATATAAAGATAGTATTTTATGGATCGGTACTTTTAACAGCGGACTCATAAAATATAATTTATCAAGTAAAAGACATCAGTATATCAATACTAAAAGTGGGTTAGCTAACAATTCTATTTATGGAATTTTAATACACAATAATGAGTTATGGCTTAGTACTAACAGAGGCCTATCTAAATACAATACCATAACACATGATATAAAAAACTATGATAAAAGCTATGGACTTCAAGATGATGAATTTGCTGAAGGTGCTTATTTTAAAGACAAAACTAACAAGTTATATTTTGGAGGTTTACAAGGTTATAATGCCTTTTATTCTCACAAAATAACAAGTGATTCTATACCTCCTAAAATAAATTACATTGATTTTAAAATATTTGATCAATCTGTTTTACCAAATATAAGCAATACCAATCAAAATTTATCTAAAGACAACAACATCATATTAAAGAAAAACATTACATATACAGATACTATAAACCTATCTTATCAACATTCAGTTTTTTCTTTTAAAGTAGCTATTATACATAATAAAAATAGCCTTAAAAATTTATATGCATATCAATTAAGTTCAATAGATAAAGATTGGAATACAAGACCGAGTATACAAAATCAATTTACATATACTAACCTCAATCCTGGCCAATATATTTTAAAAATAAAAGCAGCCAATAGCGATGGTATTTGGTCTAAGCCTAAGTCAATTTATATAAATATCGAACCTCCATTTTGGCAAACTAAATGGTTTTACTTGTTAAGCTCTATACTTTTATTAGCAACCATATTGCTATTCTTACAAATTTGGAAAAAACAGATAAAACTAAAACAGCGTAGAGATTTTCATAAAAGAGAAAATGATCAAAAAACAGCTATGATTAAAGAAATACATCATAGAGTAAAGAACAACCTGCAAGTAATAAATAGTTTTTTAAGAGTTCAGGCATCTAAAATAGAAGACCCAGAAATAGTTACTATTTTTAAAAAAACTCAGAGTAGAGTCCTTTCAATGGCAGTTATACATGAAAAAATGTATCAAACAAAAAACTTACATTCTTTAAATGCTCAAGAACACTTTGAACCATTAATTATAGATTTAATAGAAGCATATGGTATTAACAAAGATGTAAGTTTAGACCTTAAAATTATACCTGTAGACTTTGAAATGGAAACACTTACGCCTTTAGCTCTAATTATTAATGAACTAATTAGTAACTCATTAAAATATGCCTTTAATAATCAAGAAAATGGAACTATTAAAATACATTTAAACACTACCAACACACCTAATTATTATCAATTAATAATAGGAGATAATGGATCTGGATACGACCAAACAAAGACAACCAGCTCTAAGCAAATTGGAACAAAACTAATAACTTCTTTTGTTAAGCAACTAAATGGTAGTATTAAACAATTAGATTTGCCTGGCACCTATTTTGAAATCTTTTTTTATTGCAAAAAAAGAGAGCTATAAATTAAATGTTATAGACACTTTTAGCCCGTTGCTTCCGTCTAATATAGCCTCGCTATTTAGCTGATGTGATAATCTTTTAACCAACCTCATTCCTAAAGAATTTAAAGTTTCTAAAGTAGTTGTCTCTACTCCTATTCCGTTATCTTTATAATTAAAAATTATCTGTCCGTTTTGCTCTTCTAATTTAATATTAATTATTCCAGAATCCCTATTAACAAATGCATGTTTATAGGAATTGGTTAACAATTCATTTAAAATTAACCCCAAAGGTATTGCCTTATCTAAATCTAAATAAATATTATTGGTTTCTACATCTACCTGAATATTTTTTTTGCTACTATATACTTGAGAAATATTGTTTATTAAAGACTTAATATAACCATCTAAAAATACTTTTTCTAATTTATCTGATTCATATAAAATCTTATGAATTAAAGCCATAGCCATTACTCTAGATTTACCTTCAGAAATAATTTTAAGAGCTTCAGAATTGTTATCTATTTCTCTAGATTGCATATTAAGCATGCTGTAAACAATCTGTAAATTGTTCTTTACTCTATGATGTATTTCTTTTAATAATACATCTTTTTCAGCATTTTTATGATTAATAAGAGCTAAAGACTCTTTTAGGTTATCTTCTGCTTTTGCTCTAATTTTTATTTGGTTTCTTAGCGTTTTATTCCATAGGTAAAACAAGCTAATAGCAATCATAAAAATAATCACAGAAATGTATATGTATTGCTTTAATTCTTGTTTTTTTATTCCCCTATCATACCTAAGGACTACCCATTTAGCTCTAATGGCGTATTTATCATTTTCAGATAAATTATCAAAAACTTTTTGAACTATATCTCTAAAAACAGACCATTCTTTATTAACCCCGAAACATAATTTAATAATACCATCACTAGTAGAAGATGCTATTTTTAAATCTTTAAATCCATATTCATTAATATAAAATGTAACTACACTTAGACTTCCTATAAAAATATCTGCCTTATTGTTACTAACCATGTTCAAAGCATGCATAACATCTTTACTTTCTACAATAGTTGCCGATGTGCATTTGGACTTTAATTTACTTACTCTATTGTATCCTTTAGGGACAACTACCCTCTCCGTAGTAATATCTTCTATACTTTTTATAGATGTATTTTTTTTTCGTGTAACAATAACCAATACATCTTTTATATATACATCTGTAAAAGCATAATCGTTATTACTATTTCTACTTTCTCCTAAAGCAGATAGCACTTTAATTTGCCCTTTATTAAATTTATCAAGAGACTCTTGCCATTGCAATGGAGGACCAGGAATCATATCTATTCCTGTTTCTTTTTCAATAATTTTTACATAATCAGCAATAATACCTTCGTACTCTCCATCATTGTACATTTCAAACGGTGGCCAATTAGGCTCATAACCAAAGTGAATTGTTGGATGTTTTGCAATCCAATCTTTCTCCTCTTCTGTAAAATCTATTTTTGTTTGTGCATTAGATGATTGCGATACAATCGCAAAAAAAACCAATGCATAAAAATATTTCTGAAACATGTAAAAATTACTGAATACTTATTAAGCTATTTAAATATAAGAAAAAAAGCCAAGTATTAACCTACTAATTTACTTATAAGAAAAAGGATTGATAATAAAAATGTACTCAAAGCTACCTTCTTAAGCTCTGTATCTAAATCTTTAAACAATATATTCTTAGCCACTACTATTATGTTTTTTACTAAAGGAATGTATGCCAAAAATATCCAACTATTTGTTAATAAGCTTTCTTGTTTATACAAGTAGGTTGTCAAACATAATAATGAACCTAATATTAAAAAATAATGATAATTCTTAGCTTTTTTACTTCCTAGCTTTACTACCAAAGTATTCTTACCAGCTTTTTTATCTTGAATTTGATCTCGCATATTATTCAAGTTCAATACAGCTGCACTTAGCATACCTATAGCAGAAGCAGGTAAAAGTATATAACATGAATTTAACTCTTGGCTGTATAAATAGTAACTTCCAATAACACTTAACCATCCAAAAAACAAGAACACAAAAACATCTCCTAAACCAGAATATCCATATGCATTAGAACCAACCGTATACTTAACTGCTGCAATAATACTAGCTATCCCTAATGCAAAGAATAACAATGCTTTATAAAAATTATCTGGAAAAGAAATGTAAATTAGTAAAAGTGCTATTATTAAAGTTATAAATATCGTGACTGTCATAGCTTTCTTCATTTGCTTCGGTGTTATTTTACCTGAAGCTACGAGCCTTAATTCTCCTTCTCTTTCATCATCTGTTCCCTTTATTCCATCACCATAATCGTTAGCAAAATTAGAGAGTACTTGAAAACCTATTGTTGTTAAAATAGCTAATATTAGTATACTAGCATGAAACTTACCTTCACCAATAGCAATAGCAGTTCCGACAATTATTCCAGACACTGATAAAGGCAAGGTTCTCAACCTTGCCGCTTGAATATAGTCTTTAAGGCTAGGCATTAATTAGGTATCCATTTTTTATCAAAATTCGGAGCTCTTTTTTCTAAGAAGGCATTTCTTCCTTCCTTAGCTTCATCTGTCATATAAGCCAAACGAGTAGCTTCGCCTGCAAATACTTGTTGCCCTACCATTCCATCGTCTGTTAAGTTCATAGCATATTTTAGCATCTTTATAGAAGTAGGAGACTTAGCTAATATTTCTTGCGCCCATTCGTAAGCAGTATCTTCTAATTCATCATGAGGAATTACAGCATTAACCATTCCCATCTCAAAAGCTTCTTGAGCTGAATAATTTCTTCCTAAGAAAAATATTTCTCTTGCTTTCTTTTGCCCCACCATCTTCGCTAAATAAGCAGAACCGTAACCGCCATCAAAACTAGTAACATCTGCATCTGTTTGTTTAAAAATAGCATGTTCCTTACTTGCTAAAGTTAAATCACAAACTACATGCAAACTATGCCCACCTCCTACAGCCCATCCTGGTACTACAGCAATAACAGCTTTAGGCATAAAACGAATTAAACGTTGAGCTTCTAATATATTCAATCTGTGGTAACCATCTTCTCCTACATAACCTTGATGCCCTCTTGCCTTTTGATCTCCTCCAGAACAAAATGAATAAACACCATCTTTAGGAGATGGACCTTCTGCAGAAATTAATACCACTCCTATATTTACATCTATAGTCGCATCTTGAAGAGCATCTATTATTTCTGATGTTGTTTGAGGCCTAAAAGCATTTCTTACTTCTGGTCTATTAAAAGCAATTCTTGCTACTCCGTTAGACTTTTTATATGTAATATCTGTATATTCTTTGGCTGTTACCCAATTTATTGTGCTCATATTTTTTTATTTTGCGTAAAAATAAATCTTTTTAATCTCAAATAATAAAAAACCGATGCGTAAATTTTTCATTTGTATTTGCATTTTTTTCAGTAGTAATTTCATAAATGCACAAGAATATAAATTTACTCCTATAGTTGATATTGAGTGTTCTGATGTGAAAAGTCAAGGAAGAACAGGTACCTGCTGGAGTTTTTCTACTTCATCTTTTATTGAAGCAGAAATTAAACGAATTACTGGTAAAAACATTGACGTATCTGAAATGTACACAGTACGAAACACTTACCCAAAAAAAGCTTGGAATTATGTTATGCGCCAAGGAAAAGCCCAATTTAGTGAAGGAGGTTTGGCTCATGATGTAATTAACTCTATTTCCGATTATGGATTAGTTCCTGAAAATGTGTTTTCTGGATTAAGTGATAACAGTAATCAACACAACCATACAGAAATGGTAGCGGTTTTAAAAGGCATGCTGGATGTTTATATAAAAAATCCTGCTAAAAAATTAAGCCCTAGATGGAAAGAAGCAATTAATGCTGTATTAGATATTTATTTAGGCAAAAATGTAACTGAATTTACCTATAATGGAAAAAAATACACTCCAAAATCGTTTAGAGATGAATTGGGTATAAAACCAAATGATTACATAACAATTACTTCTTTTGCTCATCAACCCTTTTACTCGAACTTTATTTTAAGCATACCTGATAATTTTTCTAACGGAAGTATGTATAATGTTCCTTTAAATGAATTCGAACAAACTATCATTAATGCTTTGGAAAAAGGATATACAGTAGAGTTAGATACAGACGTTAGCGAACAAACTTTTTCTTCTAAGGATGGTCTAGCTGTTGTTCCGTTACACAATGATAAAGCTGCTGAATCTTTGTTAAGTGTTAGACCAGAAAAGGTTATTACACAAGATTATCGCCAACAAGAATTTGAAAACTTTACCACTACAGATGATCATTTAATGCATATAACCGGAATGGTTAAAGACCAAAATGGCACTATTTACTTTAAAACTAAAAACTCTTGGGGTAGTGAAGGCAATAGAGTTAAATTTGGTGGTTATGTTTATATGAGTAGCTCGTTTATTAGATTGAAAGCTATTTCTGTTACCATAAATAAAAATGCTTTAAACAAAGATTTAAGTAACAAGTTAGATTTGTAAAATAAAGTATCTTGAAGGTTTTGCCCTTTTAGTATTTGGGTTCGGATTATTTTTTTTCTTAATGGGGTGGCCTGGTGGATTAATAATGATTATTACCTCTTTAGGCTCTTTATCGATTTTCTACCTAATTTTTGGGTTTAATTTTTTAACTAATATAAGACTAAGAGATTCTTTCAATAAAGTAAATTACCAAAACCTTTCTGCTACTAGAGTAATTGGAAGCATTATGGCGGGGATTAATTTATCAATATTATTAATTGGTGTCATTTTTGGTCTGATGAATTGGCCTGGTTCAGGTGTAATGCTCTTAATTAGTTTTTTACCTTCATTTGTTATAGCAGTAATATGTCTAATTAAACACTTAAAAAACTCTAAGGGTTACATAAGAACTTTAAGTAGAACTGGTGTTTTTTTAGTTCTTGGATTGATTCTTTATTTCTGTCCAATTGTATTACAAAAAATAAGATATCGCAATCAACCAAAAATACTACATGCCTATGAAAGGTATTATAACGAGCCTACTAATGAAAATAGAAAGCTTTTAAAAGCTGAACTAAATAGAAATATTTTTTCTAAAGAAAAGTTAAATACTAAATACAAAGACAGTATTTAGCTATAATTAAAAAAAGCTTCTACAGTAAAACATTACAAGCCATCCATTCAACACTAAAAAGTATTTTCACCACAAAACACTAAACTTAAACAACTTAATTTCAAACAGTTAACTTTTATAATGTTTCTTTGAACTATCAAATTAAGCCTAGCTTAAAAAAATTAAACCCAATGAAAAAGTTAACCTTACTAATTACATGTTTATTTCTTTCTATAATTTCTTTAAAAGCACAAAATGATTCTGTAGATATAGATGGAAGAATACAGCCATATTTACAAGACTTTTTAAGTTATTGCGATGCTTATGGAATTGAATACCAAGATAAATTATTTCAATTAAAAAGTATTAAAATTGTTAATGATTTACCTCTAGAAGAAAGCAACACTGTTCTTGGTAAAGTTTTACGTGATGAAAAAGGGAATATTGATAGTATCGTTTTTAACTGGGCTACTTTATTAGATAAAGAAATATTACAGGTAGTTGCTTTTCATGAATTTGCTCATCATTTTTTAGATTACAAACACACTTGTAGAGACTGTAACGAAATTATGGCTGAAACCAATGTAAGTTATTTTGATATTATACGAGACTGGGACAATCAGGTTAGTTTTTTATTCGAAACCTCGCCCGCCTATTTAAATCAACACCCTGAAGAATCTATAGCGGTTGCACAGAATAAAACAAAAAGCTTAGCGAAAAGTAAAGGGTTTAGACCATAAAAAAACACTTATTAAACCAACTAAAAACTTAATATAAGTGATTAAAGAGTCGTTAGAAATAAAGCACTAACGACTTATTTTATTTCCTTGTTGTATAAATACCATCCTTTTCAATAGTTATAAGCCTTTGCTTATATAAAGAACCAATAGCTTTTTTGAAGTTCTTTTTACTCATTTGGAGGATTTGCTTTATAATTTCTGGATTAGATTTATCTGTTAAACCTAAAAAACCTTCATTATCTTCTAATTCGGTTAAAATTCTTTGTGCATTAGGCTCAATACTTTTATAACCTATTTGTTGAAGCGAAACATCTATTTTATTATCCTTTCTTATTTTTTTGATGATTCCTTTTAGCTTATCACCTACTCTAATATCTTTAAAAACTTGATCTTCATAAACTAGACCTTTATGTTTTTTATTGATGATTACATTTACACCTATATCGGTCATATGAGAAACGATTAAATCTACTTCATCAAAAACTGACACAGTTAACTCATCATTCGATAAAAACTTATTAATCTTACTCGTACCTACAAGCCTATCAGTTTTTTCATCTAGGTGCATGTATATTAAATAAGATTTTCCTTCTTGCATAGGTCTTGCCTGCTCTTTAAAGGGTACAAATAAATCCTTTTCAATACCCATATCTAAAAAAGCCCCATGTCGTGTTATTTGATTTACTCGTAACCATGCAAAATCATTTAATTCTATATAAGGCTTTAAAGTAGTAGCAATTATTCTTTCTTCATTGTCTAAATAAACAAAAACATCTAGCTTATCTCCTATCTCAAATGTTTTGGGTATGTACTTACCTGGTAGTAATACGTCATTGTCTTCTTCATCTATCAAAAACAAACCAGGTGATGTGTTTCTATCTATAGTTAAGCTATTTATTTTTCCTAATTGCATATTTTATCATTTCTAAATGCAAAAGTACAAATAAGAATAAGATAATACATGATTAAAAAATAATCATAAAAAAAGCGCTCTAAAAAGAGCGCTAAATATCTATTAAAGAACTATTAGTTATAAATAGCTTCTTTTCCAAAATGTTTTGCTAATAAATAATATACAACTGCTCTGTATTTATTACGATTAGATCTTCCATATTTTTCCATAACAGCATCTATACCTTTATCTAAATCTGCACCATCTTTTAAACCTAATTTTTTGATTAAAAAATTATTTTTAACAGTAGCTAATTCAGACTCGTCAGAACCAGAAACAGTAGAAGCATCGTTATTATAGATAGATGGACCACATCCAATTGTTACTTTAGTTAATAAATCCATATCTGCAGTAACTCCGCATTTATCTTTTAAATCTGCAGCATATTTCTGAATTAATTCGTCTCTTTTACTCATAATAGTTAATAGATTTTAATGTTGATTATTTTGTTCAAAACCAAATATAGTTATTTTACTTGTTATTTAAAAACGTTTATCCAACAACAATACTTAATCGATGAAATGTTTAAAATATCCGATTAAAAGCTCATCGTTAATAATTCTAGGAGTAAATACTTCTAACAATTTAGGTTGTTTATTGTCTTTAAAAAAAGATTTTAAACTCATTTTAAGGTTAGCTTCGTCGGTTGCATGAGCATAAGTAATACCATACATTTCGCATAAATGTTTAGCCGTTAAATTATGTGTAGTTTCAAAATAAGTTTCAAAGTTTTCTGTATTCTTATTACCAGGTAAAATTCTAAAAATACCACCTCCATTGTTGTTTATTACGATAATTCTAAAATTTGAAGGAATGTAATTATTCCATAGTGCATTAGAATCGTAAAAGAAACTTAAATCTCCCGTAATAAGTACTTGTTGCTTATTAGAAACAACTGAATGACCTATTGCTGTACTTGTCGATCCGTCTATGCCACTGGTTCCTCTATTACAATATTGTTCTATAGTCGGGTTGTTATCAAACAACTGCATGTACCTAATTGTAGAACTATTACTTAAATGTAAGCCAATGTTATTAGGAAGGCTTTCTATAATATTTTCAAATACTTTTAAATCTGAAAAAAGTTGTCTTTTTAAGTATTT
Source organism: Pseudofulvibacter geojedonensis (assembly GCF_042675745.1). NCBI lineage: Bacteria > Pseudomonadati > Bacteroidota > Flavobacteriia > Flavobacteriales > Flavobacteriaceae > Pseudofulvibacter > Pseudofulvibacter geojedonensis. The sequence continues at coordinate 388,063 of NZ_JBHTJM010000008.1, read as the reverse complement.
TTGATGCTTGTCTGCTCTTTCTGCCTTTTTAGAAAGCCAATTAGATTGATAAGTACTTTTAGTTTTTTCAACAAACTGGATCATTTGATTGAAAAAATAATTTGGCCTACAGTTAAAATGATATGTCAGACTAAAAAAAGTATCTAAAGCCCTTACAGAACTTATATGGTAATGATACTTAGGTTTATAAGTACGTAAAAATGCTTTGATTTTTTTAGAAACAATTAAACCTCCAAAAGTTAGTAAAACCTCTGGTTGTAAGTCTATAAATTCTTCTTCTGTTAATGGAGCTATTATTTTATCTATACTTGGAAAAAAATTAGCGTGATGAATATTAGAGGTTGTTTCTGTAAAAACTATGGTTGACTCATCATTCCCTAAAAACTCTACTACTTCTTTATCTAAAGTATTAGGTTGTTTAACACCAACTAAAACCATTTTTTTATTTGCCCCATTCCAATTCTTAATAAATTCTTTAAAAACTGTAGTGTCAACAGTATCTATATTAAAATCTGGTTTAAGCAAAGTAATTTTTTCTGTAAATTCTTGTTGCGTATCGTATAAAGGTTCAGCAAAAGGAATATTTATATGAACAGGACCTCTCTTAGTAATTGCTACATTAATAGCTTTATTAATTTCTTTCTGATTGAAATTTACAAGTTTATCATCTATTCCTGATAGCTTATCAATAATAAAAGAAGGTATGTCTCTATCTTTACCAAAACGCTCATCATTAACAACCAAATCTTGTTTTAAATTAGCACTATAAAGTATGTGTTTTTCAAAAACATTTTCTTGCCTTATTGTTTGCCCATCGCCAACATCTATTAAATGCTTGGGTCTATCGGCTGTGAGTACTATTAAAGGAATATTGGTATAAAAAGCTTCTGCTATTGCAGGGTAATAATTTAGTAAAGCTGAACCAGATGTACAAACAACAGCAACGGGTTCTTGTAATTTTTGAGCAATACCCATGGCAAAAAATGCAGCACAACGTTCATCTACAATACTATATGACTTAATTTCTGGGTGATTAGAAAACCCTATAGTTAATGGCGCATTTCTACTACCAGGAGAAATAACAACATGATTGATACCTTTAGCTTTTACTAACTGAATAACTTGTTGAGCGAGTGGTATTTTGGGATAACTCAATATCTTATAATTTTGTATCCAACAAATTTAAGAAAGTTAATGCATTATCTTATACAATAACTCTTTTAATAAATCTCCTTGAGGTAAATTACTAGCTCCTACTCCTTTACTTTTTACATCGGCCTCTCTTAATAAACTTATTACCTGACTTACTTTTTTCATAGGATAATTTTTACCCGCCACTAAATATTCCCCAACAAAATACGGATTTACTTTTAAGGCTTTTGCTACACTAAATTTAGACTTGTCTGCCAATGCATGATATTGTAGCAACTGAGAAAAAAAATTATACAATAACGAAATAGTCATAACTGTCGGGTTGTCTTTCGGGTTTTGAGCAAAATACCTACTTATTTTGACTGCTTTTAAAACATCTCTTTCTCCTACAGCTTTGCGCAACTCAAAATTGTTATAATCTTTACTAATTCCAATATTTTCTTCTATGTGCAATGGTGTAATTACTGTTCCTTTTGGCAGGATTAACTGTAATTTCTCTAATTCATTACTTATTTTACCCAAATCTGTTCCTAAAAACTCTACTAACATCTGAGCAGCTTTAGGGTCTATTGTATAGCTTTTACCTTTTAACACACGCCTAATCCAATCTGGAACTTGATTGTCATATAACTTTTTACTTTCGAATAAAACTCCGTTCTTTTGTACTGTTTTATATAATTTTTTTCTTTTATCTAACTTTTTGTATTTGTAACAAACAACTAAAATGGTAGTTAACTGTGGGTTTAATACGTAAGCTTCTAATTTTTCTATAGTTCTACTTAAATCTTGAGCTTCTTTAACTATAACAACTTGTTTATCAGCCATCATAGGATATCGCTTAGAATTAGAAACAATATCTTCAACAGTTATGTCTCTACCATATAAAACCATCTGATTAAACCCTTTTTCTTCTTCCGCTAAAACATTTTTTTCTATATAATTAGAAATTGCATCTATATAGTAGGGCTCTTCTCCCATTAAAAAATAAACAGGAGAAAAATTTCCGTTTTTAATATCTGTAACTATTTGTTTTACCTCTTCCATCAAGGAATTAAAAGATTAGCAATTTATAAATAAAAAGATTCTTATTTTTGGGTCGTGCAAGAACTCAACTTTCCTACATATCAGTTTCGATTCAAAAATAGCGAAAATAAACTCAAAATTTTTGATGAAATAAGAAAAAAATTCGTGGTTTTAACCCCTGAAGAATGGGTGAGACAACATTGTGTTCAGTATTTAATTCAAGAAAAAGAAATTCCAAAATCTTTAATTAACATTGAAAAAGAACTCACCATAAACAGTTTAAAAAAAAGATATGATATAGTTGTTTTTCATCCTAATGGCAACATTTATATATTGATAGAATGCAAAGCCCCCAAGATTAATATCACACAAAGTACTTTTGACCAAATTGCTCAGTACAATTTATTATTAAAAGCTGACTTTTTAATGGTTACAAACGGATTAAATCATTACTATTGTATAATGGATTTTAAAAAAGAAAAATATCATTTTTTAAATAAACTTCCTAATTATAGTATACAACCATGAATATTGCAATAGTTATTTTAAACTGGAATGGAAAACAGTTATTAGAACAGTTTTTACCAAGTATTGTAAAATATTCTAAAGGAGCGAGTATTTATGTTGCTGACAATGCTTCTACAGATGATTCTGTTAACTTTTTAAGAACTAGCTACCCTGATGTTAAAATTATTAAAAATCCAACAAATGGTGGTTATGCAAAAGGGTATAATGACTCCTTACAAAGTATAAATGCTGATGTTTATTGCTTATTGAATTCAGATATTGAAGTAACAAATAATTGGTTAACTCCTATAATTAAAGAGTTTAAAACAAATAGCAAAATTGCAGCCATTCAACCCAAAATATTAGATTATAAAAATAAATCAGTATTTGAATATGCTGGTGCTGCAGGAGGTTTCATAGATAAATATGGGTATCCTTATTGCAGAGGAAGACGCTTTACTACAATAGAGAAAGATACCGGACAGTACAATGATATTATAGATGTTTTTTGGGCTTCTGGAGCTTGTTTATTTGTAAAAAGTAATATTTACCATGAATTAAACGGTTTTGATGAGGATTACTTTGCTCATCAAGAAGAAATAGATTTATGCTGGCGCATACAGAATAAAAATTACTTAATTAAATACGTTGGTAATTCTACAGTATTTCATGTTGGTGGCGCTACACTTGCCACCCAAAACCCTAAAAAAACTTTTTTAAATTTCAGAAACTCTTTATTCAACTTAGTAAAGAACAGTCCTAAAAACAAAGGGTTTTCATTAATTTTTACCAGACTTTTATTAGATGGATTAGCTGGTGTTAAATTTTTACTAGAATTAAAACCATTACATACAATTGCTATTATAAAATCTCATTTTAGTTTTTATTGGTACTTACCCAAAATGTTAAAAAAGAGAAGGTCTAAAAAATATAAAAAAGACTATTATCAAATTAAAAGCATTGTTTGGAATTACTTTATAAAGGGATTAAAAAAATAATATTATCTCCTCATCAAACTGCAACATATTTCATCATAAAAAGTCTTTAAGGTAAGAAACGAACAAACTCTCTTAAATGACTAAATTTATTTTTACTTTTTTAAGCTTACTTATCACTGAGCTACAGGCTCAAGATTTCAATCCAAAGATCTTAGAATTACCAAAACCTCTTGTCTCTAGTGATTTTTCTTTTTTAAAAGACGAATTGAAAAATGTACAAGTATTCATGCTGGGTGAAAAAACTCACAATGATGCCAACGTTTTTGAAACCAACGTAGAAATTGCTAGATACTTAATTAAAAATCACGGTTTTAAAACTATTGCTTTTGAATCTGGTATTTATGATTTATACAAAGCTACTCAAGAAATACAAAAAGGTACTAGCTTAGATGAAGCCCTTAGAAATTCATTATTCTACTTTTGGAGTAAAACAAATAAATCAAAGTTGTTATCAGATTTAATAAAACAAAACAATATAAACATTACTGGGTTTGACAGTCAGATTACAGGAAATTATGGAAATTTATTTTTAATAGATGATTTATACTTTTATTGTAAAAAAAATAAGTTCTCATTTAACTTAAATAAAGACGATTTTAAGTTATTAATTGAGTCAATTAGGTTTTCCAATGTCTTTGATGAAGGAGATATTAGTTTTGATAAATTTAAGTACGAAATAAACAATCTAATTCTACAAATATCTAAAAGTAAAAAGTCTGAAAAAAATACTTATTGGATACAAATAGCAAAGAGCATTTACTCACTTGGTTTAGATTCTTATCAAAAAGGAAAGGACATTATTTCAACTTTTAACTGCAATGCTACTGACAACATTCGTGACAAACAAATGGCAGAAAATTTGCTATCATATATAAAAACTCATCCCAATGAAAAAATAATTTGCTGGGGAGCTAATCTTCATTTTATCAATAATATAAGTTCAGTAAAAACTGCTATTGCCAAAGACTTTATTCCTATGGGGTCTTATTTAAAAAAAGAACTCAAAAACAGAATGTATAGTTTTGCAAATATTACAGCGCAAGACTCCATTTTTATACAGGACAAATGGGAAACAACTCCTATAGAAAATAATAGCTTAGAGCATTTTTTAAATAATACAAAAAGTAAACATGTTTTTATTTCTAGTAAAGATTTAATCAATAATTCTTTCATTAAAAATCGTTTGTTCTCCCCTGTTACATTTATACCCGCACAATTAAACGCACTACATGATGGTTACCTATATCACAACACCACCACCCAATATAAATTTATAAAAGATGAATTAAACGATCAGAAAGAAACCAAACAGCTAAATGAATTAGACTATATAACTGGTAAAATCATTGATGAAAAAACAAAAGAAACGATACCATTTGTTCAACTTCTTATTAAAGGGACAACAAGAGGCACTATGGCTGATAAAAAAGGTGAATTTAGGTTGGAATACTACAATTCTGATGAAGAAATAATTCTTTCTTCATTAGGGTATAGAGAAAAAACAATTAACATTAAAGATCTTAAATCTACTATTAGCTTAAAAGAAGATGCAGAAACTTTAGAGGAAATAATTCTATTTGGCAAAATTTCACCATATACCATTATTGAAAATTCAATTAAAAACAAAAAGAAAAACTATTCAACTACCGGATACAATTCTAAACATTATGCAAATATCAATTTTAAAACTCGAGATAGTTCTTTATTAAAGTTTGAATTTATTAGTCAACAATTTTCTAGAGGAGTTCATAAAACATATAGAAACACCCAAGTAATTGAGGAAATTAAATGGAGTAAAAAACATGAAAATTTACCCGAAAAAATACATCTTTTTTTAAGAGAATCAGACGCAATAAAAAGAAGTGCTTTTTTAACTAAAAACAAATACAAAAAATTTTGGTTCGAAATAGAAAAAGTAATTGATTATAAAGAAGAGGAGACATACATTATTAATTTTAAAGTCAATCGCAGTCATTGGAACTATACTCAACAATTTTACCCTACAATATATTCTGGACAACTTTATATAACCAAAAACACTTATGCCATTGTAAAAATAATTGAAAACTGGGAAACAATAGCTTATCCTGAAATTTTCAAAACTTACTCTGGCTTAAGGTATTGGCCTAAAGAGTATATAGAAATTACGCCTCAAAAAACAACTAGAGTTTGTAATTACATTAAAAAATCTGATAATAAATACTACTTAAAAAATTCAGTTATTAATACAAACGGTATTATTTCTTCAAAAGAAAATAAACTAATTCCTTATTCGGAAACATATTCTTCAATTTGGTATGACTTTGAAACAAAAAAACCTAAACCCATTAGTTTTAAAGAAGATGAGGAAGGAGAAAAATTTAAAAATATAACATATCACTCAAAATTTTGGGAGACTTATACTTGTCCTAAATAAAAATCAATAGAATCTATTTAGACAATTACAAAAGTTTTGGGCATAAAAAAACAGCTAATACCTCATTAGCTGTTTAACTATTTATAAATATATTTTATTTTTTTCCAAAAATTCTTCCTTTAAGTGCCGTAAAAAGTGCTACAGCTCCTATAGCTATAAATTTCCAAAACTTTAATAATAAAGCAAAAAAACCAGCTTTAGCCAATACCTTTCCGGCTATTAATCCTCCAATACCATAAGCAGCTACTTTATCTACATCTGGATTAAAGTCTGAATATTTATTTCCCTCTGTAAAAGCAGCACTAGCAATTATTTTGTCTACGTTATTCTTTACCATAGGTAAAACAGTCATATCTCCAATTACATTTAAATTTAAATATCCTTTTCTACCTAAAACTCTAATGTTATAATTTAACGTATTAACATCTGTATTTTCAAACTTTAATTCTTTAGCCCAATGCAATTTCTTCTCTACTTCATCGTAATAAGGAGCAGAAGCCCAACCAACCATATCCATTGTACCATAACCTAACTTTACCCTTTCTGGGTTTGCCAGTTCAGTATCCTTTTTCATTTCTTCTAATAACTCATCATAATCAATATCTTTCGCATCTTCATCATCTATATAACCTTCTTCTGAATATGTAATCTCTACTGCATATGTAAAATTATCACTCACTGGACTAATATCTTCCGGAAATAACATTCCTAATGGTTCACTAGGCGGATTACCCCATAAATCTGTTAATACTTTTTTACTTTGTTCTGCATTTAAAAACTTATAACCTTTAGGTACCGTAATTGTTGCCATATCGCCATCTAGAACAACAGTCCCTTTTTCATAAGTAAAACTTGCAGCTATACTATCATATACTTTTTGAATTGATTCAAAAGTCATTGTTTCATCAATAGCCGAATCATCTTGTGCAAAAGACAAACCTATACACAATAGAAATGCCCAAAAGAATGTTTTTTTCATATTTATTCTGTTACATATTAGTTAGTTCTGGCAAAGTTAAAATCTTACACACAAAACAACCTATATTTACAAAAAAACTCCTGATAAAATTTATCAGGAGTTTTTTTACAAAAGTTAATTTATTTTATTTACTCTGTTTCTTTATCAAATTCAATGCAGATCCTTCTTTATACCACTCAATTTGTCCTTCATTATAAGTATGATTAGCTTTAATTACATCTTTAGAACCATCTATATGCAATACTTCTATCATTAATGGTTTCCCTGAAGTAAACTGATCTAAATCTAAAAAGTTAAACGTATCATCCTCTTGAATTAAATCGTAGTCATTTTCATTATCAAATGTCAATCCAAGCATACCTTGCTTTTTCAAGTTAGTTTCATGAATACGAGCAAAAGATTTTACTAAAACAGCTGCCACACCTAAATGACGAGGCTCCATTGCTGCATGTTCTCTAGAAGATCCCTCTCCATAATTATGATCTCCAACTACAATTGTTTTAATTCCGGCTGCTTTGTATGCTCTTTGAGTCTTAGGTACTGCATCATACTCTCCTGTTAATTGACTCTTAACAAAATTTGTTTTCATATTAAAAGCATTGACCGCTCCAATTAAGCAATTATTAGAAATATTGTCTAAATGTCCTCTATAGCGTAACCAAGGTCCAGCCATAGAAATATGGTCAGTTGTACATTTACCATGAGCTTTAATTAATAATTTTGCTCCATTAATTTTATCTCCTATTGGAGTAAATGGTGTTAGCAATTCTAAACGTTCAGAATTAGGGTCAACCACTACTTCTACTCCGCTTCCATCTTCAATTGGCTCTAAATATCCATTATCATCTACTTCAAAACCTTTAGGAGGTAATTCCCAACCTGTTGGCTCATCTAACATCACCTCTTCTCCATTCTCATTAATTAATTTATCAGTTAATGGGTTGAAATCTAACCTTCCTGCAATTGCAATTGCCGCGGTTAACTCTGGTGAAGCTACAAAAGCATGTGTATTAGGATTACCATCTGCACGTTTAGCAAAATTTCTATTGAATGAATGTACAATAGAGTTTTTAGGTGCGTTTTTAGGGTCTTCATATCTAGCCCATTGACCAATACATGGCCCACAAGCATTGGTAAATATTTTAGCATTTAGTTTTTCAAAAACTTGTAAAATCCCATCTCTTTCTGCTGTATAGCGAACTTGTTCTGACCCAGGATTTATACCAAATTCTGCCTTAGTTTTTAACCCTTTGTCTAAAGCTTGCTGAGCTACAGAAGAAGCTCTTGATAAATCTTCGTATGATGAATTGGTACAAGATCCAATAAGCCCCCACTCTACTTGTAATGGCCAATCGTTAGCTTTTGCTTTTTGGCTCATTTCTTTACCAACCGTAGTTGATAAATCTGGTGTAAACGGTCCATTTAACAAAGGCCCTAATTCAGATAAGTTAATATCTATTACTTGATCAAAATATTCTTCTGGATTTGCATATACTTCAGAATCTCCCGTTAGGTGGTCTTTAATTGCGTTTGCTGCATCTGCTACATCATTTCTATCGGTTGCTCTTAAATAACGTTCCATAGATTCATCATAACCAAAAGTAGAAGTTGTTGCACCAATTTCAGCACCCATATTACAAATTGTTCCTTTACCAGTACAAGACATTGCTGTTGCACCTGGTCCGAAATACTCTACAATTGCTCCTGTTCCTCCTTTTACTGTTAAAATTTCTGCTACTTTTAAAATAACATCTTTAGGAGCTGTCCAACCTGATAACTTTCCGGTTAGTCTAACTCCAATTAATTTTGGAAACTTTAACTCCCATGGCATTCCTGCCATAACATCTACAGCATCAGCCCCTCCAACACCTATAGCCACCATTCCTAATCCTCCTGCATTAACAGTATGAGAATCGGTACCAATCATCATTCCTCCAGGAAAAGCATAGTTTTCTAAAACTACTTGATGAATAATTCCAGCTCCTGGTTTCCAAAAACCTATTCCGTACTTATTAGAAACAGATTCTAAAAAATTAAATACCTCATTAGAAGTATTTAAAGCTTCTTGTAAATCTGTTGATGCACCAACTTTAGCTTGTATTAAATGATCGCAATGTACTGTAGTAGGCACGGCCACCTTTTTCTTACCCGCTTGCATAAATTGCAATAATGCCATTTGAGCTGTTGCATCTTGACATGCAATACGGTCTGGTGCAAAATCTACATAGTCTACTCCTCTTTTATAAGCGGTTGTTGAAGTTCCATCCCATAAATGAGCATATAAAATCTTCTCAGCAAGTGTAAGTGGTTTTCCAGTTAGTCTTCTTGCTGCTTCAACTCTCTCAGGAAATTTAGCATAAACCTCCTTTATCATTTTAATATCAAAAGCCATTGTCTGTTAATTTAGTTGTCACACGAATTTAACAAAAAAAGAGGATAAAAATCTCCTAAATAACTAAATATAATGATGATAAATAAGTTTTATTTGTTATGTGTATCTACTCAGGTCTTACAGGTAAATAAGGTAGAAAGCAATGAACCTAATCGTATCTGATCTTATTTATGTAATATTTATTGGTGCTTTTTCTATTCAATTTAGTATATAACATGAGTTATAAAACAAACTCAGAATAATGTAGAGAAAATACATTTAGTAGTACCATATCTCTAATCCGATCAGCATAAAAAAAACCTGAGTTTATGATACTCAGGCTTTATATAGTTTTAAATAATTATCTTATTAATTAGTTCATTACTAATTCTTTAGTGGATGGTTTAAACTTAGTTAATACAATTCCGTTAACCGCAGCCTCATATTCTTCCATTGTAGGAGTTCTTCCTAGAATAGTTGATAATACTACTACCGGAGTTGATGATAAAAGTGATTCTCCTTTCTTACCTTCTGCATCTTTTACTACACGGCCCTGAAATAAACGTGTAGAAGTAGCCATAACCGTATCTCCTGGCTCTGCTTTTTCTTGGTTACCCATACATAGGTTACAACCTGGGCGCTCTAAATACAATTTATTTTCATATTTGGTACGCGCCGAAGCTTTTGGATTATCATCATCAAAAACAAACCCAGCATATTTAGCTAAAACATCCCAATCTCCTTCTGCCTTTAATTCATCTACAATATTGTATGTTGGTGGCGCTACAACTAAAGGAGCTTTGAATTCAACCTCTCCTTGTAATGCTTCAATATTCTTTAACATCTGAGCTAAGATTTGCATATCTCCTTTATGTACCATGCAAGAACCTACAAATCCTAAATCTACTTGTTTGGTTCCTCCATAATAAGATAGCGGACGAATAGTATCGTGAGTATAACGCTTAGAAGGATCGTCATTATGCACATCTGGGTCAGCAATCATAGGTTCAACTATTTCATCTAAATCTATAACAACCTCTGCATAATACTTTGCGTTAGCATCTGGTCTTAACGCTGGTCTAATTCCAGTTTTAACTTCTTGTATTCTAGCATTAGCCTTATCTACTAATCCTTTTAATACTTGTTTTTCGTTATCCATACCTTTCTCAATCATGATAAGGATACGATCTCTAGCAATTTCTAATGACTCTATTAATGTTTCATCTTCTGAAATACAGATAGATGCTTTCGCTTTCATTTCAGCCGTCCAATCTGTAAATGTAAAGGCTTGATCTGAAGTTAATGTCCCAATATGTACTTCAATAATTCTTCCTTGGAATACATTTTCTCCTCCAAACTGTTTCAACATTTGTTGTTGTGTTGCATGTACTACATCACGGAAATCCATATATCCTTTCATGTTACCTTTAAAAGTAACTTTTACCGAATCTGGAATAGGCATGGTAGCCTCTCCTGTAGCTAAAGCTAAAGCTACTGTACCAGAATCGGCACCAAAAGCAACACCTTTAGACATACGAGTATGAGAATCACCTCCAATAATTACATCCCAATCATCAACTGCTATGTCATTCAACACTTTATGAATAACATCTGTCATTGCATGATACTGTCCTTTAGGGTCACGAGCTGTAATTAAACCGAAATCGTTCATGAACTTCATTAACCTAGGAATATTAGCCTTAGACTTATCATCCCATACAGAAGCCGTATGACATCCAGATTGATAACCCGCATCTACTATTGGAGAAATAACGGTAGCTGCCATCATTTCTAATTCCTGTGAAGTCATTAAACCTGTAGTGTCTTGAGAACCTACAATATTTACTTCTACACGAACATTAGAGCCTGTATGCAATGTTTTTCCTGGAGTTGTACCAACAGCATTCTTATTGAAAATTTTCTCAACAGCCGTTAATCCTTGCCCATCTATAGAAATTTCTTTTGAAGGAGCATAAACCTGAGGAACATCAATCCCTAAAGCTTTACATGCAAAAGTTTGTAATTTTTTACCGAAAACTACAGCATAAGATCCTCCCGCCTTTATAAACTCCATTTTTTGTGGAGTTAAAGCAGTAGAAATATCTTTTAACTCTTGATCTCCGTTATATAACTTCTTCTCTTTTGTATTAATTGTAAGAACAGTTCCTGTATCTACAGAGTATACCTGCTTTAAAATAGGCTCTCCATCTTTATCTACAATCGTATTTCCGTTCTCGTCTTTTTGCTTAACCCAGTTCTTTAAATCTATACCAATACCTCCTGTAACTCCAACAGTGGTTAAGAAAATTGGTGCAATTCCATTAGTTCCTGCAATTACTGGAGCTATATTGATAAATGGCACATACGGACTAGAAGAAACACCTGTCCATAATGCTACATTATTTACACCAGACATTCTTGAAGAACCTACTCCCATAGTTCCTTTTTCTGCGATTAACATAATACGCTTATCTGGATGCTGAGCCTTTAGATCTAAAACTTCTTGTTGCATTTGTTTGTTGTGTTCAAACATACATTGCCCATGCAACTCACGATCTGATCTAGAGTGTGCATCAGCTCCTGGAGATAATAAATCTGTAGAAATATCTCCTATTCCTGCAACATAAGTTACTATTTCTATTTCTTCGTCTATTTCTGGTAATTTAGTAAAGAATTCTGCTTGAGCATAGCTTTCAATGATATCTTTAGCTATTGAATTACCTGACTTCATAGCTGTTTCTAAACGCTCTGTATCTGCTTCATATAAAAACACCTGTGTCTTCAAAACTTTAGCCGCTTCTTGAGCTATTGCTTCGTCATTTCCTAAAGCTAAATCTAATAATACTTCAATAGAAGGTCCTCCTTTCATATGAGATAATAACTCAAAAGCAAAAGCAGGAGTAATTTCTTCAACATTATACAACCCAAGAATTATTTGCTTTAAAAACTTAGCTTTCACTCCAGCAGCACTAGTAGTACCTGGTAAAACATTGTAAATAAAGAAATTTAATGATTCTTTTCTATGCTCGTTATTTACATCTATAATTTGTGTGATTAACTCACTTACTAGTTCTGCTCCATCAATTGGTTTTGGGTGTAAGCCTTGACCTTTTCTTTCATCTATCTCTTTTAGATAATCTTTATAAATGCTCATAATTGTCTTTATTGTCTGTTATTATTCCCGCGAAAGTACGAAAAACAGGACTCAATTAAAAGATATTCAACCGATAAAGACTTTGTGTGAATTATTTTTATCAGATCCTTATTTTTAACATTCTATTTTTAATAAATGTAAAAATTACTCGTTATTTTTTGTTAATTAATCAATATCAATAATATTTGTATGTAATCATAATTAATTTTAAGTGAATGCTCTATATACTTATTAGTTGGTTTTTTATGTTTTTTATTAGCCTTAACTTTAGTTTAGCTTTAGAAAACATTATAAATATTAGTTATTCTAATATGTTCACTCAGCATTTGTTGGGCTTATTTTTATATATGATAGCTATATGGATAGCTGCTTTTTTTATTCCGATTAATGGAGCTTTTTACCTGAGCATACTTATAATTAATACTATACTTTTTTTTAAGTATAGATCAGATGTTTTTGATCACATAAAAAAAATAAAAAAGAGTGTTAAGAATTGGTCTTTCGTATATAGATGCTTATTTATTTGTATTGCTTTTATTTTATTAACTCAAAGCAGTACAGCTCCTTACTTATTAGATAATGAAAGCTATTATATTCAATCTATTAAATGGATAAATGAGTATGGTTTTGTTAAAGGACTTGCTAACCTACATTTGTTTTTTGGACAAACTTCTGGTTGGCATATTTTACAGTCTGGATTGAATTTTTATCCTATAACAGATCTATTAAATGATTTAAATGGGTATGTGCTACTTCTATTCTCATTCATATCTATTGAAAAACTTTCAGTTTATACTAAAGAAAAAATTGAGTTTGCATTTATTTTTGGCGTACTATTTTTCTTTGCTTTTTTAATGCAATTTATTAATACTCCATCTCCAGATATACCAATCTTCTTGTTATGTAGTATTCTATTTTATTTATTTATTATTCGGTTTAAAAATATCAACTCAAAACAATTTACTGAAGTTTTATGTTTAAGTCTAATGGTGTGTACTATTAAAGTTACCGCAGCTATAATGGTTATTATACCTATATTTTTATTTTTAAAACATTATAGTAATGTAAAATCTTTTACCACTACCTATAGCATACTTTGTATTGTGCCAGCTGTATTATTTATTTTAAAAAATTATATCATCTCTGGCTATATTCTATATCCTCTTACTAGTATTGATATTTTTTCTCCAGATTGGAAACAACCCAATATACTAATATCTGAATATGGAAAATTTACTTATTTATGTGGTTTTAATAATATACCTCTTGATGATTTAAATAAATTAAGTTTACTTGAAAAAGTAAAATTCTGGCTTACAATACCCAAGTTACATAGCATATTTAATATATTTTACTCATTGCTTATTGTATTGGCTCCCTTTATAATTACTCTAAAAAAACACACAAATACTTACTGGATATTATACTTGATATGTGTGTCTCAGCTAATATTGATATGGCATTTATCTCCTCAATATCGTTTCTTTTTTATGGGTATTATATTCTTATCTATATTCGTATTTATTTCACTTATTAAATCAAAGAAAATAATCTTAGTAATTATTACTACATCAGTTATTGCAAGTTATATCCCCGTATTTATTCCTATAGACCTTAACAAAATTAGTACCAACAAGTTTAATTTATCTTTAAATACATTCAGTTTAAATAATTTAATAAAACCTTCAGGCATATCTAAAATAAAAGAATACAAATTAAATAGTTACAATAATTTTGAGTTTTATTCTCCTGCAAATGAAGATTTTCCTTTTTCGACTGGAAATGGAAAACTACCAACAAGTAACGAGGTTTTAATTAAATACATTGATAAACATTATCAATATATACCTAGAAAAAGAACTCACCTATTAAAAGATGGTTTTAAATCTGTTAAGACTAATAATTAAGGCTTTTTAAATATTGGCTTATCACGAAGATCCATCATAGGCTTTTCAAAATACTTATACATATAAGATGATAACAAATAACTTAAAATTGTATAAAGTAAAAGTAAAGCCCATTTTTGAATAATAGAAAAAGAATTCAATGGCAAATACTTAACCATAAAAGAAAGTATTAAAGAATAGTGTATTAAGTATATTGAATACGAATACATGCTAATATTCTGTATTAAATTCTTTAGCATGACATTTGGTTTTGACAAGTAATAAATAAATGGTAAACAGCTTGCAATTGCTATTGAATTAAGAGGTAAATAGAGAACATTCCAGAAAAATTTAACTCCTGTTATTTGAAATTTAGTAACTATCATTATTCCATAAATAAGAAAAAATAATACCATACCGAATAACAACATATACATTTTATATCTTTTAAAGATTCTAATATGCTTATTAAAAAGATAAGCCATTAAAAAACCATAAAATATACTATCTAACCTATAAACCACAACCCCTTTTAGGCTTGCATTCCAAATAATCAAATCTTCATAATTATGAACATTAGAAAAATAATATGATAATTTAACTCCTATAAAAAATACAATTGCAAAAATACTAGCCAATAAAAAAGCCTTAGCCCTATCTCTCACTAATTTAATTAAAACTAGTATTAAAAGTGGAGCAAACACATAAGAAAACTCTTCAACAGTTAAACTCCATGATTCTGGAAAAAAATACGATTGCTTATGGTTGAAGTTTTGTAAAAAGAAAAAATATTTCCATAATTGACCAGGTAAGGCCTCAGAAAAAATAATTGACTTAACAATATTAATTAGTAATATTAAAAAATACAATGGTAGAGTTCTAAACCATCTTCTTACCCAAAAATACTTTACTGTATGTATTGTCAAGCTATTTTTATCAAGTAATTTTAATAAAATACCTCCTATTAAAAAACCACTTAATACATAAAACATTTCTACTCCAAAAACTCCTAACAACTGTAAAGCATCTGTTACTAAGTTATTATAGCCCGGAAATAATAATGCTCCATGAGAAGCTATTACTAAAATGGTAGCAAAAGCTCTAATAAAATCTAACCCAAAAATTCGATCTTTAGTTATCATTAATAATATTCTATCTCTGTTGGAATTTTAGCGTATTGATCTAAATATGCCTTAACATCTTTATAAACTCTTTCTTCTGGATACACCAATACTTTTATTGTTTTTCCTGCCCATTCATTAAAATCTATATAATACATTCCATTAAACTCTCTAATAGAGCTCTGAATACCAATAGGAAAACTTTTTAAATCCCTTTTATCTATATAAACTCTTGCGTATTTTGGTTTACCCGATAAATAACTAAAAGCTAAAATATGATCGTATTTTCCTAAAAAATTAAAACAAGGAAATATGATTGTTATCAATAAAAAAACTACTTTTTTAACATGATTTATTTTAAAAATACTTTTAAAATTTATTTCTGAATCTTCATAGAATAAATAATATAAAACAAATACATTAAAAATATTAAGTGGTATTACTGCAAAACCAAAAGAGTCTTTTAGTAGCGTTACTATTATAATACCGTGCATACAAGCTAATAACCAAATAACTATTTTTCTTGTTTTAATAAACAATAATCCAAGTCCAAAAGCTGCTTCTATAAATGGAATGGCATTGGTAAATAGAGATCGCATCCAATAAGGTATAAAAGGAATACGCTTATCAAGACCACCCATCCATTTTTCGAAAAACAAATCATTGTACTTATGCAGACCACTATAAAAATATGTCCCTACAAAAATTAACAACAAACACTCTTTAGCTAGTTTAATGTTATTACTAAATATGGTTAAAGCAAGTACTACATATATAATTTCAAAGAAAAAATTCTGTATTCTATTCTGATCTAAAAGAGCCCAAAGTGTATATATTATTACAACCGGAAGTCCTATTTT
Source organism: Pseudofulvibacter geojedonensis (assembly GCF_042675745.1). Classification (NCBI taxonomy): domain Bacteria; kingdom Pseudomonadati; phylum Bacteroidota; class Flavobacteriia; order Flavobacteriales; family Flavobacteriaceae; genus Pseudofulvibacter; species Pseudofulvibacter geojedonensis. The sequence continues at coordinate 371,596 of NZ_JBHTJM010000008.1, read as the reverse complement.
CCAATTTGGATTTATGATAAACCAAACAAAAAAAGATAAAAAAGTGACTAATAAAAAAACATCAAAATAAATATTAGTTATTGAAAAAGTATCGAATAAAGGAATTGTTGGAAAATTACGGGTAGAAAACCACAATGATTTAGTTAGCAACATTGGTATCAAAAAAACCAGAAAAGAAACTGCCCTTACTACTTGTAACTTATCATTTTTAAACAATTCTATTGACATTTAACTAATTAAATACAAAATTTGCACTAAAGTAATCATATTATATGAAGTATTAAACATCAAAAAAAGTATTTTTAAGTAACTTGCAAATTCAATTCATTGTTAAAAAAATGAAACGTAAAAAACTTTATATACTCTCTTTTTTTATCCTATTACTCTTAGGAGGTTTTACTTATTTTAAATCACTAAAAAAAAGACATCAAGAACTTATTAAATCTAAAGTTTATTATTCTTTAAATTTAATAGACTCTGAGTGGAAGAAAGAATTATCAGATAATAAGGTAGTGTTTACTACTCCAACTTTTATTATTGCTGATATTTATAAATCTATGGAAGGCCCAAAATCTGATAAATACGTAACAATAAATGAAGAAAAGGAAGAGTTGCTATGGCTTACTTCTTTTAAAACGAACGTTTATGCCACAAATGAAAAACAAAGACTTTCCAACGATTTTGTATGCCATACTAATTTTGAGTTTAGGGCAGCTGAGCATTATAACAGATGGGATTTAACCAATAGAATTAATCAAAGTTATCCAAGAATTACCTCAATAAGCAATGGTATTGAAGAGTTTGAATTACCTGAAGGATATGGGTTTCCGGTTTATTCTAATGAAAAATTATTTTTAAATGCTCAAGCTTTAAACCACAACATTACAGACTCAAGTTTTCATGTAAAGCATAAAATAGAAATTGGCTTTATTAAAGACCAGGATCAAAGGCTACAAGCTTTGCAACCAAAAACTATTTTTATGATGCTACCATTTAATGCAGACGACCCTTATGCTGGTCCAACAGAATTAATGCCTAATGCATGTATCCCAGTAGAAACAAAAAATCATACGTATCAAGATCAACAGGGTAATCCACTATCAGGCCATTGGATATTCTCTCCAGGAAAACACCAATACACCTATAATACCACAGAACAATTGGCTATTAAAGATAGTATTAGATTGCACCAGGTTACCTCTCACTTACATCCGTTTGCTGAAAAATTTATTTTAAAAGACAAAACTACTAATACAATTATTTATGAATGTATTAGTGAAAACTACTCTAATAAAACTGGCTTAAAAAACACCCCAGTTTTTACCAGTAAAGATGGAGTGTGGTTATATAAAGATCATGAATATGAAATGGTTTTAAACGTAAATAATACAACCAATCAAGATCAAGAAATGATGGGTAGCATGGCTATTTTTTATTATGATCCAGAAATGAACAATAAAATTAATACGCTTAATAAATAACTATACCTTGAAACCTTTCTTTCTGTTTATATGTATATTATTTTTAATTTCTTGTAAAAAAGAAAATGGAGATGTTTTACCTGTGTTAAGCTATCATATTATTAACGGTGAGAAGAAAAATTATAAGATAGATAACTTCAGCTTTGTTAATCAATACGGAAAAATCGTTACCCCTAAAAACACCTTAGGTAAAGTACATACATTTAATTTCTTTTTTACTTCTTGTCCATCTATTTGTCCTCCAATGAAGTTAAAACAGCTAAATTTAGCAGAGGAGTTTAAAAATTATAAAGATTTTCAACAATTTTCTATTACAATTGACTTAAAAAGAGATAGTATTGAAAAGCTTCAATATTATTCTGAAATTTCAGGGATCAATCATCAACAATGGAACTTATTACGTGCCAAAAATGAAACAGATTTACAAAAAATGGCTCAACTTTTAAAAACCAACTTTAAACCAAATGAAGATGGTACAGATTTTTATCATTCAAGTTACTTAGCTTTATTAGATAAACAACAGCAAATAAGAGGGTTTTATGATATTTTATCTGACAGCGAACTTAGCTTGCTTAAAAAAGATATTACTATTCTACTTAGTGAAGAATAATTAAAACACAGAACTATTTTAAAACAGTGAATTTATAATAGATTCTTTGGTAATTCTTTCTGCTTCTGCTTTGTAGTTTTTTACTATTCTATGTTGTAATATGCCAATAGCTACAGCTTGCACATTTTCTATATCTGGCGAAAATTTACCCTGAAGTGCTGCATGTGTTTTAGCAGCCAAAATTAAGTTTTGAGAAGCTCTAGGACCCGCTCCCCAATCTATGTATTGCTTAACTAAATCTGTAGCATCAGATTCATTAGGCCTTGTTTTCCTTACTAAGTTTACAGCATATTCTATTACATTATCTGCAACAGGTATTCTTCTAATTAACTCTTGATATTTAATAATTTCTGGAGCATCAAAAAGCTTATTAACTTTAACATTAAGGCTACCAGTAGTGTTTTTAACTACATTTACTTCTTCTTGAAAGGTTGGATAAGTCAATTCAATAGCAAACATAAAACGATCTAATTGAGCTTCTGGTAATGGGTAAGTTCCCTCCTGCTCAATAGGGTTTTGAGTAGCCAAAACAAAATAAGGTAAATCTAACTTATAATGATTTCCTGCTACAGTTACAGACCTTTCTTGCATAGCCTCTAACAAAGCAGCTTGAGTTTTAGGTGGTGTTCTATTAATTTCATCTGCCAAAATAATGTTGGCAAACACCGGACCTTTTATAAACTTAAACTCTCTATTGTTATCTAATATTTCACTTCCTAAAATATCAGATGGCATTAAATCTGGCGTAAATTGAATTCTTTTAAAATTCAACCCTAAAGTTTGAGCTATGGTATTAACCATTAGTGTTTTAGCTAAACCAGGAACACCAACTAATAAAGCATGCCCCCCTGAAAAAACCGACAATAATATTTGATCTATAACAGCTTCTTGCCCTACTATTATTTTTGCAATTTCTTGCTTTAATAATTTATGTTTTTCTACAAGTGAATTTATAGCTGCTACGTCTGACATATATTATTTTTTTAACCAGTTATTAGTATACTCGCAATTTCTATAATCGCCAGTTATTTTTATATAAGTATCTTTAATTTTTTCTTTTTGCCATTTAGCAATGGTTTCAACTTGTTTTTCTTTTAAAGCTAATTCTTTTATTTTTAAAAAATCTTTGCCGTATGTTGCCACATGCTCTTCTTTTCTATCTGTCACTACCAAAATTTTATAAAAAGCTTCACCAGTTCTACTATATTCTAATATAGGATCTGACACTTCTCCCTCTTTTAAGTTAACCACTTGAGCATACAAAGAAGGATCCATTTTGGTTAATTCGAAACTATGATCAAATGTTTCTGGATTACGTAATTGACCTCCATCAAATTTTGTTTCTTTCTCATCAGAAAATTCTAATGCTGCATCTGCAAAAGTTAACTCTTTGTCAACTATTCTGGTTCTTAAAGTATCTATTGTTGATCTAGCTTCGTCTAAATTTTCATTAGAAGTCTCTGGCATTAGTAATATATGACGAATATCAACTTCTTGTCCTCTTATTTGATCTACCATCAAAATATGATATCCAAACTCTGTTTTAAAAGGTTCTGATATTTCTCCCTCTTCTAAACTAAAAGCTACATCTCTAAATTCCTTAACCATTCTTGGTTTTTTTCTGTGCAAGGTATATTTACCACCTGTACTTCTAGAAGGCTCATCTTTAGAATATAAAACAGCTTTAGATGCAAAACTAGCTCCGTTTTCTAAAACATCTGCTTTAAACTGTTTCAATCTATCTACAACTTTGTCTATTTCTCTTTGAGGTGTTTTTGGTTTTATAACTATTTGAGCTATTTTTAATTCTGTTCCAAAAGTTGGTCTATCTGCTTCTGGAATTTCATTAAAAAAAGTATAAACTTCTTCAGGACTAATTTCTACATCTTCTACTATTTTTCTAGTCATTTTACTAGCAAGCCTGTTGGTTTTAATCAGCTCAAACAATTCTTTTCTAAAAGCAGCTTCGTCATCTTTTTTATAAAATGATAATACTTTTTTCATATCGCCTCCCATTTGAGACTTCATATAGTCTATCTGTTGATTAACATCACTATTAATTTCATCATCAGATACGGTTATACTATCTTGAATAGCATGATGCGCATAAAGTTTGTCTTCTAATAATTTACCCATAATATTACAACGGGTAACATCTTCTGTTGATACACCTTGACTCTTTAACTCAATGTACATTTTATCTACATCAGAATCTAGCACAATATAATCACCAACAACTGCCGAAACTCCATCTATTTTTGCTTTGCTTATGGCTGTAGAGTCTTGAGCTTGTAATAAGTTTGTTGCTAAAAAAACTACAGTAAATATACTAGTTATAGATTTCAAATTCATTATTCTGTAAGGCATCTTTTCTAATATCAATTTCTAATTGCTTTATAAGTTCTAATTTTCTTTTGTTTTGAATAATTTGCTCTAAAGTTGGTTTAACATATTCTAGAGGAGCCTGCTCACCTCTTCTCAACAAATTATTAACTCGCACCAAATATACTCTTAATGAATCTTCTAGTTGTAAAAAATTAGATTTTTTTAACAATTGAATGTGATCGTTTTCTTTTAAGATTGGCAATCTTCTTAACAACTGTGTTTTTTTAACCCAAGTTGAATCATTTAACATATAAGAATGAAATTGAATAGACAGTGAATCTAAATCTATTTTATCATTATTATCAAACTTTAGAAACTTTTCTTTTACTTTTTCTAATTCTTTGTGTTCTTTATTTATAACTATATATCTAAACTGAAGAACTTCTTCATTCAGCTTAAAATTCAAAGCAGTTTGTTTGTAAAGAGTATCTATTTCTATAGCTGTAATAACTGTATCTATTTCTTTTGTTACTAAGGCATCTAGATAAGCATTGGTATACAAATCTAACTTGTAAGCTTCTGCTAAACGATTAAATTTTTCCTGTGTATTCTGATCTAAATTTAAAATTGCTTTTTGCTTTAATATCTGCTTTGTAGCCCAATTATTTATTATTTGGTTTGCAAATAACAAACTATCTTCTCTTGCTATATTGTCAGGGAACAGCTTTAGATATTCACTTTCATATAAATATGTATCCTGTACTCTTGCTATAAGATTTTCTTCTTTTTTAGGTACTAAAAAATCACACGATAAAAAGCTTATAGATACAAGTAAAAAAAATATGTATAGTCTAAAAAAATTCAAATTATTTGGTTAATTCTTTTTTTACCTTTTTTAACATTTCCTCGTTTACAACTACAGAGTATTTTTCTCTTAAATTTTTCAACCAATTTTTCTCTAATTGTATTTGATAATCATTGATAACATTCCCTTTAACTTCATCAAACTCTTTTTGAGATGGAGGAAGAATACGCTTAATATCTAACACGACATATTGGCTATTGTGCCTAAAAATTTTAGATACTCCCTTCTCTAGTTTTGCTTTAGATGGAATTTCTCTATTATTTTTTTCAAACATACCTTCAGATACAACTACTCCTTTTATATCTTTTATCTTTTGTATATCGGTATTGGTTTCTTTTAAGATTTTACAAATTTTCTTGGCCTCTTTTTTTGACTTAGTTGTTGCAACTATAGCCTCTACACGCTTATCCCAAAAATACTTACTCTTATTTGCGTCGTAATACTTTTTTAAGCCTATTGTATCTGTTTTAGATTTTTTCCATATTTCTTTTTCCATCAACTCAAATAACAACAATCCTTCTTTATATTCTTGCATAATGGCAGCAAAATCCTCAAACTCATTTTCTAAGTTTCCATCATGATAAGAATACACCTGTTGATTGGTATAAGTATTTAAACTCTCACTAACAAGATTTTCAAAATTTGTATAATTTTTAAACTTACGAGATCTTGCTTTTAAATATTTATAATAATCAAGGTAACTAATAGACTCACTAGCATAAGTAGCCATCACCTCTTTATAAACTTTGTTATTTTCATCTAAAGAACCATTAAAAAAGTTTTTATTGACAACTTTTAATATATTTCCTTTTGCATTAGGCTGTAATTTAAAATTATATCGATTTTTTAATGATTTATAAAATTTAGCATTTATAATTTTTGACCTTGAATCTTTAGTTATTTTTCTATTTAACTCTGTTTTTAACTCTTCAAAAGTAGGTACGTCATGTTTTTTTAATAACTTTATAATATGCCACCCGAAATTTGTTTTAATAGGCTTAGATATTTCTCCTTCTTCTTGAAGATTGAAAGCTGTTTCTTCAAATTTTTTGGCATTTAATTTTCCTGCACCAAAACGATTCAATTTTCCTCCTTTTTTAGCTGAGTTTTTATCATCAGAAAATTGTCTAGCCAAATCTTCGAAAACCGATCCTTCTTTTAATTGTTTATATAATTCATCTATTCTTTCTTTTGAGGTGCCAGTTAAAGTCTTGTTATTATCAGAAATCATGATATGAGCTACTGTAACTTCTCCTCTAGACTTCCTTTTGTCTATTATATTAACAATATGATATCCAAACTTAGTTCTAAATGGTTCAGATATCTCTCCTACTGGAGTATTATATGCTGCACTTTCGAATAAATAAACCATTCTAAAAGCGTTAAAATAACCTAATGATTCTCCAAAAACAGTGTTTCCGTTATGAACAGATTTCATAGTGATATTAAAACCTTCCTTTAAAGCTTGATCTTTTAACTCTTTGATTTTGGTATAAGCTTTTAATGTATCGCTTGGTTTTGCATTTTCGTCAACTCTAACTAATATATGGTTTGCATTAACCTCATTTATAGTTCTTTCATAAGCTTCCTTTAAAAGTTTTTCAGAAACCTGTGTATCTGTTAAATACTTTTTAGCTAATTGATTTCTATATGAACTTAATTCTCTTTTATACTGAGGTTCTTTATCTAACCCCATAGAAATAGCTTCTTGAAGCTTTAATTTATAATTGATATATAAATTAAGATATTCATCAATATCTTTTTGTTTTTCGTCTTTAACTAAATCAATATTTTTATTATAAACTCTTTTAAACTCTTTATTAGTTGTAGGATTATTTTCTACTGTAAATAATACTTCTTGGTTTTGTGCATATAAACTAGCAGAAAATAATATAATAAATAATGCGGTTATTGATTTTTTCATTTTTGTAGGTTTATTTCTTGATGCTAGCAAAAATAGCAAATCTTAACTAGAATACAACCTCAAAACTTTTTCAGAAAATACTTTTTAAAAATAAAATACTGAACATTCATTTGAATATTCAGTATCATTATTATTTATACTCTATTACTCCCAGTCTGGCATCTTAGCATTAGTAAATAGTTCTGTTCTTGTAGCTAATTGGTCTAAGTCTATGGTTAATAAAGTTTTTTCAGATATACCATCATTACTCCCATGAGCACATATTACCTCTGCTTCATTAGGCGAAAACCTTGGATCTACATCTACAAAACCAATTGGTTTACTAGCAGATATATCTAAACTGGTAGTAGTTCCAAAATCATATACAAATACATGAGTATCTAGCTGTCTGTAAGATGGATCTTCAAAACCAGAAATATCATGTGAGTATAATAGTTTAGTGCCATCTACCGAAAAATTGATACCTCCAACAGCTCCATTTATTCCAGATAAAACAGTTGTTAAAACATTACCCGCCATATCGATTGTATAAATAGAAGCTCCATAACCATTTACATTATTTGTTTTCAACGCAATTGTTGTTCCATTAAAACTCCAGTCACATTCCGTTATAAAATCTCCATTTGAAGTTTGATAAACTAAGGTTAAACCACTACCATCATTATTTATTGAATAAAGTTTATCAAAACTTGGATATAAAATTTTATCTCCACTAGTAGACCAACTAAAATCAACTTCAGATAATTTAAAACCTGAAACCGGTATTGAATTTGTTATTTGTATAATATCAGAGCCATCAGGCAGCATCGAAAAAATGTGTGTTTCTGCTCCTACACTTCTTAGAAAAGCTACTCTACCAATGGTATTATTTTTTCTTGGCCTCCAACTGTTTTGAGAACTTTCTGTTAATTGTAATTCTATAACCGAATCTTCTCCATCTTGTTCTCCAGAAAAAATTACATCATTACCGCCAATATTCCTTGTAAAGAAAAATCGGTGCTGAGGATCTGTTGTTGTAAAAAAGGATTGAGAGTTACTCCATACAATATCATTAACACCATCGCTCACACCTATTTGCCAAAAATATTGTGTTCCAAAACTAAGATCTGTTAAAGTATAATTAGGCTCTGTAATATTTTCTATCATTTGAACTGTTGAGTTTTGGTCATTTCTCAATTCAATAGAATAAGTCAATGGATCTTCATCTAAGTCACTACTCTCCCAAGTCAATTCAACAGTTATATCTAAATCCATAGTATTATCTAAAGGCGTAAGTAAATTGGGCTGAACAGGTGCCGTGTTAGTTGTTGTTTCTGGTAACATTTCAAAAATAGTTCCTATACTTTGATTTGTAATAACCGTAACTCCCTCAAAACTTGTTAATAACCCTTCTTTAGATGCTTCTACAGAATATTGTCCGCTTGGTATATTACTCAGGACAAAATTTCCACTAGCATCTGTAAAAACTGTATTAGAATTAGGGTTAGTAGCAATCTTCACATTTTCAACAGGTTCATTACTCCCTTTTAGAACTACAGTACCTGTAATTGTTCCGAATCCAGTAGCATCAAGAGAATCTTCACTACAACTAGAAACCAATAAAAGAATACTTAAACTTATATATTTTATTATTTTTTTCATATCTATTATTTTTTACCACAATCTTAATTGCTATTTTTTCTCAATGATTTTCTATTTTGCCTTCTTAGTTTTCTCAACTCCCTTTTAGAAATTGAACCTTTATTACTAACTTCTTCTGCTACTTTTATCGGATTGCTTATATCTAATTTTTCAGTTATCTTTTTAGATCCTTTTTTCTTTTTTTTATTGAACAAATAAAAATTTAATCCAGCACCGAAACGTAAAAAATGGTCATCTCTCTTTCCTGCAGCTACTTGATCTAACTCATCATTAAAAACAATGTTGTAACCGCCATACAAATTCATTCCTACTTTTTCTGATAATAAATATTCTAAACCAACACCATATTCTATTTTAGGGTGATTATCTTTGAAATAATTTGAAACATTGTAACCTGCCGAAGTAAATAAATAGGGTGACAAATCATCATAAGGTAATAAGTTAACTTCGGCCTTTAAATCAAAAGACATATAGCCAAAAGTAGATTGAAAAGCTGGAACATCTTTATTTGCTAAATTATATTTGGCATAGTTTACACCTAAATTAAAATAAGGGGTTAAATAACGTTTATACCCTCCTTGTATAGCCATTAGCTCTACCTTTGTTTTTGGATAATCGCTCCTAAAAATAGTTGCTCCTCCTCCTATTTCAAAAACATTTTTTCCTCTTTTTTCTTTATAAATTCTATCATAAATTTTTCTATATGAAGCTTCTTCCTTCTCTGCTTCGTAAGATTTAATGGTTTCTTGTGCAATTGCATTATCTTTAGCCAACCATAAACCATCTTCTACTCCTTCTATCACCATTGCCTCAACAGCTTTTTCTATAGCTTCAGTAATTGCCATATGAACTGGTTCGTTTTTGGTAATTCCTGTTTCTGCCTCTAATAATCTTTGAAAATTTACATACCTAAAAAGACTAGCATCAATTGCTTGAAATAATATTGTTTTACTAACATAAACAGTCTTTAACACCTCTCCACTAGATGTAGAAATAGCCCTTAAATAAATAGATATCCTATCTTGTCTATACCTCGATGAACCTCCCACACCAAAGTATCTTGCTCCAATACCTCCGGTAACAATATTTGAATCATATGATATAACACCACCTTCTAATAAAACTCCCGCATAGAGTAAAGGAGGTAATTGAGGTTCGTTAGGATTTGAAGTTTTTCTGTATTCTTGACGAGTGGAACGAATTATATTACGCTCATTTAAAAGGTTATTTAAGTTCTCTCTTTCTATTACCCTAAACCATTTAGAATCTTCTAAAGCTTTTAACAAAATTGTTGTAGCTCCTTGTGTAATAGCGGTACTAAAGCTACTACCATTTTCTTGTAATTTATATTGCCCTGTTTGATCTCTAAAATTATATACACCCACAACTACAGGATCTTTAGGTTCAGGTAAATTGACTAATCTCTTAGTATTAGGTGTTGGTTCTCCTAATACCGCATTTGAAACTGTTAAAGGTTGATTGAAGTACGCTCCACAAGAGGACAACAAAAAACAAATAACAGCTATACTAGCGTTACTTACTTTTTTAAACATAAAACTTTAATTAGGAATGATTACTTGTGTTTGTTCTCCGTTGCTTGTATCTAAAATATTTACAACTAAGCCTTCTGTAGATTCAAAAATCTCTACAGATAAACTTCCATATGTATATACACCTGGTTGTAAATCTCCATTTAAATCAAACTGACCATCTAACAACAACCTGTTAATTCTACTTAACAATTGTCTATTTAAGTCATCTGCAAAATCTTCTAGCTCAGAATTTTCTTCATCATCATCTTCATCAGAAAAAGAGTTTTGAGCATCTGCAGAACTTTGTAACCACTGATAATTAAAGGATTCTCCACCAAAAGCTGGATTTTTTGGCTTGTAAACAAAATTTTGGCTATACAAGTTTGGTAAAACAAACAATGCATTAAAGAGTAGTAATATCAATACTTTTTTATTCATAATTTTTGAATTAAATTAATGATTTATAAGTAGTAATATTTTATGAAGGGTATAAATGCTATAGCATGATTGTCAGCTTATTATAATAAATTTGAGTGCTTTTATCTATAATTTTACGTTCTATTAATTTACAAAAAAAATCAATACCGAACAATGTAATCTTTTTCTTTTTTTTCGAATTCTTGATAAAGAACCCTAATTGCAACATCCACATTTCGTTTTAAGTAATCTAAATTTGGTTGCACAAAAAATTCGTAAATTTTTCTGTTATCTAATTTTATAAAGATTTTTGTATTTCTTCCTCTATCATGTATTTCCTCTACTAATATTGCACGACTGTCTTTAAAATTATATGTCATGTATTTACTATAAAAGAAGTTATAAAAATCTCTTCCTGGTTTAGTTTTAACCCTTTCCAAAACAACTCCTTTTAGTTTTATTCCATCTGATGGCTTTTTCTTTAAGGTAACCTTGTTGTCATAATCTTTTTGAATTATTCTATTATCTGTGATTATTTTACGATCTCTACCTACAATCTCTCCCTCCTCATTTTTTAATAAAAGTAAAATAATAACCTTATCTGTTTTAGAAACATTAATTGATGTTTTAGACAAGGTTATTATTTCCTTAGCTTCAATAACAAACCTATCTGTTTGCTTATTGTTGCTTTTATTTTTAGTCTTTGTATTTTCTTTAAACACTATTAGTTCATATTCTAAACTTCTATTAATATTTGATAAATTTTCGGCCTTTCCTATTACAGAAAAAACATCTTCAGATTGCTCAATCTCTAATAAAGGCTTAACTTCTTTATTTAAAAATTGTTGAGCTAACGAAGTGTTCAGATTCCCTAAGAATATCGACGTAGAAAAAATAAAATATAGAAGTAATTTCATGTGATTATTTTTTTTAAAAACTATTTACATAAATAGTTTTATCATTTCCTATTAGTCTTATTTTAATTTTTTCAGACAAACTATTTGCTCCATTCATCATAATTTGCTGATTATCCCCTTTTTGATAAACATCTACTTGATGTTTTAAATTATTACGCCTATTAAAGTCTCTAAAAAAATTATTGTTTCCTAATTGAACAATATTTTCATTTACCTCAGTTGCTTTAATATTTAAATGTACTTGGTTTTTATCTCCTTTTTGTAAAATATTAATATTACTTTTTGATGATTCAATAATTACACTAGATAAGTTTTCGTTTCCTATTTGTCTTAAATAAACATTATTATTAAAACTGTAATTTGGCGTAGTATTTACTCTATTAACCTGCTCTAATATATACAACGATTTTACCTGTTCTCTTTCCGAAGAGGTATTTGTATAATTTTGAGCTGTTAAAGCTCCAAAAAACATTATTAATATTAGTACTATATATCTTTTCATTTTATTAAACATTAAATCATATAAAAACAAGCCCTAACTTTTAGGGCTTGTTTAATTTATACTATTATTTTTGTGAAACAAATGCAGTATTTCCTACACCTGCTTGGCTTAAATAACTAGCCTCAAAGTTACCTATCTGCTGAACTGTTAATTCATTAAATAGACCTAATTGTTCAGACAATGAATAATTTCTTACTCCATCTTGAGAAATATCTGCTAAGTTTGCAGCTCCATTTTGGTGAGCTATAGTCATGTTTCTTCTTCCAGTTTGCGTTTGATAAATTGTATTATCAATTCCTAGAATAAAGAAAGCTCCTTCTTGCGTAGCTAATGCTTCGTTACGGTTTCCTGTTTGAGTTTGTTCTATTACATTACCTCCACCAAAAGACAATAAATTTTGTCTTGCTTCTGCATAGTTTCTGTTACCTACTTGAGATTGCTTAGCCGTATTAAAATATTCTTCTTGATCTATAAAAGCTTTATTTCTATTACCATCTTGAAATTGACGAGCAACACCTCCGTAAGACCAATATGCTAAACTACCTTGACGAATACTAGCTTGATTTAACTTACCACCTAGCTGAGTTTGAATAGCATCATTATATTCACCTACTTGCTTTATACACTCATCATTCAAAATATTAGTTTGATTTTGTTGAGAAATATTACACAATCCTCTCTGACTGGTTCTAGCTTCATTATGACATCCTTCTTGATCAACATCTGCATCATTATGTCTACCTCTTTGATCTACATCAGCTGTATTCATATACTCTGCCTGTAAAACTCTTGCAGAGTTATAAAAACCTGTTTGAGTAACATCTGCTCTTTGTCCTTCTCCAGTTTGAGTAACTGTTGCACTATTCCCTTTCCCCCATAATTGTCTAATTATAGCTAAGTTAGGTATATCTCCACCATCTTTTTGTGCTATAATTGCACTACCATCATCTCCATATTGTCTTACAAATGCTATATTTCGATCTTCTTGACTTACATTGGCGTCATTTCTTAATCCTTCCTGCATTACATCTGAATAACTAGCACCATGCTGCAAAGCGGTACGCATACTACCAGGACAACTTGGATAAATTGGGCCAATATATGGTGAACATACTCCATCTCTTTGGTCTATTGTTTCACAATCCCCATCTGGACAATCATTATCATTCTGATGAGATTGCGAAAAACCAAATACAGCAAAAACTGCTGAAAACACTAAGGTTAAAATTGCTTTTTTCATAATTTAAAAATATTTATTGGTTATTAAATACATGCCAAAATGTTTAAAACATAAATATGTAATAAACTTTTTCTGGGGGATATATTTAATTGGGGGAATTACTCTTGAAAAGAGTTTAAATTATGAAATTGTGAAATTAGCTGTAGGTTTAAATTCAATCACATATCAAATGTAATATCAAATATCTAATAATCAAAGTTTTATGTTTTGTTTTTTTTTTGTATGTTAAAAGTTAATAAAGTGATCTCTCATAATAATTAACCCTTCTTTAGTTAAAAAGAAGGGTTAATTATTTTATTGAATTTATAATCTATCTAGTAAACAATAATTCTCTATATTTAGTTAAGGGCCAAAGCTCGTCATCTACCAACAGTTCTAGCTTATCACAGTGATATCTAATATCTTCAAAGTATGGTTTTACTTTATCACAATAACTAAAAGCTTTCTTTTCTATACTATTTAATTTATTAGCCTTTTTTCTTGCTTCAATCATATCAGAAACACCTTTGTTGATTTTTTCTATGTGAGAAGATATACTTTCAATTATAATTAACTGTTCTTTGGCTACTTTTTGGAAGTTGTTACCATAAATTTCTTTCAAGCCTCTTACATTTTCAATTAAAATATTTTGATACTTAATCGCTGTTGGTACAATATGGTTTCTTGCTATGTCTCCAAGTGTTCTTGACTCTATCTGAATTCGCATTGTATATTCTTCTATCTCAATCTCATGCCTTGCCTCTACTTCTACCTTATTCATAATACCAAGTGACTCATACAAATCAATAGCCTTTTTAGAAACTTTGGCCTTTAAAGCTTCAGGTGTGGTTTTATTATTGCTTAAACCTCTCTTTTTTGCTTCTTTTTCCCATTCTTCTCCATAACCATTCCCTTCGAATCGAATATTTTTAGATGCCTTGATATACTCTCGAAGTACATTGAAAATGGCATCATCTTTTTTCATTCCTTTTTCTTTTATTAATTGATCCACTTCTATTTTAAACTCTTGAAGCTGTTTTGCCATTATAGCATTTAAAACCGTCATAGGATTAGCACAGTTTGCTGTAGATCCTACTGCTCTAAACTCAAATTTATTTCCCGTAAAAGCAAATGGAGATGTTCTATTTCTATCTGTATTATCTAAAAGTATTTCAGGTATTTTACCAACAACGTTTAATTTTAAGTCGGTCATTTCTTTTGGCGATATTTTTCCTTTGGTAACATTTTCTAAGGCATCTAAAACTTCTGTTAACTGAGAGCCAATAAAAACCGATACAATAGCTGGTGGTGCCTCATTAGCTCCTAATCTATGGTCATTACTTGCGCTTGCTATTGCGGCTCTTAACAACTCTTCATTATCATTAACTGCTTTAATAGTATTGATAAAAAACGTCAAGAACTCTAAATTACGCATTGGTGTTTTACCTGGACTCAATAGATTCACTCCTGTGTTAGTACTCAACGACCAGTTATTGTGCTTACCCGAACCATTAACACCTGCAAACGGTTTTTCATGTAATAATACTTTAAAATTATGTCGGTCAGCAACCCTTTCCATCACATCCATTAATAATGAATTATGATCTACCGCTAAATTTGCTTCTTCAAAAATAGGAGCTAATTCAAACTGATTAGGTGCTACTTCGTTATGACGTGTTTTAACAGGAATACCTAATAACATACATTGAGTTTCTAAATCACGCATATAGCTAATTACTCTACTAGGTATAGAACCAAAGTAATGATCATCTAGCTGCTGACCTTTAGCTGCAGCATGACCTAATAAAGTTCTGCCTGCTTGAATAATATCTGGTCTAGACTTAGCTAAAGCTGAATCTATTAAAAAGTATTCTTGCTCCCATCCTAAAGTTGCATTTACTTTTGTAACATTTTTGTCAAAATATTTTGCTACAGCGGTTGCCGCTTGATCTACAGATTGCAATGCTCGTAATAATGGTGTTTTGTAATCCAACGCTTCACCAGTGTAAGCTACAAAAACTGTTGGTATACAAAGTGTAGTTCCTAAAATGAAAGCTGGAGATGTTGGATCCCAAGCAGTATACCCTCTCGCTTCAAATGTATTTCTTATTCCTCCATTAGGAAAAGAAGATGCATCTGGTTCTTGCTGCACTAATTCTCCTCCACCAAATTTTTCTATTGCATTTCCCCCTCCAATAGTTTCAAAAAAAGCATCGTGCTTTTCTGCTGTAGCCCCTGTTAAAGGTTGAAACCAGTGTGTATAATGAGTAGCTCCTTTAGAAATAGCCCAATCTTTCATAGATGCAGAAATTTGATTAGCTATACTCCTATTTATTTTAGAGCCATTATCAATGGCATCCATAACACTATTATAAGCTTCTTTAGTAAGATACTGCCTCATTGTATTTTCATTAAAGACATGCTGGCCAAACAACTCAGACCTTCTAACTTTTTCTTCTATTATTACTGGTTTTCTGTTTAGGGTTTCTCGTAAAGCGTGAAATCTTAATGTAGACATAAAGTATATTAATTAGCGATTAGTTTTTATAAAAGTACACAATATTTAAAACACACCCCTAAAAAAACAGGGGTATTTATGTTACTAAATCGTTAAAACCCAAAATTACCCCTATAAAAAACATATTATTAAAAGATTAAACATATATTTGCATCGTTAAAAACAACAACACTAATAATTTTAAGTATTATGGCTAAAATTAAATTAGAGTATATCTGGTTAGACGGATACAAACCGACTCAAAATTTAAGAAGTAAAACTAAAGTTGAGGAACATGAAAATTTTCAAGGAACTTTAGAAGAATTAGGAAACTGGTCTTTTGATGGGTCTTCTACACAACAAGCTTCTGGTGGAGCGTCTGATTGTTTGTTAGTACCTGTTGCTATTTACCCAGACCCAATGAGGATTAACGGTTATTTAGTTATGACTGAAGTTATGAATGCTGATGGTACTCCTCATGAATCTAACGGAAGGGCTACTATAGACGATAATGATAATGACTTCTGGTTTGGTTTTGAGCAAGAATATTTTATTATGGATAAAACCACACAATTACCTTTAGGTTTCCCTGTTGGTGGTTATCCTGGTCCTCAAGGAATGTATTACTGTTCTGTAGGAGGAAGAAATACGCATGGTAGAGATTTTGTTGAAGAGCATGCTGACTTATGCATTGAAGCTGGTTTAAACTTTGAAGGAATTAACCAAGAAGTTGCTTCTGGGCAGTGGGAGTTTCAATTATTTGCTAAAGGAGCTAAAAAAGCTGGAGATGAAATTTGGATTGCTCGTTACTTACTAGATCGTTTAACCGAAAAATACGGCTACTATATAGAATACCACCCAAAACCTGTAAAAGGAGATTGGAACGGTTCTGGTATGCACGCTAACTTCTCTAACGAAGTATTAAGAACATGTGGTTCTCAGGCTGTTTATGAAGAAATTTGTGAAGCGTTTAGACCAGTAGCTAAGGAACATATTGCTGTTTACGGGGCATATAATGATCAACGTTTAACTGGATTACACGAAACTGCTTCTATTAACGATTTTAGTTACGGAGTTTCAGATAGAGGTGCTTCAATTCGTATACCTATTATTACTGTAGAAAAAGGATGGAAAGGTTGGTTAGAAGATAGAAGACCAGCATCTAACGGAGATCCTTATAAGATTGCTGCAAGAATTATAAAAACTGTTAAACCAGTTTCAGAAAAGTTTAAATAAGCTTCTCAATACAAACAACAACACACAACAACTAAAAAAACCACTGAGATCTTATTCTTAGTGGTTTTTTTATTAAAGTAAATATGATACGAAAAGCAACACTTAACGACGTAAAAGTCATCACCAATATTTACAATTATTATGTAGAAAATGAGATGCCAACTTTTGAAGAAAATCCAGTTACTACAGATTTCTTTAAAGAAAAAATAAGCACTAGTTCAGACAGATTTCCGTGGTTAGTATATGAACTAAACTCATCTGTAATTGGTTATGCTTACGCAAGCCCCTGGAAACCACGATCGGGTTATCGTTTTACTGCTGAGATTTCTATTTATTTACAACATAATAATACTGAGAAAGGGATAGGCTCTTTATTATACAAAGAACTTATTAAGCAATTAAAAGAAAAAGGATTCAATAGTATTATTGGAGGCATCACACTACCTAACCCACCCTGTGTACGATTGCACGAAAAATTTGGTTTTGAAAAAGTAGCTCAATTTAAGCAAATAGGAACCAAATTTAATAAGTGGGCAGATGTAGGCTATTGGCAATTGTTATTAAATGAATAAATAGTTCACCTATATCAAAAAACAATAGTTTTTTACTTAGATTTACTTAACTAAACAACCAACCATGATACAAAAAACTATTGTCCTATTATTCATTTTATTAGCAAACTTTAGTTACTCACAAGAAACCAATAAAACTCCTGAGAAATTAGCCCAACAACAATTAGAGGCTTATAACGCTAGAGATATTGAAGCTTTTTTAATTCCATATGCAGAAGACGTTGAAGCTTATAATTTTCCTGATAAATTATTATTTAAAGGGAAAGAAGCCATGAGGAAAGGTTATGCTCAAATTTTTAATGAAGTAACCAATTTACATTGCGAGGTAAAATCTAGAATGATTCAAGGAAATATTGTTATTGATAAGGAATATGTGCAATTTGGGTAATAAAACTATTAATGCCATTGCCATATATCACATAGAAAAAAACAAAATCAAGAAAGTATATTTTATTCAGTAAAAGTAACAATAAATGAATATAACTCCTTTTCCAAAGATATCTACTAATAGGCTTTTATTAAGAAAAATTAATGAAATAGATGCTGAATCTATTTTGTTTTTAAGATCGGATAAAATAGTTAACCAATTTATCCAAAGACCACCAGAAAGACAAATCAATACTTTAGATAAAGCTTTAGCTCATATCAACAAACTAAACACACTAACAGAAAATAACCAATCTATAACTTGGGGAATTACTTTAAAAAATAACCCCAATATTATTGGTACAATTTGCCTATGGAATTTCTCTAACAATAATACCGTTGTAGAAGTTGGATATGATTTACACCCAGACTATCACAGAAAAGGTATTATGAGTGAAGCACTAAAATCAGTAATTCAATTTAGTTTTGAAGAACTTAAATTTCAAAAAATAGAAGCTTATACTCATTTAAAAAATGAAAGTTCTAAAATGCTTCTGGAACGAAATGGATTTAATTTAGTTGAAAATAAATATGATGAAGACAACTCTTCAAATATTATCTTTGAAATAATAAATCCTAAACAAAAGCCAAATAAATAAATACCATATAAGCTGCCAACAATAAAAAACCTTTAAAACGAGTTACCACAAACTTTTTAGGTAATAAAATAAGTGGTAATAAAACAATAGCAATGGCTAACATCCAGAAAATATCATTACTTAAAATCTGAGGAGCAGTTACAGGAATTGTTTTCACCAAACTGGTTAGACCTAAAACAGATGCTATATTAAAAATATTAGAGCCAATTAAATTACCTATAGATATCGCTTTTTCTCCTTTTAATGCCGCTATAACAGAAGCAGCTAATTCTGGAATACTTGTACCTATTGCTATCATAGTTACAGAAATAACAGCTTTACTTACTCCAATTTGTTTTGCTAAATCTACAGCTCCATTTACCAACCATTCAGAACCAAAGAATAGAGCCAACCCACCAATAGCTAGCCATAAAAATATCTTGCCATAACCAACTGTTGCTAATTGATCATCTACTTCATCAGAAGCGTCTTCTTCTTTACTATTTTTCAATAATACTATTAAAAATATAATCAATCCTAAAAACAATCCTCCACCTTCTATTCTATCTAACTGATTGTCATTCCACAAAAAATAATATAGTAACAAAGAAAAAGCTACCATTACTGGCCAATTTAATTTATAGAAAGATTTATCAACTGCTATTGGTCCTATCAAAGCAGTAACCCCTAATACCAAAGCTATATTAGCAATATTAGACCCAACAACATTGTTAATAGCTATTGCTGGAGAACCATCAAATGCAGCTTGCATACTTACTAATAATTCTGGTGCAGAAGTAGCAAAAGAAACCACCGTCATACCAATAACCATTTTAGAAATGTTTAGTTTAAATGATAAGCCAACAGAAGATTTCACTAAATAATCTCCACCTATAACTAATAATACTAAACCACCTAAGAGGTATAAAACACTTTCCATTAAATCTAAAATTTTAGCGAAGATACATATAAATGACATATTTACAGCTAAAAAAAATAGCTAAAAATATATTTTGCTAATATTATTTGCATAATTAATATTTTTTTGTAATTTAGAAAAACATTAAAGCGCTATAATAATTAATTGTTTAACTCTAAAAACTTAAAACTATGCTAACATTTATCGGGATTTTATCAATAATAATAGGAGTTATAGCTATTGTAGCTAAAATTATATTTAAAGAAAACAAATATGCTAACATAATTAGCAACAAAGCTTCAGGGGTCTTAATAGCTTCTGGTTTCTTACTAAGCATTATATCAGGAATGTTCTTTTATGCTGAACCAGGTACTGCCTATGCTGTTCAATATCCATGGGGAGGACAAAAAGCAGTTTTTAGACAAGGACTAAATGTTAAAATGTGGGGGCGATTAATACCAATTCAATTTGAATTACCTATAAAATATGTAATACCTAATGAAAAAGGTGCATTAGGAGAGCAAAGCAAATATACTTATGTAAAGCCTTCTAAACATTGGGAATTTAATGATGCAGTAAAAGGTAAAATTGCCACATCTGTAGTAATTAGCATTAACACAAATGATGATGACCAATTTTTATCTGTAGCTGATAGAAATAAAACAGAAAAGAATTTAGTTTTTTCTAGAATCATACCCAATATCGATCAAGCTATAAAAAACACTAGTAAATTAATGGCTGCACAAGATTACATATCTGGACAAGCTGCTGACTTTGATAGATATTTTCAAGATCAATTAGAAAACGGCATGTATGTTTTAGAAGAGTTTACTCATAATGAAACACCAGATATTATTGGAGATACTACTGTTATCAGAAAAATTGTCAATAAAGAATCAAAGCAAAAAAGGTATAGAATAAAAATGCAAAATGGAGAACCAGTAAGGGTTAGTGGCAATTCATTAAAATCATACGGACTAACTGTTGTTCAGGCTGTAGTAAATGAAATTGATTGGGAAAACACTTTTGACAAAAGATTACAACTTCAAAAAGAAGAAGTTGCCCAAACACAACTTGAGAAACAACAAGCTGAACGTGAATTTTATCGTGCACAGAAAGAAAAAGCTAAAGGAGAAGCTAACAAAGCTCAAGAAAGAGCAAAATTAGAGAAAGAGCAAATTCAGAAAACAATCACAGCTGAGACGGAAGCTAAAGTTGCTGAGTTTAATTTAGTAAAAGAAAAGAAACAATATGAAGTTGAATTATTTAAAGCAAAAAGTAAAAAAGTAGCTGCAGATGCTCAATATTACGAAAATGCAAAATTGGTAAGTGCTGGTCTAACTCCACAGGAAAGAGCAGAATGGCAATATAAGACTTCTGTTCATGTTGCTAAACAATTAAAAGACTTAAACTTACCCGATATTTATATACAAAATGGTGAAGAATCTGGGAAAGGTAATGACTTATTACAATCGTTAATTGGAGCAGATATGGCTAAGACTATGTTGAATAAAAATAATGGCAACTAAAAATATCAATCTCTAAATTAGAAAGGTTAGCAAAGTCTAGCCTTTCTGTTAGCTTTAATATTTAAATATAAAGTATTACAACAACTGTTAAACTTTTCTAAAACTAGTTTTTTTTAACATAACACAATTTTTTTTAAGCTATTTTTATACTAATCAATTAATTAACTAAAAAACTATGTATATGTCAATCATCAAAAAAGGAATAGTTGTTTGTAGTTTAGCAGCTTTTGTATTTACACCAATACAAAATTTTGCCACTACTTCTACCCCAACTCTTTTCAAAATTACTAAAGATCGTGAAATTAAAATCACAATAGACAAAGACACTAGAGATAGTGAGTTTAAAGAAATTACCAATACCTTAAAAAAGCATGATATTGAAGCCTCTTTCAGTAAAATAAAACGCAATAAACAAGGTGAAATAACTGGAATTAAAATTGAGTTAGAAGACAATAAAGGAAATGCATCTTCCACTTCTATTTCAAGTTCAGAACCAATTAATGCTATTACTTTAGGAGCTAAAAACGATAGCTTATATATCACTTCAGAAAATTCTAATAATTTTAGTTTCAATGGTAAGCATTCTCTCTCTAAGCATTTTGATTTTTCTTTTGATGATGAAAAAGATGAAATGATTATTAACGGAAAAAAATACCATTTCGATGAGATCAAGAAAAAAATGAAAGACGCTTTTGTTTTTGAAGAAGATGAAAACGGGAAACGTATGATTTTAAAACTAAACGATTTTGATTTTGACTTCGACTTTGATCAAGATAACGGTGATGTTGATGAAAATGTTTGGATTGAAAAGAAAACTACGCAAAAATTCCGTTTCATAGACGATCCTGAAATAGAAAAATACATTGTAATTGATGGAAAAAAAGCTGACTTCAAAAGGCTTGACGAATTAGCTAAAGCAAACAAATTAAATAAAGTAGACTTTTTAAAACCTGAAACAGCTATGAGTGTTTATGGTAAAAAAGCAAAAGACGGAGCTATTATAGCTACTACTAAAAAATAATAAAAAGCACTAATTAATTCTTAAACTCGTTCTAAAATGAACGAGTTTTTTATTTTTGTCAAAAATCTTAAAGAAGTGAAAAAAACATTCTTTAAAATACTCGCTAAAATAAACAAGGCTATATTTCCTAGCTTTAGCAAGAGAAGATTAGATTTAAGTAAAGCCTCTAAGTTGCAGTTAGCAATAATTGGTTGGCGCACTTATGTTACTAAAAGAGCTTTAGATTAACGAGAAATATTTCGTTAAAACTTCCCTATTTCCTTTCCTTAAAATTGTGGCAATCCGTTCAGGATGCTTATATTTGTACTTCAAAATTTTGAATACATGAAGATTTCTTATAACTGGTTAAAACAGTTTATACAATTAGATTGGACTGCTGAAAAAACTGGTGAATTACTAACCGATTTAGGTTTAGAAGTTGAAGGCATAAAAACCTATCAATCTATACAAGGAGGATTAGAAGGTATTATTGTTGGTCACGTATTAGAATGTGAAAAACACCCCAATGCCGATAAATTAAGTGTCACTAAAGTAGATTTAGGAAATGGCTCTCCTGTGCAAATAGTTTGTGGAGCTCCTAATGTAGCTGCCGGACAAAAAGTTCCTGTAGCAACTATTGGCACACTACTGTATGATGCTGACGGTAAAGAGTTCAAAATTAAAAAAGGGAAGATTCGCGGAGAAGAATCACACGGAATGATTTGCGCCGAAGATGAATTAGGTTTAGGAAATAGTCATGATGGCATTATGGTTCTTGATAATACTTTAGAGCCAGGAACTCCTTGTGCTTCTGTATTTGAAATTGAAAACGATGAAGTTTTTGAAATTGGATTGACTCCAAATAGATCTGATGCTATGAGCCATTATGGTACTGCTAGAGATTTGCGCGCTGGTTTAATACAACTCGGAGAAAAAGTAGAACTAATATCTCCTTCAGTAAGTGATTTTCATGTAGAAAATAGAACTTTAAAAATTGATGTTTCGGTTGAAAATTCAGATTTAGCTCCAAGATATTGTGGTGTTACAATTAGTGGGTTAATGGTAATGGAATCACCTGAATGGTTACAAAACAGATTAAAAGCTATTGGTTTAACACCTAAAAATAACGTTGTAGACGTTACAAATTATGTATTGCACGAACTAGGGCAACCCTTACATGCTTTTGATGCCAATAAAATAGTTGGAAATAAGATAGAAGTAAAAACATTACCAACTGGTACTAAGTTTACAACTTTAGATGAAATAGAAAGAGAGTTACACGAAGATGATTTAATGATCTGTAACGCTGAAGGTCCAATGTGTATTGCTGGTGTGTTTGGTGGTATTGAATCGGGTGTTACCGAAAGTACTACTTCTATTTTTCTAGAAAGTGCATACTTTAATCCTGTATCTGTTAGAAAAACTGCTAAGAGACATGGAATGAATACAGATGCTTCTTTTAGATTCGAAAGAGGAATCGATCCTAATATTACTGAATATGCTTTAAAAAGAGCTGCTCTACTGATTCAAGAATTAGCAGGCGGAGAAATTACTTCAGATATTATTGATTTGTATCCTAATAAAATTGAAGATTTCCAGGTATTCTTATCCTTCGAAAACACAACCAAATTAATTGGTCAAGAAATTCCTAGAGAAACTATTAAAAGTATCTTAACCTCTTTAGATATAAAAGTTAACAACGTTACAGAAGCTGGTTTAGGACTTACAATTCCTGCTTATAGAAACGATGTTCAGAGAGAAGCAGATGTTATAGAAGAAATCTTACGTGTTTATGGTTACAATAATATAGAGTTTTCTAACAAGCTAAACGCTACCATGAGTAACTCTTCAAAGTTTGAAGATCATAAAATACAAAACGTTATAGCTAATCAATTAATTGGTCAAGGTTTTAATGAGATGATGGCCAATTCATTAACTAGTTCAAAACATTTAGAACTAACCACTCAGTTACTAGAAGAACATAATGTAACTATGCTTAATCCTTTAAGCCAAGATTTAGCTACCATGCGTCAGTCATTGTTATTTTCTGGTTTAGAAGCTGTAGCTTATAACATTAATAGAAAACAAAGTGATTTAAAGTTTTTTGAATTTGGAAAGACATATCATAATTATGAATCTGGTTATTCCGAAAACAAGCACTTAAGTTTATTAATTACTGGTAATAGAACTCAAGAAAGCTGGAAAGGCACGCATCAAAAATCAGACTATTTTTATTTAAAGGGAATTGTAACTGCTATTTTAGCTAGATTAGGTGTAAATAAAATAAAAACTTCTCCTATTAAAACCGATGTTTTATCAGAGGGCATAATTCTTAGCTTAGGAAAACAAAAATTGGTTGAGTTCGGTGTTGTTAAAAAAGCTATTCTAAAGAACTTTGGAATTAGTCAAGAAGTTTTATTTGCTGATTTTAACTGGGATAATATTTTAGAAGTTGCAAAATTTAATAAAATAAAATTTTCTCCTATCCCTAAATATCCTGCCGTAAGAAGAGATTTTGCATTATTGTTAGATGAAAAAATCACTTTTCAAGAAATTTTTAATTTAGCTAAACAAAGTGAACGCAAACTTTTAAAAGATATTAATTTGTTTGATGTTTATGAAGGTAAAAACTTACCTAAAGGAAAGAAAAGTTATGCTGTTAGTTTTATGCTTCAAGATGAAGAAAAAACACTTACCGATAAGCAAATTGATAAAATAATGAATAAACTGCAAACTACTTTTGAAAAACAACTAGGAGCAGAATTGAGATAAAAGTCATTACTTTTTTATAAAACGCTGAAATGTCACTTCATTTCAGCGTTTTTTTTTATCTATTAATCCAATCAAATTGTAAGGAAAGAAACTTTTTATTAACTTAATAAAGGAAATTAAAACAGTAAAATATGGGGTTATTTACATTACAAAACAATTTAAAAAGGGTTTTCACTGGTTCGCTAGTTCAAGTTCAAGCAATAGAAACTCGTTTACTCGATCATCAAATAAAAGGTATTACTAAAAATCATTATAATTCTGGAATAATGGCAGGTTTTGGAGCTAGTAGCCAGGTTCAACTGTTTGTCGATAAGAGAGACTATAAAATAGCTTATCAAATAGTGAGCGATTATTTATCCGATTACAACCTAAAGGCGGTTTAAGTAATTTCATGGGTTAAATAATTGTTAAACGCTTTAAGAGCTCTGCGCTTTCTCATACTTTTGTATTAGTATTTAAAATAAAACTTTACAATGAATAAAATCATTTTATCTATACTTAGTATAACTTTACTGAGTGCGTGTGTTTCTAAAAAGAAATTTAGTTCATTAGAAGCCGAAAACAAAAAGAATAAAGACTTATTAAATACCGCTACAGTTAAGCTAAATTCTTGTCTAGAGGAAAGAGCTTCAGCAACTGCTCGTTTAGCTTCTCTAGAAGAACGTTTAGCTGAGTTGCGAAAAACCAATGAAGGCTTAATAGAAAGCTCAAAAGAACTAACCGTTTTAACAACTAAAGGAGCTCAAAACTTAGAAAAATCTTTGGAATCTTTAAAAGAAAAAGATTTAAAAATATCTCGATTACAAGATGCCTTATCTAAAAAAGATAGTGTTACCTTAGCTTTAGTAACTAGTTTAAAACGTGAAGTTGGTATTAGTGATCCGGACATTAATGTAAATGTTGAAAAGGGAGTAGTATTTATATCTATAGCAGATAAAATGTTGTTTAAAACTGGTAGCTATAATGTAACTTCTAAAGCACAGACTGTTTTAGGTAAGGTAGCTAAAGTTATAAATAGCAAACCTGATTTTGAATGTATGGTTGAGGGCCACACTGATAATGTACCTTATAAAAAAGGAGTTTTATTAGACAATTGGGATTTAAGTGTTAAACGTTCTACAGCTATTATTAGAGTATTACAAGAGCTTAAAGTTAACCCTAGTCAGTTAATTGCTGCAGGTAGAAGTCATTATGTTCCACTAGTTGAAAATAACACTGCAGAAAATAGAGCAAAAAACAGAAGGACTAGAATTGTAATTCTTCCTAAGATTGATCAGTTTTATGATATGATTGAAAAAGAAATGAAAAATCTTGCTAAAGAAGAATAAAGAAAAGTCATTCAATACAAAAAACAAAAGAGCTTATAGTTTATAAGCTCTTTTGTTTTTTGTGAAGTTTACAAATTAAAAACAAGTTATAATTTCCCTCTAATTATTTCCCCTAGCTCATTTACCACAACCCTTTTTATTTTCTTATCCTTTTTCATAATTACTTTGTATTCTTTTTTAGTAATTCTACCTTGTTTTTGAGCATAAGAATACTTGTCTGTTATCATAGACCATCCAGGAAATTTTTTAGCCAAAGATTTTCTAATATTTTCTGGCAATTTGGCATGTTTGTAACGTTCAACTACAGACATTAACTCACCAGTAGCACTAAACGAAGCTGCTAACACCGCCCCTTCTGTCTTTAGAATAACAAAATATGAGTTTTCTCCGTCTATTTTATCATCTAAGTTATAGGCTATAAATTTATCTTCTAACCTTGCCACCCTTGCATCTGGATGCTTATCTGGCAAATAAACAGAAAATTCTTCTCCTGCTTTCTTTAAAACAATTTCTGGTAGTCCTCCTGCTTCTAATAATTCTTCGTAAGTTTCTTGTTGGGCATAAATTCCTAAAATAAATCCTAAAGAAAGGATTAAACTCATTAACTTTTTCATAATATAAAATTTTAAGATTGATGAATCATAGCCAAAATCTATCAGGCCATTTAATATGAAAAAAGAGTTTTCAATAAATTAGTTAGTCAACATTTAACCGTGAAAAGTAAACTCAATAAAAAGAAATTGGGGAGGCTTTCTAGTAATAAAGAATAACGATTCTAATGATTAATTAGAATTATTAGAGTAGTATCAAAAATACAAATTAATAAGATTTGTTTGTGTTAAGTAAATTATAAAACATCTAGACTGCCTTTTCCTTCTCGAATTATTTCTGCTTCGCCTTGAGAAAAATCTATAACTGTAGATGCTGTATTATCTCCGTAACCACCATCTATAACAATATCTACCAAATTTTGCCATTTTTCGAATATCAATTCAGGATCAGTGGTATATTCTATAATATCATCTTCATCATGTATAGAAGTAGACACAATTGGGTTTCCTAATTCTTCTACAATAGCTCTTGCAATATTATTATCGGGTACACGAATACCAACCGTTTTTTTCTTTTTAAATACCTTAGGTAGGTTATTATTTCCTGGAAGGATAAATGTATACGGACCTGGTAAAGCTCTTTTTAATACTTTGAAAACGGAAGTATCTATTTGTTGTACATAGTCACTTAAATGACTTAAATCGTTACAAACAAAAGAAAAGTTAGCCTTTTCTAATTTAATCCCTTTTATTTTAGCTATTCGTTCAAGTCCTCTTACTTTAGTAATATCACAACCTAAACCGTAAACCGTATCTGTAGGATAAATTACAATACCACCATTTTGCAATACTTTAACCACTTTGGCTATTTCTTTTGGGTTAGGGTTATCGTTGTATATTTTTATAAATTGTGACATCTTTAAATGTTATTATTTGATTGAACATTAACAAAAATAATTGACTATATTAAGTTACGAAAAGTATTTTTAAAACTTTAGACTACCCAATAACATTTAACTTAGCAAAACGCAATAGCAATTTTTTTAATCCACCATTTTCAAAAAGTATTTCGGCTTTTTTATCTCCTCCAACTCCTTCTAACCTAACTACTTTTCCCTTTCCAAAACGAATATGCTCTACAATATTACCTGCTTCTAAAGTTGTACCTAAATTATTAGCTGTATTAGAAGCCCCTCCTCCTGGTTTTATCTTACGTAATTTTCTACTAGCAGCTTCACTATCAAATCGTTTAGGTGGTGTTCCTGATACTGGTTTTTTTAATCGAAGTTTACTTTTATCTACTTCGCCAAAAATATCAGCATCTATCATAGGCTTATACCTACGCTCGTGAATTGGCGTTAAATATTCTAAATATTTCTCATCTATTTCTTCAATGAATCTACTAGGCTCGCAATCAACTAGTTTTCCCCAACGATACCTACTCTGTGTATATGTTAAATATGCTTGCTTTTCTGCTCTGGTTAAAGCTACGTAAAATAGCCTACGCTCTTCTTCTAATTCACTACGAGTGTTCATACTCATAGCAGAAGGAAACAAATCTTCTTCTAAACCTACAATATACAAATACGGGAATTCTAACCCTTTAGATAAATGAATCGTCATTAACGCCACTCTATCATCATCTCCTGTATCTTGATCTAAATCTGTTGCAAGAGCTACATCTTCTAAAAACTCTGCTAAAGAACCTGTTGTTCCATCTAATTCTTTTTGCTCTTCAACAAAATCTTTAACCCCATTTAACAGCTCTTCTATATTTTCT
The DNA here is from genome assembly GCF_042675745.1 of Pseudofulvibacter geojedonensis. Lineage (NCBI taxonomy): Bacteria > Pseudomonadati > Bacteroidota > Flavobacteriia > Flavobacteriales > Flavobacteriaceae > Pseudofulvibacter > Pseudofulvibacter geojedonensis. The sequence goes on along the minus strand of NZ_JBHTJM010000008.1, from coordinate 342,975 downwards.
AAACGAGCTACTCCTTCAGGAGTTCCATCTTTCTTTAATTCCTGTAACAATCCAGTTTTTTTTGCTACATGCTCTGCAACTTCGAATGCATTAGCATTTTGATTCATTATTTGAAAACTCTGAATCATGGTTACAAAATTATCCAGTTTAGTTCTAGTTCCTGAGTTGATTTTTAACTCAGGTAACTTCTGAATATTCTGCATTACTTCAAAAATAGAACGCTTGTAATGATTAGCAGTTATAGTTAACTTTTCTAAAGTAGTCTGCCCTATTCCTCTAGCCGGATAATTAATAACTCTTTTTAAAGCTTCTTCGTCTGCAGGGTTAACTAATATTCTTAAATATGCTAATACATCTTTAATTTCTTTACGCTGATAAAAAGATAAGCCTCCATAAATTCTATACGGAATATCTCTTTTACGCAAAGCATCTTCCATAGCACGAGATTGAGCATTAGTTCTGTAGAGAATCGCAAAATCACCATTATTTAACTGGTGCTCCATTTTGTTTTCAAAAATAGAACTCGCTACATATCTACCCTCTTCCCCGTCTGTTACCAGTCTATTAACCTTAATCTTTCCTCCATCTTCATTATGAGTCCAAACATCTTTATCTAATTTGGTCTTATTATGCTCAATAACTGAATTGGCTGCCTCAACAATATTTTTAGTTGATCGGTAATTTTGTTCCAATCTATACATTTTAACTCCATGATAATCTTTTTGGAAGTTTAAAATGTTATTAATATTTGCTCCTCTAAAAGCATAAATACTTTGGGCGTCATCTCCTACAACACAAATATTCTGAAACTTATCTGATAATGCTTTAACTATTAAGTACTGAGAATGGTTGGTATCTTGATACTCATCTACCAATATATATCTAAATCGATTTTGATACTTGGCTAACACTTCAGGAAAACGAGTTAGTAGTTCGTTAGTACGAAGCAACAAATCATCAAAATCCATTGCGCCTGCCTTAAAACAACGCTCTACATATTCTTGATATATTTCACCTATTCTAGGTCTTTTAGCCATGGCATCTGCCTCTTGCAATTCTCCATTTTGGTAATATGCCTTAACAGTAATTAAGCTATTTTTAAAAGATGATATTCTACTTTGTACTTGCTTGTATTTATATACATCTTTATCTAATCCTTTTTCTTTAATTATAGAAGATATTAAACGCTGTGAATCTTGCGTATCGTATATTGTGAAGTTAGACGGATATCCTAATTTATCAGCTTCTATCCTTAAAATTTTAGCAAAAATAGAATGAAAAGTTCCCATCCATAAATTTTTAGCTTCAGAATTTCCCACTATAGCTGCTATACGCCCTTTCATTTCACGAGCAGCTTTATTCGTAAAAGTTAAGGACAAAATATTAAATGCATCTACCCCTTCGCTCATTAAATAAGCAATACGATAAGTTAATACTCTCGTTTTTCCAGAACCTGCTCCTGCAATAACAATCATTGGTCCTTCTTTATGTAAGGTAGGCTCTTTCTGTGCAGAATTTAATTCTGCTATATAATCTTGTATATTCTTCTTCATAATCGCTTCAAAAATAAGATTATCAGTTACTAGAAACAACTACCTTTATTGAAAGTTATAAACTAAATTCATTTTAAATTAACAATACTTTTTTTAAATATAATATCTATTGGTATTTTTGAATAAATCAGTGATTATTTTATGAATACAATTCTAAACTTCTTAGGTACTATTTCTTGGTGGATGTGGATTATTATTGGTTTACTTATACTTGCCATAAGAGATATTATTCAGCGTAGCCATGCTATTAGTCATAATTTTCCTATTCTAGGTCATATTAGATACCTATTTGAAAGTATTGGCCCTGAAATTCGCCAGTATTTTGTTGCAAATAACAGAGAAGAGTTACCTTTTAATAGAATTGAACGCGGTTGGATTTATGCCTCTGCAAAACAGGAAAACAACTACGAAGGCTTTGGTACCGATAGAGATATCTATGCTCATCAGCACATTTTTATAAACAATGCAATGATGCCCTATCAAATAGGTGAAAATCATCCTAACAAGATAGACAAGTCTTTTATTCCTTGTGCAAAAGTAATGGGGTTACATAGCAAAAGGAGAAAACCGTACAGACCAGCATCTGCCATAAATGTATCTGCAATGAGTTTTGGTTCATTATCTGCTAGAGCAATAGACTCATTAAATAAAGGTGTAAAAATTGCTGGTGCTTATCACAATACAGGTGAAGGTGGATTATCTCCTTATCATAGTAATGGTGGTGATGTAGTTTTCCACTTCGGAACAGGTTATTTTGGAGTTCGGGCTGAAGACGGTGGGTTTTCTATGGAGAAAATGATAAAACTAGTTGAAGATAATCCATTTATTAAAGCTATAGAAATTAAGTTATCTCAAGGGGCTAAACCTGGAAAAGGAGGAGTTCTACCTGGTAAAAAAATAACCGCAGAAATAGCTAAAATTAGAGGAGTTGAAATAGGTAAAGATGTATTATCTCCTCCTAACCATAAAGCTTTTTCTAATGTACCAGAAATGGTTGATTTTATTGAAGCCATAGCAGAAGCTACTGGTTTACCTGTAGGTATCAAAGCTGCAATTGGAAAATTAGACCAATGGGAGGAATTGGCAGACATTATGGTAAAAACCGGCAAAGGACCAGACTTTATTGCTGTAGACGGAGGTGAAGGAGGAACTGGGGCTGCTCCACCTAGTTTTGCAGATCATGTATCCTTACCTTGGGTTTATGGATTTTCAGATTTATACAAATTGTTTCAATCTAAAAACCTAACTGAACGTATTGTTTTTATTGGAAGTGGTAAATTAGGGTTTCCTGCTAAAGCAGCCATGGCCTTTGCTATGGGCGTTGATTGTATAAATGTTGCCCGAGAAGCCATGATGAGTATTGGTTGTATACAAGCTCAAGTTTGTCATACCAATTCGTGTCCGGCTGGAGTTGCTACACAGAATAAATGGTTACAACGTGGTATAGATGTGCCTATTAAATCAGAACGTCTTGCTCAATATTTCAAAACCTTTAGAAAAGAACTCATAGAAATTACTCATGCTGCTGGTCATGAACACCCTTGTCAGTTTACTATGAAAGATATTGAGGTTAATGTAGACGACCACAATTTATCTAAAGAATTGAATAAAACATATAATTACGAAAAAACACCCGTGCCTTTTTCTTCTGTAGAATACTTTAAAAAGTGTGAGTATTTAGGAGGGAAAGACTACATGGATAAATCTACTAGAATATATACATCTGTATTAAAAAAATAAACTTATTTTTAGCCTTCAAATTTCTTAAACATGGATTTACAAAAAATTACCGAGCTCATTTTATATCTTTTTCCTGCTATTATTACTGGTGGAGTTGCCTATATGTTTTTTAAGAAACATACAGCCAATGAAGAAGGTAGAAGGCGATATTTAATTCAAAAAGAAGCTCAAGCTACCGCCCTGCCACTGCGATTACAAGCTTATGAGCGTATGGCATTATTTTTAGAACGCATTAATCCATCTAGCTTACTTTTAAGAGTGAACCCTATAAGTAATGATAAAGACCAGTACCAACAATTAATAGTTGCCAATATAGAACAAGAATTTGAACATAATCTAGCTCAACAAGTGTATATAAGTGACGAATGTTGGAATGTTATAAAAACAGCTAAGAGTACTACTATACAAATGGTTAGAAATGTTGCTGGAAATCCGGAAACAGAAGATGCTAATAAACTGAGAGAGATTATATTAACTAGTCTATTAGATAAATCTTCCCCTTCAGAAACAGCAATGGCCTTTGTTAAAAGTGAAGTTGGCGAAATGTTTTAATTCATCACAAAACATCCCATCAATCAAACCGTAATTATGGTTCTATGAACATTATTCTCTATAAATTTTATAGAGTAATAAACTGTTTAACAATTATTTATGTAGTTTATCGGATATTTTACACGTAAACCCTTGTTTTTCAGATATTTGTACTAACAAAACAAGAGATTGTATCTTTTTTTAGTGAAGTTGCAAACACATTGAACATAAATAAATAGTAAATTATTTTGGGGCTACTTATGACTGTTTGGCTATACTTACTTGAAAAAATATCCTTGTTAACAATATAAAAGCTGGTTGTTGAGTGTCATAAACAACTAGCTTTTTTATTTCAACGAAGTTCCATTTTTTTTCTTAGCATGCATATAGCCCAACTCCCACCATAGAGTCATTTGCTTTTTATTAAAAACCAATGAGTTATCGGTTAATTTAGTCGGAGTATAATATATATTTAGTTTTACATTGTTATGCTTAGCCGCTAGTTTCCCCAGAGCAATATCTTTTTTCTCTACCTGATCTAATAAACTATCAAATAAATCAATCATCATAGAAAAAGGGTTTTTACCTATAACCTTTCTGTAAGAAAAAGCTTCTGTTTCTAAAATAATTGCATCTATTTCTGTTGCTCCTCTAGCTATAGCCTCCTGCAAAGGAACTATACAAGAAAAACCTCCATCTGCATACTCATGCTCATCTTTTTTTACCAAACTCATAAAAGGAACATAATTACAAGATATCCAAATCCATTCAATATATTCTTCATAAGTAAAGTCTCTAATAGATTTATATTCTACTCTATTTAAAGTTAAATTAGTTACAGTAATAATTATATCTTTATGAGTAGCTCTTATTTCATTAAAATCGGTTTCGCTAATACTATTTTGAATAAGTTTTTTTAGTCGTTTGCTCTCTCCAAAAGTTCTTTTTCCTTTTATAAGCTGCCTTAACACATTAAAATGATGAATTCTAACAAATTCTTCACCTTTTCTATGTCTTATTAAAAAAGGTGCGATACTAAAAATACTATGTTGATTTACGTTGGTGTAGACCCCCTGTATCTTTTTAATTTTCTGAATAGATAAATGAGGAATTAACAAACTACCTGTAGATGATCCTAAATACAAATCGTAATCACGTTTTAGCTCCGTAATAAGATATTCGGCCACTCCACCTGCAAAGGCCCCTTTACTTCCTCCTCCTGATATAACTAGAGCTTTCAAATAGTTTTAATTATAAATATTAAATAATTTACGTGTTATTATTGAATTATTCAAAAAGATACGACAACTATTTATTTTCTTGGGTTATTTGGTTCAATAGCTTTTTACAAAATGAACGAAATCGCCAATTATGGTGGGTGCTTGCCTGGTATAAATTCTTTAATGTTATTGAACTAATTAACTCTAATTCGTTTAAATATTGAAATGCATTTCTCCTCACTTCAAAATGAAAAGCCGGGTGGGTATAATTTTCTAATTCCTTATAAAACTTATTATAATCTCCTTTCTGAAATCCTTCTGTATTTAATGCGAGAGCTAACCATAGTGTCCTAATGTTTCTATTATTAAAACCTATTATGTTTTTTGTTTGATTTAAATATTTCTCTCTATCATCTGGAAAATTCACCCATAAATTATACAAAGCATTTTCTATAGTTTGATAAGATGTATCATTTAGCAAAGATTCGTATTTACCCTTTAAGTCATGTGGAATTTCTCTCATAGAATTAGCTATATATTGACGAGTTTTTAACTCTGACTTAAATCCTTCTTTAATTAAATCCATTGAAGTAGGATAATCTTTTTTAATCAACGACTCTCCTAGTACAACATTCTTAACTCTGTAATTTCCTTTTGGTAATTGGGTAATAAGACTTGATACAATAATTGAATCATTATTGTTAGTTCTGTACCTAAGATATTCATTTGTTTTATGGGTTTCTAAAAAACCAATATCTTCATTTTCTTCTATAAGTTTTATCAAGGCAGATTGAGGAAATTCTGTAGATAGCAACCAATCTTGCCTAAAGTTATTTAAGTTAACCCTTTTTGTTTCTTCAATAATGCTCAAAAAATCTTCTGTTTCAACATTTTTATATTGATAATTTTTTAAATATTTCTTGACTGAGTTCTTAAAAACTTCATCGCCTACTAAATCACGTAAACTGTGTAAAGCCCAAGCTCCTTTTTTATAAAAGGTTAAACTACTAGCTTTTGGATTCATTAACGGAATGGTATCTTTCTCTTGAGCATTAATAATCTCCTGCGAATACTCATACAATTTATGTTGATAATGTTTTTCTCCAAACAATTTCTTTTCAGCTAATAAAGCATAGTACGTAGCAAAACCTTCATGCAACCAATGATGGGTACCATGAGTTTCGGTTACCAAATCGCCAAACCATTGGTGAGCTAACTCATGCGCATTTACATTTACATAATTTTTATCTATAAAAGCAGTATCATTAACCACAAAAGCATCAGAAAATATGGTAAGACTTGTATTTTCCATACCTGCATATAAAAAGTCTTTAACTGGTACTTGCTTGTAATTTTTCCAAGGATACGGAACTCCTATTTCTTCTTCTAAAAAATCAAACATTTGTTTAGAATAGCGGTAAGTAGATTCAAACTTAACCGAATCTTTAGGATAGTAATACATTTCTAAAGGAATACCACTAGCAGATTTTTCTACTTTTTTATTGTAATTACCAATAGCCAACGCTACTAAATAAGAACTCATAGGTTTTTGCATATCGTATTGCCAAGTAAGAATTGAATCGTTTTTCTTCTTTTTAGATATGAGCTTTCCGTTAGCTATGACATCATAATTTTTGTGAAATGACACTGATAAATCAAACTCTATCTTATCATTCATATCGTCTATACTAGGCAACCAGTTAGAAGTATATTTACCTTGACCTTGAGTCCAGATTTGTGGATTCGCTTCCGGATGATTTGGATGCTCCCAGTCTATAAAATATAAAGCTTTTTTAGGGTATGTTATATACCCCAAATTAATCTTATACTTGTTGCCTTTCTTGAAAGGGTAATTATAAATAATATGCTTATCAGTAAACTTATGAAATATTCTTTCACTAGAATTTAAAGCTGATTGAGCATGAGAAAAACTCTTAGCATCTAAATAAATTGAATCAACATCCTTTAATATCTTAAATTCATAAATAACATTTCCTCTCACCTCTTTTGCCTTTGGAAGAATAGAAATTTCAGCTTTGCATCTTAAAAAATCAACATTATTGGTTTGCTGCCCAAAAGATTTACTAATGAATACAAACATTAATAGTAAAATATAATATCTCATGCCATAAAACTATCAAAAATGACTCCAAAAAAAAAGCAAATCACAACTAAGTGATTTGCTTTAAAGCATATTTATATTATTATTTTACTAATTTACTGTTGGAGCAGTAATAGCTGTATTACTTTTAACTATTACATAAGTAGAAGTTGCATAATAAGCATTACCGTTTTGCGTGTCATTAGTCCAATCTTCATAATCATATTCAAAAGTAAAAGTAGAACCAGCCATAGAATTTCCAAAAGTATCTATTCTATTTGGCACTGCCATACCAGGACACCACCCTGCTCTATCAGGCATCCAATTACCTGGAGCTTGATTATTTATTGGGTTAGAAGCGCACCCCATTGGCCCCATATAATGCTGAAAAGTATTCGCCCCGTCTATTTTTACATCATGAGTTCTAAAACACCATTCTGCACAAGGCCTATTCCCCGAATCATATGGTGTTGCATGTCCCCAACCAGAAATAGTTGTTCTTAAGTGTGTGCTTTCTGCATTTGCAGGTATAGTAACTTGCTTATCTAAATCAAAATTATGAGATTCACCGTATGGTACTCCATCAATAGAATTGATATGATATGGTAAAACTTCAGCAACAGAATAGTACGGATAATCTGGTGTTCCCTCTATAAAATCAAAATCTACAGTAATTAAATCAGCTTTAGGAGTCCAATTTTCTATATAAATTCTCAATTCAACAGAACCTGTTAACAAAGATTTAAAGTCAGTCACATCAAACTCCAACCCCCTTTCAAGCAACTCAGTACCAACCCAATAAGGTGTAATATAACGTCCTATTTCAAACCAGTTTCCTGTTGCTGGATCTTTAACTTTTACATTAGCAAAACGATCCCAATCATCACAACCACTTGTTGGACAATCTATCTGTAAAAACATTTTTATTTCTGCAATATTATCTAAATCAGGATGCAATGTAAATGTTTGAGTAGCGGATTGATTGTATCCTCCTCCAAAAGCTATTGGTTGTTCATTAAAAGCTACATAATTATGAGTAATTGGTACTCCTGAACCTGATACGTTTTTAGTTATTGTTGTAACTCCTGTACTCTCTATTACTAATTGTCCAGAATGATCACCTACTGTAAGAGGAGAAAATCGAACATATACTTGCTGATTTCCTGAATTCGCTGTAGCAAAAGGGATTGTTAAAGTATCAGAATATGTTGAACCATCTAAAGATATTTTAAAATTATTATCAGAGATAGTAACACTAATATCTGCCGTTAAACCAGATGATTGAATTGTTATACTTTGCGAAGCAGAGCTTTGATTAATCAAAACATCTCCAAAATAACTTATATTACTTGTAGATGTCATAGCTGGCGCTATTGGGTCTGGTGGTGTAGTACCTCCACTTCCAGAATCATCACTACCTCCACAAGATAATAAAGCAAAGGTTAAAATTGTAAAAAATAAATGTGGTAATCTTTTCATATTTTAGAAATTAAATTGGGTTAATTACTCAAATTTACCAAAATATAAACGGCACTATATTTATAGGGACAGAACATCCTTTTTTAAGGATATATAGTCCTGTTAATTCATTATATTTGATTTTTAAATCAAAAAAATTGAGTGTTTTACAAACTCCCATAGACTATTTAAAAACTGTTGGTCCCAACAGAGCAGACTTACTAAAAAAAGAGTTAGGAGTTTACACCTATCAAGATTTACTCAATTTATTCCCAAACAGATATTTAGATCGTACTCAGTACTACAAAATTAATCAGCTACAACGTAATTCTGCAGAAGTTCAAATAGTAGGCAAGATTATCCATATAAAAATGGTTGAGCAGAAAAGAGGTAAACGATTGGTTGCTACTTTTGCTGATGAAACTGGTGAAATGGAGCTTGTTTGGTTTCGCGGACATAAATGGATAAAAGACAGTTTAAAATTAAATACTCCTTACGTTATCTTTGGTAAATGCAATTGGTACAATGGTTTTACAATGCCTCACCCAGAACTAGAGTTATTGGCAGAGCATAAAGCTAGTATTAAGTCAAGCATGCAAGCTATTTACCCTTCTACTGAAAAATTAAATAACAAAGGAATTTCTAACCGAATAAAAATAAAACTTGTTCAAATTCTTTTTGAAGAAACCAAAGGACGATTTCAAGAAACCTTATCTCCAAATATATTAGAAGAGTTTAATCTGTTAAGTAAATCTGAAGCTTTAAGAAATATTCATTTTCCTAAAAATGCAGAGCTATTAGCTAAAGCTCAATTCAGGTTGAAATTTGAAGAGTTATTCTATATTCAATTACAATTAGTTAGAAAAAATATAACTAGAAAACATAAAATTAAAGGATATCCGTTTGATCAAGTTGGAGAACTATTCAACGAGTTCTATCAAAATCACTTGCCTTTTGAACTCACTAATGCTCAGAAAAGAGTAATTAAAGAGATAAGAAATGATTTAGGTAGCTCAGCTCAAATGAATAGGCTATTACAAGGTGATGTTGGTTCTGGAAAAACAATTGTTGCTTTAATGACTGTTTTACTTGCCATAGATAATGACTTTCAAGCTTGTTTAATGGCTCCTACAGAAATATTAGCTACTCAACACTATAATGGTTTAAAAGAATTGGTAAAAGATTTACCCATTACACTTAAACTGTTAACGGGTTCTACCAAAACAGCTGAGAGAAAAGTTATTCATCAAGATTTAGAAGATGGTTCTCTTAATTTATTAATAGGAACTCATGCGGTTCTAGAAGACAAAGTTCAATTTAAAAACTTAGGTCTAGCTATTATAGATGAACAACACAGATTTGGTGTAGCACAAAGAGCTAAATTGTGGAAAAAAAATACTGTACCTCCTCATATTTTAGTAATGACAGCCACACCTATCCCGAGAACTCTAGCTATGAGTTTGTATGGTGACTTAGATATTTCTGTAATAGATGAATTACCCCCGGGTAGAAAACCAATAAAAACAGTACATCGATACGATAGCAATCGTTTAAAAGTTTTTGCGTTTATAAGAGATGAAATAAAGAAAGGAAGACAGGTTTATATTGTTTATCCATTAATTCAGGAATCTGAACAATTAGACTATAAAGATTTAATGGATGGTTTTGAAAGCATTTCCAGAGATTTTCCACAGCCAGGTTATCAAATATCAATCGTTCATGGTAAAATGAAACCTGCAGACAAAGAGTACGAAATGCAACGCTTTGCTAAAGGTGAAACTCAAATTATGGTAGCTACAACTGTTATAGAAGTTGGTGTAAACGTTCCTAATGCTAGTGTTATGATTATTGAAAGTGCTGAGCGTTTTGGTTTATCACAATTACACCAATTACGCGGACGTGTTGGTAGAGGTGCCGAACAGAGCTTTTGTATTTTAATGACTGGATATAAATTAAGTAACGAAGCCAAAACTAGGTTAGAAGCTATGGTGAAAACTAATGACGGCTTTGAACTTTCTGAAGTAGATTTAAAATTACGCGGACCAGGAGATATTATGGGAACTCAACAAAGTGGAATCTTAAATCTAAAAATAGCTGATATTGTTAAAGACAATGACATATTAAAACTAGCTAGACATACAGCAATTAGAACATTAAAAGAAGATCCTAATCTTAGTTTAGAAAAAAACAAACTAATTAACTATACCTACCAACTATTAGGTAAACACAAAAATATCTGGAACTATATTAGTTAAGCAAAACTTTTTTCATTGTTGAAGTCTTATTTACCGTTTCCTGAAATTCCATTTCAGGGTTAGAATCTTTTGTTATCCCTCCACCTACATAGATAGCAACTTGGTTATTTTCATATTGCATGCAACGAAGGTTTACAAACAAATTAGACTCTGTTGTAGAAAATTGATACGCTTTGTTCTCTGTATTTCTCCTATTATTTCTTCTTTCAATTGGTTTGTTTAACTCACCTAAAAACCCCGTATAATATTCTCTATCGTAGGTTTCATTCTTCATAATAAAATTCTTTGCTGCTTTTTTGGGCAATCCACATACTGCTGGGGTTGGATGCAATCTTTCAATCACCTCTTTTAAACTTACATTAAAACTTCCGGTAATATCTGTTCTAATATGTGCTAGTTTACCTGCTTGAACTGTATAAGGTTCACTTACCTGAAGTTTATTGGTAACAGTATTTAACTCTCCAATAATAAAATCAGTAACAAACTGTTGTTCTTGTTTTTCTTTATTTCCCCATGCTACTTCTTCTTTATACAATTGAGTTCCAGCTAATGCCATTGTCTTAAATCGCTTAGCATGAGTAGACAATAACACCTCTGGAGTAGCACCTAACCAACAACCAACTTTAGGATGATACCACACATATACAAATGCATTTAAATAAGTATTTAATAAAGCTTCAAACAAATCTATAGGTGATTTTTCACTGATTAAAACTGACTCTTTTCTAGAAAGAACCACCTTCTCAAACTCTCCTTTTTTTATAAATTCAACTCCTTTTTCTACTAAACTAATATGATCTTCTTTTCCAGCTTCATTATTAGCTATACTACCGGATTCATTAGTGTTTTCAGAAATATATCTTTCTTCTATTACTTTATCAAAAGGAATAATAACTGACTGATTCTCCATATTAAAGGGAGCCATTACAAATCCACTCTCATTAAAAGTAGTTGATAAATGCAATGTATTATCTTCTTGAAAAACCCCAGTTAAAACATCAGTTTTTGGCTTTTTATAAGCAACAAAAGGTAAATTAAAACCGTATTGAGTTTGTATTTTATTGAATAGAGTTTGTTTCATATATAAATTTTCAACCTCATCTTTATGAGATTCTGAAACAAGTTCAGAATGACGATAATTTATTTAGACAGTACAATATTAGTAAGTTTACATAAAGAAATTAGTTTGCCTTCTTCATCTTCAATTCGTATTTCCCACAAATGAGTTGTTTTTCCTTTATGTTTTATTCTTGCAGTGGCAAATACAAATCCGTCTCGTTTACTTTTTAAATGATTAGCAGAAATTTCTAATCCTTTAACTGTAAACTTATCATTATCAATAAAAAAATGAGAAGCAGCACTACCAACACTTTCTGCCAACGCAACAGAAGCTCCACCATGTAAAAAACCCATTGGTTGGTGTACTTGAGCAGTAACAGGCATTTTAGCTGTTAAAAAATCTTCTCCACAATCTATATATTCAATAGAAAGGGTTTCCATTAATGTGTTTTTAGAAATTTTATTACACATTTCTAAAATTGCTTCTTTATCTAAAGTCATTGCAGTACTTTTATAGTGTAAAAATACAAATACCTATCAACATATTCCTAATGAACTACCAACCTATTTTAGAGAATGATTTTGTTAGATTAGAACCATTAACCATTAAAGATGTTAATAGACTAATTCTTGTTGCTCAAGAAGAAAACCTTATCCAGCATTCTCCGTCAATTATTAATTCTAAGGAATCACTTTCAAAATATATAGAAAAAGCTATTTCAGACAGAGTCAATAAAACTTCTATTCCTTTTATAATCTATCATAAAGGATTGAATAGTTATCTAGGTTCTACAAGATTTGGATTAATTAACAACTATAATAAAGTGTTACACATTGGTTGGACTTGGATTAGCAAATCTATTCAAGGAACCGGTATTAACCAGCAGATGAAATTTTTAATGCTACAATATGCTTTTGAGGTATTAGAATTTGAAAAAGTAGAGTTTAAAATTGATGAACGAAATATTCGTTCTAGAAAAGCTGTAGAAAAAATTGGAGGAACACTTGAAGGTGTTTTAAGAAAAGATACGCTAATGAAAGATGGTTTTAGAAGATCTACTTGTTGCTATGGTATTCTAAAAGAAGAATGGCCACATATAAAAAGTTCAATCTTTAAAGGTTTTGAAAATGACTGAAGAAAAAACAATTAGTTATACTATAAACAATACTTATTCTACTTTAAATAAGCTTACAAATGCAACCAAAAATAATTGGTTTGTTATTCACGGATTAGGCTTTTTGAGTAAATATTTTATTAAATATTTTGATGAATTAAATAAGGAAGAAAACTACATCGTTGCTCCTCAAGCTCAAAACAAACATTACTTAAAAAATCAATACAAGCACGTAGGAACTACTTGGTTAACTAAAAACAATACTCAATTTGATATTGTAAATGTTTTGGCTCATTTAGATGCTGTTTACTCCGCTGAAGGATTACCAGAAAGTACTAACAATATACTATTAGGTTTCTCTCAAGGAGTCTCTATTGTAACCAGATGGGTTGCTTCCCGACAAATACCTTGCAACACTTTGGTTTTATATGCTGGTAAGATTCCTAGAGAATTTAAACCCAATCATTTTAAACATATTAGTAGGGTATTATTAATTGTTGGAGATAAAGATGAATATGTAACAACCGAGGTTTTACTAGCTGAAACTAAATATGCTCAAGAACTATTTGGCAATAAACTAGAAATAAAAGTTTTTGACGGTACTCACGAAATGAAAAAGAACATTATTAACTCAATTTTAAGCTAGTCTACTCTCCCTTGGGGAGAGGATTGAAGTGAGGGTGAATGAAAAATTTAAAAGAACATATTAACCAGTGTACTACTTGTGCTCCTTTTTTTAAGCACCAACCAAGACCCGTTTGCACATTTCACTCAAATTCTAAAATTGTAATTATTGGGCAAGCTCCAGGAACAAAAGTTCATCTTTCTGGAATTCCTTGGAATGATAAAAGCGGAGAGAATTTACGAAACTGGATGGGTATTGATTCTGAAACTTTTTACAACGAAAAACTCATTTCTATTGTACCTATGGGTTTTTGCTATCCTGGAAAAGGAAAAACAGGCGATTTACCTCCTAGAAAAGAATGCGCTCCCAAATGGCATCCTGAGATTTTTAAACAATTAAAAAATGTTGAGTTGGTATTATTAGTTGGTAAATACGCTCAAGATTATTATTTAAAAGAAACCAAGAAAAGAACCCTAACAGAAACGGTATTAAACTATAAAGAATACATGCCCAACTATTTTGTATTACCACACCCCTCTCCTAGAAATAATATCTGGATGAAGAAAAATGAGTGGTTTAAATATGAGGTTATTCCAAGTTTGCAAGAAATAATAAAAAGGATATCTCATAATAATTAATTTTATAACTCGTTAGACTAACAACTAACTAAGTGCAAATGAAAAAATCACTCAATATTGTATTTCTTCTATTTTCATCATTAATTTTTGCTCAAAAAGAGATAGATACCAGCCAAATCGAATATATAAGAAGATCTTATCAATTTGATTATGACAAAAAAGTCCTAACAACTTTAGGGCCTAATTCTTTAATTAAATACAAAAGTGGCTTATATAAAACAACCGATATAATGGGCTATACAACTATAAAAGATTATCATGTAAATCACTGGCAATCAGTTTACAATAATTTAGGAAAAACCTACATGCGATCAGATAAAACCTCTAAAAGAATTTACTATTATCGTGGAGAAATTATAGACTCTATAAGGGTTACTTACAAAAACAACTTCAAAAAAGACACAATTATTATTCCTAAAAATAATAGCAAAAGCAATAATTATCCAAAAAACATATATAAAAATAGCTTAATTCAAGAAAGAATTCATAATGATCAAAGAATTGAATTTTTCAAATACGATAAAAACAAAAACTTAATAAAAAAAGGATTTAAGGGAACAAAAAATCATACTAACAGTTATCAATATAATGATGAAAATAAATTAATATCTAGATCTAATTACAGGATTAGAAAAAACACATTACTCATATTCAATTATAATTATTATTATAATGAAAGAGGTTTACTTATAAGAATAGATAAATATCTTTATATTAATAAAATAGATCATTCAAAAGAGCCTATTTCATGTACATTATACCATTATGATTATCAATAATTACTTTACAAGCTTATCAACAATATCTTTAACAGGTAATATAGCCTTGGTGTACTCTATGCTTGGTCCAGCAACCCAAACGGTTTTATAAGTAGCTTTATTTGCAGCATTGGCAACGGCTTTCATACCAATAGAAAAACGAATCATCTTCACCCACTTTTTCAGTTTCCTATTTTTGTTCAGGATAGACTCTATCCATGTTTGTTTGGTTCCAATCTTTTCTACATAAGGAGTTTTAATTACGGTACAAGGGGTTCCTGAAATACGCTCTGTCATGATTATATCTTCGGCTCCATAATCTACACAAGCTTGTTTGTATTCTTGAGATACTGAAGCTTCTTCACTTGCTATAAACGGACTTCCTACAGAGACACCAACAGCTCCATAAGATAACATCTCATCTATATCTTGCTTACATCCTACTCCTCCAGCAGAAATAACTGGTATAGAACAAGCTTCATTAATAGATTCTATTAGTTGTTTTGGAGACATATCACCTCTATGCCCACCTGCTTCATTGTTAACAGCAATAATAGCATCTCCACCTAAACCTTCTACCTTTTTGGCCATTGCCACATCTACAACATCACAAAAAACTTTAATTCCTACTTTGTGTGCTGCTTCTATGGTTGATTTTGGACTACCTAAAGAAGTTATTATAAAATCTGCTCCTTCTTCACAAATCACTTCTAATTGCCCTTTAAACTTTGGGTTAGATTTGTTTACTATTAAATTGAAACCAAAAGCTCCGTTATCTGTCTTGGCTGCTTTTAACTCTTTACAAGCTGCTCTTAATTCATCTAAAGTTCTATAATTAAGTGCTGGAATACAAGTAGCTATTCCTTGTTTCATTCCCTCTATAGACATAGCTACATTAGATACTAAAAACATTGGTGCCATGATTACTGGATGCTCTATTTGTAATAATTCTTGTAAAGTTTCTTTAACCATTTGAAAAGAAGATTTTATCTTATAAATTTACATCAAATATAGCATTTTATTATTATGCTTGCATAATTTATTTTCATGAATTCTACAATTTCAATTATAAAATTTCAAGATGATTACGCTAAAGACTTTGCTAGCCTAAATTATGAATGGTTAGAAAAATATTTTGTTATAGAACCGCATGATACAGAGATGCTAGAAAACCCCAAAGAATATATTATTGATAAAGGTGGTGAGATATTTTTGGCAAAAATTAAAGATGAAATTGTTGGTACTGTTGCTTTAATAAAGATTAAGGATGGTGAGTTTGAACTAGCAAAAATGGCTGTTACCGAAAAGTATAAAGGTTGTAAAATTGGCCATCAATTAATGGAAGCTACTATTAATTATGCCAAAGAGAAACAAATTAACTCCTTGATGTTAGAATCTAATAGAAAGTTAAAACCTGCTTTATATTTATATAAAAAATTTGGTTTTAAAGAAGTGCCCACAGACCCTAATAGCCCCTATGAAAGAGCTGATATAAAAATGGTTTTAAAGTTTAACTAACCATTTTGTAAAATTTCTTAATAACCGTTAAACTTTTGTTTGATGAGATGTAATCGGTAATGATTTCTTTACGTAACATATCTATATCAGTATTGTAATATCTGGCCCATTTATCTTCAGAAAACAACTTTCTTATTTGTTTTACCCTTTTTTGAGCCTCTAAAGCAGTAAACAAGACTTTGCCTTCTTTATTACTAATTCCTATATGTTGAAAATTCACTTTTTTCGATTCAAAATCAACTAAAATATAAAAAAGCTTATCGGTATCATTTAAATGATAGAAATCGGTCCACTTAGCAAAACCTAAATGATATTGTTGATTCTTATAAGCTGAATTAGCTAACAACTTCCATCTACAATTAGCTACTCTTCCCCAATGATCTGAATACCTGTATACTCCTTCTTCTGTATAATGATATAAAGAATCTGATTTACTTTTATAATGAGCCGGATTCTCTTTAAAAAGATTTTCAGACACTTCTTGAAATTCGCAATAGGTATGCTTGAAGAAATTATATTTATTATAAATTTTCAAAGGATTAATTTTTTGAGGCATCAAAATTACAACAATCCTTCTTTTTCTCTTTGTTTCTGAATAAAATCTACTCCACAGCTTAGCTTTTTAGCTATTTTATCTTTAGGTGTCATCATTCTCCAAAAAGGAGTAATTTCCTCTATAGGTTTTCCTTGTTCTAATTCTTCTAATGCAGCTTCTGCAACTGTACGTAAAAAAATACTAGAAGTTACCGGACATGTTTTTTCTGCTCCATATTCTATTGCTAAATCATTGCGCATCGTAGGTATATCTATTTCATTCCCCTTCTCTATACACTTAACATATTCATCAACTATTTTAGGGGTAGCTATAAACATTTTGCATCCTTCAGGCATATCAGCAAAACGCTTATCAATCCTTTTTATGATAAACTCCTTTTTAGCATCTCGCTTTTCTATCCAAGTTTTCTTTGCCATACTATTTTTTAAAAGCTGCTTCATAAGTTGCTATCCATTCTTTTGGAGTTACTTTAGACACCAAGTCTCCTAATAACTTATACGGTATATGTGCTTCTTTTTTAAAACGAATACAGCTTTTACCCATATTCAGCTTTACTTTTATATCTGTTTTTGTATATTCCTTTGTTAACCAATCCATTAACTCTTTATTAGCATAAATTCCCATATGGTAAAAACCAATATGAGCTTTTTGAGAAGCCAAGCTTATAAATGGTAGCGGTAGTTTAGGATCACAATGGTATCCATTTGGATATAATGAATGTGGTACTACATAGCCCAACATTCCATAGCTCATTACCTCTTCAAATCCATCTGGTAAATTATCTAATATAGTGTTTCTAAGCTTTTTAATAACTTCTTTTCTATCATCAGGTAATTCTGCTATATATTGCTCTGGCGTTGTAGCTTTAGATTGCATATAATAAATATTGATTAGTTTATAAATTTAGAAAAATCTATTTTATAAATTCTACTCAACCCATTATTATATTTGTTTATTTCTGACATAAACTCTGTAGTTGAGTAATTGTTTCCTGTTTTAATAGTAGATCTTCTACTAGTAAAATACAAAGTCTTAGAAGGCATATGTACAAACGGACAATAATCCATTTGTTGAGAATTATAATTTTCTCCTAAGTTCTTAGCTGGAGTCCATTTACCTTCTTTTTTATAACTTATATACATATCTCCACTTCCCAATCCATCTTTTCGTTTATATGCTCCGAATAGTATAAAACTTTCATCTGGCGCAACGAAAGCATTGTATTCATAACCTTCTGAGTTAATTGCTACTGATAAAGAAATAGTTTCTTGGTAACTCTGGTCTTTCCACTCAGATAAAAAGATATCATCTTTACCTTTTGCTGTAGGCTTATCACTTGTAAAGTACATATTTTTAGAATTAGTAATTACTGGATAGAACTCGTTGTATTCTGTATTTATAGGGGCTCCTAAATTTCTAGGTTTAGACCAGTTACTTGTTTTAGATTTACGCTCAACGACCCAGATATCATAATCTTTAGGATTCTCTTCTGATTCATTTAAAGGTCTGTTAGAAACAAAATATAATTGCAAACCATCTGGAGATAAAAAAGGTTCTAAGTCTTTATACTTTCCCGAAAAAGATACTAAAACTGGACTTTGCCAGTTTCCCTCTTTTTTTACTGTTTTAAAAATACCCGATACTTCTTCATTAGGACTCTGCACTGTAAAATAGGCCTCGTTTGAGTTATTAGAAATTGTAAAATCTCTTGTTTTAGCAAAATCTTTTAAGTTGGGTAATGCTGGTTCTTGGCTAAATGCAAATAATTGTACCCATATTGCAAGTACAGAAAAAAGAAATTTCATAGTGTAGTTTTTAAAACTTAAAAGTAAAACTAAACTAAAAACCCTCTTTTGTTTTTATAAATATTTTAACAATAAAATCAATATAAAAAGGCAACCCTAATTGGGTTGCCTTGAATATTAAAGATATGTAACGTAACAATTACTTTACTTCTTCAAAATCTACATCTTGAACATCTTCTGTATCGTTAGTAGACTCTGTTTGTCCTTCTGGTTCAGCAGCTCCACCTTGTTGAGCTTCTTGCTGAGCCTTATACATTTCTTCTGATGCTACTTTCCAAGCTTCATTTATTTTATCTAAAGCTGGTTGAATAGTTGCAACATCTTTTGTTTCGTAAGCTTTCTTTAACTCTTCTAAAGCTGCTTCTATTGGCTGTTTCTTATCATCAGATAATTTATCACCAAACTCTTTTAATTGCTTTTCCGTTTGGAAAATCATTGCATCAGCTTCATTTAACTTATCTACTTGCTCTTTTTTAGCTTTATCAGCTTCAGCATTTGCTTCAGCCTCACGCTTCATCTTTTCTATTTCCTCTTCTGTTAACCCTGAAGAAGCTTCTATCCTAATATCTTGAGACTTACCTGTAGCTTTATCTGTAGCAGATACTTTAATAATTCCGTTAGCATCAATATCAAAAGTTACTTCAATTTGAGGTACTCCTCTCTGTGCTGGTGGAATTCCATCTAAATGAAAACGACCAATTGTTTTGTTATCTGCAGCCATTGGACGCTCTCCTTGCAATACATGAATCTCTACAGATGGTTGATTGTCTGCTGCAGTTGAAAACACCTGAGATTTCTTAGTAGGAATAGTTGTATTGGCATCAATTAACTTAGTCATTACATTACCCATAGTTTCAATTCCTAATGATAATGGAGTAACATCTAATAATAATACATCTTTTACATCTCCAGTTAATACACCTCCTTGAATCGCTGCTCCAATAGCAACAACCTCATCTGGGTTTACTCCTTTTGATGGAGCTTTACCAAAGAACTTTTCTACTTCTTCTTGAATTTTAGGAATACGAGTAGAACCTCCTACTAAAATTACTTCATCGATGTCTGATTTAGAAATTCCTGCATCTTGTAATGCTTTTTCACAAGGCAACATAGAACGACGTACTAAATCATCTGCTAATTGCTCAAACTTAGCTCTAGTTAATGTTTTAACTAAGTGCTTAGGTCCTGAAGCATCTGCAGTAATATATGGTAAGTTAATTTCTGTTTGTGTAGAAGCAGATAATTCAATCTTCGCTTTTTCTGCTGCTTCTTTTAAACGCTGCAATGCCATTGGATCTTTAGTTAAATCCATTCCACCATTCTCGCTTTTAAACTCATCAGCCATCCAATCAATTAATACTTGATCGAAATCATCTCCTCCTAAATGTGTATCACCATTTGTAGATAATACTTCAAATACACCATCTCCTAATTCTAAGATAGAAACATCAAAAGTACCTCCTCCTAAATCATATACAACTATTTTTTTGTCTTGATCTGCCTTGTCTAATCCATAAGCCAATGCTGCTGCTGTTGGCTCATTAATAATTCTTTCTACTTTTAAACCAGCTATTTCTCCAGCTTCTTTAGTAGCCTGACGTTGTGCATCGTTAAAATAAGCTGGAACTGTAATTACTGCTCTAGAAACATCTTGCCCTAAATAATCTTCAGCTGTTTTTTTCATTTTCTGAAGTGTCATAGCAGATAGTTCTTGAGGAGAATATAAACGTCCGTCAATATCTACACGAGGTGTATCGTTATCTCCTTTTACAACTTTATAAGCTGTTCTACTAATTTCTTCAGTACACTCTGAAAATTTATTTCCCATAAAACGTTTAACAGAAGCTACCGTTTTTGTTGGGTTGGTTACCGCTTGCCTTTTTGCAGGGTCACCTACTTTAATCTCTCCTCCTTCTACAAAAGCAATTACAGATGGGGTTGTTCTTTTTCCTTCTGCATTAGGTATAACTACTGGCTCATTACCTTCCATTACAGAAACACAAGAGTTGGTAGTACCTAAATCGATTCCAATTATTTTACTCATTTTATAATTTATATTTAAATTTTTAATTCAATTTTACGCTTACTTATTGTCAAGATGTATGCCAATACTTTTTGTATGACATGGTGTCAGTTTCATATTTTTTTATATATTTGGAATGAATTTAATCTACTAAAAGAATCCTCTAACATATGGAAGAAATTGGGAGGAGCAATTCTTGATTGAATTTGTATAGTACTTACTATATACCATATCTAAAAAATGTAACCTATAAATTTTTAGATATGGATTGTAAATTCCCCTTTTCGAAATTCTTTAACTTAGTAGTATTTCTATTTAGTTTTATTGCAAATTCTCAAACACCTGAGTCTTGTGATTGTACTCCTGACATTTCTGGTCTTAGTAATTACTTAAACAGTTTAACTCTAAATGAGAATGCTCCTTTGCGTTTTGATGTACCTAGCAACACATCTACTTATGCTGTATTACACGGAGTAATTGGCAGTACTACCCCTGCCGTTACTCAAACTTTTATAGATAATTATCCCAATGTTACCACTCTAGTATTTATGCAAATACCAGGTAGTGAAGATGATACTGCCAATTTACAAGCTTCTCAAAAGTTAAAAGATAGAGGTTATACCACCTACCTTCCTGCTGTAAATGCTTATAATCAAGATGCTTTTATTGCTTCTGGAGGAACAGATATGTTCTTTGCGGGTAACAAACGTATTATAGATCCAGGTGCAGAAGTTGGTGTACACTCATGGAGCGACGGTACTAACGAAGCGACCGATTACCCAGTAGGCCATGATAATCATCAACCATATATAAATTATTATGTGGCTATGGGTTTAAGTCAAGCAGATTCTGAAGCTTTTTATTATTATACTATTAATGCAGCTCCAGCTAATAATATTCACAATATGACAGAAGCAGAAATAGAACAATATAAACTAAGAACTTGTAAATATACTTCTAACCCAACTTACACAATTACAAATAATAACAATACTCTTAGCTCTAATTTAACTGGGGCTAGTTACCAATGGGTTGATTGTAATAATGGTAATGCACCTATAAGTGGAGCTACAAATCAAAACTTTACTCCTACTTCTAACGGTAGCTATGCAGTACAAATAACTGAAAATGGTTGCAATGGAATTTCAAATTGTATCCAAATAAATTCTTTATCAGTTAGTCAACATGAGCTAAATAATTTAATCAAACTATACCCAAATCCAACTGAAAGTGACAATGTATACCTAGACTGTTCTCGTTTAAATGAAGAAGTGTATATTTCTATTAAAGATATAAATGGCAAACATATCAAAACCATTAATTCTTTAGGTGCTGAAATACTAACTATTAATACTCAACGCTATGCTCGTGGTATTTATTTTTTAACATTACAGTCAGAAAGTCTATATAAAAACATTAAAATGTTAGTAAAATAAAATTACTACTTTACAATACCTCACATTAAACATAAAAAAAGAGCGCATAAAGCGCTCTTTTTAAAGATTTATTATCTGCATTAAAAACCCGAATTTTAATTACCCATTGTGTAATAAATCTATATATAATTGGGGGCTAAACTCTTATTATTCAGTTATTAAAACATCAAAGTAAAATTGACCTTGCCAACAATCAGAAGTTTGATCTCCAAAAATATCAGTTCTAGTAATATTCATAGTAATAGACGCTGCTGATTTAGAGGCATAATTCAAACTAAAAGTGTCTGGATGTGAGCTGTTATTATTTGCACTAAATATCATTCCACTAGGAGCAAATGGTAATGCTGGAGAAAAATCATAACGTACTTGTAATCTTTCTGGCCTGTAAGGTGCCAATAAGACATCGTTTCCGCTTATAGTAGCTACTGTTCCGACAGTAGTTTGTCTTGATAAAATCTCCCATGATACAGTTGTATTAACACCTCTAACATCTATATTAAAACTACCTGTGCTACCAGTTGACACATTATTACAAATAGGAATTTCCATTGTTTGAAACTCTAATATATTTGGTAAGTTACTAATGTTATTATTAGATAAAGTTTGCCATGTAGCATTTCCGTTTGCATCAGATACTAATGCCTTACCCACACCTTGATTACCGTCTACCAATCGCATAGCTGCAGGTGCTGTTGTTGTAATAGTTATATCGTCTACATAAGCCGTATCACTACCACTACTTGCTGAACTATCTTTTTCATAAGCCCACCTTAAAGTTTGAGTCCCTGCTGCAAGTAAATATATTTGTTGAGTATAACCTATTGTACCTGACCACTGGTCTTGCTGTACTCCATCAATATAAAAGCGTAAATAATCGTAACCAGATTCACTACTTACTTCATAATAAAAACTAAGTGAAGCACCTCCTGCTGGAATGGTTATTGTTCGCTCCATGTAAGTTGTTTGTGAGTCAGTAATAGTCCCCGCTCCTGCTGCGTTTGATCCTGAATTAACATTAGTAGACTGTATTGTCCAATTAGCATCTCCTCCTGTTGTAAATGACCCCATTCCTGATTCAAAACCTTGATTTAATAAGCTTCCAGGGGTACCTATGTTTTCTATATGAAATTTAGTAGAAGGACTGTTGGTACCTACTCCAACATTGCCAGAATTAGCATTATACATATCATTCCCCACTACTGTCCAGTCAGTATCTGCTCCTCCAAAGGTTGTCCATATAGTTCCATTATAGTAATAGAATCCAGGTGAGTTATCTGTCTGATAAATTAATAAACCTGTAGCAGGACTTGTTATTGCGTTACGTTCTGTTTCTAACATTCTTGGTATTAACAAACCAGAAGTATTAGAATCTATATCTAACATAGCACTTGAATCTGGTGTAGTTGTACCTATTCCTACTTGAGCATAGGTACCAAATGTGCATAACAGCAACATTAATAGTAAATTGTTTTTATTCATTTCGGGTATTATTTTAAAGATGATACAAATCACTTAATAATAAAACCCTTTTTAAAAAAGTTGGGATATAATTACATAAAACTGGTATAGAACAACTTATGTGCTTATTTAGATTCTATAAATCTTATTAAATCAGCTTTGTAGCTTTTAGAAACAGGTATTTTATTGTTTTCAATTTCTATTTCCATTACTGACTTTTTGTAACTGCTTATTTGATCTAGGTTAACTATAAAAGCTCTATGAACTTGAATAAATTTTTTATTTGGTAATACTTTTATAAATTCTTTTATTGTTTCCCTATGCTTATATGTAAGCTGCTTTGTATGAATAAAAAGATAGTTTTTTTGAGACTCAATATAACGAATATCTTTCCAAAGCACCTTTTCAAATTTATCAATGTTTTTTAAATATATATATTGTTCTCTTTCAGTTAAAGAACTTTTTTCTTTTAAACGCATTAATGAATTATGTTTCAATAAGGCTATTTCTATAGATGAAAATAGTTCTGACTTTTGAAATGGTTTATTTAAAAATCCGTAAGGGCTAGTATTTATAGCTTCGTTAAGTGTTTTATGATCTGTATATGCTGTTAAATATATAAATGGTATCTGATAATTTTCCTGAATATATGTACCTAACCATATACCATCTTTATCATCATTTAAATTAACATCTAAAATTACACAATCAATCTCTTCTTCTTTGAAAAAATTCAAGGCTTCATTTATATTTAACGCACATCCGACAATTGTATATCCTTGAGAAGATAAAAAATTTGCTATTGATTTGGCGGTTATATATTCGTCTTCTACTATTAATATTTTAGCTGTTGTATTCATTAAATACCTCCTTTAAAAATAACCTTTACCAATGCGCCTTCTGAATTCAAAACACTTAATTTGCCTTTAAGCTGTCTTGACAATCCGCTTATTAAATCAAACCCTATTGAGCTAATTTTATCTAATTTAAAATCCTTATCTAAACCAACTCCATCATCTTTAATACTTAACTCAAAAGCATCTTCGTTCAATTGAATCAATTTTATACTGATCTTGCCTGAGTTTTGTTTTACAAAAGCATGCTTATAAGCATTACAAACTGCTTCGTTAACTATTAAACTTACAGGAACAGCTGTTGTTACACTAAAGTCGATATTATCTGCAACAATACTAATTAAAATATTCTTAGTGTTATCTCTATAAGAGCTTTCTAATACTGATAACAATTCCTCTAAATAGTTTTGCATATTTACCTTACTAACAGCGTCAGATTGATACATCATTTTATGCATAAGCGCTACAGATTGAATTCTGTTTTGACCTTCTTTGAGTAATATTTTTACCTTGTCATTATCAATATTAATACTCTGTAAGTCTAACAATCCAGAAATAATCTGAAGGTTATTTTTTACCCTATGATGTACTTCTTTAAGTAAAACTTCTTTTTCTGATAAAGCAATTTTTATTTGTTCATTTTTTAGCTTTATTTCTTTTCTACTTTTCTTTAAAAAATAACCGTTGTACAAACTAATAAACAGTATTATTGACAAAAAAACTGCCAAAAAAGTTATTACCTTGTTTAACTTATCTTTAAATCTTACTTCTTGATTTATTAAATTTATTTTATGTTGCTCTACTAATTTTTTTTCTTGTTCTCTTGTATAAACTAATTCATTACTAGCCAATAATTTATTTAGGTCGTTTTTATCAATAACATTTTTAAGTTTAAAAGCTTTGTTAAAATAAGAGTAAGCAGAATCTTTCTGATTTATTTTATAATAATACGTTGCCGTATTTTTTAAGTAAATAACCTCTGTATCTTTATTTGTCAATTGACTTAATACATAGGGTATTTTTTCTAGTGTAGATTTAGCTTTGTAATACTGCCCTATTTTAATATAGCATTTTACTAGTAAATTATAGCTATTCGCTGTACTTTGCAAATTACCAGAGTTTAACAAACCTATTTCTATATCTTCAATTAATAACGGAATGGCCTCTTTATATTTTTCTTTTACTACATAAACCTCTGCAATATTACCTTTAACCAACGCTGTAATATCTCTATAATGATCTTGATGCTTACCTTTTAAATTTTGTTCGGCATAACTCAAAGCTTTATTGTAATTTAACAAAGCAAGGTTATAATTTTCTGCCTTAAAAAAATAATACCCTAAATCATTAAAACCAGATGAAACAATTAAAGGCTCCCCTTTATCTTCTGCTATCAATTCTTCTAATTCTCTCCTAAGTGTTGAGGCTGCCTTATCATACATTTTTAATTGGGCATATAGCCTACTATTCATGTTATATGTCCAAAGAGGGTACTCTGCTCCTTGCTTTATGTAATCTTTAATTTTAGTGTTTAATTCAAAAATATCTGAGTATAATTGTAATTTGTAATAAGCTCTTTTTAATTTAGATAGCACCTCAACCTTATTGCTTACAGACAATTGTTCTTTTCCTAACAATGTTTTTAACGTATTAATGCTTTTAATATAATCGTTATTAAAATAATGCAAATCTGCATAAGCTAAATTAAGTTTAAGAAATAAGTGGTCATCTAAATCATTATTTAGATTATCAGGTAGGTTGTTTAATAAAAAAGTAGTGTTTTCTATTATTTCTGAATCTGATAGATCATTGAAAATTTCTAACTTATCATTTAATGATAAACTTTCATAGTCATAAAGTTTATCCTCTGTTTGAGCTGATAAACTAAAACTAAAAAAGTAATTAAAAATAATAACGAGTATGTATAAATGTTTAGCTTTCATTCTTTTAGCTACTAGTACAAATATAGCAAGAACATAAATAATTAACTGTTTTTTAAGCTTAGTAACGAAAGAAATGTATCCCTAAAAGTCTAGCAATTATCCCAAACAAAAAAAGCAACAATATCACTGTTGCTTTTTGTTATTTCTAAATATTCATCCATTTAAATTGGTATTTGGTATCTGGTATAACTGCTCTCTCGGCTATACGATACATTCTATCTGGCAAACGCATTAGATAATCTCTCGCTTTTTCGGCCTCAGAAGACAAATTAGAAATTTTATCTATTTCCCATACTTTATTTAGCTTTTTCATAATATCAACATAATCAAAACCAGTATAAACTCCAGCTCTTTGAGCTACCATTGAAAATTGATCGAATATTGAAGCTTTTTCTGCATACGACTCTCTTAAAAACATAGCGGGCATTACTATTTGCTTTTTCATCATATAGTAATAAGCTAGCATCATTTCATTAGGATCTATTTTAAATATCTCCTTTACAAAGTCTGAATATGCTACATGATGTCTCATTTCATCTCCTGCAATAATTTTAGACATTTTAGCCAATACCTTATGTCCATTTTTACGAGCTATTTTAGCTACATTATTATGAGATATATATGTTGCTAATTCTTGAAAACTTGTATAAACAAAGTTTTTATACGGATCTTTAGCAGTACCAATATCAAACCCATCAGCTATTAAATACTGAGTAGACATTTCTACTTCTCGCATATTTACCCGTCCAGATAAATATAAATACTTATTTAATACATCTCCATGTCTATTTTCTTCTGCAGTCCAAGCTCTTACCCACTTTGCCCAACCATTGTTAGGATCTTCCTCTTGGTCTTGTTGCACTCCATCTAAATCCATTAGCCAAGATTCATATGTAGGTAATGCCTCTTCAGTAATCATATCTCCAACCATTACAACCCAAAAATCATCATCTAGTTCTCTAGATATTTCTTGAATTTCTTTTATTTCATCAATAAAATTTTCAGACTGAGCGTTAGGTAAGAAATCTGTTGGTTGCCAAATTTCTTCAACAGGTATTAAAAATTTATCTACAAACACATCAATTTTTTTTTCTAGTGTTTGCATTACTTCTTTTCTTATGTTTGGTATAGACATTTTTTACTTTTTAAGGGGATTTAAGTCGCTTGAATTGTCCAAATATACCATATTAACATTAGTTAATAGCTCTATTTTAGGTATAATATTATATTTAACTATTTTTCTTTTAAATTGTAAAATTTGTCTTAATAAATAAGGGAGGTATTTACTAAAAAACACCTCCCTTAGTAAAATACTTAAATTACTAACTAGTTTACAGTTGGTAAATTACTGTATTTCTTAGCGTATTCTAACATTTGACCTTCAAAGGTTTCTGGTTGTTCAATTGTAAATCCACTAATGTCTCCATTTACATCTGTGGTAGGTACTATAACAGGATTTACAAACCCGCTATAAGCTGGGTCTTTAAACTGTTCGTTACGCTCTAATACTTCTGCATGTATCGCCTGATCTACTTTTACACCATAACCTTCTACTAAAGCTTCAACAGCATTAAAATCTCCTTCAGATTTAATACGCTGAGTTTCTCTTAATAATTCACCAAATAAATCATGCAGCTTATCGTAGTCATTGATATTAAAATAGGTCTTTCCGTCTTTTACAACTTTCTCTATAACATTATCAGCTTGTCCTTTTTCAAAAACCCATGCAGATACCCACTGACGGTTACGCATATGCGCTTCTTCTACATTATCTCCTAGATTTAATCGAATTAATTGAGTCATTAAACCATTTCTAATATAGCCATCGTAAGCAGCTTTACCAACAGCTTTCCAATCATCTACTAAACCTAATTCTTGTAATTTAGCATCATATAAATAATATAATCCTACCAAATCTGCTCTTCCTTCTTCTAATGTTGAAGCATAATTTTTTAAGGTTTCTTTTGTTTCTCCCACTCCAGGGTTTAGCTGTCCAGAAGCATGACCAATTACTTCATGCAAAGCAGTATGAAGCTTATCGGCTAACTTTCCGTATTTCTCTTCTAGTTCTACTTCCTCTGCATCGTGAGCAAATTCTTTTAAACGACCGCTCCCTCCTGCATTATTATACGAATTTATTATATTTCCTAAAGAAACTGATTTACTCCCTACTGCAGCTCTAATCCAATTAGCATTAGGCAAGTTAACTCCTATTGGTGTACTTGGAGAAGCGTCTCCAGCCTCTCCAGCAACGCTAACCACTTTATAACTTACCCCAACTACGTTTTTCTTTTTATGGGCATCCATTAAAGGTGAATTATCTTCAAACCATTGCGCATTATTGGCTAAAACTGCCATTTTTTTAGACATATCAAAGTCTTTTATTTGAACAATACTTTCATAAGAACCTCTATAGCCTAACGGATCGTTATATACTTCTATAAAACTATTAATATAATCTATATTACCTTCTGTAGCAGCAGTCCAAGCAACATTATAATCATCCCAAGTTTGTAAATCTCCTGTTTGGTAGTATTTTATTAAAAGTGCTAAAGCATCTGCCTGAGCCTTATTTTCTGCTACACCCTGAGCCTTTTCTAGCCAACCAATAATTTTATCAATTGCAGATCCATACAAGCCACCAGATTTATAAACACGCTCTTTCAATTCTCCATTTTCTTTCACCAACTGAGAGTTTAATCCGTATGATAGAGGCTTATCTGGATTAGGATGTTTCATTTTTTTGTAGAAAGATTCTACATCTGCATTGGTTACATTAGGACCATAAAAATTAACTGCACTTAATGCTACATTATCAACTCCTTTTGCTTGGTTCACTTTTTTTGCATCTTTATCATTAAAAATCACATCAAAAGCTTCTCCTTCTAAAATAGTATTAGTTTCTGCTAAAAGTGTTTTTAGATAATCTGAAGAAAACTCTGGTTGTAACTTATCGTTAGAGTAATGATGGTGTATACCATTTGAAAACCATACTCTTTTTAGATATTCTTCAAAAGCCATCCAATCATTAGTAGTTTTATCTCCCGAAAAATTGTTGTATACACTTTCTAAAGCTTTACGAATCGTTAAATTATGACGGTAATTTTGATCCCACATTATATCTCTTCCCTCAAGTCCAGCTTGAGTAAGATAGTAAACCAATTTTTGTTCTTTTAAACTCAATTCATTAAAACCTGGTATTTGATAGCGTAATACTTTTATATCTGCAAATTTACCTACGTTGTAATTAAATTCTTTGTTTTCTTTTTTATTAGCTACTTGTTCTACAGCTGGTTGAGTAGATTCTTTAGTTTCTTCATTTTTGTTTTTACCACAAGAAATAACTAGTGTAGAGGCCAATACTAAGCCTAAAATTGGTTTTATTTTCATTTGTTAAATAGATTTAATTGCCCTAAAAGTAGTGAAAGTGACTAATATATAAAAACAACATTTTTTATTATATTTAGGGCACTAGAATATTAACTTTTACTAACTCGTTAGTTTAAACAACTAACTTAAAACAAACTAAACATGAAAATAGTTAAGTATTTACTCATTTTAATTGTAGTTGTAGTTCTTGGTTATTGCATTTTAGCAGCAATGCAACCTAGTTCTTATAATTTTGAAAGAAGTAGAATAATTAAAGCGCCAATTGAATATGTATACAAACATATAAGTGATTATAAAAAATGTGAAGCTTGGGGACCTTGGCAAGAACAAGATACTACAATGACATTTCAATACAGTGACCAAACTTCTGGGGTTGGTGCTAGATACTCTTGGAATGGAGCTTGGGGACCAGGAAGTATGAAGACTCTAGAAGCTATTGAAAATAAATCGCTGAAACAAGAATTAAAATTTGCAGGTTTTGAACCTTCTGAGGTAAACTGGAGTTTAGAAGAAACTGACGAAGGAACAAAAGTTACCTGGGGTATGAAAGGTAATTCAGATTTTAAATTAAAAGCTATGATGTTACCTCAAGGTGGAATGGAAAAAGCAAATGAAGCTTCTTTTTTAAGAGGTTTAGAAAAGTTAGACAGTATTGTTGTAGACGATTTTACCAAGAATCCACCTGCTCCTCCTGCACCTACTTATTCTTTAGGAGGTATTATGAAATTAGATCAAGAAGCTCAGCAATTTATTGGGTATAAACAAAATATGAAAATAGACCATGAAGCAATGACTAAGTTGTTTATGGAGTTTTTACCTAAAGCTGGTATGCATGCTGTAGCACAAAAAATGGAAGAAGGTGATTACACACCAGGCGCAGTATTTACAAAATGGGATGAAAAAGCTGGAGAAGCTGAATTTTATATTGGACTTGTAGTTAAAAAAGATATTCCTTTAGCAGATGGTATGGAAAAAATCACTTTACCTAAAGGTAATAACATTATGATGTCTAAATACGGCCCTTACGGAACTGGTGATCATGAAGCTCATATGGCTATAGATGCCTATTTAAAAGAAAATGGGTTAGAACAAAATGGACCTATTTGGGAATTGTATGTTAACGATCCTAGTACTGTTAAACCTGAAGAAATTGAAACTGAAATTCACTATCCAGTTAAATAAAAAATTCTCTTATAAAAAAATAGAGGTTGTTTTTAAAAACAACCTCTATTTTTTTATACTAATTCTTCTTTAAGCTCTTCAACTATTGGTTCTTTTACGGCCTTTAACTTATTGAATTCTTCTAACTTTTCTAGTTCACCATCAAAATACGGAAACACATCCATAATAGGCGATTCTGATATAGCTGGAATTGAATAATCGGATGTGGTATTAACCAAAACAGCATTTGAATTATCAAAAGCTTCCTTTACATCGTTTGCTTGTACTAGAAAATACATATTTGTTTTTCTTTCCTTACCACTCTCTTCATCAAAGGCTACCAAAGATATTTTAGATTTAAACCAACGATCACTATTTTCAAACGGATGAATTTCTGCAAAATTGGCAACTTTAATATTCGTAATCATAAATTCTTCTGTAACATACAGAGCCATTTCTTCGTTTATTCTCTTCTCTGCTTCGGTATAAGAAACAGCATCAACCAAATACGGTTCTGTAACCACTTTTTGCTTACCAGTTTCGTCTATTTTTCTATACTTTACTTTACATTCATACCATGTAGCACTCATAATTTTTCATTTTTTAGACTGGCAAATATAACTGCTGATGACATTGAATAAACAAGATATTAATTTAGATATTCACAATTTGATTTTTCATATCTTCGCTATCTTATGAAAGCTATTTTACTTATTTTTTTAGGAGGAGGTACCGGTAGTGTTTTACGTTATTTTATAGGCAAAGCTTTGAACTCTAATATTACTGGAATACCATACGGTACTTTTTTAGCCAACATACTAGGATCTTTATTAATAGGTCTTATACTAGGAATGGCTAATAAAGAGAATCTGGTATCACAAAATCATGTTTTACTATTAGCAACAGGATTTTGTGGTGGTTTCACTACTTTCTCAACCTTTGCTTATGAGAACCATTTATTCTTAAAATCTGGTGATTTTTTATCGTTCGCCCTATATACAATAGGAAGCTTTATTGTAGGTTTTTTTATGGTGTTTTTTGGTATGTATCTTACTAAATAGAATAACTATTCATTACTACAAAAAAGAATGTTGTTAAAGCAATTATACTAATAAAAACATGCAAAACTCCAACAATAAGTAACCTAAAAAGGGTACTGATTATTGATCTTTTATAAAATTTCTTAGCAGCAATAAAACCATAAATTAATAACGCTAAAAAAGCAAAACCTCCTACATCTTCTGAAAACATCCAATCGATTATGGTTGTAATAGATAGCATGACAAATAAAAAGGCCTGCAAATGAAGAGCAAATACCAAATGGTCTATATAGAAATACTCTTTTTTATAAAAAGATATAAATAGTATAAACCCTAAAACAGGTATCATGGCAAATAACAAAATAGGTAGTTTATTTTGTAAATAATTAAAAAAGTTTCTTGCCTCTTTTTTGTCAGAGAAAATTTGTTTCATCTTTTCCTCAAAATCAGCATCAATATCTTCTATTAAAGTGTCTTCTTGTTCGTATTTAGTAGTT
This sequence comes from Pseudofulvibacter geojedonensis, assembly GCF_042675745.1. Taxonomy (NCBI): domain Bacteria; kingdom Pseudomonadati; phylum Bacteroidota; class Flavobacteriia; order Flavobacteriales; family Flavobacteriaceae; genus Pseudofulvibacter; species Pseudofulvibacter geojedonensis. The sequence goes on along the minus strand of NZ_JBHTJM010000008.1, from coordinate 310,241 downwards.
TTATCTGCCAAAGTTTTATCTTGTTCTTCAGCAACTTTCTCTATTTTATCATTCCTTGTGTCAACTATATTGTTAATGACACTTCCATTAGACGTAACACCTAATAATATGAAAAAGAAAAAACTAATAAATACATATAATCTAATAGGGCGGAGATAAGCTTCTATTTTTCCATTCAAATATTCTAATGATAGAAAACTAGGCTTGAAAAGTAAAAATTTTAGTGATCTAAATAATTTATTATCAAAAGAAAAGTAAGTAGATGTAAAATCATTTATTAACATCTTTACTGTTACTCTTCTAATATGATTTTCTTGCCCACAATTAAAACAAAAATTCATTTCTTCTTTTAAATGAGTTTTGCAATTAGGACAACTAATTCTTTTCCTTCTCCTCTTTCCCATTTTAATGCTTATTAAACTTTTTTACGCCAGCAGTAACCTCTACTAATAAATGATTCTCTATTGGAGGTATTGGGCAAGAATACCTTCCAGAATAAGCACAATATGGATTATATGATTTATTAAAATCTAATACTACATTATTTTGGAATGGCTTTTTAAAATCTATATATCTTCCTCCTCCATAACTAGTTTCACCATTAGTTAAATCTGTAAAAGGAATAAATAAATAGTCTTTGTATTCTTCTTTTTCAATTAACTTAACGTTCTGATATACATTTAACTTTAGTTTTTTACCCTTTAATTTAAAATGTAATTCTCCATATTTGACATATTCAGGTAACCTATCTGTAGAAGTTTTCATTTTAAAAGAAGCTTCATCTTTAGTTCTTACAAAATTAGCTTCTACTCTATAACTTAAATCAATATCAAAAAAATCTAAGGCTTTAAAATGTTTCCTGTCTTTTTCTGTTAACGGAGATTTTCCTTCTGTTTTAAATTGTGTATTCAATTCTTTTTGGTGCTCTTTTATTTCTTTGATTGCTTCTTTATTTTGAGCAAAAACAGTACTTGACACCAATAATACTAAAAGTAATAATCTCTTCATTTTAAAAAATTTATTTCAAAAATAAACTTTATAATTAAAAATTCTATAGCTTTGCAGTATCAAATACTTACAAAAATGATTTGTACACAAATAAATAAATGGGTCTACAGGCCTTCTCAAAAGAGAAGATCGGGCACTTGTTGTATTTATTTGTTATCTCAATAATGATATCAATTATATCAATATAAAAACGCCTGGCTTCTTCGTCAGGCGTTTTATTTTTATATAGAATTCCTAACTGGGTTCATCATCAATCATATCAATTTAATCATCATCAATCAAAAAACAACTATTATGAAAAAACTCTACTTAAATTATATCGACTCTTTTAGCGGGCTGTCTAAAGAAGTCTGGTGGTTATCACTTATTACATTAATAAACAGAGCTGGTACCATGGTTATTCCGTTTCTATCACTTTACCTTACAGAAAGTCTAGATTTCACACCCAGTAATGTTGGTTGGATAATGTCTGCTTTTGGTTTAGGTTCTGCAGCTGGCTCATGGTTGGGAGGAAAACTAACCGATAAAATAGGCTATTACAAAGTAATGTTGTTTAGCTTATTGCTAACAGGGTTATTATTTATTGGATTACAATTCTTAACCACATTTAGTTCTTTCTGTTTAGGAATTTTTATAGTTATGACAGTAGCAGACACTTTTAGACCTGCTATGTTTGTTGCTTTGAGTGCTTATAGCAAACCCGAAAACAAAACTAGATCTGTAACCTTAATACGTTTAGCGATTAACTTAGGTTTTTCTGCAGGACCAGCTGTTGGTGGATTAATTATAACGTATTTGAGTTATGGAGGCTTATTTTGGGTTGATGGCATTACTTGTGCTTTAGCCAGTATTTTATTACTTAAAGTACTTAATCCCAAAAAGGCTATAGTTATTGATGAAGAAAAGGTTATCAATCCAAAATCGGCTTATACAGATAAAACATTTTGGGTATTTCTTGTTGCTATGTCTTTATTCGGAATTGTTTTTATGCAGTTTTTTTCAACTATTCCCTTATACTATAAAAACATTCACTTTTTAAGTGAATTTCAAATAGGCTTATTAATGGGTATGAATGGTTCTATCATTTTTGTTTTAGAAATGCCTGTAGTAAAATGGTTAGAAAAAACTAAACGCTCAAAATCTGGACTAATGCTTATAGGTGCTATTTTAACCGGGTTGAGTTTTATTATATTAACAACTACTTCTTGGGTTGGAATATTAGTAATTAGTATGTTATTAGTGACTATTGGAGAAATGATAGCCTTTCCTTTTTCTAATGCCTTTGCAATGGATAGATCTAAACGTGGCAATAAAGGAGAATATATGGCTTTGTATAGTATTGCTTTTTCTATAGCACATATATTTAGCCATAACGGAGGGATGCATTTAATAGAATATATTGGATACAACAACACTTGGTATATTATAACTGCTATTTCTACAATATGTATATTGTTGTTATATATATTAAGACAACGAATGAAATTAAAAAGCATAAGCACATGAATTTAAACCAAATAACTCTACCGTCTTTAAACCTTAAAAAGGCGGTAGTATTTTATCAAAAGTTAGGATTCAATCTTATAGTAGATGCTTTACCCAGGTATGCCCGTTTTGAATGTTTAAACGGAGAAAGCACTTTCTCTTTACATCTAGTAGATCAACTACCTAATAAAACCGGAATCAGCATTTATTTTGAAGTCGATGATTTAAATAAAACCGTCAATCAACTAATAAAGAAAGGAATTGTATTTGAACAATTACCCAAAGAGCAATCTTGGCTGTGGAAAGAAGCTTATTTAAAAGATCTAGATGGTAATCAATTAATTATTTACTCAGCAGGTAAAAATCGTAAAAATCCTCCTTGGAGAATTAATTAAATACTGCCATTACATTGCTTTACTTACAAATACAACTATTATACCCACAATAGTTCCTATAATAAAAATTAGTAAGAACATTATAGTAGTAAGCACTATAAAACGCAACAATTTTATTATACTTTTTACTATAGAGTGGTCATGTAATTTACTCAATGCATACCAATAAAATAGTAACATTAAAACTGGACTCAATGTATAAATAATAGGCGAAATAAACATAGATAGAAAAAAGGCTATTACGGTAAACCACATAGTAACTCCTTGTATAAATGCATTTATAACCATGTGTTCTCCTAAGTTATAAGACTTTCTATAAGTCCACTTGCTTAACAAAGCATAGAATAATAAAAAAACAAATGTTAATATGTTAAAATATTTAAGAAAATACTTTAACCACTTTTCTTGAAAATTTAATTGAAATCTTGCTGAATCTTGTTGAATTTTTAATTGTTGTAATTCCTTCTCAGATATTCCTTCAATTGCTGTTAAATCTCGTTCGGCTAATTCTCTTAATTCAGAAAATTGTTCACCCCCCATACTCGATTGTATTTCTATAAAACTATCTGGAAATAAATTAAAAACCAGTAGTGATAAAGCAGTACCAATAGCTAAAAACGCAAACGGATTTACATACTTTTTTCTAACTCCAGATAAATACTCACTCAAAACTATTTTTGGGCTAACTACCATCATTTTTAGAGTTCTGAAATATTTACTATCAAAACCAAATACGTTAGAAACAACCTCAGTTATTAGTTTTCTAAGTGTTATTTTTTCTATTACTACCTTAGCTCCACATTTATTACAAAACAAGTCTTCAGTACTTAAAGTCGCAGCACAATTTTTACAATTCACAAATAAATAATATTAGTTCAATTAGGAGCTCAAATATAAAAACATGCTTTTAATTTAAGATACTTTTCTTACATTTAATATATGAAATATTTTATTACATTCTGCTTCGTTATTTCTTGTTTTTCATGTAAAGAACAAGTTGCTCAATCAACAATAGAATCACAAAAAGAAGAAAAGAAAGAACGCTATTTACCCAAACTTACCCCAAAAAACTACAATGTTGCCTTTCTAATTATGAATGGGGTTTATAATACCGAATTAACAGCTCCCTACGATATTTTTCAGCATACTATTTTTAGAAAGGGTATAAAAGCTATGAATGTATTTACCGTTGCTAATACTTTAGATCCTATTATTTCTTTTGAAGGAATACGAATACTGCCTGATTATGATTATACTACAGATTTATTACCTGAAATAGATATTTTAGTTATACCAAGTGCCGAACATCATTTAGATTCTGATTTAGAAGATGAAGTCATGATTAACTTTGTAAAAAAGATAGATCAAGAAGCTCAGTTTATTACTTCTCATTGCGATGGCGCCTTTGTATTAGCTAAGGCAGGAGTTTTAAATAACTCTGTATCTACTACTTTCCCGAGTGATATAAATAAAATGAAAGATATGTTTCCAGAATTAGATATTAGAAAAGAAGTTTTGTTTGTTCACGATAATAAGTACATCACTTCGGCTGGAGGAGCTAAAAGCTTTGAAGCAGCCTTGTACTTGTGTGAACACTTATACGGAAAAGAAGTTACTAAACAAATAGCCGCTGGACTAGTAATAGATTGGGATTTAGAAAAAATACCTCATTTAATAATTAAAAACTAACCACAAACTTTACAGTTTTCTTTAGGTTTCACTTCTCCAACTAGTTCTCCCTTATCATTTTCTGAATAATCACAGCAATCTATGTACCCTTGTTTTATCAATTTTCTTCCTCGTTGAATTTGTGATTTTATAGTAGATAGTGGTAATTGTAATTGTTCTGCAACTTTTGCTTGTTTCATTCCTTTTATATCTGCCAAAAAAAGAGGGTCTCTATATTTTTTAGGAAGGTTTTTAATAATCCCTGGCAAACAATCTTCTGGCGAGTGTTCTTTATTTTCCCAAAATTCATCTTTGGTATCATAATCTAATAAAGGGACTGTTAATTGTGATTTTCTAAAATAATCGAGTGTTGTATTTCTAGCTATAGAAAACAGCCATGATTTTACCTTTTTATCGTCTATAATGGTATCTATTTTACTATAAGCTTTAATAAAGGTTTCCTGCACTAAGTCGTTAGTAAGTTGCTCATTTTTCACCTTACTAAAAACAAAACGTTTCATGTCTAAATGATATGAATTCCAAAGTTGAGTAATATTCATATACTACAATTTAAAAAGATTCCCACTCTCGTGGGAATACAATTTAACAATTACATCCGTTACAAGTACAAGATTCACATGTACAATTGATGCAACTTCCGTTTTTACAGTTTTCGCAGTTACAACTGCAACCTTTATAATTTTTCATGATGTGTAAATTTTAGATTCATATAGTAGACGCAACTTTTAAAAAAAAGATGCATCTCCTTACTATAAATTTACAAAAATCAATCCTAAGCCAATCATATCAATGGTTTTCTTTACTTAAATTCATTAAGATTGTTACGGTGTTTAATATACTAAGCTTTTATTTTATTAGTATATCTTTTTAGTTCTTCTTTTACTTTTGGAGCCAATAAAACCAGCCCTATCATATTAGGAACCATCATAGCAAATACTAAAGCGTCAGAAAAATTAATAACAGCCCCTAGAGTTGCTGCTGCACCAATAATAGTAAAAATGCAAAATATAATTTTGTAAACATTACCAGTTCTTCTTTCTCTTCCAAATAAATAAGACCAAGCCTGGTAACCGTAATATGACCAAGATATCATAGATGAAAAAGCAAATAAAATTACCGCAATAGCCAATACATAAGGAAACCACGATATTCCGCTCTCTAAAGCTTTTGCTGTTAAAATAGCGCCTTGTTCATTAGATATAGATGCTCCTACTGTTAATTGTCCGGTTATAATTAAGACCAAAGCTGTCATGGTACAAACTACTACAGTATCTATAAAAGGTTCTAATAAAGCTACTAAACCTTCGCTAGCGGCATATTTAGTTTTTACTGCAGAATGTGCTATAGACGATGAGCCCACACCTGCTTCGTTAGAAAAAGCTGCACGCTGAAAACCTTGAATTAACACTCCTATAAACCCTCCAGCTATACCTTGCGGATTAAAAGCACCATTCCAAATAGCCGAAAAAGCATTGGGTATACTCTCATAATTAATAACCAAAATAGTTACTACTGCTAAAATATATACTACTACCATTAAAGGCACAACCTTGTCTGTAACTTTGGCTATTTTTTTTATTCCGCCAATAATAACAATACCAACCAAAGTAGCCATTATTAAACCAAATAGCCATCCTTTACCATAAATAAAACTCTGCTCGCCTCCTGTTACATATTCAAATAATTTAAACGCTTGGTTTACCTGAAACATATTTCCTCCTCCAAAAGATCCGCCAACACACATTATGGCAAATAGAATAGATAAGCCCTTACCTAATTTAGAAAAGCCTAACTCTCCTATTCCCTTTTTTAGGTAGTACATAGGCCCTCCAAACACTGTTCCATCTGCTGCTATTTCTCTGTATTTTACCCCTAAGGTACATTCAACAAATTTAGTAGCCATACCTAACATGCCTACTAAAATCATCCAGAAAGTAGCTCCTGCCCCACCAATAGATAAGGCTATAGCTACTCCAGCAATATTACCCAAACCAACTGTTGCAGATAAGGCAGCAGTTAGTGCTTGAAAATGAGAAACCTCTCCTTCTCCTTCTACTTTTAAAGTATCTAGAATATCTTCTTTATTGTCTGGTTTGTCTATAGCATCATACTTACCTCTAACAACATTAATAGCTGTTTTAAAGCCTGTGATATTAATTAGTTTAAAGTATATAGAAAAGTATAACGCTCCTATAATTAATACTATTAATACCCAAGGTATACCTACTGTTTCTGTAATTGGTATAGAGGCAAACATTAGGTTTACAAACCAACCAGTACTATTACTAAAAAAATCGTTGATTAGTTGATCTATTCCTTGATTTTGTTCTTGAATATTAAGAAATAATGAATTAAAAAGAGTTACTATACTGATCATTCGTTTTTTTTTGCCGCTATTAGTTTTTAGAACTGCTAGCGATGTTGACTGCTGCTAAATTGCTAACAAATAAGACAATACAAAAGCTTACGCAATGCTGAAATTTGCTTAAGTAAGTACTTAAGCATATGATTAAGCACGCTAAATAAGATTGTTAATAACCTAAAAGAAAAATCAGTTAATAGCTTTGTAAGAATTCTTACATTTGAAAACAACTATAAAACTTGTGCATATCCTAACATATAAACAGGATAAAAGCCGAAAAGTTACTTATAAAAAATTGGGCATTCATTGCTAAAAGCACTTAAAATTGATTTTTTTTGAAAAGGGAATAAAATATTGCGGATTAAAACTCTTAAAAAATGATTAAAAGAAATAACACCAATTAAAGACCTTTAAAAAAGTTTAAACACAAAATAATATAACATGAAATTTAGATCCTTACTTTTTACCTTAACTTTAATTTTTACAACTTTTTGCTATTCTCAAGTTAGAGTGGGTGATTTTAGTGTAGATACGTATAAACACAGCAAGTTAAATAAAAAAACTTTAAATCGATTTACCACAAAAACCACAAAATTTGTTTTACCTAAATTTTATTCTAAATCAACTTTTGAAAGCATCTTAAATGAAGTTTGGGATGTTACTCCTTATGAATTAATAATGGATAACGATTTTAATGATTCAAAAGTAAAAGTAGACGACGTTTTAGCTCAATTTATGAATATCGGTATTACTAAATCAAAATCTACAGGAATGAAAGTTGATTATGGGTTTCACATTTTAGATTTTCACGTAGTTGATAAATTAAAGAAAAAGCCTAAAGAAGGTAAACTAAAATGGTATTCTTCAAAAGTAGGAACTATCTATTTTACACCAGATATTAGTTTGAGACAACAAGCAGGTGCAAACTCTAAAGAATTAAAAGGTGATTTATTAAACTTTAGGCTAGGTTACTTGAAAAACTTCTTGCAATTTACCAACAACTCTATCAAAAATAAGATCTCAACTGACCTTTATGATGATTATGTAAAGTCCGAACTTAAAAATGTTAAAAATAGTACAATCTACATTGATAAGACTTTTCTTTATGGATACAATCCCTGGAAGGTAACAGATAAAAAATCACCAGAAATAGAAGACTTAATGAAAGATTTTTCATTTGATTATAAAATCGTTGAATACAAAGAAATAGAAAAAATGATCTTAGATAATCAAGCTACAGACTTTTATTATTTAATGTATAATCAAATTAATTCTAACAAAATAATAACTATTATTAATGGTAATACTGGTGATATAATTTACCAACAGCATTCATTGATGTCATTTAACATTAATTCAAAAGACTTTAAGGAACTGGATAAAAAAATAAAAAAGCTTAAATAAGAACTTTGGACAGCATTGACTATAAGTAATTACTTGTTCTCGCCTACTTCTGAAAATTCACTAACGTACAGTTCGTACTTTGTGTTAATTTCTCTCGGATTTTCAGTTGAGGAATGTTCTTGCAAAGTTAACAGCTAACCTAGGCAATTACTTATGGTCGATACCCGTTAGCAAACATTGAATACTTCAAATACAAATAAAATAATTCATCAAATGAAGAATATAATTGGAATTTTAATACTTTGGATTGGACTAGTAAGTTTTGACCTAGGTTCTGGAACTGCATATCTAAAATGTAAATCGGAATCTGGACGAACTGAATTTTATGCTGAATTGCAAGATATTGAAGGGTTACTTGAAAAAGCAATTCTAAAAATTGATGAAACTGAACTAGAATACAAAACTAACGAAGGACATATAATTTTTGATCCAAAAAATGGAGTTTTAACAATGTATATAGTTGACTTAGAAAACAAAGAAGACTATTTGAGTCACCAATACATTCAATTTTGGTCAATACCTTCAACGTTCAAGATTGTAAAGAACGAAAGACATCACCAAATCTATGAGTTCAAAGCCAAAATATATGGAACTGAGCCGAGAAAGCAAAAAGAATTTAATACTCCTATAATTACTTTAAACTGCAGACTTGAATATGAAATATAACGTTTACTTACAACACCTAAGTTAATACACAGTTTAGCCAAGCCTTTGGCTTACATATGAATAAAACTATATTATATATTATCATAGGAATTTTAATCACTTTTTGCTCTACAACAAAAAATGTAAATATTGAGAAAGAAAAGTCAAGCAACGGAAAACCAATTACCTATGACTTTGCTGATAAAATTAGTAAAGAAAAGTTAGATTTTATTAAAAAAAACTATAATTGGAGTACTGAAAAATACTTATCATAAACTACAGACAACCTATAAATAATTGTCATTTTGATAATAACAAAATTACATCTGAAGGAAAAAAATGGTGGAAGAACTTTTATTCAAAAATTGATATTAGTGAATGTTTAAATATAACAGTTTTAGCAAATGGCGAACGAGTAATGAAGAAATTAGATAGCGTTAATTACTTTGACGATAAATATAATTTTTTATTGACCAATTTTTTTAAGAGAAAGAATTCTTGTTTTGGGTTTTAGTTATAAATAGTGATGGCTTTTATATTCAATTTAATGGGCATTATTCTGAAAGACAAGTAGCAAAATACATCGAAAACCTTAAAAAGTAAAACGTATTAGAACAATAGCAATAAATAATTGTTTGTTCTAGCTTACTTCTGAAAGTCTAAGAAGATTTTCTATTCAATTTATATATTAAATATTAGTCTCTTAAAAACACAATGAAATCATACACAACTTCACCAAAAAACAACATTTATAAATGTGTTGTATTTACAACAATTACACAAAAAAAGAAAATAAAAAAGAAAAAAACCTGAGTAGAACTCAAGCTTTTTTGGAATCTAAAAAGAGATTGTGTCATTATTAGGGAATCTCTTTTTAAGAACAGTAATTAATTTTTGGGGATTAAGTCTGTTTGTTTATCTGTTATAAATATAAAGTGTTTTTAGAGCTAATGGTTAGAAAATGTTGTAAACTAATTGAAATATGTTGTAAAAAACATTATTAACTTCTTAACTTTAAAACATTTACAATATCGGCTAACTTATATCCTTTAGCTTGCAATAGAATCAAGTAGTGAAATAATAAATCTGCAGATTCATTTAAGAACAAATCATCATTAGAATCTTTTGCTTCAATAACTACCTCAACTGCTTCCTCTCCTACTTTCTGAGCTATTTTATTAATTCCTTTTGCAAACAAAGAACTTACATAAGAGTTACTATCTGAACCTTCTATCCTATCTTTAATAACACTTTCTAAATCTGTTAAAAAACCAAATGTTTGTTCATTAACTTCTCCCCAACAGGTATCTGTTCCTTTATGACAAGTTGGTCCTTTTGGATTAACCTTAATTAACAAACTATCATTATCACAATCATTTGCTATACTTACTAAGTTTAAATAATTACCGCTTTCTTCACCCTTAGTCCACAAACGTTGTTTGCTTCTACTATAAAAAGTTACCAAATTAGTCTCTATGGTTTTTGTGTAGGCTTCTAGATTCATGTATCCTAACATCAATACATTTTTAGTATTTACATCTTGAATAATCGCAGGCACCAAACCACTTTTTTCATTAAATTTTATATTCATTTTTCTTCTCTTTATAATATTCTGAAACAAGCTCAGAATGACGTTTTTACAAACGCACTGGAATATTATTTTGTTTTAAATTTTGCTTTAACTCTGGAATAGCTATTTCTCCAAAGTGAAACACACTGGCTGCCAAAGCTGCATCTGCTTTTCCTAGCTGAAATGCATCTATAAAATGTTCTTCATTTCCTGCTCCACCAGAAGCTATAATCGGAATTGAAACTTCTTTATTTAGCTTAGCCAAAGCTTCATTTGCAAAACCAGATTTAGTACCATCGTTATTCATTGAAGTAAATAAAATTTCTCCTGCTCCTTTTTTCTCTACTTCTTTAGCCCATTCAAACAAATCTAAATCAGTAGCAACTTTGCCTCCTACCAAATACACTTTCCATTCATTATCAACCTTTTTAGCATCTATAGCTACTGTTACACACTGACTACCAAATCTTTTAGATAAATCGGTTATTAAGTCTGGTCTTTTTATTGCTGCAGAATTAATAGCAATCTTATCTGCTCCAGACTGCAACAAAACCTCAGCGGCTTCAATAGAGTTTACTCCCCCTCCTACTGTAAAAGGAATGTTTAACTGCTCTGCAACAGATAGCACCAGCTTTTTTAATGTTGCCCTTCTCTCTTCTGTAGCTGATATATCTAAGAATACCAATTCGTCTGCTCCCTCTAATGCATACTGTTTAGCTAAGGCTACAGGATCTCCAGCATCTCTAAGATTTACAAAATTTACTCCCTTTACCGTTCTTCCGTTTTTGATATCTAAACACGGTATGATTCTCTTAGTTAACATTTTTATTTTTTAAAATTAAATTCTCAATTTGTTTCAAGCTTATTCGTTGTTCATAAATAGCTTTTCCTATAATAACACCTTCACAACCTAAATCAAGTAATTTAGGTAACTCTTCAAAACAAGATATTCCACCAGATGCAATTAATTTTAAATCTGAAGAATTCGATTTTATAATTTCATCATACTTTTTAAATGAAGGTCCTTGTAACATCCCGTCTTTAGATATATCTGTACATATTACATACTGAATCCCTTTGGAAACATAAGTACTAATAAAATTGACTACTTCTAAATCCGAATTTTCTAGCCATCCATTGGTAGCAATCATTCCGTTATTAAAATCTGCTCCTAAAATTATTTTTTCTGAACCGTATTGATGGATCCATTTTATAAACAATTCTGGTTCTTTAACAGCTATACTTCCTCCTGTTATTTGCTGAGCTCCAGATTCAAAAGCTATTTTTAAGTCTTCATTACTTTTTAATCCTCCTCCAAAATCTATTTGCAAATTGGTTTTAGTAGCAATCTTTTCTAAAACTTTATAATTAACAATATGTTTAGCTTTAGCTCCGTCTAAATCTACTAAATGTAGATATTTAATCCCGCTTGCTTCAAACTCTTTAGCTACTTCTAAAGGGTCTTCATTGTATATTTTTTTAGTGTTGTAATCTCCTTTAGATAAGCGAACACATTTTCCTTCTATTATATCTATTGCTGGTATTATTCTCATTGATTCAATTTTTAATCAACCCTGAACTTGTTTCAGGGTCTTAAATTTCAATTACTTTTAATAAAGGATTTGATTTTTTTATCAAATTCCATTTCCATTCTTTATGCCAGTTTTTTATTTGTTTCTCTCTTTTTCTAGCTTTTATATTATCATTGAACTCTTCATAATAGATTAAATCATAGACATTATATTTCTTTGTAAAAACTGAACCATTTCCTGATTTATGTCTTGATAATCTCTGCTTTAAATTATTAGTAAATCCAACATATAAAACCGTTCTATTTTTATTTGACAATATGTAACAATAATATTTTTTCATATTTTAAAAAGATTCTGAAACAAGTTCAGAATTTTCGCTAAAGGCTCAAAAAATTAGATAATATTTTTTCTCCTACTAATCCACTTTTTTCAGGATGAAATTGTACTCCATAAAAATTATCCTTGTTTAAAGCTGAAGCATATGATATACCATAATTAGTAGAAGCTATTTGTTCCTTACAGTTTTCTGCATAATAACTATGAACCAAATACATATATTCATCTTCTTTAACTCCGTCAAAAAGTCTAGTTTTTAAATTTTTAATTGTATTCCAACCCATTTGAGGTACTTTAACTCTATAATCGAGATTTAGTTTACTTTGTTCATCTTTAAAACTTGTGAATTCTACCTCTTCATTATTTGATGCTTTTTTGAAATCATTTTTTGCTATTGACGAAAACCTTTTAATATTGGTATTAAAAACACCTAAGCCTTTGGTATTTCCTTCCTCTGTTTTATTACACAGTAACTGCATTCCTAAACATATTCCTAAAACAGGCTGAGTCAATTGAGGGATTACTTGATCTAGTTTATTCTGCGTTAACCTATTCATTGCAAAACTAGCTTCACCTACACCTGGAAATATGACTCTATCGGAGCTAAACAACTCTTCTATAGAGCTCGTTAATTTTGCCTCTACCCCTAACCTCTTAAATGCAAACTGAATACTCTTAATATTACCTGCTCCGTAATCAATTATACTTACTTTCATTTTATAAAACTCCTTTAGTTGATGGCAATACCATATTGTTTACATCTCTCTTTTTTGCCATTTTAATTGCTTTAGCAAAAGCTTTAAAAATAGCTTCAATCTTGTGGTGTTCATTTACACCTTCAGCCTTTATATTTAGGTTAGCCTTAGCCCCATCTGTAAAAGATTTAAAAAAATGAAAAAACATTTCTGTAGGCATTTTGCCTATCATTTCACGATTAAATTCTGCATCCCATTCTAGCCAGTTTCTACCTCCAAAATCAATTGCTACTTGGGCTAGACAATCATCCATTGGTAAGCAAAAACCATATCTCTCTATTCCAAGCTTATCCCCTAAAGCCTCAGAAAAAACTTCTCCTAAAGCTATAGCAGTATCTTCTATAGTATGGTGCTCATCTACTTCTAAATCTCCTTTTACTTTGATATCTAATTCTAATTGTCCGTGTTTGGCTATTTGTTCTAACATATGATCAAAAAATGCTATACCAGTATCTATTCTACTTTTTACTTTACCATCTAAATTTAAAGTTATAGCTATATCTGTTTCATTTGTTTTTCTATAAACTGTAGCCGATCTGTCTGTTAATTTTAAGAACTGATATATCTCTTCCCAATCATTACTTTCAATAGCTATAAACTTATTCAATTCTTGTTGAGTAACAGAAATCTCTCTAGTTCCTAAATTGGTTTCATCATTTATATATATACCTTTAGCTCCAAGGTTTTTTGCTAGTTCAATATCTGTCAGTCTATCGCCTATTACAAAAGAGTTTTTCAAATCATAATCATCAGAAAAATATTTAGTAAGTAAACCTGTACCAGGTTTTCTTGTATTAGCTTCTTCCGCAGGAAAAGTCCTATCTATACATATATCTGAAAATATGACTCCTTCATTCTCAAAAGTTTTTAAAATAAAATTGTGTACTGGCCAAAAAGTATTTTCAGGAAAAACTTCAGTTCCTAAACCATCTTGGTTGGTTATCATTACTAATTCATAATCTAACTCTTTGGCTATTTTTGAGAGATAACTTAAACACTTAGGATAAAAAATCATCTTTTCAAAAGCATCTATTTGCTCATCTACAGTTTCTTTTATTATTGTGCCATCTCTATCTATAAACAATACTTTTTTTGCCATTACAATTCTTTTAAAGTGTTAATTAATATTTTGTTCTCGTTTGGTGTACCAATAGTTATTCTTAAACAGTTTTCGCATAAAAACTGTTTAGTTCTATTCCTAACTACAATACCATTCTCAATAAGTTGGTTGTATCTTTTAGTAGCATTATCTACTTTCACTAGTAAAAAATTAGCATCAGAGGGATAAACTTTTTTGACATAACTTATATTACCCAATTCTTTTATCAAAATTAACCTCTCTGAAAGTAAAGTCTTTAATTGTTTATCAAAAACATCCTTTTGGTTTAAAACCTCAATAGCCTTCTCTTGAGTTAATTGATTGACATTATAAGGAGGTTTGATTCTATTTAAAATTGAAATAATTTCTTTAGATGCATAAGCAATACCTAATCTTATTCCTGCCATACCATATGCTTTCGAAAGAGTTTGAGTTATAATTAAATTAGGGTAATCATTCAACCTAGAAAGCCAAATTTTATCTAAGGTAAAATCTATATAAGCCTCATCTAATACTACTATTCCATTAAATCTTTTCAGTAACTCTTCTACTCTACTTGTTTCGAAACAATTTCCTGAAGGATTATTTGGGGAACACAAGAACAAAAGCTTAGTATTAGCTGCGTTTAACTTTAATATTTCTGATACATTCGGCTGAAAATTAGATTCTAAAGGAACTTCTTTTATCTCAATATCATTAGTGTTCGCTAATACATTGTACATTCCATAAGTAGGTGGTAAACTTATTACTGCATCAATCCCTGGCTCACAAAATGCTCTAAATATTAAATCTAGTATTTCATCACTTCCATTACCCAATATTATATTTTCAACTTGTACACCTTTTTGTTGCCCCAATACTTCTTTTAGTTTTAATTGCTTAGGATCTGGGTACCTGTTGATTATAGATGGATTTGGGTTTTCATTAGCATCTAAAAAAATATAATCTTTAGACAACCCTTTAAATTCATCTCTGGCAGATGAGTAAGGTTGCATTCTTTTTATATTGTCTCTTATTAACTTATCTAAGTTCATTTTCAATTTCTTTTAATCGTAAACTAACTGCATTTTTGTGAGCTTGTAGTCCTTCTGCTTCTGCCATTAACTCTATTGCATTCCCTATTTTCTGAATTCCTTGTTTAGTTATTTTTTGAAAAGTCATGCTTTTCAAAAAACTATCTAGATTAACTCCAGAATAAGATTTTGCAAAACCATTTGTAGGCAAGGTATGATTAGTTCCTGAAGCATAATCACCTGCACTTTCTGGAGTATAGTTACCTATAAATACAGAACCAGCATTTTCTATATTCTCAATAAAATACTGTTCATTGTCTGAACAGATAATAAAGTGTTCTGGTCCATATTCATTAATTAACTCAATAGCATTAGTTATATCTTCTACAAGAATTAATTTAGAATTTTCTATAGCCTTTGTTGCTATTTCTTTTCTCGGTAATTCAGCCAATTGTTGAGTCAATTCTTTCTCAACAATTGCAATTATAGTCTCACTAGGAGATACTAATATTACTTGACTATCGGCACCGTGTTCTGCTTGACTTAATAGATCTGAAGCTACAAAACTAGGAATAGCCGTTTCATCTGCATATACTAATAATTCACTAGGTCCGGCAGGCATATCAATAGCCACTTCGTACTTAGTAGCCAGTTGCTTTGCTACCGTTACAAACTGATTTCCTGGACCAAATATTTTATAAACTTTAGGTATAGTTTCTGTTCCAAAAGTCAACCCTGCAATTGCCTGAATTCCCCCTACTTTAAATATTTTAGTCACTCCACATAGTTGAGCAGTATATAAAATTGCTGGATTAACATTTCCTTCTTTATCTGGCGGTGTACACAAAATAATTTCTTTACAACCAGCAACTTTTGCGGGCACCGCTAACATTAACACCGTAGAAAACAAAGGTGCCGAACCACCTGGTATGTATAAACCAACTTTATTTATTGGCTTTTTTTCCTGCCAACAAGAAACCCCTTCTATCGTTTCTTTTACAATCTTACCTGTAGATTGTGCTGAATGGAAAAGTTCAATATTATTTTTAGCCAATTTTATGGCTTCTTGTAAATCTTCTGACACTTTTAAAACAGCGGCAGAAATTTCAGTTTCGCTTACTTCTAATTCATCTATTTTAATACCATCAAAAAAGTTTGTATATTTTTTTAATGCTAGATCTCCTTTCGTTTTTACTTCAGAAAATATTTGCTCAACCGTTTGCTCTATATCTTCTACAGATTGAGTTGGTCTCTTTAATAAATCTGACCATGAATCTCTTTTTGGATTAATTACTTTGTTCATTTTTAATATACTTTTATAATACCATTTTTTCTATTGGACAAACCAAAATACCTTCAGCTCCTTTTTCTTTTAACTCATCTATAATTTCCCAGAATTTGTTTTTATTAATTACCGTATGCAAAGAGCTCCACCCTTCTTCTACTAAAGGTAGAATTGTAGGACTCTTCATTCCAGGTAGCAGAGACACAATATCATCCAATTTATCATTTGGAGCATTCAACAACACATACTTATAATTACGAGCTTTTAAAACCGATTGAATTCTAAATTGAAGCTTACTTAATAAGCTTTTTTTATCAGAAGTTAATTGAGGTGAAATAGCCAATACTGCTTCAGAAGTTAATAAAACTTCTACCTCTTTCAAGTTATTTTTAAACAAAGTGCTACCACTAGAAACTATATCGCAAATTCCATCTGCTAAACCAATATTAGGTGCTATTTCTACAGACCCATTAATTTTATGAAGATTAACACTTATCCCTTTTTCTTGCAAAAAATTATTAACTGTATTAGGATAAGAAGTAGCTATGCGCTTATTTTTAAAGTAATTTAAAGAAGAATACTCTTGCTCTTTTGGTATCGCTAAAGATACTCTACACTTAGAAAACCCTAGTTTTTCGGCTATGGTTATATCTGTGCCTTTCTCTATTAATACATTCTCTCCAATAATAGCGCAATCTACTACGCCATCTCTTAAATATTGAGGAATATCTCCATTACGCAAATAATAAACCTCTAGATCAAAATTTGAAGCTTGGGCTTTTAATTGGTCTTTTCCATTATCAATAGAGATACCACAATCTTTTAAAATTTTAAGAGAATCTTGATTTAACCTTCCTGACTTTTGAATTGCTATTCTTAATTTACTCATTTTGTTTGTTAGTGTGTTTGAGTAAATCTAGATGAAGAAAATAAGAAGCTAAATAGCAACAAAAAACCCGTCTGATTTACTCAAACGGGTTTAAAATATATCTTTAATTTATTCAATACATTTTCAGCTCGCCTGAGTGCAAGTATGAAAATGATGATGATGTAATTGAATAAAATTCATTTCTGTTTTTTGTCTGTACAAATATTTATAAAACTATTTTACAAATCCAAATAAAATTAAATAAAAATATTTTTTGTCCCTCTAAACTTGTAAAAAAGCGAGCTATTCATCCTTGTTTCTTTTCTTTTTATCGATTAAAACATTAATTACCAACCAACTAACCGTTATATCAGAACTGAAAAACTTATTTTTAATTAGAATAATACTAACTAATATTTCATGAGAAATTTTTTATTATCACTACTAATATTCCTTATTTGGGCTTTTATAGGAATGTGGTGGTACTACTCTTGCACTTGGTGTAATGGTCATACTTCTACAAAAACTATTCAAGAAGAAACCAATATTAGGCCTGAAAAAAATGACACTGATTCTTTAATAAAAAGCAACAAGTCTGGTATTCAAATACTCGATGAAAAAGGAGAAAGCATCATAAATCTTTCTGAAGGTATAAGAATTTTTAAACACTCAGATTCAATTGATATACCTACTTCAAGCTTAACTATAAAAGATTCTATTTTTAAATATTTAAACACTCACCAAAATCAAGAATTACAAATTGTGGGCTGGTATAATGAAGCTGAAAGTAAAACAAATATTGATAGTTTAAATTTAGGGTTAAACCGAGCTAATTATATAAAAGACTTACTTTCGAAATTTGGGGTTAATCCAGATAAAATATATGCAACAGGAGCTAAAAATACTTTTAACTACTCTTCTAATAATGATTATTTAGGAGGGATTGAGCTATTCTTTAAAAAAATATCTGAAGACCATTTATCTAAGATTGATAAGGGAATTACCAATAAAACATTGTACTCACACTTCAACCAAAGAGCGTTTAAACCAGATAATACATTACAAGCATATGCTTTTGAATTAAAAAATTATTTAAACAATCACCCTAATAAAAAAGTAATGATTATTGGTCATTCAGATAATGTTGGTGATGAAAAAACAAATGAAATTGTAGCAAGAGATAGAGCTACCAATGTATTAAAATACTTAGCTAGTACTGGAATAAATAAAGAAAAACTTTCTGCTTCATCTAAAGGTGAGTTAGAGCCTATAGCCACTAATAACACGAAAGAAGGTAGAGCTCTAAATAGAAGAATTGAAATAAAAGTAAACTAAAAAACGAACAAAAATATAACTATTATGTCTCATATATTTAATACCAATAACTGTCCTAACTGGTGGTGTTTATTAATATTAATGTTCCTATCATTTTTACTAGGGTGGCTATTATCTAGATATTTTACAAGGAGAAGTTATCAAGAAAAATTAAACGACTGCCATGATGAAAATAGAAAGCTCAAAGCAAATTTTGGAGATTATCAGTCTGAAATACAACATGCTAAGTCTACTTTTAAATCAGAATCTAAAATAAAAGCCGTAAAAACTATGGAGCGCTCTGGTAATGCAGTAGAAAAACCTAGTTTGAACTTTTCTAGTTTTGGTGAAGCTACAGAAGCTGATAAAGACGATTTAAAACGTATAAGTGGAGTTGGTCCATTTATTGAAAAGAAGCTTAATAGTATTGGTATTTATACTTTCAACCAGATTAGTCGATTTAAAGACGAAGATATTGAGACTGTAACCAAACTTATAGAGTTTTTCCCTGGAAGAATTTTACGAGATGACTGGAGAGGGCAAGCCAACACTCTAAAAGATGGAGGTGAAACCGACTTTAGTAAACGTTTAGATAATAAAGATGTAGATTACGATAAATAAAATTTGACTAATAAATTATGCTATAAAACCTCAAGTTCTGCTTGAGGTTTTATATTTTTACTTAAGTATGAAATGGAACAACGCCCTGACTGACTATAAACATTACCTAAAATTAGAAAGAGGCCTTTCTGAAAACTCTATTATAAATTATGAACTAGACATTCTAAAGCTCATTCGTTTTTTAGACGATAATTCTATTAATTTATCACCACTAAATATTAAAACAGAAACAATTCAAGAGTTTATTTACCAATTAGCCAAGGTAGTTAACGAACGTTCACAATCGAGGATTATTTCTGGATTAAAAAGTTTTTTTTCATATTTAATTTTTGAAGACTATAGAGATACTAATCCTATGGAGTTAATTGAAGCTCCTAAAATAGGACGCAAATTACCCGATACCCTTACTGTTAAGGAAATAGATTTATTAACAGAAGCCGTAGACCTTAGTAAAGCCGAAGGGCACAGAAATAAAGCTATTATAGAAACACTTTACAGTTGTGGTTTGCGAGTATCTGAATTAACAAGTTTAAAATTATCAGATTTATTCTTTGAAGAAGGTTTTATTAAAGTAACTGGAAAAGGAGATAAACAACGTTTTGTACCAATTAGTCCTTACACTCAAAAATTAATTAACTTATACACCAACCATTCAAGAATACATGTACCAATTCAGTCATCTCATGAGGATATTTTATTTTTAAATAGAAGAGGTAGACAATTAACTAGAGCCATGATTTTTACAATTGTTAAACAATTGGCAGTAAAAATTAAATTAAATAAAACTATTAGCCCTCATACTTTTAGACATTCTTTCGCTACACATTTGTTAGAAAATGGAGCCGATTTAAGAGCCATACAACTCATGCTTGGTCATGAAAGTATTACTACTACAGAAATTTATATGCATGTAGACAGAACTCATCTAGCTAATGTTATAGAACAATTTCACCCAAGAAAATAAGTGCATTTATTTTGTTTCTTTTTTCTGCGCTACAACATGATAAACATGCCACTGTTTTTCTTTATTATTTATGGTTTTCCCTACTTTATTTACCTCTTCAAAAACCTTTATCTCAAAATCAGAAAACAACGCTCTAATTTCTGCTGTTGATAAAAATGTTATTTCATTATTGGGATACCATCCATCTTCTTTTCCAAAAAAATGTCCAGAAAACCACCCATTAGGCTTTATGGCTGACACTATTTCTGACCAAAACCCCTTAAAATGAGTTGGTTTGCAAAATGGCAGAGAAAAAGAGGCATTTAACAGTTTACAGTTTGGTAATTTTACTTCTTCAAAAGATTTATCAAGAAGTTCTAATTGTGTTTTAAATGGAGTTTGCTCAATCTTTTGTTTAATATGCTTGATAGCAGAAATTTCTTTATCTATAGCTAATACTTGCAAACCTGCGGACAGCATTGCAAAAGTATCAACACCTGAACCACAGCCTAAATCAATTGCATAATCTGCTTTTTGTTCTGTTTTCTCAAAATAATTGAGAACCCATTGTAAAGTTGCTGAAGGAGGAAGCATTTGCTTTGAAAGTTCATCGATATGTTTATTCCAATTCGTCTTCAAATTCTAATACTTTTTATACCAAATAGCAGTACATTCTTCTACAATTAAGCTTTGTTTAGTTTTTATATACTCACCAAAATTATTACTCCAAAAGAAGCTAATTAACTCTACAGCTTGGTCTACTGAATCAAATTCATAATCTGTTTTAAACCATGGAGTTACAGAAAACCCTTTTTTATTCTCCAAGTATTCATAAAGGTTTGCCAATTCCTTATTAGGTGGTGCTGGCTTATGGGCCCCTGTACCCAAAGTACCAAATATTAAGATCATTCCATTAGGTTTAAGTAACCTTTCCATCTCGGCGAGAACCTTATCTATTTCTTTTTCCCATACTGTACCAGACTTAGCCACCATATAACCCAAACTCCACCCTTCAATTACTACATCGGCTGTATTATCTGGTAGTGGAATTGATTTATTTTCTGCTACGGATAGCTTACAATTTTTAACTGAACATTTTTCAAGATGTTCTTGATTCACAGCCAGCATTTCTTCTGAAATATCGAATGCTTGTACTTGTTTTGCATGCTCTGTTAATAATTTTGTAAGCAAACCTGTTCCAGCAG
Organism: Pseudofulvibacter geojedonensis; assembly: GCF_042675745.1. Classification (NCBI taxonomy): domain Bacteria; kingdom Pseudomonadati; phylum Bacteroidota; class Flavobacteriia; order Flavobacteriales; family Flavobacteriaceae; genus Pseudofulvibacter; species Pseudofulvibacter geojedonensis. The sequence continues at coordinate 288,712 of NZ_JBHTJM010000008.1, read as the reverse complement.
CCATTTCTACCACTTCTTTTCCTTTTAATGAAACCAGATTATTTATTTGTTCCCTGTCCATTTTAGACCTCAAAAGGTGATATTTACTGCAATATTCGCTGTAAATAGTATTGTGTGATATACTCTTGCTAACTTAAATTTTAATTGGTTGATTTTTTTAGCACTAACTCCTAGAACAATAAGTCCGTATATTACATTTTCTATTAAAAGTGAATAATAAACCCCCGTAGCAGAAAAGAAATATGGAATAGTGAGTATTAAGGGTAGGAATAAAAATAATTGGCGGTAAAACACCAATTGATTGGTTAATTTACCATCTCCAATTGACTGGAATAACATAATACTACTACTAATTAAAGGTAGCATAGGCATCGCAAAAAAGATAATTCTAAACAGTTGTAATTGTTGAGGACTAATAACTAAATCTGGTAATAAAAAGTTGAATAAAAACGTTGGAAACAAGTAAATAGGTAACCAAACTACACTTAAAAACCCTAATGCTCCAATTCTAAACTTATAGACTGCTTCTTTTATCCTATTCGGCTGATTCGCCCCAAAATTAATCCCAATTACAGGAGGTAAACCACTTAAAAATCCTAATACAGGAGACGATAAAAACATAAAAATACGGTATGCTGCACTAAAAAAAGCAACATCAGTGGTTGTTCCGTAATAGGTTATAGACCTGAAAATAATAAGCTGTCTAATAAAATTTATTCCATGCAAAGAAAAGGCAGACGATCCTACTTTTAGGATAGGGAAAATTATTTCTTGATCCCAACGCAATGTTAAGCTACCAATATGGTAAGATGTTCTTTTACTTAAAAAATAACCTAAAACCAATAGAGCATACACCCCCATAGCTATCAAACTCGCCCAAACAGCTCCTTCTAACCCTAAGTCAAAAACATTTATAAATAACGGAGTAAGAATTATATTTATAACAATATAGGTTATCGAAATTCCCATAGAGAATTTAATCTTTCCCTCGGCACGAATCAGGTTGTTTGCAGATAAACCGAATACATTAAAAAAAGAGCCTAGTATATAAATTTTAAAATACGTTTCTGCTAATGACTTTAAGGAACCCGTCGCCCCTACCATACCTACCAGCTCACTAGCGAAAAAATATCCTAAACAGGTAAGCACAAGTGAAAATAATATGCTTAAACTAAATACATTAGACAACATATTTTGTTGAACAAAAGTATCTTCTGACCCCAAAGCTCTACTCAATAATGAAGAAGCTCCTACCGAAACCAACGCTATTATTGCCCCTGTTAATACAGTAAGTGGAAAAACTAGCGAGGTAGCTGCAAAAGCATCACTCCCTAAATAATACCCTAAAAAAGAAGCATCTATCATTGTGCCTATAGACAGTATCAAAGAACCAAACACTCCTGGTAACGAAAATTTCAAGATAAGTTTCCAAATTTTTTCAGTTTTAATATCTAGAGTGGCCATATGAATTTTTAAAATTGGTGGATGTAAGTAATTTTACTTATCAATTGATTGGTTTGAGTTTCAGGAATAATACTTCTATCGTTTGCTGTATTAAACACCACATACAAGTAAGACAATGGTTTAAACTCCCATGAAAAGCGAATATTCCAATTATCAGACTTGGTGGTTTCTAAGTATTGATAAAAACCTGTAAGTTGTATTCTTGGGTTAATAGCCAATCTAAACTCTGGAGCAATAAGGCTTGCTTTAACTTTTTCTCCCGTATGGGTTAAATAATCATTAAACGTATAGTTCATTGAAAAAAATAAGTGCGGATTGGGTGAAAAATTCACTTTAGCTCTATAGGTGTCTAATTTTCCTCTATAAAAATTTCCTGTTTCGTAAATAGCTGAATAAGCTAATTTTTTAGAAAAATCGGAACGATACGAAAAAGTATGCCTCACATAATTGTATTTACCTGGTGCTATTGTTACTCCTAAAGGAGAAAAAGATCGATATAATTGTTGTCTAGTTGGTGTTAGTGTATAAACAAGTCTTCCCCCATTCTGAAAATTGGCATAAAACAGAAAGAGCTTTAATTCATCTTCTAAAAACTTATAATTATCTGCGCTTCTATAATGCCACCAATACACCCCAGGTTCAAATGAACGAATGAACTTTGGTTTCCATTTTGGACGATAATTTAAATATAACCCAGGATTAGTAGTTAACAAATTCTCACGTGAAACAAAGCCTGATCGGGCTCTATAATTATCTGTAACAATAGACTGATTCCAAAAAGCAACTAATTTATTGCTTGCATAACTTAATGAAGATGTTGCTGCCGTTCCTTGCATGTCGTCTTGCTGATCTGATGAGCCAGAAAGCATATACTTCCATGATAACGACGGACTAAATCGAACAAAACCATCTACCGAACCAGTAAGGTTTAAGTGCTCACTAGTGCTATTTGTAGCATTTGTTTGAACAGCTGTTATCATACCACCAATACGGTTTTGTTTACCTATATTTTTTGAATATCTCCCTATACCAAACCACTGTGCTGCATTAGTTTCCGTTTCACGCTGCTTAATAAGCATTATACCCCCGCTATTTTTTGGTGTACGGTGAGTTAGACGTAAACCATAATCTATAGGTATAGGTTTCCCATAAGCATCTAAACCTATTTGCCTACTAAAAAATGGAGCAATGTCTCTGTTACCTAATGAAAATAAACTAGCATTCTCTAAAAAGAAATGTCTCCGTTCAGGAAAATAAATAGAAAATCGAGATAGGTTAATCACTTGCCTATCGGCATCAGCCTGAGCAAAATCGGTATTTACAGTAGCATCTAATACCGTATTTGGAGTGATGGCCCATTTTACCTCTCCCCCTACTTTCATTTTTGTTTTTGAAGCTTCATCTAAACCTACATTACTACTTTCTGTAAGTACATAAGGCTGTATACGTAAATTTAAATGGGGCTTAGGAGGCTTTATACCTTTTAATTTTCCAGCATAATCCATACGGTATGGAGAAAAGGCTCTTGGATATACAGGCCATGAGCTAAGCTCATTCAATCTACGAGCATTTCTGTAAAACTTAATTCCCCACCATGCCTCATTATTGTTTGTTTTATATCGTAAAGTAGACCACGGAATAGCCATCTCTGCAACCCAACCCTCACTATTCCTAGTAGTACGAACCTTCCACTGACCATCCCATTCGTTATCATATAATGCGTCATCAAAACTTAATAAATCTCGTTGAGCACCGTAAGGATTGGTTTGAAAAGTAATGGAATTACGTTTATCGTTAAACGGATCTATACTCACTCCAAAAATATCGAAAGAATAAAAATTAAAATCACGACTCAATTCTGGAACTCTTATTCCTTTTCTACCCAAACTATCTGAACAAATGGCTCCAATGTAAAGAAACTTTTGGTTAAACAATACCTTGACCTCTGTTGCTAAAGTAGCTGTGCTATCTTGATAAGGCTCTACTTGTTTAGTTATAAATATAGCTTTAGCGTTAGACCATACTACCTCATCTAAATTTCCATCAACTTTTAAATCTTTTACAATCTCTAAAGCATCTATTTCTAAAGTATTAGAAATGGAAAGCGAATCTTTTTGTTGACTGAAAAGTGATAAAGAAAATGATAGGCTCAGTATGACGAATATATTTTTCACTAGTAATCGTTTATATTTTTTTAAATTTTATAAAACCTATAACAAAAAGTATCCCTCCAAAAAGAACTATTTTAGACAAGCGCTCTCTAATATTTAACCATCGATTTACATTGTTATCTACCCATGTGTAAGTAGGTCTTTGTTTATAATTCTCTAAGGTTAAAGGCTTATTCCAAAACAGTTTTGAATAATAAAAATGAGTTATTTGATTATGAAAAGGAGATAATGACCGCTGAAACTGAATTAACGTATTCCAATCTGTTTTACTGGTTTCTGTAAATGATTTTTGAATGTTGGTTGCTGGGTTTAACCAATCTAAATGGTGAATCCATTGCTCTCTTTTAGATAGTTGATTATTAAATTTATCTACCATTTGCTTACTATGTGCGTCTTTTAACCAAGTAAAGGCTGCATACGTTTTTGCCATAAAGTTCGTATCTATCAAACTATCGGTAACTGCATAAGTTTTATTATGCTCAAAAAACTCCTTTAAAACGGCATTGGCTTCTTCTTTGTCATCATCATTCTCTAAGCCTGTTCTTCTAGTAATTTCTGATAAACTAGCACTGTTTATAGGGTATTTTGTAGTTACTACAATGTTCAGTAAAGAGGGTATTATTACTAATAATAATAACCAACAACTAATACTTACAATAGCATTAAAAGCAGAATTCTTTTTAAAACTGATGATTAAGTATAGAAGACCATACCAAAAAAATGAATAGAATGTAACACCTAACAACCAGTATATTGTAGACAAATAATTATAGTTACTCAACGGATTACCACAAACTAACATACCTCCAAAGGTTATAAGCAACGCTATACCTGTAATAAGTACAAAATGAAAACTAAAACGTAAGGTTGTAATTTTTCTAACAGATATAGTTTGCATACGAAGCAAGGGCAAAGTACCTCCTTCTTTCTCTGCAGCATATAGGCTATATACAGAAGTAATGATTAGTAAAGGAAATAGATAAATAAGTACAAATAACAAATCGAAATTACCTACCAAAAGATTTACAGGATTTGCCAACTCATTTTCAAAAAGTTGGTAGTACAAACTCATACCAGTAAGGCTAAAATAATAACGATATAAATCACGCTGACCAATAGCTAAAGCAGCATAATCATGGGGTGGCAAGCTAGCACTATACTCATGCCTATACCACGCGTAAGATGGCTTACAAGCAATATCTTTTAGTTCCTCCTCTTTTCTCGTTTCAGGTTCTTTACCAAAAGAAGCAATGTATTTCTCAAACCCTTCTTTTTCAAGTGTTTTAACGACTTCTATATTTTCTTTTTGAGTCTTTATTTCAGATCTACCATAGTAAATAGCATATGCAGATACTAACAGAAATATCGCTAAAAACAGCAATTGAAACCTATTTCTAACGAATAATTTCCATTCATATTTTATCAATATTTTAAACATAATGGCTATTTGCTTTTCTATGAGCGCGATTTAGTAACAAAAGACTAAAACTTACCCAGAGGATTATAGAAATTATTTCGATGATGTATTGTTTCAATACCTGATACACCATTTGAGTTTGGTGTCTAAAATCGGGTACTTTTTCAAAAAGATCTTTACCTACTTTATACTCATAAAACTCTCCGTATTTTGTATTATACGCCATGTCATCATTCATGGTTTTAATAAGTTTTCTACGGTACTTATTAACCTCATCCTCAAAATGAAAAGTGGAATGTATGTCTGTTGCTGCTATTGCCATAGACAAATTTTGTGTAGCTTGATACGGATTTATCAGACTAGTAAAACGACTAATAAAGTTTTGATCTAGCAATTGATTACGAAGTTTTTTGGTATGAAAATCATATATTTTATCAGAATACTCCTCAGAAGCCTGCATGCTATAACCACTAAAATTAAAAGGTAGCTTTTGGATAGAATCTACATCATGCTTTTGAAGCATTTCTTTTTTTAACTGCTCATAGCGTTGTACTTTAGATGTTTTTCCGTCTAATCCATTGTCCTTATGAGTTTGAATACCTGCTTTAAATGCCCTCATTGATGGCAACGGATAAATGCTCTCGCTCAAATTTGCCGTAGCTTTAGGCAATAAAATAGTGGCAGCTATCCAGCATACTAATAAAGTAAGCAAAGCCGATTTACCATTTTTACACTGTAAGGATACCCAAACTGATAAAACAATTAAAACAAACAAATAAGTAATATACAATACAATTAATAAAATTAATCGTGTAGATATATCAGGGATCACTGTGTTATCAATATCTAAAAACCAACTTACAGTAAAGCCAACAAAAAAAGGAATTAAAGTCAGTCCAACCAATAAAGAAATGGCTATAATTTTTCCCCAACTAAGTATTCCCAAAGAAACGCCTTGACTCAATAAAAGCCTTAAAGTACCACTTTCTCGTTCTTTTGTGTAAGCCGAAAAAGCAACAAAAATAATCAGTAGCGGTAAAAACACTTTTAACACCATGGCTATACTTAATTCTCCAAAACGCACCATACTACTACGTAACTGAGCTGGTCTAAACATAAACTCATGCTGATAATGAGCCTCTAAGTAAATAGATGTGCCTGTATAGCTATCTAAACCGAAATCGAAAATGCTGAGTATCGATTTTGGTTTAAAAACATATGTACCATAGTGAGCTGCAATATGAGGATGCTTTTCATGTTGTTCTAGCCATTGTTTACGCTTTTCTTTTTGAAGATTTTCTATATTGGCTTGTTGTTGTGTATAAGCCACATAACCACTGTACATGGATGCAGAAAGTAACAGCATAACTATAAGTCCTAATGCTACTACTAAACGCTCGCGAAAAGCGCTTTTAAGTTCTTTTTTAACAACTGCAATTAATGTTTCCATAGCTTAGTTGTGCATATGGTTAATGTACATGCGCTCTAATTCTTGAAAATTGATATTGTCTGATTGAAATTCTTCAATCAAATTACCACCTTTCATAATACCAATATGTGTACCTGTATTTTTGGCTCTGAACAAATCGTGAGTAGCCATAAGGGTAGTAACTCCTTTTTCTTTCATAGAGAGTAACAGTTCTGAAAATTCATTACTGGCTTTTGGGTCTAACCCAGAGGTAGGTTCATCTAATAATAATACAGACGATTTACGAGCAACGGCTAATGCTATGCCTATTTTTTGACGCATACCTTTAGAATAGTTTTTTACCCGCTGATGGATAAATTCTGGTTGCAAACCTGCATCAATTATAAGCTTCTCTAACTCTATCTTTGTATATTTTAAACCACCTAAGCTACAAAAGAACTCTAGATTTTCTATCCCTGTTAAATTAGTATAAAGCATTAAATTTTCAGGTATATAAGAAATCATTGATTTGGTTTCCTGTGCATACTTATTTACATCTTTTGAATTGATAAAAACAGAACCACTGGAAGGAGCAATAAAATTTAAAAACAAATTAATGGTGGTCGATTTCCCTGCACCATTAGCTCCAAGTAAGCAAAAAATATCTCCTGGATTAACGGTTAAGTTAAGCTCATTTAAAGCTGTAAAATTGCCATACTTTTTTGTTAAGTTTTTAGCTTCTAACATAATTGCTCTTGGCTTTAAAAAAACAAGCAGGGAAATATTGTAGTCCCTCCTTGTTTACTGTTATAAAAAGTGTAGACTAGTTCAATTTTTGAAAACCAGTAATCTGTCCGTCAGCATCAATTTCTTTGCTAATTTGTCCAGAAGCGATATCATAAGTATAAATCGCATTTTCTGATGCTGTAGCAATCACAAAGTGAAGTTTTCCATCATTAAAATCTCTTATAATAGAAGTTTTAGAGCCAAATGTTTTTGGAGCCCCTATATCTATAGCTGTTTGAGATTCTAAATCTATTTTATAATATTTGTAATTGGGTCCATTAAACTCGTAAGCATCAGATTCGTCATCCATTCTTAACGTAAAGGTACCTTTACCAGGAAAGTGCCATAGGCCTTGACAAGCCTTACCTGTTTTTTCATCTAAATTCATAAAATATGAAGGATCAAACTCTGTTTCTCCATTTTTAATACGTAAAATACCACTTGGCGTGTTAGCTGTTCCAAATCCCATTACATAAAGGTCACCATTTGCATCTAGGTTAAATCCATTTACAGCTCCACCTGCGGCAAAAATATTACCGGTTCTATTATCTTCAATTACTTTTTCAACAGTAGATGTTTCTAAATCAATAACAGCAACGAAAGCTTTATCGTAGGTAGATGTCCAGTTGTTTTGGTACTCTACTCCCATAAATAATTTCCCATCTCTTGCTTTCATTCCTAAATACCAATACGATTCTACACCATCTATTTCAATAGAAGAAAGATCTATTTCACCAGTTACACTAGCTGTTGAAGGATTAAATTTAATAACTCGTGCTAAACCTCCTGCTACAGTACCATAAGCTTCTGTTTCACTAACAAACTCTATAGTTGAAAATGTATTTGCACCAGGAATTACAATTTGCCCTGCTTCTTTAGCTATACCGTTAGAATCAAAAGAATACTTAAATAATGTTGCTGGCGCGCCAAAACGTGTTACAAATAAATCCTTATTATAAGTCCATAATTGCCCCCAATTTGCTAACTCAGTAGCATTGTTGTTGTTTATACTAGTCATATCTAGATTTACTGTTCCTTGCAAATAAGTTGTTTGAGATGGCCATGCCCCTCCTACTGTAGCAAAAGCATAATTGACTTCTTGTATTGGTTGTTGACTTGTTCCATCATCATCATTATTAGAACAAGATATAACCGCCATTGATAAAAATAAACCTGCTGCAACGGCAAGCACTTTTTTAATATAATTCATTTGATTTAATTTTTTGTCTTTCATAGTTATTCTGGTTTTATAGATTATTAAATGTGTAATTCATCTTAAAGAAAAAAGCTCTTCCAGGACGTTGTACGTTAAAATTGTCAAATGCTTTTTCATTGGTCACGTTTTGACTTTCTAGGGTAAGAGTAAATTGTTTATTGTAGCATAAATAACTTACTCCAACATTTTGCACCCATTGACTTGGAATAGTAGGTTTGGTTTCTTCTAGACCGTCTACTTCCCAATTGAGGTAAAAGTCCTTAACATATCTACCACTCCACCAAAAGGACAATTGATCTTTTTCTCTATTAATTGGAGTCTTAAAATTAACCTCATGATTTGCAAAAAAATATGGCCTATTTGGTAACCTTGCATTAAAATATTTTGGGTTTACGGTATTAGAATTTTCTTGTGAAGATCTGTTTCTAATATCCTGATAAGTTAAATTACCATTAAGTTCAATGCTCTTAAAAGGTTGGTAACTACCAAATAATTCAAATCCTATGGCTCTTGCTTTGAGAAGATTTTGGTATTGTGCCTGAAATTGAGTTGTTTTTAAAAATATAATATCATCTATATCTCTAAAAAAACCATTTATACCTAACATCCAATCTGGTTCCTCCCATTTAACTAATGCGTTAATGTTATGACTAATTTCTGGTGTTAAATTGGCATTTTGATCGATTAATATAAAATCACCAAACAATTCATATTCATCTGGCAATCTTGTAGCATACTCATAGGAGGTTTTTATCAATAATTTTCTTAAAGCTTGTATAGAAAAAGCCTGACTGACTCCATTATAATTGCCGTTTTGTTTTAAATCTGTAACAGTTCCGTTTTGGGCATCATTATCAAAACCTTTCGATTGATAATAATAGTGTTTTAATGCTGTAATACTGGTGATTTTTTGGTTCCAAAATCGATACTGATAAGATAATCCACTCACTGTTTTAAATCGAGATGCTTTATTTTTAAACGGATCGTACCCATAAAAATTTGCTGCTGTAGCATCTTTGCCATCTCTCTCATAATTTGAAACAAGTGAACTAAAGTTTAACTGGCTATTTTTATTAAAAATATATTTAAGGTTTACCCTTCCAAAAGACACATTGGCTTGAGTTTCTAAAGTACTTTGTGAAGTTGTAATTTCTCCACCGTAACTACGTTGAGTAAATACTTTTCCATCCCAAGTATACACATTAAGAGTAGTATCATTAAATTTAGTATTAATATGATTGTAGCCCAAAAAAGCATCGGTAAAGAATTTTTTATTGTTATTAGACCATTTATGTCTTATAGAAGCATTTGTAGAGTTATTAGTTCCGTACGCTTCACCATAAGGTTGACTCATGATAGCATTGTGCTGAATCTCGTCATATAATCTTTGATGTGCTAGGGAAACCGATAACAAATCAGCCCATTTTTTATTTACTAAACTAGCTTTTGTTTTTATCAAACCTTGCTTGAAAGTATCATGAAACCGTCTTACCGTTATATTTTGTGGGTTATAAGACTCATCAGGAACTGTTACATCTACTTTATAATTGTTGTCAGAATAATTAAAAAAGGCATTGACACCTAAAATTAACCCTGATTTTTCAACCACCTTTTGAGCATTTAAACTTGCCTGATGTGTATTAAATGATCCGTGAGAGTAACTCACTTCCATATTATTCCTCTTTTGTTTTCGAGTAATAACATTTATTCCTCCTCCCAGTGCATCGGCACCCAAATGTATAGGCACAACACCTTTATAAACTTCTATACGACTAATAAAATTAGAAGGAAGTAGGTTTACCCCATAACCATATCCTAAAAAGTCTACAGGTATATCGTCTATAAATATTTTTATTTGCTTTCCTTGTAGTCCGTTAATAGAAATATTTGAATTCCCTCCCATTCCTCCATCTTGGCGGATATTAATTCCAGATTCTTTGTTTAAAATATCATTAGTAGAAGTGGCTTTATTATGGTATTTCTTAGCTTTAATTATAGCTACTTGTTGTGGACTATCTTCTAGCTTTTTAACTTCAGATTTACCAACAATTGTAATAGAATTTAAATTTGTTGAGTTTTCTATTAAGGTAAAATTAACTAGAAGTTGTTTCTTACCGGTTGCATCAATTATTTTTTGTTCTTCATTATATCCTAAAAAACTACATTTTAATATATAATTACCTTGAGGTATCTTTAATTTATAATTACCTTCAAAGTCTGTTACTGCTCCATAAGAATTAATTACAAGACTTGCACCAATTAAAGGCTCATTGCTTTTTGTAACAACTTTTCCAATAACAACAACTTCTTGAGCAATTATATACTGTGACAATAGCAACAATAAAAATGATATCATAATTTTCTTTATCATTTTTTAAAACTTATTTTCGAGTATTATACCACTATCAACTAATTCGTTATAAGAATCATTATTAGTAATGTTTACAATTCTATTTTTTAATGTAATTCCGTCAGCTCTTTCTCTAATCTTAGCTTGTAATTCAGTAAGTTCATAAATGTCTTCTGTGCTATTTGACATAACATAGGTTCTATCTTCCCTTTTTAACGGAATATATTGATGATTTTTAATAACAAAAGGACTGTTATTCTCATTTAATGCTATAACCTCTCTTTCTTCATTATATAGTAAAAAGCAATTACTAGATATAGTATGAATTTCTGAAGCACTTAAAGGACTTAAAAGCATACACTTTACTTTATTACCTGATTCAAAGCACTCTACAATTTTTATTGGTGTAGCTTCTGTTGAGTTGTTTTTTATAATTGAAACATAACCGTTATCATTCTTTTTTGTTGCTCTTTTTTCAATATTATCAACAAAGAAAAAATCGTCTTCTTTAGTCTTAGAATAACGTTTTTCACCATTATTATACACCTCAGAAATTAGAGTGTATTTTCCTGGAGGTGCCTTTTTTGGTAGCGCAAATTGAAAATAATAATGACGTCCAGATTCAATACCTGAAATAATGTTTGCTAATGCTTCACGTTTAATTACACCAGACAGATAATCATTTAAAACTAAAAATGGAGTATTTTTTTTTAGGTATTTAAATTTCTTCCCATCTTCATTTAACAATACATCTTCATCTCTAGGATTTGCAAACCCCAAAATACACTCTTCCATAAGCATAGTAACTTGTCCATTAGGCCATTGTACACCAATACGTACAAAAGGAAAAACATGGCCTTTCTTGAGGTGAGAAATATTAAAATTCCAATGTATAGTCACCCCTTTTCCGGCAACTGTTCGTTTAGGAAAAATACTCATGATTTTCTTAATGCTAATATTTTTTCACGACTATATTTATGGGCATAATCTCGGAACCATATTTCTAAAGTTTCTTGCCCTAAATAGTCATATACAACCCCCATTATAAATTCTAATTTATTCTGAAACTCAACACTTGCTTGTTCAGGATTTTCTTGATTTTTTCTAGTTTGAATTTCCTTTTCTCTCTTAGATGCAGGTAAATGATGAAAATAACTCCCAAAATACTTATCGCAGAAAGAATGATAATCTTTAGTAAAAAGAATAAAGTTATGCCACATCTCATCAATAATTAATAACTCATCTGGAATAAAAACCCCTTTTATTTGGGCTATATACATAAACTTTAATGTAGCCTTAAAAATATCTTCAGCCTCATTATTGCTCACATTATACATATCGGTAAATCGGGATAGTATATTTTCATTTTTATAAGCAAGTATATTTTCTAACTGCTTAGAGTCAAGGTTAATTGGTTTATTTTGAATATTAACGTACATTTGTACTTTGTTTGTTTTTTATACTTAAAAACAAAGAGGTAGCGGCAACTACCCCTTCATAATCTTTTTTACACTTTAGTTATTAAAGTGAAGCTCTACAGTGACCACAGTTTGAACAGTGCGTTGTGTTTACAGATTTTCTTTCTGCAATAAGCTGAGCAATGATACTTTTCTTAGTATTCATAATACTTATAATTTAGATTTCCCCTACTCTATTTAAGGTTTTCGGATTCCCCTTTCTAACTTACGTTAACGCAACAATGTTGCATTAATGAGATACAAACATATTTAATTTCTTTTAAAAAACAAACATTATTGCGATTAAGTTGCAATTAATATTTGATAGAACAATAAATTTGAATACAACTGTCAGGAATGAAGTATTGTAAGAATAGCTAAAAATTTATAAGTGGTAAATAACTTACTAGAAAGAAAATCTCTTTTAATAAAGAAATAAAATGAAAGAAACAGTTTAACAGAAGTTATGTAGATGACAACTATTTCTCAAGTCATCAATAAAAAAGCCAATCATAATTATGATTGGCTTTTGTCGGGGTAGCAGGATTCGAACCTGCGACCTCCTGCTCCCAAAGCAGGCGCGATAACCGGGCTACGCTATACCCCGAATAATGGGATGCAAATATATTATTTTTCTACATTTTACAAACATCTTAAACACTTTTTTTCATTAAAATATTAACCTACTTTTGCTAAAAAACTCAATACATGTTAATCATAGGTATAACAGGTGGTACAGGCAGTGGTAAAACTACTGTAGTTAAACAAATTTTAAATGAATTAACTGAAGATGATATCTGTATCATCTCTCAAGATTCTTATTATAGTGACACTTCTCATTTAAGCTATGAAGAACGAACAAAAATAAACTTTGATCATCCACAATCAATAGATTTTGATTTGCTTACGCAACACGTTCAACAATTAAAAGAAGGGAAAACAATAAACCAACCCGTATATTCTTTCGTAGAACATAACAGAACTAAAGAAACAATTCTTACTTCTCCTAAAAAAGTTATAATAGTAGAAGGTATATTAATTTTTACCAACCCAACACTACGTAACTTATTCGATATTAAAATTTATGTTCACGCCGATTCAGATGAAAGATTGATAAGACGTGTAAAAAGAGATATTGCAGAGAGAGGAAGAGATTTAGACGAGGTTTTAAATAGATACCAAAATACTTTAAAACCAATGCACCAACAATTTATAGAAAGTACTAAAGAATATGCAGATATTATTATACCTAACAACAAGTTTAATACAGTAGGTATAAATATTGTAAAGACTATAATTAACGAAAAATTATCGTAATTTTAACTTCGAAAATTATAAACATTGTTACAAAAAATTAAACAACATAAATATTTAAAATACCTAATCAATCCGTACATACTAGTACTTATTGGTTTTGTTATATGGATGTTGTTTATCGATGATAATTCTTATTTATTCCATAGAGAACTTGATGCTGTTATTGATGAGAAAAAATCTGAAATCAAGTTATATCAAACAGAAATAGATAAGGATAAAAAAAGTATCAAAAAATTAGAAAATTCAGATCAACTCGAAAACTTTGCTCGTGAAGAATATTACATGAAAAAAGAAAACGAAGAGATTTATATTATAGAGTACGAAAACGACTCAACCAAAAAAAAGAAAGATGAGTAACTTTTTATTCAATGATTTTGATGAAGTATCTGCACAAGCTTGGAAACAAAAAATTCAAGTAGATTTAAAAGGTGCAGATTATAACGAAACACTTCTTTGGCATACCAATGAAGGTATTACTGTTAAACCGTTTTACCACCAAGATCAAGACGCTAAAACTAGTGTTACCGAAAACAACAACTGGGATATTTGCCAATATATTGATGTTAAAAATTCTCTAAAAGCAAATGTTTTAGCCAAAGATGCTTTAGAAAAAGGTAGTGAAGCAATACTTTTTAAAATTCATTCCGAAATACATATAAAAGAACTACTTGAGGGTATTGGAAATAACATTCCTGTTCATTTTATATTTACTGGATTCTTTCAGAAAACTATTGAGGAAATTTTATCACTAAAAAATAACTTTCACTTCTTACATCTTGACATTATTGGAAATCTAGCCAAAACAGGAAACTGGTACAACTCATTAGAGTTAGATTATCAATTCATTAAAGAGATTCATAGCAATTACCCTGAATTCAATACTATTAGTGTTGATACATCAATATATCAAAATGCTGGAGCAACTATTTCACAACAATTAGCATATGCTATGGCTCATGCAAATGAATATTTCCATTATTTTCAAGAGCAAGGAATTAAAAATATTCAGTTTATTACTGCTACAAGTAGTAATTACTTTTTTGAAATAGCTAAATTAAAGGCTTTACGTATTTTAATTAATACTTTAAACAAGGTATATAGTACAGAAACTAAGTGTTCTATCTTAAGCTTACCTTCTTACAGAAATAAAACTATATATGATTACAATGTAAACTTATTACGTACTACTACAGAGTGTATGAGTGCTATATTAGGAGGTGCAAATACAGTTTGCAATTTACCTTATGATTATATATATCACAATCAAAATGAATTTGGTGACCGCATTGCTAGGAATCAATTATTAGTACTAAAAAACGAAAGCTCTTTTGATGTAGTCCAAAACCCAGCAGATGGTTCTTATTATATTGAGACACTTAGTATTCAATTAGCAGAGAAAGCATTAGATATATTCAAACAAATTGAAAATGGAGGAGGCTTTTTAAAACAACTAAAAGAAGGTACCATCCAGCGAAAAATAAAAGAAAGTGCTCAACGTGAGCAAGAACAATTTAACAACGGAGAGTTGGTATTGTTAGGAACTAATAAATACCCAAATAATCAAGATCGTATGAGTCATGATCTTGAAAAACATCCATTCGTTGAAAAAAAGATCAGAAAGACCTTAATAGAACCTATAATAGCTAGAAGACTAGCTGAAAACTCTGATAAAGAAAGATTAAAAACCGAAAACAATCAATAAACTATAAAAATTAAATCATGAAAAAGTTACTAGTAGCATCTATCATCTGTGCGTCAATATTTAGTTGTAAAAAAGAAGAGAATATTACTTATAAATATGCAGATCAACCTTCAGTGTTAACTTGTGAGATTAGTGATAATAAATTATATACTGAAGCATATTATACTTTTGAAAATGCAATTTTAACTCATGCTAAAAATACCAATAGAAATCCTAACAGAGTTATTACTTTAGATCAAGCTATGCGTAACTTTGTGTCTAGATCTAGAGGTGTAATTAATATTAATGACTACGTTACTAAAGAAAGTTTAGATGTTTTTAAAGCACTACATAGCAAAGGTTTGTGGAATGGGGAAAAATTAAAAAGTCAATCAGATGTTTTAAACTGTATTGGAAAAAGCATTTCTAACAAAGACTTAAAAACCTCATTCAATGCTTTGCGATCTGTTGAAGAAAGCTTAGATCCAAAACTAATTGTATCAGCCATAGTTAGTAGTAATAATAGGAGTCAATATAAAGACAAAGCTTTAATGACTTACATTGCCTTAGATGCCTACTTTGGTAAATTTATAGGTAAAGATTTTTCTAAAATAGAATTCTTAAAAGCTAAAGAAGAAACTCCTGCCGTTACAAAACCAGAAGTTACTTTAAAGAAAGATCCTCATGCTGGTCATAATCACGGACCTAACGACGGACACAACCACTAAATTTTTTAAACTCAATTCAGTTTCTATACTGAAAAGAAGTTGAAACTTTTAATATAACATAATGAAAAGAAAAGATTTTCAACATATCAATTTAGTAACAGATGTTTCAATAGAAAACAATACTGTTACTGAACACTCTACAGCCGAAGATATTAACGTTAAATCTAGCTACAATAAAGAAGATGTTTCTAATTTAAAGCACCTAAACTTTGTGGCTGGTTTAGCTCCCAATCTTAGAGGGCCATATTCTACAATGTATGTAAGAAGACCATGGACTATTAGGCAATATGCCGGTTTTTCTACTGCTGAAGAATCAAATGCTTTTTACAGACGTAATCTTGCAGCTGGACAAAAAGGACTATCGGTAGCTTTTGATTTAGCTACACATAGAGGTTATGATTCAGATCATGAACGAGTTGTAGGTGATGTAGGTAAAGCTGGAGTTGCTATAGATTCTGTTGAAGATATGAAAATTCTTTTCGATCAGATTCCTTTAGACAAGATGTCAGTTTCAATGACTATGAATGGAGCGGTACTCCCTATCATGGCTTTTTATATTGTTGCTGCAGAAGAACAAGGAGTTGATAAAAGTTTACTAGCAGGAACCATTCAGAACGATATTTTAAAGGAGTTTATGGTAAGAAACACTTATATCTATCCACCTACTCCATCCATGAAAATTATATCTGATATTTTTGAATACACCTCGGCAAATATGCCAAAATTCAACTCTATTAGTATTTCTGGTTACCATATGCAAGAAGCAGGAGCTACATGCGATATTGAGTTAGCTTACACCCTTGCAGATGGATTAGAATATATTCGCAAAGGCTTAGCTGCTGGAATGGATATTGATTCTTTCGCCCCTAGACTTTCGTTCTTCTGGGCTATAGGAATGAATCATTTTATGGAAATTGCTAAAATGCGTGCTGCTCGTATGCTTTGGGCTAAATTAGTAAAACAATTCAACCCCAAAAACCCAAAGTCATTAGCACTTAGAACGCATTGTCAAACTTCGGGTTGGAGCTTAACCGAGCAAGATCCGTTTAACAATGTAGCAAGAACTTGTATAGAAGCTGCTGCTGCTGCTTTTGGTGGAACTCAAAGTTTACATACCAATGCGTTAGATGAGGCAATTGCGCTACCTACAGATTTCTCGGCACGTATTGCTCGTAATACTCAAATATATTTACAAGAAGAAACTCACATTACCAAAACGGTAGATCCATGGGCTGGTAGTTACTATGTTGAAAACTTAACGAATGATATTGCTAAAAAAGCATGGAAATTAATTGAAGAAGTTGAAGAATTAGGAGGTATGACCAAAGCCATTGAAGCTGGTATTCCTAAAATGCGTATTGAAGAAGCTGCCGCTAGAAAACAAGCTAGAATAGACTCTGGGCAAGATGTAATAGTCGGAGTTAATAAATATCGACTAGAAAAAGAAGATCCCTTACATATTCTAGAGGTAGACAACACAGTTGTTCGTCAATCGCAAATTGAACGATTGAATCAAATAAAGTCAGACAGAAATAACGATTTAGTTCAAGAAAGTTTACGTAAATTAACAGAAGCTGCCGAAAGTGGTACTGATAATCTATTGGCTTTAGCTGTAGATGCCGCTAGAAAAAGAGCTACTTTAGGTGAAATATCTGATGCTTTAGAAGCTAAATTCGGAAGATACAAAGCAGAAATTAAATCATTTACAGGCGTGTATAGTAAAGAAATTAAAAACGACGATTCTTTTGAAAAAGCTAAGAAATTAGCAGATGACTTTGCTGAGTTAGATGGGCGTAGACCTCGTATTATGATTGCTAAAATGGGGCAAGATGGCCATGATCGAGGAGCAAAAGTAGTAGCTACAGGCTACGCTGATGTTGGTTTTGACGTAGATATAGGCCCATTATTTCAAACACCTGCCGAAGCTGCTAAACAAGCTGTAGAAAACGATGTTCATGTTTTAGGAGTTTCTTCTTTAGCTGCTGGACACAAGACTTTGGTACCTGCGGTAATTGCTGAGCTTAAAAAATACGGTCGTGAAGATATTATGGTAATTGTTGGAGGTGTTATACCACACCAAGATTATCAGTATCTATTTGATGCTGGAGCAGTTGCTGTTTTCGGGCCTGGAACTAAAATTTCAGACGCAGCTATTGAAATGTTACAGTTGTTAATTGAAAGCGTATCGTAAAATATTAATATTTAAATTTACTAAAAGCGCAATATTTTAAACATTGCGCTTTTTTTATAAAATCTATTGACCTTACAAATAACAACAACAAGTTTTTTACATAATTACTTACCTTATGAGTCATAATTAACTTACATTTGCAAGCAAACAAATCTAACCTAATTATGACTAAGAAAATCTTATCATTAGCTGCTCTAGCAGCAATTATGGCTTGTAAATCTTCTCAAACAACAGAAGCTCCTATAACGCCAAAAACTCCAGAAGCTCCTGCTGTAGTTGAGGCTTCCGCAAAAGAAGAACTAATTCCTAGCGATCCTTCCGTAGTACAAGGAACTCTTTCTAACGGAATGAAGTATTACTTAAAAAACAACGGAAAACCAGCAGATAAAGTTGAGTTGCGTTTAGTAGTAAATGCTGGTTCTATTTTAGAGGATGATGACCAACAAGGATTGGCTCATTTCATGGAGCATATGAACTTTAATGGTACTAAAAACTTCAAGAAAAACGAATTGGTAGATTATTTACAAGGAATTGGAGTAAAATTTGGTGCGCATTTAAACGCCTATACTGGATTTGATGAAACAGTATATATTTTACCAATACCAAGTGATGATCCTGAAAAACTTGAAAAAGGTTTTCAAATCATTGAGGATTGGGCTTTCAACGCACTGTTAACAGATGAAGAGATTAACAAAGAGCGTGGAGTTGTTTTAGAAGAGTTAAGAACACGATTAGACGCAGAGAACAGAATGATGCAAAACTACTTGCCAAAAGTTCTATACAAGTCTAAATACTCTAAGCGTTTACCAATAGGTAAAAAAGAAATTTTAGAAAACTTTCATCCCGATGCAATTCGCCGTTTCCACAAAGATTGGTACAGACCAGAATTAATGTCGGTTATTGCTGTAGGAGATGTAGATATTGCTACTTTAGAAGCTAAAGTTAAATCGCATTTTGGAAGCTATCCAGCTAGCAAAAACCCAAGAAAACGTGAGGTGTTTTCTACTCAAAATCACGACGAGACTTTCATTGCTATAGAAGCAGACAAAGAAGCTACTTTTAATCAAATTCAGTTAATGTATAAAGCTGTAGGAACAGCAAAACCTGAAGTAACACTAGCAGACGCAAGACATTCTTTAGTAGATGGTTTATTTTCTCAGATGATTAACAATCGTTTAGGAGAATTACGCAACAGTGCCAACCCTCCTTTTGTTTACGGATATTCTTTTTATGGAGGTACTTGGGTACGTAACAAAGAAGCATATCAATCAATAGCTATGGCTACCGAAGGAAAACAATTAGAGGCTTTAAAAGCGTTGGTTGAAGAAAATGAGCGTGTAAAGCGTTTCGGATTCCAAAAAGGAGAATTAGCTAGAGCTAAAACAGCAATGATGGCTCAGTTAGATAAAATGTATGAAAACAGAGATAAACAAGAATCAAAAAGATTAATTCAGCCATATATTGATAACTTTTTAGAAGGAGAGGCTATGCCTAGTGTAGAATGGGCTGTAAACTTTAGCAAAAAAGAAATTCCTACTATTACTTTAGAAGATGTTAACGGATTAATTGAAGGATATTTATCTGACAAAAACCGTGTAGTTATTATTAAAGGAAAAGAAAAAACCGTTACCAAGCAGCAAGTTACAGACCTATTAAATTCAGTTAAAACAGATACCTCTATTAAAGCTTACCAAGATGAAACTGTTCAAGAATCTTTATTTACAGCTTTACCTACAAAAGGAAGTATTACCAAAGAAACTAAAAATGAAAAATTAGGAATTACTACTTTAACTTTAAGCAACGGAGCTACTGTTAAATACAAAAAAACCGATTTTAAAAATGATGAAATAGTATTCCAAGCTCAGAGTTATGGAGGAACTTCTTTAATTAGTGATAAAGATTACTTAGCTGCTAATTTAGCTTTAAGAGGAGTAACTGAAGCTGGTATTGCAGGATTAAATAAAAACGATTTAAAAAAGTTTTTAACTGGAAAAATAGCCAATGTTAGACCTTATGTATCTTCTTTATCAGAAAAAATGACTGGATCATCTACACCTAAAGATTTAGAGACATTATTCCAATTAATTCACTTAAACTTTACAGCAATTAATAAAGATCAAGAGGCTTTCAATTCATATACAACCAAACAAAAAGGTTTTATGGGTAATTTATTAGCAAACCCTCAGTATTTCTTTATGAATGAAATGAGCAAGTTTCGCTATGGTAAAAGCCCTCGTTTTACTGGATTCCCAACAGTTGAAGATTATGATAAAACAAACTATGAGTTAGCTTATAAGATTTTTAAAGAGCGTTTTGCAAACGCTGGAGATTTCTCTTTCTATTTCGTTGGTAATATAGATGAGGCTAAATTAAAAGAATACTCAGAACTATATTTAGCAAGCTTACCTGCTAATAACTCTCGAGAAGAGTATAAAGATTTAGGATTTAGACCTTTATCTGGTAAACACGAAAAATTAGTTAATAAAGGAAATGACCCTAAAAGTCAGGTAAGTATAATCTATACAGGAGAAACTAAATACGACGCCTATGAAGCTTTATATTTTAAAGCTTTAAGTGAAATTTTAGGTATTAAAATGACCGAAAAACTACGTGAAGAAGCAGCGGGTGTTTATTCTCCTAGGGTAAGAGGTAGTATTACTGAGAGCGCTTACGATTCCTTTAACTTAACTATTTCATTTGGTTGCGGACCAGAAAATGTAAATTCATTAAAAGCTATTGCTAACCAAGAAGTTGCAAACATAATTGCTAACGGTCCTACTGAAAAAGATTTAAATAAAGCTAAAGAAGCTTTCTTATTAGCTAGAAAAGAAGGGTTAGAGAAAAATAAGTTTTGGTTACAAAAAATTGCCGATAGTGATTTTGATAAAAAAGACATCAATAAAATTTTTGAGTATAACGATGCGGTTAATAAGTTAACTACTAAAGACATTCAAAATGTAGCTAAAAAATATTTAAGCAAAGGTGCTATTACTGGTATTTTAATGCCAGAAAACACCAAGTAAAAAACTTTACTTATTGATATTTAAAGCCTTGAGTTTTTAAAAAAGCTCAAGGCTTTTTTTATGCAAAAAATCATTAACCTCTTATTAACAAATTAGCACTTGAAAAAACCGTAAATAATTGTATTTTTACGATTCTATACAAATTTCTACTAAATGGGTAAAATAATAGCAATTGCAAATCAAAAAGGTGGTGTTGGTAAAACAACTACCTCTGTCAATCTAGCGGCTTCTTTAGGTGTTTTAGAAAAAAAGGTATTACTTATAGATGCCGATCCTCAAGCAAATGCTACTTCTGGTTTAGGAATAGATGTTGAATCTGTAGAGATAGGAACCTATCAATTATTAGAACATACTAGTTCTGCAAAAGATGCTATTGTAAAAACAGAATCTCCAAACCTAGACTTAATACCAGCTCATATAGATTTAGTAGCTATAGAAATAGAGTTAGTAGATAAAGAACAAAGAGAGTACATGCTAAAAAAGGCATTAGAACCTATTATAGATTTGTACGATTTTATTTTAATAGACTGTGCTCCTTCATTAGGCTTGTTAACCTTAAATGCATTAACAGCTGCTCATGCAGTTATTATTCCTATCCAATGCGAGTATTTTGCATTAGAAGGTTTAGGCAAACTATTAAATACTATAAAAAGTGTTCAGAAAGTTCATAACAAAGATCTAGATATAGAAGGCTTGTTATTAACTATGTACGATGCCCGTTTGCGTTTATCTAACCAAGTTGTTGAAGAAGTTCAAAAGCATTTTAATGAAATGGTTTTTGAAACCATTATACAGCGTAACGTTCGTTTAAGTGAAGCTCCTAGTTTTGGTGAAAGTATTATAAATTACGATGCCAGTAGTAAAGGAGCTAGTAACTACTTGAGTTTGGCAAACGAAGTAATTCAGAAAAATTAATTAAAGGTAATTCAAGGATATTAGGAAGAAGATTTATGGCAAAAGCAACAAAAAAGCAAGCATTAGGAAGAGGATTATCGGCTTTATTGAAAGACCCTGAGAAAGATATTACATCTGCATCAGATAAAAACGCCGATAAAGTAGTTGGCAATATTATTGAGCTTGAAATAGATGCTATTGAAGTTAATCCGTTTCAACCAAGAACTACTTTTAACGAAGAAGCATTACAAGAGTTAGCTACCTCTATTAGAGAATTAGGAATTATTCAACCAATTACCGTTAGAAAAACTGGTGTTAACCAATTTCAATTAATTTCTGGTGAGCGTCGTTTTAGAGCATCAAAATTAGTAGGGTTAAAAACCGTTCCTGCTTATGTGCGTTTAGCTAACGACCAAGAATCTTTAGAAATGGCTTTGGTAGAAAACATCCAACGTCATGATTTAGACCCTATAGAAGTTGCTCTTTCATACCAACGCTTAATAGAAGAAATTAAGTTAACTCAAGGACAATTAAGTGAACGTGTTGGTAAAAAAAGATCTACTATTGCTAATTACTTACGTCTTTTAAAATTAGACCCAATGATTCAAACAGGTATGAAAGATGGTTTTCTTTCTATGGGTCACGGAAGAGCTTTAGTTAATATTGATGACTTATCTGATCAATTAGATATTTACGAGCAGATTCTAACCAAAAAGCTTTCCGTTAGAGCTACAGAAAAATTAGTTCAAGATTATAAAAATAGTGGTTCTACTTCACCACAAGAAAAAGAAACATTAGAGATTCCTAAGCATATTAAAACAGGTAAAAAAGATTTCTCTGACTACTTTGGAGCTAAAATAGATATTAAAATTGGAAAAAAAGGTAATGGTAAAATTACCATCCCTTTCTCTTCTGAAGAAGATTTTAACCGAATTAAAAAACTAATTAATAGTGAAAAATAGTTTTTTAATCCTTGTATTTTTTCTTATCTCTACTTTAGGTTACTCTCAACAAGAAGGAACTCTAACCATTGTTGAAGAAGACTCTAAAAAAGAAAAAAAAGTACAGAAAAAATTAGATCAAAACATAGATCCGCTCTCTCCTGCCCGAGCAGCTTTTTACTCGGCGGTAGTTCCTGGATTAGGCCAAGCTTATAATAAAAAATACTGGAAAATACCTATTGTTTATGCTGGAATGGGAGCTGGTATTTATTTTTATATTAGAAACAACAAACAATACAACAGGTACAGAGATGCATACAAAAGTAGGCTCGCTGGTTTAACCAATGATGAATTCTCTAATGCAGATGGTACTCCTATATTATCTAATGAGTCATTAATAGATGCCCAACAATTTTATAGCAGAAACAAAGAAGTTTCTTTATTAGTAACGGCTGCATTTTATATATTAAATATTATAGACGCAAACGTAGATGCACATTTAATGCAATTCAATGTAAATGAAGATTTATCTATAAGACCTGATGTATATCAAAATGATTTTAACAATAGAACCAACCTTGGTTTAAGCTTAAATTATCAATTTTAACCCTTATCACTTTAAGACTATACTTTAAAAGTCAAATTACATGAACATTGCTTTATTAGGTTACGGAAAAATGGGAAAAGTTATTGAAAAAATAGCTGTAGAAAGAGGACATAAAATTGTGTTAAAAACCACTCGTGACACTTCCGAAATAAATTTATCTAATGTAGATGTGGCTATAGACTTTAGTATTCCGTCTGCTGCGGTAAATAACATATCTACTTGTTTCAATCAAAATACACCAGTAATATCTGGAACAACAGGTTGGTTAGGTAGTTATGATAAAATGGTTGAACTGTGTCAGTCTAAAAAAGGAGCCTTTATATATAGTTCTAATTTTAGTTTGGGAGTAAATATTTTTTTTGAACTAAATAAACAATTAGCTAAAATGATGGCTAATTTAAATCAATACAATGTTAGTATGGAAGAAATACACCATACACAAAAATTAGATGCTCCAAGCGGCACCGCAATTACTCTTGCAGAAGGTATAATAGAAAACACTTCTAAAACTGCTTGGCAACTAGATAGGACTGAAAAGAATACTGAAATTCCTATTGTTGCTAAACGTATTGAAGGAGTTCCTGGTACTCATACTGTTAATTTTTCAAGTGAAATTGATAGTATCGAAATTAAACATACAGCTCATAATAGAAATGGATTTGCCTTGGGAGCAGTTATAGCTGCTGAGTGGATTAAAGGAAAAACAGGAGTTTATAACATGAAAGATGTTTTAGGTTTATAAAATGTTAATTAATTTATAAACTCGTAACATAAAATTTAAACAGAACACTAATACAAAAACTAAAGTTAGACTGAATTTAAAAAGTCAAAAAAATATATCGTATGTCATTAACAAATTGGTTTATCGTTTTCTTAATCATTCAAGTAATTCACTTTTTAGGAACTTGGAAATTATATATAAAAGCTGGTAGAAAAGCATGGGAAGCTGCCGTACCTGTATACAATGCAGTTGTTTTAATGAAAATAATAAACCGACCAAAAGAATGGTATTGGGTTATCTTATTATTTGTTCCTATTGTTAATGTTCTAATGTTCCCCATTGTATGGGTTGAGACCTGTAGAAGTTTTAGAAAAAACACCTACACAGATACTGCTTTAGCTGTTCTTACTGGAGGATTCTACATCTATTACTTAAATTACTTTGTTGATGTACGCTATAAAGAAAACAGAAGCTTAAAACCAATTAGTAGTTCTGGAGAGTGGACTAGTTCAATACTATTTGCTGTAATAGCAGCAACTTTAGTGCATACTTACTTTATGCAACCATTCGTTATTCCCACCTCTTCTTTAGAAAAAACATTATTAAAAGGAGATTTTTTATTTGTAAGTAAGTTTCATTATGGTGCTCGTTTACCTATGACAGCTGTGGCTGCACCTATGGTTCATGACACATTACCAATTGTAAAAACAAAATCGTATATAGCTGATGACTTGAATAAAGACGGATGGAGAAATAAACTTCAGTTTCCATACATGCGTATTCCTGGTTTTCAAAATATTAAACGAAACGATATTGTTGTTTTTAACTGGCCTGCAGATTCTTCATACAACATGGGAGTCAATAATCCAGATAGAAAATATTTAAAACCTATCGACAAAAAAACCAACTATGTAAAGCGTTGTGTTGGTTTACCTGGTGATCATTTAGAAGTTAGAGATGGCTATGTGTTTATCAACGGTAAACAAAATGAGTTACCAGAAAGAGCTAAACCTCAGTTTTATTATATAGTAACTTCTAAAAAGTTTTTATCTGATAAATATTTAGCTGAAGACATAGGCACAACCGAATATAATATTTTTTATAAACTAAGTAAAGAAAAAAATCAGCGCTATCAATTTAGTAATGCTTTACCTTTTCCTGGAGATCCCAATAGTATTTTAGTTGAACTTCCTAGTGTTTATGCTAGTCAGGTAAGACAAAATCCAGATTTTCAAGCTACAGACAGATATGCTATAAACTTATCTAACGAAGAAGCTGAAAAACTCAAAAAGAATCCTGCTATAAAATCTATCGAACGTAGAATTTTACCAAAAGGAACTAGAGGGAATCAAATATTTCCTAAGAATCCTAATTTTAAATGGAATGGCGACAATTACGGACCTATTCAAATACCTAAAGAAGGAGAGTCTATAGATATAAATATTGAAAATCTACCTTTGTACAAAAAGGCAATTACTGATTATGAAGGTAATACGCTTCAAACAAAAGGAAGTGATATTTATATAAATGGTGAAAAAGCAACTAGTTACACTTTTAAACAAAACTATTATTGGATGATGGGAGATAACCGCCAGAATTCATTAGATGCCCGTTCTTTTGGTTTCACTCCTTTTAACCACGTGGTAGGAAAACCCGTATTTGTTTGGATGAGCATTAGTGGTGTTGAAAAAGGGTTTGGAAATATAGCAAACTGGAAGTTTAATTGGGATCGTATTTTTACTACCGTTAACGGTAGTGGTAAACCTAAATCATACTTTTCGTATTTCATTATTGCTTTAGTATTGTGGCAAGGTTTCCGTTTTTACAGAAAGAAGAAAAAGAAAAATAAGGAAGAAGAATTATAATTCATGAACATTCTTATTCACCCAACCTACTTCCCTACTATAGCTCATTTCATTGCTATAGCAAAAGCAGATATTGTTACATTTGAAACTGCCGATAACTTTCAGAAGCAATCGTACAGAAACAGAATGAACATTTATGGTGCTAATGGCAAACTATTGCTAAACGTTCCTGTTAAGCATAACAAAGAAGGATTAAAAACAGCTTACAAAGAAGTTGAAATAGAAAATGTTGAATTATGGCAAAACCAACATTGGAGATCTATTGTTTCTGCCTATAAATCATCTCCATTTTTTGAATATTACGAAGATGAATTACAACCATTTTTCACCAATCCTCAATCATCTTTATTTACACTCAATGAAAATATTTTTAAAGCTTTATGCGACTGTATAGAATTAGATATAAAAATTGAGACAACAACTGTTTACAATAAAGAATATACTAGTGAATCTAGTATTACCGACTTACGTTATTTAGCTAGAGCCAAAAAACCATTTATAGTAAACAATTCGGCTTATATTCAGGTTTTTGGTGACAAACATGGCTATTTACCCAACCTAAGCATCTTAGATTTGTTATTTAACGAAGGACCAAATACTTTAAACTATTTAGAACAAGAAACTCCATTTTGGATATAATGAGGCCGCTCATTCATTATTTTTTACACTTTGGAGTACCTCTATTTATTGCTCTATACTTTTATAAAAAGAAATGGAAACAAGTGTATCTTATCTTTTTAGCTAGTATGCTTATAGATTTAGATCATTTATTAGCCAACCCTATTTTTGACCCTAACAGATGTAGCGTAGGCTTTCACCCATTACATAGTTACTTTGCTGTTATTATTTATATAATCGGACTAGTACCAACAAAAACAAGAGTTCTAGCTTTAGCCCTTCTTTTTCACATCCTTACCGACTATATTGATTGTTTACTTATGTAAAGAAGTTTAAAATTTAAGCAACAAAGACTCTCCATAGTTTTTATATTGAAATCTATTGCATATAAAGAACTATACATACAAGAAACACCATTGTTAAGTATTTAAACTTTATTCATTATTACTTAACAGTCTTTAAGTAAAAGAAAATTACTTATCTGAATTATATGTATCACTATTAATTAAATCATTAATTACTGGAGCTATTTCCTTTGGTACATCCTTATCCCATTTATCAGAAGTTATTCTAGCTATAACATTTGCGTCTTTATCTACTTTTATAAAAGTAGGAATTAGTCTAATTCCATATTTTGAAGTAATTGCCTGTCCATTATCAGCAACATCATTATCCACATTTATTTTAATGAAGGTAGCGTTTTTCATTGCAGATTTAAGCTCTTTATTCTTCATGGCCTTGCTAAACTTCTTACATGGAGCACACCAATCTGCATAAAAATATAAAATTGGCACTTTACCTTCGTTTAAACTTTTGGCAATAACATCTTTTATAGCTGTATTATTTACATCTTTATAATAATAAACAATATCTAACTCATTACTTTTAGATTGTGCTTGAGTTACGTAAGTTCCTAATAGAAATAGAGTAATCAGTAATATTTTTTTCATAACTTTTTTTTAATTAAATCTTACCAAGTAAAACTGGCTTTTATTGGATAATGATCTGAATATTTATTAGATAAATTTTTAAATGATGTAATTTCTAATCGTTCCTCGGCAAGAATAAAATCAATTCTCAACGGAAAAAACTTAAAATCAAATGTTTTTCCGAATCCATTTCCTGCTTCTACAAACGCATCAACATAACCATTTTCTTTAAATTGTTTATAGATATACGAATAGGCTGTATTATTAAAATCTCCTAATAC
Source organism: Pseudofulvibacter geojedonensis (assembly GCF_042675745.1). NCBI lineage: Bacteria > Pseudomonadati > Bacteroidota > Flavobacteriia > Flavobacteriales > Flavobacteriaceae > Pseudofulvibacter > Pseudofulvibacter geojedonensis. Next base: position 260,647 of record NZ_JBHTJM010000008.1, on the reverse strand, counting down.
AATTTTCTTATATGAGCAGTTTTTTTGATGTTCAATAATTTTTAATGCCTGATCTTGTTGTTTTACAAACCTTGGTCCTATTCTTTTAATTAAACTCTCTGTAGAAGACTCTGATAATTCTTGCACATTAGGGTTGATATGTAGTGATTCAAAATGAACATTATAAATTCTAATCGTGTCATTTTTTTTTACAATATCTACATAAATTGCTTTATTACTACTATTATTAAAACTAATAACTCCTTTATTTGCAATAGGATATTTAGACATTATAGCTTGACCATATTGGTTCTTATTACCTAGCAAACTTTCATACTGAAAAGGATACGAAAACTTAACACTTTCATCTGGTCTATATTCTTGAAAGGCTATTACATCTGGTTTTTCTTTTTTTACTAAATTAGACACTTCCCCTCCAACATTTCCGTTATCTAACCAATTATACAAGTTAAACAAACGAACATTATAACTCATTACAGATAAGCTATTAACAACTCCTTCAGTTTGTTTAGCTGATGAAAATTTATACAGGGTACCAACATTAGAATAACCTATAACAAGAACTAGTAAGGATAGTAACAATTGCTTTTTTACTTTGAGCAACCAATACAACACAAACAAAGCATTACAAACAATTAATACAGGAACAGACAAACTTAATACCGATAATGCTGAAAAAGTTTTTGGAGGAACATAAGGTAATACATAAGCTAATAATAATACCGCAGCAAATATGCTATTAAGTATATATATTAATTTATCTAATAGGTTAAGTTTTTTCATAAGTAACACTTATATAAACGAAGTATTTACACTATTATTCCTTACCAGCTTGAAATAAAAAATCTTTTTCTTCTTTGCTTAGACTTTCATAACCACTTTTACTAATCTTGTCTAGAATGGCATCTATTTTTTCTTGTTTTATACGCTGTTTCTGAAAAATTGTTTTATCGTTAGTTCGCTTTTGGCTTCTATGTACGGTTTTCATTTTTGCTGGTTTCGGTTTGAACCAACTAGCAATAGAATCCATTATTTTTTCAAAACCTTTTCCTATGTCTTTCCCTTGTTTTAATTGAGAAGCATATATATATCCCAATAATGCTCCTCCTAGATGAGCAAATTCTCCTCCTGAATTATTACCCGGTATTAACGAAATAAAAGCAATTACATACAATCCTGCAATGATCCACAACTTAACTCTAACTTGAGTAATTAGCAATTGTATTTCGTAATTAGGAGCATACGTAGCAGCTCCAATTAACAAAGAAAAAACTGCTGCAGACGCTCCAACTAATATAGAATCTTCATTAATAAAAGCTGGAAACAAATTATAAGCTAATAAAAAACATACAGCACCGGATAAAATTCCTAAAAAGTAAAAATTATAAAGCTGTTTATTTGTAAAAAATCTCGAGAAAATTTGACCCGTAAAATACAATGCTATCATATTACCAAGCATATGCATAAAACTAAAATGCAAAAAACCGTAGGTAAATATGGTCCAAATCTTTAATAGAACACTATTCAAATTATCTGATAGGGCAAAATATTCTCCTATAAAACCAATTCCTTTTTTAGTAGCAGAGTATGCTATCGCATTTACTATAGCAACAACAGTAAAAATTATTACATTTATAGCAATTAACCTTTCATATGGCAATAATGACTTGTATTTAATCTTTAAATCGTCTAACATTTTAATTCCAACGTTTATCGTTAAACTGGTTTTTTTTCCAATATAGCATCATAATAAAACCAATTATGGCTCCTCCTAAGTGTGCCCAATGAGCTACATTTCCTCTTCCAAATAAAGAAAACCCTCCGGTAAAACCTCCTATTAAGTCTATTATTACTAAAAATGATATTAAATATTTAGCCTTTACTGGTATAGGCGGAAATAACAACATTAATTGAGAATTAGGAAATAACATACCAAAAGCAACTAAAACTCCCATAATTGCCCCAGAAGCACCTACTGCAGGAGTATTATAGATATAGTAAAAATTAGTAAGCGATTTTTCAGAAACATACTTTAAAATAGATCTATCGTAATTACCTGTTTCTAGAATGTTATTTACATTCAAATCTGTAAGGCCTGCTGTTATTAAATCATTATAGACAGGTTGAAACTGTAAATAATTGGCTAACGTATAAATTAAACTAGCTCCAATTCCTGCAGAAAAATAAAAGAATAAAAATTTATTTTTACCCCACATTTGCTCTAAGGCAGATCCAAACATCCACAACCCTAACATATTGAACAACAAATGCTGAAAATCTGCATGCATAAACATAGTAGTAAAAAACTGCCATGGCATGAACAAATCATTCTTAATAAAAAATAAAGCCAAATAATTATCTAAATATATTCCTCTAGATTTTAGTAGTTGTGTTCCTAAAAAAACAACAACATTTATGATAACTAAATGCTTTACTGTATTGGTTATTCTAATCATAGTAATTTTTTATCAAAGTCTGTTGTATTATAGGTAATAAACACTGACTTGTTAGTAGGACTAATGGTTGGTTCTTTACAAGCAAACAACCTATTTACCAAATCTTCTTGTTCTGCTGTACTCAGGGCTTTTCCACTTTTAATTGCTAAACTCTTTGCTAAACTTTTAGCAACGATATGAGTATGCAGTTCATTTTCTATTTCAGTTTCATTAACAACAGCCGTTAATAAATCTGAAATAATAATACCAACTTCCTGGTTGCCTATGGCAGCAGGAACTCCACTAATTTCAACCGTTTCATCTTCAAGTTTAGAGAAAATAAAACCTGTACTTTCTAATACTTCTCTAATCGTAGACAGCAAACTCAACTCCTGCGGACTCACGCTTAATGTTACTGGAAAAAGCAATTGCTGACTTACGGCTTCATTAATGGTAATATGTTGCAAAAATTCTTCAAATAAAATTCGTTCGTGAGCACGGCCTTGGTTTATAACCATCATCCCCGACTTTATTTTACTGATAATATATTTATTTTGTATTTGTAAAGTAATATGGTTTTGAGTTACTTCTTTATCTTCAAAAAAAGAGCCTGTAACCTCTTCAGACTCAACCTCTACTATATTAGATTGTTCCAAATTACCAGTCATTTTAGACTCTAAACCTACATATAAACTCTCCCAACCTTCAGTTGATTTTTTAGAATAGCTTGAACCTCCGTAATTACCTGAACTAGATGTCCCTTTAGGTTTTTCGTTTGCAAACGGATTGAAATTACTATCTACTTCTATAGTTGGTGTACCAATATTTTTACTCTGATAACTATAAGGAGTATCAAGGTTTGGATCTCTCTGGAAATCTAATATTGGTGCAATCTGAAATTGCCCCAAGCTATGCTTTACCGTAGATTTTATAATAGCATATAAATCATGTTCATTATCGAACTTAATCTCTGTTTTAGTTGGATGAATATTTATATCTATCGTTTTAGGGTCTACTTCCAGAAACAAAAAATACCCTGGATGAGTTCGTTCACGAAGTAACCCCTCAAAAGCTGCTGTTATAGCATGATTTAAATACGAGTTTTTGATATACCTATCATTAACAAATATAAACTGTTCTCCTCTACTCTTTTTAGCAAATTCAGGTTTTAAAACAAAGCCTGAAATTTTCACAATTTCAGTTTCTTCGTTTACCGGAACTAACTTTTCATTCGCTTTACTTCCTAAAACTCCAACTATTCGCTGTCTATAATTTGCATTCGGTAAATTAAACAATGTATTACCATTATGATGCAATGTAAACGTAATAGATGGATGTGCTAAAGCTACACGTTGAAACTCGTCTATTACATGACGCATTTCTACCTGATCTGATTTTAAAAAGTTTCGTCTAGCTGGAATATTAAAAAATAAATTCTTTACAGCTATAGAAGTTCCAACAGGAGTTACAATTGGTTCTTGAGCAGTAACTTCACTACCTTCTATTTTTAATAATGTACCTAATTCATCAGCTTCTCTCTTAGTCTTCATTTCAACATGAGCAATTGCAGCAATAGAAGCTAATGCCTCTCCTCTAAACCCTTTTGTATTTAACTGAAATAAATCTTCTGCACTAGCGATTTTAGATGTGGCATGACGCTCAAAAGACAAACGAGCATCTGTAACACTCATACCAAAGCCATTGTCTATAACCTGAACTAGGGTTTTACCTGCATCTTTAACCAATAATTGTATACGAGTAGCTTTAGCATCTATAGCGTTCTCTAAAAGCTCTTTAACTACAGAGGCAGGTCTTTGAACTACTTCTCCTGCTGCTATTTGATTAGCAACATGATCTGGTAATAACTGAATAATATCAGACATTAAAATAATTTGATGTTATATTTATCTAGAACAAGAATGGTAATTACCACTAATAATGCTATAATTACTAATAACCTAGATTGAGATTGTTTTTGGTCTTTTTCTTTGTTTACAGCCCTCCAGTCGTCTCTAAAAGAACTCCTTCTAAAACTTCCTTTAATATTACTTTCGGTAGTAGTTCCATGATGTTTCTCATGCAATTTTTGCAAACGCTCTTTACGCTCGTCGTAATAACGAGGTGTATAACCAAAAGATTTATTCTTATTTTGCTTAAATAATGTTGGAAGTCTCATAAAAAAAGTATTTCTGACTTACTCCAAAATTAATCAATTTACAGTAAACTTAAGGTATTGCAAGTCTTAAAACTTGTTAACAAAAAAGCCTTATTACGATTTGCAATAAGGCTTTGTACTATAATTCTTCTTTTTGAACTAATATTTACTTAATGTAGCCATTTTTATAGCTGCCACTGCAGCTTCTGTTCCTTTATTTCCATGTTTACCTCCAGAACGATCTATTGCTTGTTGCATATTATTATCTGTTAATACGCAAAAAATAACTGGTACATCGCCATGTACATTCAAATCTTTAATTCCCTGAGCAGCACCACTACACACAAAATCAAAATGTTTGGTTTCTCCTTGTATCACACTACCAATAGCAATAACTGCATCTACATCTTGAGTCTGTAACATATGCTTGCTTCCAAAAGTTAATTCGAAAGTACCAGGAACATCCCACACTACAATATTATCTTCTTCTACACCATTTTCTAAAAGAGTTTCTTTAGCTCCTTTTAACAAACCTTGTGTGATATTCTCGTTCCACTCAGAAACAACAATCCCAAACCGAAAATCTTTCGCGTTTGGGATTGTGTTTTTATCGTAAGTAGATAAATTTTTATGTATTGTAGCCATATTATTTTCCAGCTTGAGCTTGCCCTAACAAAGCATCTACTTTAGAAGCTTCTGCAGAGGTCTTGAACTCATCTTTAATTCTAGTTAAATGCTTAGCAGCTACATCGTTTTTACCTAAATCTAAAGCAACTACTGCTGCTTTATATAAAAATCTCGGAGCAGTAAAATCGTTATTACCAACATTAGCAGCTTTCTCGTATTCTCCTAAAGCATCCTCTAATTGATTTAACTGTACAAATGCATCAGCAACTCCTCCTCTAGCGTTAGCCATCATAACCTCATCTTTAGATGAAAACTTATCTAAATAAGTTACGGCGTTCTTGTAGTCATTCATATTTAAATAAGACATACCAGCCATATAATTAGCTAAGTTAGCAGCATCTGTTCCGCTATACTCATTAGTAATATCTATTAAACCAAATTTCCCTTCACCTCCATTTAAAGCTAAGTTAAATAAAGAATCTTTAGCTTTTCCTGAAGCATTTACTGCTTGAGTAAAATACGTTTGGGCTTTAAACATATCGTTAGCAGCTTCTGATTCTTTAGGAGATTGGATGAATTTTCCGTAAGCCATGTAAGCTAACATTCCTAAAGCAAGTACTCCTACTATTCCAAAAATATATTTTTGGTTAGCAGCAAACCATTCTTCAGCTTTGTTAGCAGATGCATCTAAAGTGTCAAACACTTCTTCTGTAGTACTCTCTCCTTCTACATAACCTGTGTTATCATCAAGTATCTCTTCTGCTACCTCTTTAACTTTTTCTTTTGGTTTCTTATATCCTCTTTTCTTGTACGTTGCCATATTCTTAATTTCTAAGTCACGCAAAAATATAATTTTTCTTTAAACTTTAAAGGCATTGTTTTGATAATTTTCAATAATTTGCAAAGCTCAAATAAAACTTGGTTTCGAGCTTCTATTTATATATGATTTTAAAGCAGCTATCTTTAGTTAATTACAAAAATTTTGAATCTAAATCTTTTACTTTTAGTGATAAGATTAATTGCTTTGTTGGTAATAATGGTGTTGGTAAAACCAATGTATTAGATGCTATTTACCATTTATCTTATGGTAAAAGCTATTTTAATCCTGTTGCTTCTCAAAATGTAAATCATTCTGCTGATTTTTTTATGATTGATGGAGCTTATGAAAAAAATGATCGTTCAGAAAAAATCATCGTTGGTTATAAAAAAAATCAAAAAAAGACTATTAAGCGCAATGGTAAATTATATGAACGTTTTTCTGACCACATAGGCTTTTTACCTTTAGTTATTGTTTCTCCAGCCGATAGAGATTTAATAATTGAAGGAAGCGAAACAAGAAGAAAGTTTATAGACAGTATTATATCACAATCTGACAAGGAATACTTAAATACACTTATTAAATACAATAAAACACTAGCACAAAGAAATTCGCTATTAAAATATTTTGCAGCCAATAACACTTTTGATGCTAGTACATTAGAAGTGTATAATGAACAATTAACCAATTACGGAACATTTATTTATTCTAAAAGAAAAATGTTTGTTGAATTGTTTAATACCATATTTCTCAATAGACACAAGGTTGTAAGCGGTGCAAACGAAAAAACGAGTATTATTTATAAAAGTCAACTACACGATACCAATCTAGATAATCTATTAACACAAAGCATTAATAAAGATAAAGCTTTACAATACACATCTGTAGGTATACATAAAGATGATTTGGTTTTTAACATAGAAAACCACCCTATAAAACGTTTTGGTAGTCAAGGACAACAAAAATCTTTTTTAATTGCTTTAAAACTGGCTCAATTTGATTTTTTAAAAAACGAATCAGGTGTAAGACCAATTCTACTTTTAGATGATATTTTTGACAAATTAGATGAAAATAGAGTTTCTCAATTAATTCATTTAGTTAATGGTAATGATTTTGGACAAATATTTATATCTGATACACATAAAGAACGAACAGAAAACATTATAAAAGAAACAGAAAAAACATATGAATTGTTTCAGTTAAAACAAAAAGAAAACCAAGGATATGAAAACTAAATTTTATTTCTTTTTAATCGTACTTAGCTTCCTATTAAACTCTTGTAATCATAAAAATAAAGAAATTGATTTAGAGCAGTTAAACGGTTATTGGGAAATTGAAACTGTTGAAACAACTGATCAAAAAGTTAGGCAATACAATATCAATACTACTGTTGAATATTTTTATTTAGATAGCAACTTTAAAGGATATAGAAAGAAAGCCACTGCAGATATTAGTGGAAAATATAGATCTAACAATAGAAAAGATAGTATTACCATAAAAGATGAAGATGGTGTCTTTTTTTTAAAGACTAATACGCAGATACACTCACAAAAGGAAAAAATTCTAGAACTTACTCAAGAAAAGTTATTATTAGAAAATGAAACAGGTAACAAATACTTTTACAAAAGACATCAAAAACTAGATTTCAATTAAATATGACTAAAAGGAATAAAGAACAAATTAGTTTATCTGATGCCTTAAAAGGCTTTATTAAAGAAAATAACCTAGAAAAAGGATTGGAGAAAATTGATGCTAGAGATGCATGGTACGCAGTAATGGGTAATGCCATTGAGGCATATACTACTTCTGTAGAACTTCAGAACAATGTTTTACTAGTTCGCCTAAGTTCTTCTGTTTTGCGAGAAGAATTAAGTTACGGAAAGGCAAAAATTATAGCCAATATAAATGAATATTTGAGAAAAGATACTGTTAAGGAATTGATACTAGCCTAAATAAAAAAGGAGAAATTAATAAATTTCTCCTTTTTTATAATTTTATTGTCTAGCCTTAAAAATTTCCATAAACATAAAAATTCCCATATTTCTAGCTCTATTTTTAGCTAACTGGGCTCTTTCGCCTAAAAACAATTCATCTATAGTCTGTAACCAATAGTTTAACCAAATTCCAAAATGTTCATTTTGGATGGAATTATTGTTTTTTTTATCAACTTCAACATGCTTTTTTAATGGATTTCCAGAAAAGACATTCTTCATAAATAGCTGACTTTCCCAAAAATTAGTTAAGTGTATTATATGCGACTCCCAATCGCTGATAACATTATTAAAAAACGGACCTAATTCTCGATCTACCTTTACTTTTTCATAAAAAGCACTTACCAATAAAAAAACGTCTTCTCTATTTTTTATATCTGTTAAAATTTGCATTTCCCTAGTTAAAATTTAAAAACAATATAACTAAATTTATAATAGTTGCGAAGATAAGTGTATTAAACGCAAATTTCTTTTTCATCTGCCCTAAAATTGTAGCATTATAGCCCATACAAACTATAACACATATAGCTAATTCATAAATGGTTGTACTAGAATTATCTTTTAATAAATACATTACAGATATTGAGCCCAAACAAGTTAAAACCATCATACTTATAGGTGCATAACCTAAAAAACCTGTTTCAAAATCTTTAAATGCTTTGGTATATGCTTTTGTTATCATAATAAGTTATTTTTACAAATACAAAGTTCTAGTAATAACCTTCCTTATTTTATGATTCAAATCATAAGCAATCTACTTTGTTTTTTTAGATATTAATCTAACATAAAATAGGGCAATAGATAAACAACAAATATTAAATATGGTTCCTGAACAATTATTAATACAATATGGAGCAGTTTTAAAAAAATACAATAAAGACTCAACTGTACTATACAAAGGGCAACAAGCCAACTTCTTTTTTCAAATAAAAACAGGATCTGTAAAAATGTATAACCTATCTGAAGATGGAAAAGAGTTTGTTTTAGAGTTATTTTATAACACTCAAAGTTTTGCCGAACCTCCTTTATTTAGTGATTTTAATTATCCTGCTGAAGCAATTACTACTATTGATTCTGAAATATACGTATTGCCTAAAGCATCTTTTCTTAATTTATTAAAAGAAAACTTTGACGTTCATTTAACTCTTAATAAAATATTATGCAATCGCTTAAAATATAAATCAATGATTTTAAGTGAAATTAGTGTTCAAACTCCCGAACACCAAATGATTACTCTACTAACTTACCTTAAAGACACTGCCAATTGTAACAGTGAGTACGAAATACCGTTAACAAGGCAACAACTTGCAGACTTAACAGGTCTACGAGTAGAAACGGTAATAAGAACTTTAAAAAAGTTAGCTCAACAAGAAAAAATTATTATTAAAAACCGTAAGGTTTTTATCTAGTCTAGTCTTGTTCTATTTTTGGCCATTTCCAAGCATTATAAACTATTACAAGTGTAATTATACTTTCTACAAAACCTAGAAAAGCATAGAAGCCATACCATAGGGTTAATGAGTTGAAAGCTATTATTAGCATCATTAATGAATATAATGATCCGACAACTATATTTGTTAACCTGTTTATTTTTGATGGCAACATAACAGATAATGCTATTAAAACTGCTGGTATTGTTAATACAACTGATGCAATAACTAACTTTAAAGGACTATCTAAAACATGCGTTCCGCTTAATAGACTCTCTACCTTTTCTGGAACATACAATTCAAAATAATCTCCATATACATAACAAAACATTACAGAAGTCCATAAAACTGAAAGCTTTATTTTAATATTTACTTTTGAATTTTCTAACATTATAAAACTGTATTTATTAGTATAGACGCAAATATTTACCAAATAGTTGCCTCACTAAAAAAATAATTATCTGCTCTTTTAAAAATCCAATAACATAACTTGTAGATAAACATTACAAAACTTATTTTAGCTAGATGATTAAAGTAGTCCTTTTAGGTGCAGGTAATGTTGCCACTCATTTGTTTGAGGCTTTTCAACAGTCAAACGAAATTGATGTAGTACAGGTATACAACCAATCTAAAAATAGGCTTCGTTCTTTTAAAGAAAGAGTAAGTACAACTACTAACTTAAAAGAATTAAAAAAAGCAGATGTCTATATAATTGCTATTAAAGACGATGCTATAGAAAAGCTCAGCAATCAACTACCTCATACAGACCGGTTAATAGTTCATACTTCGGGTTCTGTTTCTATAAATTCTTTAAGCAAACACAACAGACACGGTGTTTTTTACCCGTTACAAACTTTTACTAAAGGAAAAGAGGTAAATTTCAAGACCATACCTATTTGTTTAGAAACTGCTGTAATAACTGATTATATTATTTTAGAAAAGTTAGCCAAGGCTATTAGTCAGGCTGTTTATAATATTAATTCTACACAACGAAAAGCTTTGCATGTAGCTGCCATTTTTGTAAATAACTTTGTAAATCATTTATATCAGAAAAGCAATGAAATCTGTGAAGAACACAAAGTTCCTTTCGAGGTTTTACATCCGTTATTACTTGAGACTGCTCAAAAAGCTTTAGAAATGAATCCTTTAAAAGCACAAACAGGTCCAGCTATTAGAAAAGATCAAAAAATAATTGAGTCACACATAAAAAATCTCAGTACTCAACAACAAAAAGATATTTATACCATACTTACTAAATCTATACAAGAAACTCATGGCAACAAGTTATAAAGAAATCATGAACAACATTGACACGTTAATTTTTGATGTAGATGGCGTTCTAACTAACGGAATGATTACCATTACTACAGACGGGCAAATGTACCGACATATGAATATAAAAGATGGATACGCATTACGATCTGCTGTTTTAGCAGGCTTTAATGTATGTATTATTTCTGGAGGTTCTAATGAAGGAGTTCGCAAACGCTTAGAAGGTTTAGGTATTACAGATATTTATCTTGGTGCACACCAAAAAATGATTCAGTTTGAAGAATATTGTTCTAACAAAGGTATTGATGCTAGTACCATTATGTATATGGGAGATGACATACCTGATTTACCCGTAATGCAACAAGTAGCTTTAGCTTGTGCCCCTCAAGATGCTGCTCCAGAAATTAAAGATGTAGCAGAATATATTTCTCAAATTAAAGGTGGTGACGGTTGTGTAAGAGATGTTATTGAACAAGTAATGCGTGTTCAAGGTAAATGGACAACTCAAACTGAAGCGAAATACGACTAGCCAAATTCTATAAAAAAAATCTTGAACTCATCTTATGCAAATCCTACAACTAATTCGCTTTAAAAACCTATTTATGATAGCCTTTATACAGTGCTTATTAAAATATGTTTTTTTTGCATTACCTCAATTTCAAAATATACCAACAGCCTTAAATACTAATAACTTTACCTTGTTAGTATTAGCCACTATTTGTATTGCAGCTGCAGGTTATATTATTAACGACATTTACGATGTTCAAGCAGATAACATTAATAAACCTAAGAAAGTATTTATTAACAAAGGAATTTCAGAAAGTTTGGCCAATAATTTATTTATGGGCTTTACTATTTTAGGTATAGTTTTAGGAACCTATGTTTCATGGCAAATTGGTAAAAATAGTTTCGCTACTATTTTCTTGTTGGTTTCTGCTTTATTATATTTTTATGCTACTAGTTTAAAACAAACCATATTAGTAGGAAACATAGTTATTTCTGCTATAGTAAGTTTGAGCGTCTTAATTGTTGGAATTTTTGAAATTGCTCCTATGGTAACTCCAGAAACCAAAGATGCATATTTATTTATGTTTAAGTTTTTAATAGACTATGCCTTATTTGCTTTCTTAATTAACCTAGTGAGAGAATTGGTAAAAGACTTAGAAGACATAGATGGTGATTACAAAGCTGGATATAATACTTTACCCATAGCGATTGGAAGAAATAGAGCCAGTAAAATAGCTTTTGCTTTATGCTTATTAACTATAATTACTATTTTTTATTATACAATTACTTATTTATTTGAAAATCAATATCTACTACTCTACTTTATCTTTGTAATTATTGGCCCTCTAGCTTATTGTGCTATAAAACTAATAACAGCCAAGCATAAAAAACATTTCACGCATATTAGTTTGATTTTAAAAATTACTATGCTCCTAGGAATGTTATCTATTGTTCTTTTAAAATTTGTTTAGTATGTTAAACGAAAAACTACAAGGCAAGCACTTAATACTCGCTTCTGGTTCTCCTAGAAGACAACAGTTCTTTAAAGACTTGGGGATAAATTTTGAAATTCGTTTAAAAGAAGTTGAAGAAATTTACCCTCCAAGACTCAAGCACTTTGAAATTAGTGATTATCTAGCACAATTAAAGTCTTTACCTTTTGAAAAAGAATTACAAGAAAACGATATTCTAATTACTAGCGATACAATAGTTTGGTTAAACGAACAAGCACTTGGTAAACCTCATTCTAGAGAAGAAGCATTTAATATGTTAAAGAGTATGAGTAATACTACTCATGAGGTCATTACATCTGTATGTATAAAAACAACTAAATACCAAAAAACCGTACATGCAGTAACCAAAGTTACTTTTAAAGAACTTAGCTCAGATGAAATTAACTATTATATAAACAATTATAAACCTTTTGATAAGGCTGGTGCTTATGGCATACAAGAGTGGATTGGCGCTATAGGTATTACCAAAATAGAAGGAACTTATAATAATGTTGTAGGTTTACCAGTTAACCTAGTATATAGAGAGTTATTATCTTTAGTCTCATAACAAACTTTCTTTTTTTATTCATAGTTAAACTATAGTTATCAAAGTTAGTTTTTACCTAAATAGCCACTGATATTGATTGAATTATAAAAACAATTGTGTATTTGGACGCAAAAAAACACCTTTTGTAGAAAAACACAAGCTTTTTATCTAATTTGTAGTATAAAAACCTCATAAACAAGTAAGTATTAGTAAATTTAAGTAAAGTAATTTATCGGGTAATTAATTATTTTAAATCATTAAAGCCAGCATTTTGTGTAATTTAGCTGGCTTTTCTTTTATATTAAAATAACAAACCCCTAGTCTATTTGAGAATAAACTAAGGGCTGTGCTAAACTAACCAATATTAAAATTTACTTGAAAAACAAATGCTTTTCTGAATATGAACAATTATGTTCTTATTATTATAGTTCAAATATACACAGTATTTAGATTCTTTTTAAATAAATGTTGTAAACCACTTGCAACATGTTGCATAACAAACAATTAAGAAACATTAAAACCTTAAAACAAATACATAAAACTCCCTATAGTGACACCATTATTCCTAGAAACTGATTCCAGTTTTTAGCAAATTAATAGTAAACTTACATTAATAAACAAATTGTTTTTAATGCTATAAGCTACTTATAGTTTGTTATACAAACCAAAATTGAGAGGCTACAATTACTTTAAAAAATATAAGCAAAAACAAACCCCTAGTCCGTTTGGGGGAAGACTAGGGGTTGTGCTAAACTAACCAATATTAAAATTTACTTGAAAAACAATTTGTTCTTAGTTACTAAAAACAATCATTACTCTTGTAATTATACCTCAAATATATATGGGTTTATTAGATAAATAAAATGAATGTTGTCAACTATTCATTTTATGTTGTGTAATAATTTTTCCTTGTTGTCACAATAAACGGTTATTTTGATAATTAACCTTTTTTAGTGATGCTTATAACTAGAATTTTAACTTAAAAAAACTGTTAGTTTTAATATATTTGAGCAACTAAGTCACAAACTTAATTCCATGTTTAAAAACTATACCACTGCCCTATTTATTTTATTAACCTCATTATCTTGGGCACAAGCACCTAAAAAGCTTAATCCTTCAGAAATACATAACGAAATTAAAAAGTTAAACTTCTTAGGTTCCGTTTTGTATTTAGCCGCACACCCAGACGATGAAAATACAAGGCTAATATCTTATCTATCCAATCACCTACATGCAAGAACTGCATACTTATCTTTAACCAGAGGTGATGGTGGGCAAAATTTAATAGGACCAGAACTAAGAGAAAAACTAGGTGTATTACGAACTCAAGAATTATTAGCTGCTAGAAATATAGATGGTGGAGAACAATTTTTTACCAGAGCTAATGATTTTGGTTACTCTAAACATCCAGATGAAACTTTAGCTATTTGGAACGAAGAAGAAGTTTTAAGCGATGTTATTAGAGTTATTAGACAATTTAAGCCAGATATAATAGTAAATAGGTTTGACCACAGAAGTCCTGGTACAACTCATGGTCACCATACTACCTCAGCTATGTTAGGTGTAGAAGCTTTTGATTTGGCTAAGAAATCATCAGTTTATCCTAACCAAGCTAATGAATTAGGCACATGGCAACCCAAACGTATTTTCTTTAATACATCTTGGTGGTTTTATGGTAGTAAAGAAAAATTTGAAAAAGCTGACAAATCAAATATGGTAACTGCAGATATAGGTGTTTATTACCCTTCTAAAGGATTATCTAACACCGAAATAGCTGCTCTTAGTAGGAGTCAGCATAAGTGCCAAGGTTTTGGTAGTAGTGGAACTAGAGGAGAACAATTAGAATATTTAGAATTACTGAAAGGAGATTACCCAAAAAACAATGACTTATTTGAAGGTATTAACACGAGTTGGTCTAGAGTTAAAGGTGGTAAAGCTATTGGAGATATCCTTAATAAGGTTGAGAACAATTTTAATTTTAATAAACCAAGTATTCATTTACCAGAATTAATAAAAGCCTATCAATTAATTCAGCAATTAAACAATGACCATTGGAAAACTCAAAAAACAAAAGAAATCTCTTTTATAATAGAACAATGTGCTGGATTGTATTTAGAAGCTGTTGCTAGTTCTTCTATAACCAACCCGGGTTCTAAAAATGATTTAAAAATTGAAGCTATTAATAGGAGTAATAACAAAATTACGCTTAATTCAATAGATGTTTTAGATCAAGCTTTTGAGCAAGGTTTATCCTTAGAATTCAATAAAAAAAACACTATTGATGTTAGCTATCAACTTTCAAAAACAGCTAATACCAATGGACCATATTGGCTTAATAAAGAAGGAACATTAGGAATGTACCATGTCAGTAATATAAAAAACATTGGCTTACCAGAAACAAACAAAATTACCAAAGCTACCTTCAACTTAAACATTTTAGATACTCCTATCAGCATTCAAAAAGATATTATTTATAAGTATACAGACCCTGCAAAAGGAGAAATTTACGAACCGTTTTACGTCTTACCAGAAGTAACCTCATCTATAAAAGAAGATGTATATATTTTTAATAACAACGAAGCTAAAAAAGTTAGCGTAGAAGTTCTTGCTAACAAAGAGAATATTAGTGGCGTATTACAATTAAAAGTTCCTGAAGGCTGGAGTGCTCTACCTGAAAGAGCTGATTTAACAATTGCCAATAAAGGAATGAGCAAAACTGTTGACTTTATGGTTACACCTAGTAAAACTCAATCTGAAGGAGCTATTGAATCTGTATTTACTTATCAAAACACTAGTTACAACAAAGAATTAGTTTATATAGATTACGATCACATACCTAAGCAAGCGGTGTTACTAGACAGTAAAGCTAAAGTGGTAAAATTAGATATTACAACAAAAGGTAAGTTAATTGGCTATATAAAAGGCTCTGGAGATGTTACTGTAGAAAGTTTAGAACATATTGATTATGAAGTAGAAGAACTAATTCCTGATAACATTAATAATACATCTCAATTAGAAAAATACGATGCTATAGTTGTAGGTATTAGAGCTTATAATGTTTTAGAGAACTTAACTCATAAACAAGACATCCTGTTCGATTACGTAAAAAACGGAGGGAATATGGTGGTTCAATACAATACTCGTCATCGATTAAAAACTGATAAATTAGCTCCTTACGATATTACCTTATCTAGAGATCGTGTTACCGATGAATATGCGCCTGTTACTTTTCTAGCAAAAGACCATGAAGTTTTAAACTATCCTAATAAAATCACTCAAAAAGATTTTGAAGGTTGGGTACAAGAACGTGGATTGTATTTCCCTAATAAATGGGCAAAAGAATTCACTCCTATATTGAGTATGCACGATAAAGGGGAGTCTAAAAAAGATGGTAGTTTATTAATTGCTAAATACGGAAAAGGGAATTATATATATACAGGATTAAGTTTCTTTAGAGAGTTTCCTGCTGGAGTACCAGGTGCATACCGATTATTTGCTAATATCTTATCACTAGGAAAAAATGGAAAATAAGACTCAATACAAATGGAAAAAAATGTACACTTTAGTACTCGTTGCTAATGCCATTTACATTCTATTGTTTTATTTAATAACCTCATTATACAATTAATATGCAAACATTAGATTGGGTTATTTTATTAAGCACTATTGCTTTTATTGTAGGCTATGGCTCTTGGAAAACACGCGGAAGAAAAACTGTAAAAGAATTTATTAAAGGTGGAGATAGTAAATGGTGGACTATTGGTCTGTCTGTAATGGCAACTCAGGCGAGTGCTATTACTTTTTTGTCTACTCCAGGGCAAGCTTTTCATAGCGGGATGGGCTTTGTTCAATTTTACTTTGGTTTACCTATAGCCATGGTCATTATATGTATGGTATTTATTCCTATTTACCATAAACTAAATGTTTACACCGCTTACGAATATTTAGAACAACGTTTCGATTTAAAAACACGAACCTTAGCTGCAGTTCTGTTTTTAGTGCAAAGAGGCTTAGCTGCAGGTATTACCATTTTTGCCCCTGCTATAGTCCTTTCTACTATATTAGGTTGGGATTTAAAACTCCTTAATTTAATTATTGGAACCCTAGTAATTATCTATACCGTTTCTGGAGGAACTACAGCCGTAAGTGTTACTCAGAAACAACAAATGTTTGTAATCATGACAGGTATGTTTATTGCCTTTTTCATGATATTAGATTACTTACCAGAAGGAGTTGGTTTTTCTGAAGCCATAGATATAGCTGCTATAAATGATAAAATGAAAGTATTAGATTTTTCTTTTAATTTAGAAAACAGATATACTTTTTGGAGTGGGATTATTGGAGGAAGTTTCTTAGCATTATCATATTTTGGAACCGATCAGAGTCAGGTTCAGCGATATTTATCTGGTAAATCCATAAAAGAAAGTCAATTAGGACTGTTATTTAACGGGCTATTAAAAGTGCCTATGCAATTCTTTATTTTATTAGTTGGTGTAATGGTATTTGTATTCTACCAATTTAGTACCTCACCTATTCATTTTAATCCAGAAGTAAAAGAACAAATTAGTGCGACTCAATATGCTAATGAGTATCAGATATTAGAACAAAAGCATCAAGCCAATCAGCAACAAATTTTAGCATTAAATACCAGTGACATTAATAAAAGAAAAGAATTAAACGATTTAGATAAGGCTTATAGACTGGAAGCTAAAGAACTAATTAAAAAAGCAAACATAACTGCTGAGGCTAACGATAAAGATTATGTCTTTTTACACTTTATTCTAACCAAATTACCTGTTGGATTAATAGGTTTATTATTAGCTGTTATTTTAAGTGCTGCAATGTCTAGTACTGCTAGTGAATTAAATGCTTTAGCTACCACTACTACTATAGATTTATACAAAAGAAACCAAAAAAACAAAAAGACCGATACTCATTATGTAAAAGCTACCAAGTGGTTTACGTTTGCTTGGGGAGTTATTGCTATTCTATTTGCTTGCTTTGGTACGCTGGTTGAAAACTTAATACAGCTGGTAAATATTATAGGTTCTATATTCTATGGTAATATTCTAGGTATCTTCTTGCTAGCCTTTTTCTTTAAGTTTGTAAAATCTAAAGCTGTTTTTATTGCTGCTATTATTACTCAAGTAATCGTTATTGGGTTATACCTATTAGATGACAATGGAACTATTTCTTTGCCTTACTTATGGTTAAACTTAATTGGTTGTGTAATAGTAATTTTTATTGCTATAATTATACAGAGTTTCTATAAAGAAAATATATCTACAGGCTCTATATCTGATATAGGTTCTTAAAAACAAAAAAAGCCTCCTAAATTTAGGAGGCTTTTCTTTTAAAGAATATTCAAGGATTATAAAGTCTTTAATAAGTCTTCGTTTTTCTTAATATAAGCATCGTACTTAGCTTCTTTAGCTAATGCTAATGAGCGCTCTGCTGCTTTTTTAGCTGCTTTCTTATCTCCAGCTTTTTTGTAAATTAATGCCTGAGTATGTATATACCAGAATCTTGGTTTATCTGATAATTCAACCGCTTTCTCTATCCACATTTTAGCTTTGTTAATGTCTTTTCCATTATCATAATAAAAAGTAGCCGAATCAAAGTAGTCGTTGGCAGAAGGACCAGCCATTACCTTTTCTATATTAGCAACAGCTTTTTTATCTGTTGGTACCGTAAATGGTACTTCTACCATTACATTTTCCCATACAAACTCTAAAGAAGCTCCATTTGTTTTAATATTAGTTATTAAAATCATGAAAGTTTCTACATTAAACGGTAACTTCTCTACTTTAGCAGTAGTTGTTAAAGCCACTTTAGCATCATCCCATTTTCTAGGTGCTCCCCAGTTGTTAGTGTCTGTGTAAAAATAAATATCCCATGAACCTGCATTCGGCTTTGTAAACAAAGCATACTCTCCTGCCTTTAATTCTTTTCCTCCTATCATTACATCATCAGAAAATGATATGGTTGTGTTTTTGTTGGCTCCAGTTCTCCAAACTTTACCGTAAGGAACTAAATCTCCAAAAATTGTTCTTCCTTTTACTCCAGGTCTAGAATAATTTACTGTAACATCTGTTAAACCTACTTTTTGCTCCATTTTAGAAGCTGGACTTGGTTGTGGTGTTTCTACCTGAGCAGAAGAAAATTGTACTGTTGCAAAAGCTAATGCAACTAAAAGTATTTTTTTCATTGTTATAAATATTAATTGGTTACTAAATTAAGACGTAATTTCTACAATTACTTACAGCTATATATTAGCTATTTCTTTTATTTCGTTCATTATTTTTTGAGCCAACTCATCTGCTAAATCCTGTGACTTAGCTTCTGTATAAATTCTAATAATTGGTTCGGTATTAGATTTACGTAAATGTACCCAATTTTCTGCAAAATCGATCTTTACTCCATCTACGGTAGTAATATCTTCACTTGCATACTTTTCTTCCATAGCTTTTAAAATACCATCTACATCTAACTGTGGAGTTAATTGTATCTTATTTTTACTCATAAAGTAACTAGGATACGAATCTCTTAACTCTCTGGTTGACACCTTTTGTTCTGCTAAATGTGTTAAAAATAAAGCCACCCCAACTAAAGAATCTCTACCATAATGACTTGCCGGATAAATAATTCCCCCATTTCCTTCTCCTCCAATTATAGCCTCGTTCTTCTTCATTAACTCTACTACATTCACCTCTCCTACTGCAGAAGCTTCATATGTACCTCCATGCTTTTCGGTTACATCTCGTAAAGCACGAGATGAAGACATGTTTGAAACTGTATTCCCTCCTTTTTTACTCAACACATAATCTGCACAAGCTACTAAGGTGTATTCTTCTCCAAACATTTCACCATCGTTACACATAAAAGCTAATCTATCTACATCTGGATCTACTACAATTCCTAAATCGGCATTTTCTTTAACCACTAATTCAGATAAATCAGTTAAATGTTCTTTTAAGGGTTCTGGATTATGAGGAAAATGTCCGGTAGGCTCACAATATAATTTAACTACATGTACTCCCATTCTTTCTAATAACATTGGTATAGCAATTCCTCCTGTAGAATTAACCCCATCTACTACAACTTTAAAACCTGCTGCTTTTACTTTGTCTGCATCAACTAGTTCTAAATCTAACACCTCATCTACATGAATATCAATATAAGCATCATTTATTGTACGCTTTCCTAAATCGTCAACTTCGGCAAAATTAAAGGAATCGCTCTCAGCTATTTCTAATATTTTAGCTCCTTCGGCACCATTTAAAAATTCTCCTTTACTATTTAATAATTTTAAAGCATTCCATTGTTTTGGATTGTGAGAGGCTGTCAAAATTATACCTCCATCTGCATGCTCTAACGGTACAGCAACTTCTACTGTTGGTGTGGTAGATAGACCTAAATCAATTACATGAATACCTAAGCCTATTAAGGTATTCATAACCAATTCTTGAATCATATTACCCGATAAACGTGCGTCACGCCCTACCACTACTCTATATGTATCTTTGTTTCTATCATTCTTTAACCAAGTACCATAAGCTGCAGCAAACTTAACTGCATCAATAGGTGTTAAATTTTCACCTACTTTCCCTCCTATAGTACCTCTTATTCCTGATATTGATTTTATTAATGTCATTCTTTTTTGATTTATTACAAATATAAGGGAATCACTTGCTATAAAATGATTGATATATCAAATTTATATTAACAATTATGTTGTACTTTTAACTCGTGAATTTTCTAGCTCATATATATTTATCTAATGAAGAAAATGCAATAAAAATAGGTAATTTTATTGCTGACGGTATTCGTGGAAAGCAATATCTAAATTACCCTAAAGACATACAGAAAGGAATTTTGTTACACCGGCAAATTGATACTTTTACCGACAAACATGAAATTGTAAAACAGAGTAAACGTAGACTCTATAAAGCTTATGGACATTATGCAAGTGTTATTGTAGATATACTTTATGATCATTTTTTAGCTAAAAACTGGATGAATTATTCTGATATTCCTTTACATATTTACGTAAATGATTTTTACAATTTATTAGAAGATAATTTTGAATTACTACCTATTTCTGTTAAAAAAATGATGCCGTATATGATGCAAGATAACTGGTTGCTTTCTTACGCAAGTATAGATGGTATTACCAAAGTTTTGGAGGGGATGAATAGAAGGACCAATAATCACTCTAGAATGAATCTAGCTGTTACAGAATTAAAAGAATTTTACAATGAATTTGAAAACGAGTTTACCTTGTTTTTTGAAGACCTGATAATTTTTACAAAAAAATACTTATCTGATAACTAAAAAGGGCTACACATAATATATTGTAGCCCTTTTTAATAATTATATCTATAATTATTAAACTATTTTCTTTAGCAACAATTCATTATTATTAAAATTAGAATCTGCCATCCTACTACTTCCTCTATCCCATCCTAATTTGTAATAAAATAACTTTACTGCATTTTCTTTGCTTATAGATTTACGATTTTTATCTTCAATTAAGTCTAAATCAATTATTAAATCTAGCGAAGATGGTTTGTTATAATTATCTTCTATTAATTCTTCTTTTAATACCTGCATTATGTCATCAACTGCTTTATCATAACCTTTTAATAAATACAATTCTTTGACATCATTTCTTTTCTTTAAAATTTCTTTAATTACTTGTGTTTTAATCTTTTCCATAGGTTTTTTTTTATTAAAACACTACTACAGTCTTATTGGGATGTACTTAACTTTTTTGGCATTTTTTTTTCATAAATTTTTACGTGGTTTTTAATTGATTAACATTAGAACAATTTATTTATAATCATTAATTTATGAAATAAATTATACAAAACGGTAAGTTTTATCTTAAATTCGATGAATTACAATATTTTTTAACAAATTTAATTAGTTTACATTTTCCAGAAAACTAAGATTTACACTTTCTAATTTCAATCAATTACTAAGCTATTAATGAACCTGAGTTGGCTAGTTTACTATATTTTTATCTATAAATATTTCTCTAAAAAGATTTTTTAGACAGGTGGATTTGTATTATTGTCTCTCATTCCTCATCTCTTTCTTCTTTTTAACCTTATTGTGTTTTTTTAATTGATTTGACAATCTCTTAGGAGCTATAGGAAATCGTAAATCTTGGTATGATGTTAATGAATTATCACTATTAATTTCATCTTTTCTATTAGCTATTACATGCCAACTAAAATTGACATTACTTTTACCTTTCTTCAATTCTTTTACTTGAAATCCTTTATCGGTTTTATCTGTTACATAAACTCCATTACATTCACCTTCAAGTTGAATAAGTACCCTAAGTGGATTGGTTTTAGATACATGAATATTTTTAGTTAATATTGGATCTAACTGTATATAAGCTTGACCATTTTTTAAAGTTCCTATGCCGCTATCTGTAAATAATACTTCTGGAGCCTCTGGCGCGAACATAGTTACATCCTCTTTTTCTCCTCTAACAATTGTACTTACAACTCCATTACCTATAACTTTATGATTTACCCAAATAGGTGCTATTATAGTTCCTGTGTTTTCTCTTGATCCTACATATGTATAGGCTCCAGATGTTGTACCTCCTGAATAAAAATACCCTCCATAATACATTTCATTTCCAATAAGACCTACTCCATCTGGATTATATCCTGCCAATTGAGCCCTAGGTTCGTTATAAGTTAAGTCATTATTATCAAACTCTGATACAAAGTGACCTGTATATCGCTCTCCCGTTGTGTTTTCTGAATAAGCATAAATTGCTAGTTCAGGAGCATTTGTTGTTAAACCTATTGAATTTACACTAGCGTCTTGATAAGAAGTTGTACCTCCTGCAATGGCTCTAATTCCTACGGTTTCTGTTGCTGCATTAGCTATTCCTAATATACCTGTAGAGGAGCCACCAGTGCTATTGTTTCCGCCATAAACCCCAGCAGTTAGAAACCCTGTCACATCTTCATCTGCCGAAGTTACTCCTCTAACTCCTTCATCACTAACAGAACTTCCATATATTCCATTATTAGTGGTTGACACTCCCCAAACTCCAAAATAATCTGGAGACGATCCGTACACTCCTATTCCGCCAGTTCCTGTAACATACGAACTTATTCCATCAATATCTGCAACAGAAGTTCTTACCTCTACAAAATTATCCCCAGATACTGAAGTAGTACCTATAGCTACTTCTCCTCCAGATTGTAAACGCATTACTTCATTGTTATTTGTTTTAAAAACCATGTCTACATTATCTGTGGTTCCTAAAAAATTAACTGCACTATTGGTTCCTGCGTTACCCAACCTAGCCCAATCAGCCGTTTGACTGTTCAAGAGTCGGGTCCAAATACCTGTAGTTGAATTCCAATAGTAAAATCCTGCAGTTACATCGCTAATATTGTTGGTATTATAAATTAATAACGAATTAGCCGGTGATGTTATAGTTGTAGTATCTGTAGAACCTGTTAAGGGTATTCTAGGTATTAAAATTCCTTTATTATTTCCAGATGACATAGCATCTATATCTAAAAGAGAGCTAGCCTCTGGAGTTGTTGTGCCAATACCTACCTGAGCATACGTTACAAACGTAAAAGATAAAAAGGTGAATACTATGCTTCTAAATACTTTTTTCATGATTTGTAGCTTTTATCGGTTAAATATTCTATTCTCCTGTTGGCCCACCTACATCTACATTACCATCTCCTTGACCACTTCCAGCATCTCCAGAACCTGATCCAGTTCCTGCATCTCCATCAGATCCTGTTCCACCTGAGTCAGTTCCACCTGAATCAGTTCCTCCTGAATCTGTTCCTCCTGAATCTGTTCCTCCTGAATCTGTTCCTCCTGAATCTGTTCCTCCTGAATCTGTTCCTCCTGAATCCGTTCCTCCTGAATCAGTTCCTCCTGAATCCGTTCCTCCTGAGTCTGTTCCTCCTGAATCAGTTCCGCCTGAGTCTGTTCCTCCTGAATCAGTTCCGCCTGAGTCTGTTCCTCCTGAGTCTGTTCCTCCTGAATCTGTTCCTCCTGAGTCTGTTCCTCCTGAGTCTGTTCCTCCTGAGTCTGTTCCTCCTGAGTCTGTTCCTCCTGAATCCGTTCCACCTGAGTCTGTTCCTCCTGAGTCAGTTCCACCTGAATCTGTTCCGCCTGAGTCTGTTCCTCCTGAGTCTGTTCCTCCTGAATCCGTTCCACCTGAGTCTGTTCCTCCTGAATCCGTTCCTCCTGAATCTGTTCCACCTGAATCTGTTGGAGGTCTAACTGGCACGCAGTCAGTCCCATCAAAAGATACATATGTTGCCCAATTATTGTTATTAAATTGTGTTCCTGCTGCCCAAGCCGTCTCTGTAACACACCCCTTCTTTACTACCGCATGAGCTGCAACACAAAATTCGTCTACACTTGTATTAAATATTATTACTATTTTATTAGTACCTGATGGGTAGGTGTTTTTTATAGGGAAATTTCCAATTTTTGGATTATTGGCATTGTTTACTGGAATTGAGTTACAATCTCCAATATAAAAATGACTCTCTATAGCTTTCCAATTATCTCTTAAACGAAAAACGATTTTATATTTTCCTTCTTCAAGCTTAATGATCTTAAAAGTACCTACTCTTATGTTTTGACCGGCCCAAATTTTTCTTTTTAAACAAAACCTCTTAACTGTTGAATCATTACACCTAGAGGCGTGAGAACTAGATGAATCTAGTTCATTTACTGTTTGATAATCAATTGATTCTATTTCAAAAAATTCTCCCGAATTGTATTTTTCTTCCTGTTTATCGTTTAACTTTATCTCTTCATGATCTTCACATGAAAGCAACAGAAGTGCTAAACAAAAAAATAATCTAATTGTGGTTTTCATAGTTTTTTTATTTTTAAACTAAGAAATAAACCTAATAGTTCGTGTGGGTTTTTTCTTAAAATCGACAACAGGTACTTTAAAAATCGATTAAATGAATATTTAGAAGTTCAATTGAATTTTAAGTATTTACAAAATAAATAAATCAGTAAATTTTATCATCATAGATAAGTTTGTTTACGAAATGACATGGAAACTGTATATTTGATCAACTGATTTTAAAATTTAAACCATGAAGAATATAGATGTTGTTGTTGTTACAGAAGATAGGTATCTCAACCCTACCGAAATAAACGACTATAATAAAAATGTTTTATTAGAAGACCGTTTGGTAATAGAAGCTTTAGAAAAGCAAGGCTTAAAAGCAGACAGAAAAAGTTGGTCTGATACAAGTTTTAATTGGTCTAGTACTAAATATATTTTATTTCGATCGACATGGGATTATTTTGATAGATACAGTGAGTTTGAAAACTGGTTAGGCAAAGTAACATCAGAAACTATATTATTAAACTCTGCTAATACAATACAATGGAACATAGACAAGCATTATTTATTAGACCTTCAAGAAAAAGGAATACCAGTTTGTGAAACGCATTTTATAGAAAAAGGAACGATAACCTCATTACTAGAATTGCATCAAAAATTAGGTTGGAAAAAAACAGTTTTAAAACCTTGTATTTCTGGAGCAGCTAGACACACTTATAAACTTGATTTAAACAACTTAGATAAACACGAAAACATTTTTCAAAAGCTCATTGCAAATGAAGCTATGATGCTACAACCTTTTCAGGAAAATATTGTTACCAAAGGTGAATACTCTTTTATGGTAATGAATGGTAAATACACTCATGCTGTATTAAAGATAGCAAAACCCGGTGATTTTAGAGTTCAAGATGATTTTGGAGGTAGTGTTCATATTCACGAAGCAACTCCAGAAGAAAAAACTTTTGCTGAAAAAGCTGTATTAGCATGTCCAGAATTACCTATGTACGCTCGCGTAGATGTTATTATTGACAATAATAATAACTTAGCTATTTCTGAAGTAGAATTAATTGAGCCTGAATTGTGGTTCAGAAATCATCATGAAGCCGCAACTGTTTTAGCTAAAGGAATAAAAAAGTTAATAGCTTAGTTTAAGATTGGGATTATTGGTACCTATCAGTTCAAACTACTTAGAGGTAAATAATAGCAATAACAAAACACCTTTATTATATACTCTAGAAAGCCAACAGTTCAAAATAACTATATTTTGTAGCTTATTCCTATACCAGAGTAAAAGTTTGCATAAGTTCTGTAAGCTAAAGATGAAGTTATTATATTATTAGTCTCTCTATTATTAATAGAAGCTTCTATTAATAGAGATATTTTTTTTGACAATTTATAACTCCCATTTACATTTGCTTTAAAATACTTATATACAAGCGGACTTTTATTATTGTCGTTGTCTCTAGCTTTTATAGTAGTAAAAGATCTATATATACCTGTCCCTCTAAGTGACCATGAGTATTTTCTTGCTTTATAAGATAGTAGTAAAGATGGACTCCATTCTTTATAACCAAATTTATTTTTTGTTTTATCTAATCTTAAATTATAATCTAGGTTAAAACTCAAAGCTGTTTTCTTAGTAAGGTATGCTTTATAAAAAGCTCCTAGAGTTGCATATTGCCAAACTAACTCAGACTCTTTCCCTTTCTTTAAAATTGAATAATTTCTATTACTAAATCTAGCATTAAAACCGTAAGAATGGGTTAAAGAGCGGATTTTAAAACGTTTTTTGCTACTAATTTCTGCACCATACCTTATGTAATAAATACTTTTCTTTTCAGTATTCTCAAAGTCTCTTTTACCAAAATGAAATGCAAGAAAGTTTTTATTACGCTTAAATAATTTAAAGTGAAATATACTATTACCAGTAACATCTAGATAGCCTAAAGGAACTTGAGCCTCATTTTCATCTAAATTAAACCCTTTTCGCTCTTTGTAAGCAAAAGATACATTATTCTCCCATTTAATATTTTTAAAAATGTCAAATGAATATAATACTTTACCAGGTATAATAAAATGGTTTAGTTTCTCTTGTGTATAGAAGAATCGTGACCTAGGAGTTAAACTAAACTTAAAATCTGAATACCTCCATTCTTTTTTATAACTAATCTTTGCTCTTAAATCTGAATAAAAACTATTTTGATAAAGTCTATCTTCTCTCAGAGTAGTATGTTCTTCTATATAATAATTTGATTCGACTATGTTTTCAAGTAGCTCATCATCAAACAACTCATCATCTATAAAATCATCATCCACCAAAGTATTTTCTACTTTTAAAAACAGATCTGGGTTTTTATTAATATTTTTCTCATAACCAGAAAAATATATAATACTAGTTTTTATTTGAGCTATACTAATGCTACTAAAGAGCATTATAAATGCAACCAGACAGTTTTTCATAAGAAATTGGTTGAAATATTTATGGGTAAAAATGAGAAAATGGAGATCTACCTATTAGTAATCAGATAAAATCAAAATACTTACTATTAGGTTTTAGAAAAGAGCTTATTTACTTAAACTAGCATCTGTTAATAAAACAGGTTCTGTATTCTCTTTTTGAAAATTAGATACTATATCTGTAACATTATTTATATCGTTAGATATAGAATACGTAATAGGCTTTTCAAAGTTTTTTTCTACTGTAAGATTTGAAAAAAATGCACAACTAATTATAGTTGCTAAAACAATTACATACGGGAATGGAGATCTTTGGAATTTCATACTATTTTTTTAAGGGGTTATACTAATGAAACAGGTGCAACTTTTAAAACCCTACCAGTTTGCATTTGTTTTTTGTAAAATTTCTTTTAGGCCTATTTTATTCGCCATTTGTATTCCTAAACCTGGTCTTACATTAATTTCTAAAATTAATGGTCCATGGTTTTTATCTAAGACAATATCTGCTCCTAAATAATTTAACGGGAAGTATTTAGCTGTTTTTTTTGCTATAGTTAAGACTTCTTCCCATAGAGGTATTGGCTTATTTAATATTTGATTTCCGTTATCTGGATGATTATCAAAATAAGATTTACCATCATAACCTTGAGTTAAAACGCCTCTTTCCATATCGATACCAATTCCTATACCTCCTTGGTGTAAATTAGCCTTACCGTCAGATTTATCTGTGGGAACTCTTAGCATAGCCAAAAGAGGTTTTTCTTTTAATAAGATAACTCTAAAATCTGGAACTCCTTGGGGGTAAATTTCTTGAAAAAAACTATGGGGTTCTATACATTCCTCTATAATTACCCTATCGTTAGAGCCTAAAGAAAAAATTCCCATAATAATATTAGCCATATGAAAATAAATATCGTCGTTAGACACCACTTTACCACTGCTAATCCAATTACCATTAGTGTCTTTTCTTAAAATCTTAATTCCACCACCACCGCTTCCGTTAGCTGGTTTAATAGCTACTTTATCATACTTTTGAACACTTTCCCAACCGGTTTGTATTCCACCAATACGTTCTATAATAGCATAGGTTTTAGTGCAGGCTATTTGATGCTTTTCTAGAATAGATTTAGTTAAAATTTTATCGTCTGCATACTTATAATTCTTTCTATCATTATTTGGATAAATTAATGATGCATTACGTTCATTAATACCCAAAGCACTAAAATTATTAGTTAGGCTTCTCTTAAATATATTTGATAAGTTCATATTACTTACGAGTTATAATTAGTAATTAATCTAGAATATATTTAAATCTTCTATATTCTGTTAAACGTAGTCCTATCCATTTTCCTAGCATTAAATTAACTGCTAGAATAATTAATATAATTTCTGGAAAGATTAGTAATACAGTTTTTATTATAACCGATGAAAAAACTAAATAACAAAATGAGGTTACAACTAAAGTTTGGAGCATTGTTTTTAAAGCATTTTTATGTCCTTCTTCTATTATAGCTCTACTAAATCGCTCTGCCATAATAGATACAATAATGATTGGAAAAAAAGTTAAAGCTACCAACCACTCTACTTCATATGCTATACCTATATTAATTAAACTTAATATTATAAAAATAACGCTCGTTAAAATAACAACTACTTTTGGCGTATAAAGTAAGCCCCATTTATTTAAAGGTATAGACATTAGAGTTACAATAAATATCATTAATAAAAACAACAACATTCCTGTAAAGTAGCCAGTATTTGTTAGTGTAAAAGCTATTAAAACAGATAAAAATACTCCATAAGTTTTTAATCCTATAACGTTTTTAAACAGTGCTACAATTAACCCTCCTACTGGTAACAATAAAAAGAAATACAATACATTATCAGACATTACACCTTCTTTAGAAAGCCTCCAAAAAGAGATTGGGTGATTCATTATAGCTTCGTTACCGGTAACATTTACGTATGGTATATGATTTATTTCTTTTATATCATATTTATAATCAAACAAAACATTTGGTGTATGTGTTACCAAAAACTTATCACCTCTATATAGCTCTATATAATTTGCAGGTAAATAAGCAAAGTAACCATTTAACACATCGAAAGGAACCCACTTATCCTTTATAAAAATTTCTGTCCATAAATGAGAAGTCCTCTTTTTAATACTTTCTAATATTACTCCCCCAACTAACCTTGCTGGTATTCCTTTGTTTCTACAAATAGTAACCAATAATCTTGACTTACCGTTACAAGATGCCTGGTTTTGCTCTAAAGCTGTTACAGCATCTGTTAAATCTCTAATTGGTGCAGATGGTATGTTGTTTACAAAATCGTAGTAACTTTTTAATAACGATTTAAGATCTGTTTTTCCTTTACTTAAAGAATCTACTAGCTTAGTTATTTTTGGATTGTTAACCTGCATATATTTTTCTGGAGCTAAATACTTACTATCTGTATAATAAATATTCTCTACAGGTAAATCATCGGCTATATTATATTTAATTGCTTTTCCTTTAAAAAGAAAAGAATAAGAAATTGTGTTAAATGCTTTCTTCTTTTTCTTTTTTCTCCATATTCCTCTGTCATTACCATTTTCATCTTTTTTAATCTCGAAAGACATTCCTTTAGACTTATTGACGATTTTCTCTATTTTTTGACGATCATTATCTATAGGTAAAAAAGATTTTACAAAAATTTTCTTCCCCTTCTTACTCTTTATATAAAAATCATATGTAACAGAATATACTTTTTGAGGAAGGAAATCATCATAAGATTTAATTACAGGTTTGAACTTAAAACTCATGGAAATTAATGCTACTACTATTAGCAATACTAGTGTAACAGAATACGAATTAAGCTTTCTCATAATGATCGATTTTAATGGTTTATCTATTAAATTGTTAAGGTAAAAGGGGTTGTTTTGAGTTGTAATTTCTCGTCTATTAAATTACTAAGAAGATACTCTGCTTAGATATTTATAGAACAAAAAAGAAGATTTTAACCCTACTAGTTAACTCCAAAAAAGCTTTATGGATGTATATAAATAGATAAAATGAGGTAGATTATTTTTCATTTAAACAATTAAAAATCAAATAAATGAAATCTAACAATAGAAGTATAAAGTTATTTTTTAACGAAAGAATAAAAACAACTTGAGCTTAAAAACATTTCTTTTCAAGAAACTTTATAAGTATTAGGTTTAGAAGAATTAATGAAAAAGCGTAGGTAATATCTTCAAATGGAATCGTTAAAATCCTAACCCCTAAATTCTCATTATTATTATACCAAACTACTTGCTTATCGATTCCTGTGCCTGTTAATACTCCATTAACTAAGAAAAATGGAATTAACATTATCAAAAAAGTTTTATAATACTGAAAAAGAAGTGACTTATTTTTAAAATAAACAATCATCAATATTACAATTGCTAAACCATAATTCACTAATGGATACCATTTATTATAATTAAATACTAATAACAACGCAAACATTAAAAATAATGCCAGTGTAATAATGTTTCCTAAGCCTTTAGAATATGTCCATTTAGGATACAACTCTAACAGTGAGTAATGCATAAAAACACAAGCATAAGGAATGCATATAAAAAACAACCACTCTTCTATAGGTAATTCGAATATTTTCTCTCCTAAATAATAATCTGGATTGAAGCCCCATACTCCCATTTTGGTAAACCAAATATCCCAAGGAATAAAAATAATATTTGTTATAAATAGAGATATTATAAGCAATTTCCACTTCTTATAAAATTTAAGCCTAGGATGAAAACTAGCTATAAATGGTACAAGAACAGATCCTAAATTTAATAATAAATAAAGGTATTTCATTACTTTGCCTCTTTATAGTATTTGTAAGGAAAAAACAACATTCCAAAGCATTCTCCATCCTCTTTACCTAGGTGCTTATGATGTATTTTATGAGCCTTTCTCGCTGCTCTAAAGTATCTATTATTAGTTTTATCAAACCATTTAAATCTTCTGTGAATCAAAACATCATGAACTAAAAAATAAGCAATTCCGTAAAATAGAATACCCAATGCAATGAAAAACAAATAATTAAGTTCAGGTCTAATACCAAAATAAAATAACAATATACTTGGTATGGCAAATACAACAAAAAATGCATCGTTCTTTTCAAAAACATGATTGTAACCTGGCTGATGATGATCTTCATGTAAATACCAACCTAACCCGTGCATAATATATTTATGAGTACACCAAGTAATGCCCTCCATAATTGCAAAAGTTGAAAAAGTAATTATGCCATATAATATATAGATCATAATGATGTATTCTTTAAAATATATTTATCTAAATAATCTGTACTATCTTCTATTAGTAATAATTTATTAATAAAATCTTTGTCTTTTTTAATACTAGAATTGTAGTTTAAAAATGATGGTGTATTTTCCTGAATTAATAATCTAACATATCTCAAATGAATATTATTTGGGTTATCAAGTATTAATTCCTCCAATTTAAGTTTTCCATCATTAAATATCTTTAATTTATCCCAAGGAAAAAACTTATATTTTGCTTGCTTCATTTCTATAGAAACAACATAAGCTATTATACTAACATCAGTATTATTATGATATTTTTCTATAAATTCTAGCTCCTTTTTTTTAGAGTTTAGTTCATGAAATTCTTTTACATAGATTGGTTCATTATTGTAAAAACTCATCAAAAAACTAATAATTAAAAACATTTTTTTAGAGTAAATTTAACTGATATTTTACATAGCTTCTAGTTAAAAGTTCAATTTTTTTATAATCTGCTACTCTTATTCTAGTATTCTTAATTTCTAGAGCTGGGGTTTTAGCTATTTTTTTTAACAATTGTCTGTAATATCTATAAGCGACAAAAACACCGAATTTAGCCTCTTTAGGTAGCTTTACAATACCTTGGTAACCTTTTTTAAAGTCTTGTTCTATTTCATAAATAAGCTCTTGTTTACTTAACTCATCTAACTGATCTAAATTAGTATTAGGGAAATACGTTCTTCCTAAATTTTCGTAATCTTCTTTTAAATCCCTCAAAAAATTAACTTTTTGAAAAGCCGAACCTAATCGCATTGCTGAATATTTAAGTGCTTCAAACTTTTCTTGATCTCCTTTTACAAAAACTTGCAAACACATCAACCCAACCACATCTGCAGAACCATAAATATAATCTTCGTACTCTTCTTTGGTATGATAAGTATTTTTTTGCAAATCGGACCTCATACTTTTCATAAAAGCTTGAACATATTCTAAGGATAAACTATACTTGTGATAAGTGGTTTGAAAAGCATTTAAAACTGGGTTTAAACTAATTTTGTTTTCAATAGCTTCATAAAGCTGTCTTTCAAAATCAATGAACAAGTTTTCTTGTTCATAATTTAAAAAAGAATCTACAATCTCATCTGCTAAGCGAACGAAACCATAAATATTATAAATATCTTGTTGTATACTTTTCCCTAACATTTTGGTGGCTAGAGAAAAGGACGTACTATATTCTTTTGTAACTAATTTACTGGTTTCGAATGAAACATCATCAAAAATAGATTTCATAATATGGTTAGTTTAGTTCATATTTTTTTATTAGTTCAGCTGATAACTTTCCAGAAATAAGCGAAGGTGGCACCCCCGGTCCAGGAACAGTTAACTGCCCTGTAAAATACATCCCTTCTACTTTTTTACTTTTCAATTTTGGACGTAAAAAAGCTGTTTGTAAAAGTGTATTCGCTAATCCATAAGCATTTCCTTTATATGAATTATAATCGTTTACAAAATCGTTTACACCAAAGCTTTCTACAAATAAAATATCCTTTTGTATCTTTTGCTTAGTAAGTACTTCTAGTCTATTAATTATCTTTTCAAAATAAACTTTTCTAATATTATCTGAATCATTAATTCCTGGGGCTAAAGGAATCAAAAAAATCGCTGCTTCCTTTCCTTCAGGAGCTACTGAATTATCTGTTTTACTTGGAAAACTAGCATAAAACAATGGTTTTTGTGGCCATTCGGGTACATCATAAATACTACTTGCATGCTCATCAAAATCTGTATCAAAAAACAAAGTATGATGATCTACATTTTTAATAGGTTTATTTAAGCCAACATAAAATAACAACGATGAAGGAGCAAAAGTTTTTTTATTCCAGTATGAATCATTGTATTGACGCTTAGATTCTGGAAGCAACTTTTCTGTATGAGCATAATCTGCTCCAGACAAAACAATATCAGATTTTATTAAATAGTCATTAACCCAAATACCTACTGTTTTATTTTTAACTACAGCTATTTTTTGAACATCAGAATTAACTTTAAACTCTACACCTAAAGATTTAGCAAGACTTAACATTCCATTTACAACTTCGTACATCCCTCCCTTTGGATGCCATGTACCCAAACCAAAATCTGCATAATTCATAAAGTTATAAAAAGATGGTGTATTAGACGGCTTAGCTCCTAAAAATAACACCGGAAACTCCAGAATACTTTGCAAGCGTTTGTTCTTAAATACTTTTCTAACATCTTTAGAAACAGTACTTAAAAACTGATTTAATTTACCAACAGTTTTGGGAGTAACTAATTCAAAAATTGATTCCCCAGGTTTATAAACTAAATCTTTAATCGCTATTTCATAATTATTTTGAGCTTGATTGATAAACTTTTTTAACTTCTTACCACTCCCTTTTTCTATTTCATCAAAAGTAGTAGCTATCTCTTCTAGGTTATCTACTATAGTGATATAATCTTGTACATCAAAATAAACAGAATAAGCAGGATTGAGTTTATTTAACAAATAATAATCAGAAGGTTTTTTGTTAAAATCAGAAAAAAACTTTTCGAAAACATCTGGCATCCAATACCAAGTTGGTCCCATATCAAAAGTAAAACCATCTTTTTTTAACTGACGAGCTCTACCACCAATGCTATCATTTTTTTCATATACAGTTACATCAAAACCATACTTAGCCAAATAACACGATGCAGCTATTGATGAAAACCCCGAACCTATAATTGACACTTTTTTCATATCATTCTTCTAAAAATTCCATTATATCATCTATTGAACTAAAGAACTTAATTCTTTTTGGCATACTTATACTTGTATCTAAGTTTGTTATTTGCTTTCCTAAAACATAGAAGTTGGCATTTTTATCTTCTAATATTTTTGTTTCAAATTCTGTCAAGTATTCAGGAATTTTATCCAGTGGAGGTTCAACCGTAAAATAGCTAATAAAGTTTACTTCTTGATTGTCGTTAACAAAAGATTTTAACGAATCTATAGGTACTGATGGGCCTAACATTATTGATTTATAACCAAGTTTTAAGACCTCATAATGTAAATATGTTAAACCTAAATCATGAATTTCATCATAAGGCAAGAACAAAACAAATAATTTATCATGTTTCTCTATTTTTTTGAGTTGCAACCTATGTGTTTCAATTAAAATTTTTTGCTTAATAATGTTACTTATAAAATGTTCATGAGTAGGATTAATTGAGCCTGTTTGCCATAACAAACCTATATCACCTAAAAAAGGAATAAAATAATTTTTAAAAATATCTGAAAAGGGAATTACTTTTTCTACTCTTAGGTATGCCTCTTCAAAATAAAGAACATCAAAATTTAGCATTGCAATTTTCAACTCATTTATAAACTGTGTTTTATTTACCTTATTATTTACAACCTCTCTTAAATGTTCTTCAAAAACTGCTTCATCATACTTAGCTATTTTAGATATTTTATGCCCTTCTGAATTAAGCAAAGCTATGTTTAATAACTTTTTTAAACTTTTTAATGAATAATATCTAATATTAGTATCGGTTCTTTCTGGATGCAATAGTTCATAACGCTTCTCCCATATTCTAATAGTATGTGCCTTTATACCTGAAAAATTTTCAAGGTCTTTAATACTAAATACAGATCTTATATGACTCAAAACTTTTATTTTTTATAAATATAAAGAAATGCGCATTGATAACACAATGCACATTTCTAACTAACTAAATAAATTAATTCAATTGGGGTAGAATTACTTTATCAATTACGTGAATCACTCCATTTGCAGATTGTACATCTGCAACTATAACATTACCAGATCTATTATTCTGATCTGTAAACGTTACACCTGAAGTAGTGTTTATTGTAAATGTATCTCCTAAAGTTGTAACAGTCATTCCATTAGTTAAAGTATTAGATAATATATTTGCTCCACCTACAACATGTGTATTTAAAGTTGCTTCTAAGGTAGCAGTTGCAATATCATTAAGAGAAGAAACCTCTAACTCTACTAACAGGTCTGCAAAGGCATTATTAGTTGGTGCAAATACAGTGAACGGTGCTGGACTCGTTCCATTACCGGTACTTAAGGTTGATACATAAGTAAAACTAGATTCTCTAGTTAAAGCAGCTACTAGAGTAGAAAATGTCGAATCTGCCGTAGCAAAGGTAACTACTGTAGGTAAACCTATAACTTTGTTTACTGCATGTATTACTCCGTTATCTACAGAAATATCTGCTTGTACAACTTGAGCATCTCCATTAATCTGAACTCCAGAAGAAGTGTTTATATACATATCTATTTTGTTAGATGTAGTACTCTCTTCTGCTAAAGTCTTTACATAACCAGTGGATAGACTAGAAGACATATTAACACCAGAAACAACGTGATTTAAAAGGACCTGTTCTAGTACGGCATCGGGTACATCATTCAGGGTAAGAAAACCATTTGCAGATAAAAAGACACTAAATGCATCATTATCTGGAGCAAAAACCGTAAAAGAATCAGATCCTGCTAAAACACTCGTTAAACCCGCTTTGTCTAGAGCAGCTTTTAAAGAACTGTAATTAGAATTATTACTAACAAAGTCAGCAATAGTATTCGATACAGGTGTAGATGATGAGTCATCATCGTTTGAACATGACACTGTTAATAGTCCTACTACCAGCAGTAATAAATAATTTTTAATTAATTTTTTCATAGCAATATTTTTTTTAGCAATGTAAAGATAATACATTTTGTTTAACTTTTACAAAAAAAAGTTAAACAAAATTACTGAATTGCTAATTTATAAGTACTTATAGCCCTTTCTCTAGCCATTTTATGTTCAACAATTGGCTTAGGGTATGTTAACTCATTATAATCTTTTACCCACTTTTGAGTATATATAAGTTGTTTGTCAAATTTTTTCAGCTGCATACTTGGATTAAAAACTCTAAAGTAAGGAGCTGCATCGCATCCTGTACCAGCAGCCCATTGCCAATTACCATTATTAGATGCTAATTCAAAATCAAATAATTTACTAGCAAAATAGGCTTCACCCCATTTCCAATCTATCAATAAATGCTTGCACAAAAAGCTAGCAGTAACCATTCTAACTCTATTGTGCATGTATCCTGTTTCATTTAACTCTCTCATACCTGCATCTACCAAAGGATAACCTGTTTCTCCTTTACACCACTTAATAAACTCTTGCTCATTATTCCTCCATGGTATTGCATCATATTTGGACCTGAAGTTATTGGTTATAACTTTGGGAAAATGATATAAAACTTGGATAAAAAATTCTCTCCATATTAGTTCACTTAAAAAAGTAGCATTTTTGGTTAAGGCAAGACCAACTACTTTTCTGATACTAACCATACCAAATCTTAGATAAGGTGATAAATATGATGTAGAATCTATACTAGGAAAATCTCTAGTAGTTTCATATTCCTCTAATTGACTAAAATTATATGGTTTTATTTTAATAGGACTTTCTTCTAAACCTAAACTATTTCTAGTTGGAAACTCAAAAGCTATACGGGTAAACTTTGTGAAATTTGGTTTATAATCAAATAGGTTAGTTTCAGGATTAAATGTTGCTAACCATTTATTTTTAAAAGGTGTATAGACCGTGTAAGGAGATCCGTCGTTCTTTAAAACTTGATTCGGATTAAATATTACATGATCTAAATGTTTGTTGAATTTTATATGAGATTGTAATAACAGTTTTTCAATTTCACCATCTCTCTTTATAGCATACGGTTCAAAATCTATATTTGTGTAAACTTCATCAATAGAAAAGTTTTTTAATAGCATTTTCCAAAGCTCTAATGGATTACCTTTTAGTATTTTTAACGAACTATTGTATTTTTTAAGTATCGAATCTAATTTAGATAGCTGGTCGTATATCAATGATACCCTATGATCGTCTTTGGGTAAACTATCTAATATATTAGTATCGAAAATAAAAATAGGTAAAACCGAATTAGAAGACTTGAGCGCATAATGCAGTCCTACATTATCCTCAAATCTTAAATCTCTCCTAAACCAAAATATTGAAACTTTATTACTCATTAAATAACTTTTCTAATGTTTTATATCTATGATTAAATATTGTAGCTAATTGTTTTTTAATAAATATTATTTGAGCCAAATGACCTAGAGGACCAAAAGGAATTTTATATGAAATTTTATCTTTCATAAGTGTTTTTCCATCGCTTGTAGATTCAAACCAATGTTCATGATGCCACATTGAGTAAGGCCCAAATCGCTGTTCATCAATAAAAAACTGCTTGTCTTTTACTTGTGTTATCTCTGTAACCCAAGATGATTTAATACCCGGTAAAAGTCCAATTTTATAGGTAATAATTTGACCCGCATAAGCCTTTTTATCTACATCTGAAGTTATATTAAAACCCATATGACTCGGAGTTATTTTCTGCAAATTAGCAGGTGAACTGAAAAAATCCCAAGCTTTTTCTAGAGAAACATTTAATATTTGGTCTGTAGTTAGTGTATATATACCTGAATGTTTTAAGAACTTTATCTTCTTTCTATTTTCTTCCATACTTTATCTGAATTTAATCTAAAAGATCCTACATAATTAAAGTTACATTCATTAGGCTGCAATATCGATAAGAAGACTGTACCATCACTTTTTTTATATACATGATAAACGTTACCTACGATTGGTTCAAAACTATATTTAGCCTCATAAATCATTGCATTGTATTGATAAACTTCCATTAAAGTATCATAAGACTTTTTAATATCTTCAAAACCTGAAATAAAATATTTGTTGGCAGTGTAAATATTATTGGATTTCCATGAAACTACGTCGGGTAATTCTATTTTAGGGCCAGAGATGTCTGTAATATAATCTTTTAAAAAAGCATCATATTGTTGCTTTTCTTCATTAAATACGATTTGATCTTGCTTCTTTGATTTATTCATCTCAATTAAACTGCAATAAGTTAGTTTAAGTATTTAATAATTTTTTCGCTATTAGGTTTTGTTTCTGAATAAAATACATCTAATAATTTACCCTCTTCATCTAAAAGGTATTTTTGAAAATTCCATTTCACTGACGATGATTTAACACCATTTTTTTCTTTAGATGTTAACCACTTGTACAGCTCGTGTTGATTTTCTCCCTTTACATTAATTTTTTCTGTCATTAGAAACTCAACGCCAAAATTTGCTTGACAAAATGTTTTAATTTCTGATAATGTACCTGGTTCTTGAGCCCCAAATTGATTACAAGGCACACCAATAACTACAAGTTTATCTTTGTAATCATTATGCAGCTTTTGAAGGCCACTGTATTGTTTGGTAAAACCACACTGAGAAGCCACATTTACAAATAAGATTTTTTTACCTCTAAACATATTTAGATCTATAGTTTCTCCAGAAATTTCAGTAATTTTTATATTATAAAATGATTTGTTTGTTTGCGCGTTTCCTAAAAAACTTAATAAGGTTATCAGTAATATAATTCTGGTTTTCATTTAATTGATATTTTATCTATAATTAATTTAAAATCTTCACTTTTTTTGTTTCCTATCAATATGCCAATCTCTTTGATGGTATTTGAAGAAAAATTGTTTTTATTAAGTCTATACCCCCTGTAAGAAGGGTAAAACTTTTCCAACGGAATTTCAATTTCTTCCATTTCTGTGGTTGTTAAAAACTTATAAACATACCAGTAACGCTGACCAGAATTGGCTTTTATTCTAAACTGATACATTTTTCCATCTCCTTTAACCCTCAAAACTATTTTTTTTACCTTATTGGTTAATTTTATATCAACAGGAAGTCTTGTCATAGCAAAACCTCCATTATTAGCTGTAGAAACCTCTCCTGTAAAAACACCAACTCCTTCGCTCTTATGTAACATTTCAGATTTAGAAATTCCTCCCATCACATCATCACTCGTCTGGTACCATTTATTGGTTTCTTTTAGTGAAGTGAAATCACAAATAACAATCTCTGAGTTAAAAGTTAAGAACAAACACATTAACAATAATGCTTTCATAATTATAATTTTAAAGTTGTAATTCCAGCATCTAAAGGAAAAACCTGACCAGATATAGCTGAAGAATGATTTGATAATAGATATGTTGCAAGGGAAGCTACTTCAGAAGGTTGAAGGTATTTCTTCAAAGGATGTCTGTTTTTGATACTATCTTGTTGTTTTTCTGTTCTTAATAACCTAGTAGCCAGTTCTGTATTAGTTACGGTTGGTGCTATTACATTATATCTGACTTTAGTAGCATGTTCTGCAGCTAAAGATTTAGCTAACCCTTCAATAGCAGATTTACTTACAGCAATACTAGAATGAAAAGGCATACCTAATCTTGTTGCTACCGTGCTAAAAAGAACAACACTTCCTTCAGCATTCATTAAGCTTTTTTCATAATGCTTAAGTACCTTAATAGCACCTAATACGTTAATTCTAAAGTCATTTTCAAAATCTTCTAATGAAAGACGACTTAACGTTTTTAGGTTGATACTTCCCGGACAATAAACTAAGCCATCTAGGCTATCAATATCAGGTAAAGAATCTGTTAAAACATCTAAAGAGTAATGTGTTATACCATTAATTTCTTTTGGAAAAGATCTACTAATATTGATAATATTACAACTACTTTTTAATTCTTCAATTATTGCTGCACCTATACCCTTACTACCTCCTATAATTAAGATATTCTTCATTTTTGATACTTTTTAAATTATGCTAAAGGTCTTCCCTTCAATCTTTTTTCTAATTTTTGCTTAATTACAGTAATTCGCTTCATTACCTCCATTAAAGATTCATCTTTAGTTACTTTATGAAATTCATTAATCGATAAAATCAGTGATTTGGCTCTTTTTGACGCTACTATTTTTTCATTTCTAGATCTAAACGACTTATAATTCTTTTCAAACTCAATAGCTTCTTGTAACAATATTGCAATACTCATCGTAAATAATTTTGAAGTTCAACAATTTTTTCTGGACTATTAAACTGCCCTCCATAGTAACAGGTTAACGTTTCAGAAGAATCATCTTTTACACCTCTAGATGAAACACATAAATGTTTAGCATCAATAATAACTGCAACATCTTTAGTCCCTAAAACATCTATTAGATGTCTAGCTATTTGATTCGTAAAACGTTCTTGTACCTGAGGACGTTTTGCATAGTATTGAACAATTCTATTCAGTTTAGATAACCCTATTACTTTTCCCGAAGAAACATAAGCTATATGGGCCTTCCCTATGATAGGCACAAAATGATGCTCACAATTTGAATAAAACTGTATGTTTTTTTCAACCAACATTTGATTGTAGTTATACTTATTGTCAAACAATGCTATTTTAGGCTTGTTAGCTGGGTTTAATCCAGAAAAAATTTCATCTATATACATTTTAGCTACACGTTTCGGTGTTCCGCAAAGTGAGTCATCAGTTAAATCTAAACCCATTACATCCATTATCTCTGTAAATAGAGCTTCTATTTTCTTTTTCTTTTCCTCATCAGACAATTGAAACGCATTTGGCTTCATTGGAGTTTCTATCCCTGTGTATAAATGATCGTCACCAATTTCATCAGGTGTATAACCATTTAAACTATTAGGCTGTGTATGGATATTCAACATAGTTTCTTGGTGCTTCATAAAGTTTAATTTTAATCTCTAACTCTTCATCTATTTTACCTCTCAAAATATTATAGATTACTACAGTTATGTTCTCTAAAGTTGGATTTATAGACTCAAAATATTCTACGTCTAGATTTAAATTTTTGTGATCCATAACATCCAAAACATCTTCTTTGATAATTTTAGATAATAATTTGGTATCAATTACATAACCTGTATCTGTATCAATTTGACCTATAATGGTAACATATAATTCGTAATTATGTCCATGATAATTGGGGTTGTTACACTTTCCAAAAACTTCTTTATTTTTACTGGAATCCCATTTTGGGTTATGCAATCTATGAGCTGCATTAAAATGCTCTTTTCTTGTTATGGCTAATCTATTAAGCATGTTATCGTTTACTTATTTTATTATGGGTGATTTGTTTCTGCCTTGTGCATTTAAACCTACCTATATCAAAACCTCTTTTAGCTAGATGTTTGGTTTTTCTTCCTTGAACACGAGCCCTCCATAATCTAAAACTAGATGGCTTTAGTTCCTTTCTCATTAGTTTTATAACTTCATGCTCTTTTAATCCAAACTGAACTTTTATAGAATCAAAAGTTGTTCGATCTTCCCATGCCAT
Organism: Pseudofulvibacter geojedonensis; assembly: GCF_042675745.1. Taxonomy (NCBI): domain Bacteria; kingdom Pseudomonadati; phylum Bacteroidota; class Flavobacteriia; order Flavobacteriales; family Flavobacteriaceae; genus Pseudofulvibacter; species Pseudofulvibacter geojedonensis. The sequence continues at coordinate 218,995 of NZ_JBHTJM010000008.1, read as the reverse complement.
CTCTATTATTCTATCAATTTCTAGGTCTGTCATAAAACTTATATTTATTTAAATACTTTAACCTCATGCTTAACATTTTTTCTATAAATGGCATATTAGATTTAAACAATTGATTTTTTCTTAGTTCTAAGAAAATATTATCCGAATGCAACCCAAAAGTTTTTGTGTTATAGATAACCAATTTTCTATATGGAATGACCCAAGCATACCTCTTTAATTGCTGAGTGAAATGCAATATGACACCCATCGGTCTAAGTTCTATATTTAAGTAGTTTAAATCTGATGGTGTTTTCAATACGCTGTAAAAACCTCTACTGGCAGACTCTATTATAAAACGTCCTGATCCAACACCTCCCATTTTGATCGCTTCAAAAAATGAAAAAGGTTTCCCTACTAACTCATTAATTAATAAAGTATCATCTTCCTCCGTTCTTGTTGTGTTAAATAAAATCATCTATTAACATGTTTTTTTAAAATCCTACTACTCTCTTTGGCAACTTCATCATCTTTTTTCATATTCCACATAATTTTTACAGCCTTTGTTCTAGATGTGTTAACATCTATTATAGGTTCTGGATAATCCTCACCTCTTTTAAAGTCATAAAAATTCTGTTCTAATACTGTCATTTTATAAGGCTCATGCTTAAAAGGTTTAGGTAAATGCTTAAGCTCTGGAACCCATTTGTCAATAAAGGTACCATCTGGATCGTGATCTAAACCATTTTTAATCGGATTGTAAATCCTTATGGTATTTACACCCACCTCCCCTGATTGCATTTGTAATTGAGGAAAATGAATTCCAGGTTCAAAGTCTAAAAATAGTCTAGATAAAAAAGCTGATGCTGCTTGCCAAGGTTGCCATAAATTGTGTACAAAAAAAGATACAACCATTGCCCTCATTCTAAAATTTAAATACCCTGTTGTTTTTAAACATCTAATACAGGCATCAATAATAGGTATGCCTGTTTTTCCTGCCTCCCAAGCAAGCTGGTAAACTTCTGATATATCTTTTTTCAATTTATGGAAACCTCTGTTAATACTAACCTCTTCCATGACGCATTCCATTTCAAATTTTTGAATAAAATGAGCTTGCCAGCGCAGACGGGATAGAAAACAATCTATAGAACGTTTGTTTTTAGATATGGGTCTAAATTCTTTAAACTCTTGATAAACCTGTCTAACCGAAAGATTTCCCCAAGCAAAATATGGAGATAAACGACTACAACTAATTCTGGCCTCATTAGGCTTAGATATATACTTAGCGTAATTTATATATCTGTTTTCTTTAAAACTTTTCAAGTAAAGTTTAGCAGTGTAAGTTCCTCCTTTTTGAAAAACTCCTATTGGCTTTATTAATAATTTCTCTACATCAATAATAGTTTCTATATCATCTATCACATCTAATTCAATAAGCCTATTGTTTAATTTGTAAGTGAATTGTTGAGAATTCATATAGACATTCCAATCTTCAACCCAATCCTTTCTATTTTTTCTCCCTCTAAAGACACCATTGTTAACGTTTTCTTTCCATACAATCAAGTTATTTCTACAGTAGCGCTTGAAATTTTTATCCCTTTTAAATGTTATTTTAAGTCCTGTTTCCTGGTGTGAAAAAACATACTTAATATTGAACTTAGATAGTAGCATATTGAATACAGGAATTACCTCTCCTTTGACAGATAGAACTTTTGAGTTGAATTGACTCAATCTGGAATTAATATCATGAATAGATTCTTTAATGAAATTCCAGTGCCTTTGTGAATAGTGTTTATCATTTAATAAGCTTGGTTCAAAAACATATAAAAACAGTACTTTTAACCCTGTACTAACAGCATTAAAAATAGCTTCATTGTCTTGTAAACGAAGGTCTCGTTTTAACCAAACTATTGTTATGTCTTGTTTTTGCATCTTATACTACAATATTTTACATTTTCCCAGTCTCTCACCCATTTCTATCTCCATATAAAAGGTTTCCCACACCGAAAACAATCTTTTTCTGGCAATATTTTTTCTTATTCCTATTCAATTCTATTTGTCTAAAGCAAGTGACTTAATCATTTTTTTAAATACAAAAGCATGAAATGGTAATACTAAATACCAATATAATCTTCCAAAAATACCTTTGGGTCTAAACACAGCTCTTTGGTAAAGTTTGTTTTTAATAAGTTTAAACTCCAACCATGCCTCTCCGGGCAGCTTCATTTCTGCAAATAATAACAAACGCTTATCTTTTTTATCTGCTAATAATACTCTCCAGAAATCTACAGCATCTCCTGCTTCTAATGAACTTTTATTAGTTCGACCTCTCCTTAACCCAACTCCTCCGAATAATTTATCTACATAACCTCTAATTTTCCACAACCAATTATATCCATACCACCCCGTCTGCCCTCCAATACTCCATATTTTATTTAAAGTACGTTGAGAATCTTCTACATTAAATGTTCTTATATCTTTAAAACACCCGTATTTTGGTATTTGAATATATTGTGATAATTGCCTTGTAATAACACCACTAGACAATGCATCTTTCCAACTAGATACTACTTCATTTTGAGCTATTGTTTGAAATGCATATTCTACAGACTCTTCATAAGAAATTGGTTTAACCCCTAGTATCTTATTAATATTAGACGGCTTAGCTATAACCTCTACTCTCATACTATCTAACAATGATTTAGCCAAATTAAATGATGTGGATGTTACAAAATATAACCAGTAAGATGACAACTTAGGTGTTAGTACAGGTAATGTAATTATTGTTCTCTTTAAACCGCGAACTTTTGCAAAAGTTAAGAGCATATCTTTATAAGTCATAACCTCGGGGCCACAAATATCATATGACTTATTAAAAAGAGAAGTATTATCAAGTGCTTTGATCAAATATTGCAAGACATCTCTAATTGATATTGGCTGAGTCTTTGTATTCAACCATTTAGGTGTAATCATTAACGGTAGTTTTTCTACAATATCTCTTATAATTTCAAAAGAAGCACTTCCACTACCCACTACTATTCCAGCTCTAAAGGTTGTTAATCCATAATCTAAAGATTTTAAAATCTCTTCTACTCTATATCTAGAAGACAAATGTTTAGATAATGATTTATCATTTACAATACCACTTAAATAAATAACTTGCCTACATGATGTCTGTGAAATTAATGTCTTAAAGTTTACTGCACAAGTCTTCTCTAAACTCATAAAATCTGATGAACTAGAAGACATTGAATGAATTAAATAATAAGCTATATCGATCTCTACTGGTAAGGCTTTATGAGAGGTGTCTAGGAAATCAATTTCAATAAATGTAATATTTGACTCTACCTTAAACTCCTCGGGAATACGTCTTAAATCTCTCACACAACAATATAACTTATGACCTCCCTCTAATAGAATTGGTATGAGCCTTTTTGCTATATAACCTGTAGTACCTGTTATTAAAACATTCATAATATATTGTTGTTTATTCCCTATTACTTTAGAATTGGTCGCTGATATCCTAATCGTGTATTAGAACCTGATATGGCATAACCATCTAAACCTATAATAGAAGCTATTTGTGATTTTGTTAAATCTAAAAAGCCGTCTTCAGCTAACATGTCATCATTTACAAAAACATCTGTTATTTCTCCTAGAACAAGAATTGTATCATTAGCTTTGATAAAATACTCTTCTAAGAATTTCATAGCAATTTTTACAGGAGCTTGTTTGACAAACGGAGAAAAAATATTGTTTCTAAACTCCTCTTCTAACTTGGTCTTTGAAAACTCAGACACGTTTAACGGATACTTAGCTGAAGTATGATGTGCATCTTCAACCATATTTTGAGCTATATGATTAATCGTATACACACCTGTATCTTTAATATTTTTATATGTATTTCTAGGTACTGTAGTAGGTCGTAAAACAAGACCTAAAATTGGTGGTGCTGATCCATAATGCACAACAGAACTAAATACAGCTACGTTTGAAATACCTTCAAAAGATCTCGTAGCAATAAGATTTGCTGATTTATAACCACTAAGGCTATTCACAAAATTTATTTTGTAAATATGATCTAACTTATCTATGTCTTGCCTGGTAAAATGCATTAATATGTTTTAAAATTATTAATCTTTATTTGTTTAGCTTTTAAATCATGCATGAGATTATACAGCCCAAAAAAAGTTCTGTTTATGTAAATAAAATGTTTAGAACCTCTATTACCATTCATTTTCTTTAATTCTGTACTTTTAGAATACTTTTGTCCTAAATCTGCTATTTTTCCAAAGAAACTCTCATCTGAAAAATCAAACACTTCTGAATGGAATGGCTGGGTAAACAATGATAGCATTTCATGAAATAATGCCTTAAAAAACACCTTCTCCTCAGGAGAATCTATCTCTCTCAAAATTTCAAGTTCATATAATTTAGACTCAAAAAAATCTGGATTTTGAATATTCTCTTTTTTAGCTAATTCAAAATAAGGGACATAAAACTCTTCTGGAACAACTTTCATACAACCAAAATCAATAACTATTAAATCTTTATCTTCAGAAACTAGGAAGTTTCCTGGATGCGGATCTGCATGAACTTTTTTAAGTACATGCATTTGATACATGTAAAAATCCCATAATGCTTGCCCTAGTTTTGTATTATCTTTTTCTGTATTATCTGTTAAAGATGTATATTCAGATAAATGTACACCATTCATCCAATCCATAGTCAATATTCTTTCTGAGGATAGGTTAGGATAATAATTTGGAAACTTCAAATTAGGTATAACACTGCATAACTTGGCTATTTCTTGACTTTGCTTTAATTCCAATTTATAGTTTGTTTCTTCAATTAACTTATCTTCTACTTCTTTAAAATACTCATCAGACCCTTCACCTTTTATGTTAAACATTTTAATTGCTATTGGTTTAACCATAGCTAAATCTGAAGATATACTTTCTGCAACTCCTGGATACTGAATTTTAACCGCTAATTCTTTGCCTTCTTTACTAGCCTTATGAACCTGTCCGATACTTGCAGCATTTACTGATTCTGCAGAAAATGTATCAAATAAATTCTCAGGACTTTTCTTAAAATAGTTTTTAAATGTTTTAATTACTAAAGGTGGTGATAATGGTGGTACTGAAAATTGCGATAATGAAAATTTTTCAACGTAAGCCCTTGGTAAAATATTTTTTTCCATGCTTAACATTTGTGCCACTTTTAAGGCAGAACCTTTTAACGTTTTTAAACCATCATATATGTCTTCTGCATTAGACTCATTCAAGCTCTCTTTTGCTTCGTCTTCAGATTTGACAATTCTCTCACCATAATACTTAGCATAATTAATTCCCACTTTAACACCCGTAGATATTAATTTAGAAGCTCGCTCTATCTTAGAAGTCGGTATTTTATTTATTGATTTCATATAACTACATTTATAGTTTCAATTATCACATGTAAAAAATTATGACATTGCTCCTTTCTCTTTCCATAAAAACTTAGCTAAATCAAAAACACTTTTAACTGGAGCAATATTCATTACATCAAATCCAGCTTTAACAGACTTCTCAATAAAGACATCTGTTTTTTCAAACTTTGTAGAAGTATCATCTATCCAAAACTTTAATATTGAAATCAACTGAAGCCAAGCTAAATTAGACATACTACTATCTTGTAGCTTATTAATTTTATCATTCTTAAAATCTACTTTTTCTATTCCGAGCTCTTTTACATAGAGCTTGAAAGCTTCCTTTAGAGATTGCATTTTTTTAATTATTTCAAGCTTGTTTTTACTTTCTTTAAGTTTCAATACAACAAACGATCTATTAGCAGTCAAAAGCTCAAAAAAAGTATAGTAAAAACTAAGTAATTTATGTTTTGGATCATAAGCTTCATACTGCTTAGAGTTCATTAATACCGATTGAGTTTGAGTAAAAAACAATTTAAAAATGTGCATTTCAAGAGCTTCAAAACTTGTAAAATACTCGTAAAATTTAGATTCTTCAAATTCATAATAATTACAAAATGCATAAACTGAGCTTAAATTATCTTTATTCAGTAAACAAGCATTCATATACAACTCTACTATCTTATTATCGTCAATTTCTATTTCTTTAGCCATAACTTATTTTAATTATTTAATACTATATAAAGATTCAAACTAGTTGCTATTGTCAACCAAATCAGGTATGGAATTATAAATACTGTATAGGTCTTTACAACTCTTAAATAATTAAACGTAAAATAACCTACCAATAACCACAATAAAACAATATCAGCTAATGCTAATACTTCTAAATGTTGATTGAAAAACAAATAATTCCAAATCACATTCATAAACCACTGTAAACCATATAGTTTAATGATTGCTTTGTTTATACTCTTGAAGCTTAATGATAATTTAGTCATGTATACCGAATAGAATATCATTATTAAAGTCCAAGCAGTACCAAAAACCCAACTTTCAGGAGTCCATGGTGCTTTATTTAAACTTAAATACCAATTACTTGTAGGACCAGAATTCATTAATACAACACCAACACCTAGTGCTAAAAAGTTTAATAATAGAAATAAGAGTAGTAAACGTAAAAACTTCATTTTTATAATGTTTAGTACAAATATAATTATTTTGTTTAACTTTTTTTAAAAAATATTAAACAAAATTAAATCATAGATAAAAATGCACAATTGGTTTTATAATATTCTTATCAAAGATTTGATTACGCTCATAACTAAACAACAAATGATTATCTTTGCTCTTTTCCTAAAAAAATGGCAAAAACAGAAGAATATATAGAAGTTCAAGGGGCAAGGGCTCACAACTTAAAAGATATAGATGTTAAAATACCTAGAGAGAAACTAGTAGTTATTACTGGGTTATCTGGTTCTGGAAAATCATCATTAGCTTTTGATACTATTTATGCAGAAGGTCAGCGTAGGTATATTGAAACTTTTTCTGCTTATGCAAGACAATTTTTGGGTGGTTTAGAAAGACCAGACGTTGATAAAATTGACGGCCTATCTCCTGTTATTGCTATAGAACAAAAAACGACCAACAAAAGCCCTCGATCTACAGTAGGGACAATTACAGAAATTTATGATTTCTTAAGACTTCTTTTTGCAAGAGCTTCTGATGCATATAGCTACGTTACTAACGAAAAAATGGTTAGCTATTCTGATGAACAAATTAGAAAGCTTATCTTATCTGATTATTTAGATAAGAAAATTGTAGTAGTTGCTCCTGTTATAAAATCTAGAAAAGGTCACTACAGAGAGTTGTTTGAAAATATTGCTAAACAAGGTTTTACTAAGGTTCGAGTAAACGGAGAAATTCGTGACTTAGTAAAAGGAATGAAGTTAGACAGATATAAAACTCACGATATAGAAATCGTTATAGATCGATTAAAAATTGCTGACGGTGTAGATAACGAAAAACGTTTAACTGAAACTATAACGACTGCCATGTATCATGGTAATAATGTGCTAATGGTAATAGAACACGATACCACAGATGCTCGTTATTTTTCAAGAGATTTGATGTGTCCTACATCTGGTATTTCATATCCAAATCCCGAGCCTAATTCTTTCTCATTTAATTCGCCTAAAGGAGCCTGTAATCATTGTAATGGTTTAGGTAGACTATATGAAGTTAACATAGATAAAATCATTCCAGATGATTCTATATCTATTAAAAATGGAGGTATTGCTCCGATAGGAGAACAAAAAAAAACATGGATGTTTAAGCAACTTGAAAATATTGCTGAACGATATAAATTCAAATTAACAGACCCTATTAAAAAAATACCTTCTGAAGCATTAGACGTTATTTTACATGGAGGTAAAGAAAAATTTTCTATTCAGTCTAAAACAGTTGGTGTAACCAAAAACTATAGTATCGATTTTGAAGGTATAAAACCTTTTATTCATAACCAGTATTATAATAGTGACTCTAACTCTATAAAAAGATGGGCCAAGGAGTATATGGACAACAATGTATGTTCGGTATGCAATGGTAGTCGATTAAAAAAAGAAGCTTTAAACTTTAAAATTAACAATAAAAATATTGCTGAATTAGCTCAAATGGATGTAGTCGATTTGGCTAAATGGATTCATTCTCTAGATAAAAAACTAAGCAAAAAACAATTTCAAATAGCAGAAGAAATACTAAAAGAAATTAAAGATCGTACTCAATTTTTGTTAGATGTTGGATTGAACTATTTAACATTAGATCGAAGCTCTAAAACTTTATCTGGTGGAGAAGCTCAACGTATTCGTTTAGCAACTCAAATAGGCTCTCAATTAGTTGGTGTATTATACATTTTAGATGAACCAAGTATTGGTCTGCATCAACGTGACAATGAAAAGTTAATCAATTCTCTTACACAATTAAGAGATATTGGTAATTCTGTTTTAGTAGTAGAACACGATAAAGACATGATAGAACAAGCAGATCATGTTATAGATATTGGTCCCTTTGCTGGAAGAAATGGAGGTACTATTATATCTGAGGGAACACCTAAATCCTTACTAAAAGAAAATACTTTAACTGCTGAATACCTAAACGGACAAAAAGAAATTATTGTCCCTAAAAAACGAAGAAAAGGGAATGGCAAAAAATTAAGTCTAAAAGGAGCTACTGGCAACAACTTAAAAAACGTATCTATAGACATACCCTTAGGAAAATTAATATGTGTTACTGGAGTATCAGGTAGTGGAAAATCTACTTTAATTAATGAAACTCTTTACCCTATTCTAAACGCTCATTTTTTCAATGCTGTAAAAAAACCAATGCCTTACAAAAGCATTAAAGGTTTAGAACATATAGATAAGGTAATAGATATTAACCAGAGTCCGATTGGTAGAACACCTCGCTCCAACCCAGCAACCTACACTGGTGTTTTTAGTGAAATAAGAAGCTTATTTACCAAAACTCCGGAAGCGGCTATAAGAGGTTACAAACCTGGACGCTTTAGCTTTAATGTAAAGGGAGGCAGATGTGAAACCTGTCAAGGAGGTGGGTTAAGAGTCATAGAAATGAATTTCTTACCAGATGTTTATGTAGATTGTGAAACCTGCCAAGGTAAACGTTTTAACAGAGAAACATTAGAGATTCGATATAAAGGAAAAACGATTTCTGATGTATTGAACATGACCATAAATGAAGCTGTTTCTTTTTTCGAACCTATCCCTAAAATATACAGGAAACTAAAAACCATTCAAGATGTAGGCCTAGGCTACATAACTCTTGGACAACAAAGTACTACCCTTTCTGGTGGAGAAGCACAACGAGTAAAGTTAGCTACCGAATTATCTAAAAGAGATACCGGAAATACTTTTTATATTTTAGACGAACCTACAACTGGGTTACACTTTGAAGATATTAGAGTCCTAATGGAAGTAATACAAAAGTTAGTAGATAAAGGAAACTCTGTATTAATAATTGAACATAATTTAGATGTTGTTAAACTAGCAGATTATATTATTGATATAGGTCCTGAAGGAGGAAAAGGTGGCGGAGAAGTACTAGCAAAAGGAACACCTGAAGAAATTATAAAAGTAACAGATAGCTATACCGCTAAATACCTAGCGAAAGAACTAAATTAATGAGCGAGCACCGTCATTTTATACTTCATAAACCTTCTGGTTGTTTATCTCAGTTTACTACCAACCAGAAAACAAGAAAGAATAAAAAACTATTAGGCTCTTTATACAATTTTCCTGAAGGCACTATGGCTATTGGTAGACTAGACGAAAAGTCTGAAGGCCTTTTATTGCTCACAACAAACGGAAAAGTAAGCGAGTATGTTAGGAGTAGAAAAGTTGAAAAAGAATACTATATACAAGTAGACGGAATTATTACCAATGAAGCTATAGAACAACTAAAGTTAGGAGTAGAAATTGGAATCAATGGTAAAAAATATAAAACCTTGCCTTGTAAAGCCAAACGATTAGATCCTATTCCTGTTTTCGAAGTTCCAGCAAAAGTAGTGAGAGAAGAAAGACACGGTCCAACCAGTTGGGCTTCTATTACTGTAACAGAAGGTAAATTTAGACAAGTTCGTAAAATGAGTGCTGCTGTTGGCTTCCCTACCCTTCGCTTAGTACGTGTTCGTATTGGTAAAATTTGGCTTGACCAATTAACTGCAGGCGACTGTATTGAAGTAGAAGAATTGAATGTTTAAATAATTAGTTATTATCTTTATTCACATTAAAAATTAGCTGATCTAAAATTTATCTCATAAGTAAAAAAATATGATTAGAAAACATACGGAAGAAGATTTAGAACAAATCATGAAAATATGGTATAACTCTTCTACTTTAGCTCATCCTTTTTTAAAAGATGAATTTGTTGAAAAGGTAAAAACAGCAATGAGAACTATTTACATTCCTAATTCTGAAACTTGGGTTTATGAAAATGATATTGGTATTTTAGGATTTATTAGTATGATCAATAATGAAATTGGAGGTTTGTTTGTATTACCACAAAATCTTTCAAAAGGTATTGGCACAAAACTAGTAAATCATGTTAGTTCTTTTAATAATGAGCTAGAAGTTGAAGTATTCAAAAAAAATAAAATTGGCAGAAACTTTTATTCTCAATATGGTTTTAATATCATTAAAGAATATACTCATGAAGCCAGCGGAGAAATTGTATTAAGGCTTAAAAAATAATTCTTACTATTTAATTATGAAAAAAACATTCTTACTTATCGTTGCATTAATTAGCTTTTCTTTTATGCAGTCACAAACCATACAAAACAGTAGTAGAAGTACAACTGGATATATTAAAAGCGATGGTACTATACAAGACAGTAGTCGTTCTACTGTTGGGTATATAAAAAGTAATGGAACCATACAAAATAACAGTCGTTCTACTATTGGTTATATAAAAGACAATGGTACCATACAAAATAGCAGTCGTTCAACAGTAGGATATGTTAAAAGTGATGGTACTGTTCAGAACAGTAGCCGTTCTACCATTGGTTATATTAAAGATGATGGAACGGTTCAAAACAGTAGCAGAAGTACTATAGGTTATGCTAAAGGCATCAAAAAAGAATGGGCTGCCGTAACGTATTTCTTTTTTGAGTTTTAAAAGCTTATTTGGCTTTTCCTTTTTTATATAAGCCATCGAAAACTATTTTCCAACCTTTTTGGTTGGATGAAGACTCCCAAAGTTGTCTTACAGTTCCGTCGTCATTCTTTGTCCAAGTAACTCTATTGTATACCGTATTTCCTTTTCGATCTTTCATAGCTTCGCTATTTAAAATCATTTGGTTTCCTTTTCTATTACCCTTTAAGTGTAGGCTTTGTCCTTGGTTATCTATCCAGATCTGTTCCCATTGTTTTGTTTGAACATTGTAAAAGTTATAACTCGTTCCTGTATATCCACTTTTAGCACTGGTCCAGTTTTCTCGTAAAATACATTTATCTTGAATTTTATCAATTTCATTAGTTCCTGCTAATTTACCATCTGGAGTAAATGTTTCCCATGAACCCTCCCAAAAATCAAATTCTTGATGCTTCTCTGTACAACAATTGCACCCATCTGTTTGAGCATTTAAACACAGACTAAAAAGAGTTAGGCAAAAAACAAATAGCTTTTTCATTTTACTTAAGAGTTAGATTTATATCTTTTTAAAGATAAAATTCTAGACTTAAATTTACTTACTCATTAACATATTTTAACTAATTTTCTATTTTTAACAAATTTCAATTAGCTGATTTTTAGAATATTACGTATATTTAAGCAACCAAAATTAAATATACAATGCCAACTACACTAGAATTAAAAACATACACGCAACAATTAGAAGAAAAGTATAAACGATTAGTAGAGAAAGCTTATAATTTTAAGTATACTGATAGTTCTTTAAGTGATTTTGCAGCTTTTAAAGCTAAAAGACTTAAAGAAAAAATTAATCGAATTAAGTTCGGTAACTAAATTTATTTGTTTACAGCTATTCTTTTATGTAAAGCTTTGAAATAATCAAAGGCTTTTAGTAGTCTGCTGCCATACCACGAAAACATTTCGCCATCTACGAATACCGTTTTTGCATGGTGGGTAAATCTGCCTATCTCAAAAGCGTGCTCTTCTTTAAATGGGTAAGGTTCGCTAGATAAAAAAACTAAATCTGGATCTCCTTCTAATCTAATTTTCTTTATCTCTACTTCTGGATATCTAGGTTTATCTTTATAAATATTTTCAAACTTATTAAGCTCTAATAAGTGATTGATTATATTGTTGCCTCCTGCTACCATCCATGGATTTCTCCAAATAAAATAAGCTACTTTCTGAGGTTTGATATCTTTTATAAATTCTTGAAAATCATCCTGTAAAAACTGTAGCTTTTGCTGCATTTGTCTAGATTGAGTTCTACATGAAAACAACTCTCCATACTGACCAATTAATTCATGTGCATCTTCTAAAGTAAAAATATCTGAAACATGAACAGGAGCTATTTTTTCTAACTCCTCTACCATTTCTTTAGTATTTTCTTCCTTATTACAAAGAATGATATCGGGCTGTAACTCTTTTACTTTAGTATAGTTCACCTTTTTAGTACCTCCTACTATTTTCTTGGTCTTTTTTAAATGATAAGGATGTACACAAAAGCGAGTAACTCCTACTATACTTTCTTCTAAACCTAAGTCGAATAACAATTCGGTTTGAGAAGGTACTAACGAAACGATTCTTTTAGGAGTATCTTGTAGATTTATTTCTCTATTTAACTGATCTATAATTATCTTCATAAAATACTACATCATTAACTTAATACCTCAGACATTTGCTGTTGTAACTCTAGAGCTTTTTCTGCTGCAGCTTTTGCAAAATTTTCATCATTCCCAGCATAAATAATTCCTCTAGAAGAGTTAATTAATAGACCTATATTATCGTTCATACCATATTTACACACATCTTGTAAATTTCCTCCCTGAGCTCCAACTCCTGGAACCAATAAGAAACTATTAGGTACAATTTTTCTAATCTCCGTAAAATACTCCGCTTTAGTAGCTCCAACAACATACATTAAGTTTTCAGAGTTTTGCCACGATTTAGATGTTTCTAAAACTTGCTTGTACAATTCTTTTCCATCTACGTCTAAGGTTTGAAAATCAAAAGCTCCTTGATTAGATGTTAAAGCCAACATAATGGTATGCTTATTCTTAAAAGCTAAGAACGGCTCAACAGAGTCTTTACCCATATAAGGAGCAACAGTTACCGAATCGAACGCTAAATCTTCAAAAAATGCTTTAGCATACATAGTAGAAGTATTACCAATATCACCACGTTTAGCATCGGCTATAGTAAATATCTCTGGATACTTCTCATTTATATAATTAATAGTCCTTTCTAAAGCTTTCCATCCTTTTAAACCATAAGCTTCATAAAAAGCAGTATTAGGTTTATAAGACACACATAAATCGTGTGTTGCATCTATAATAGCTTTATTAAATTCAAAAATAGGATCTTCAGTATCTAATAAATGTTTTGGGATTTTATTTAAATCGACATCTAAACCAATACATAAAAATGATTTTTTAGCCTTTATCTGTTCTACTAGTTGTTGTGTTGTCATTCTTATTTATATAAAATTTAAGCTATAAATACGTACCTAGAGTTATATGAATTTTATTATTTTCAATTCTTACGTAAACTGTTAATAATTCATATAATTCATACCTCATAAAGTTTCCATAATAATTACTAGGGCTCTCTTTAGTAATGCTTAGACAATTAGTGTTTAAACAATCTTTTACCAAAGCTTCTTCATACTCATTAGGAAATAATTTAGCTATTTTGATAATATTCTGATTAATTAATTCATTTGAAAACTCATTCTTATTGTTCAATATGATTGTAGTCTCTAAAAACAATTCATCACATCCTTCCCTATAAATGCTTATTACTTTGTCTTCTGATAACTCTTTAATAGCTGTTTTACTATTATTATCCCAAACATACCCCTTTAACTCTTCTATGCCTTTCAAAAAATCATCTGTTTGAGTTGATTGATCAAAAATACACATATCAGTAACCTCTTTATTTGCTTGATGAGCATCTAAATCATTAGTTTCTCTTTTTATTTCATCAACAGAAACTGGCTGTACAATTTGATTACCAACCCTATTACAGCTTGTAAAGACAGAAATAAAAAATAATATGAATATGATTATTTTCATTTATATAAAAATTCCCGCCAATAGCGGGAATTATAATGTATTAAATAGAGTCTGAATTTGCTTTTAACTTCTCAGTATTGGTTACAATCATTAACTCATCTATAATTTTCTGAATATCTCCATTTACAATATTAGGTAAATCATATAGGGTTAATCCTATTCTATGGTCGGTTACACGACCTTGAGGATAGTTGTAAGTTCTAATTTTAGCAGAACGGTCTCCAGAAGAAACTAAACTCTTACGAGTAGCGGAATCTGCTGCTTGCTTCTTAGCCAACTCTAACTCGTATAAACGAGAACGTAATACCTTTAAAGCTTTCTCTAAGTTTTTATGAGATGATTTCTGATCCTGACAGCTAACAATCATACCTGTAGGTTCGTGGTGTAATTTAATTGCCGAATAGGTAGTGTTTACAGACTGACCTCCTGGTCCTGTAGAAGTAGTACGTTCAATACGTACTTCTTGCATATTCAATTCTACATCAAACTCTTCTGCTTCTGGTAAAACAATTACAGTTGCTGCAGATGTATGTACTCTACCTTGAGTTTCTGTTTGCGGTACACGTTGCACACGGTGTACACCAGACTCATATTTCATGGTTCCGTAAACATCCTCTCCAGAAATTTCAAAAATAATTTCTTTAAATCCTCCAGAAGTTCCTTCATTTAAATTTACAACCTCTACTTTCCATCCTTTATCACTAGCATACTTAGTATACATACGATATAGATCTCCTGCAAATATACTTGCTTCATCTCCCCCTGTACCAGCACGTACCTCTACCACAACATTTTTAGCGTCCTCAGGATCTTTAGGAATCATCAAGACATTAATCTCATCTTCTAAAGCTGGTAATTGTGCTTTTGCTTCGTCTAACTGCATTTTAGCCATCTCTACCATTTCAGCATCAGATCCATCAGCTATAATTTCATTAGACTCTTCTATATTGTTTACGAGTTCGATGTACTGATCTCTCTTTTCCATCATCAATCGTAAATCTTTATACTCTCTATTTAATTCAATATAACGCTTTTGATCTGAAATAATATCTGGTTGGATAATTAAATCTGATACTTCATCAAAACGCTGTTTTACTATCTGTAATCTTTCTAACATAATTCATTCTCTATTATGAGGGTAGCAAATTTAATAAAATAGATGTTCAATTTTATTATAAATAGAAAAGAAAATATTCGCCGATCTTTGTTAAGTATGTATAAGAACAATAATTGTTTTTCTAGTACTAAGTAATCTAGCTTCAATTCTTTAAGACTATGTAATAATTATAAGTTAGTACCTTTGTGTAAAAGTTTCCTTTATGAAAAATACAATTACTTTAGCTTTTACTCTCTTCTTTAGTCATTTTTTAATGAGTCAGATTGTAATTAATGAATTAGATTGTGATACACCTGGTGTAGACGACAAAGAATTTTTAGAATTAAAATCTGATACTCCAAATTTTTCTTTAGATGGTTATGTTGTCGTGTTTTTTAACGGATCTACTTCTGGAGCAGACTCAAGCTACTTTACTATAGATTTAGACGGCTATACTACCGATGATAATGGACTATTATTAATAGGCAGTGATAATGTTAACCCATTTCCACAATTGGTCATTGCTAGTAATGTAATACAAAATGGGGCCGATGCTGTTGCGGTATACTTAGGTAGTAGTACTGATTTTCCGGAAGGAACTTTAGCTACTCAAACCAACTTAATAGATGCTCTAGCTTATGATACTGCTGACGCTGACGATACTGTTTTAATGGGACTCTTAGGTCTTACAGAACAAATAAACGAAGGATCTAGTAACAACACCAATTCTATTCAGCGATTTGTTGACATGAGTAGCAATGTAACCTATTCATCTGTTAGTCCAACTCCTCGAGCTTTAAATGACGGGAGTGGCATTACTTATAATCCAATTACAATATCGACCACCCAAACACAGTTTAATGAAGGAGATTCTTTTGATATTACTTTTACAACGGAACAAAATGTAACTGGAGATTATAATTTTAATTTTACATTAGATAATGGTGGGTTTAGCACTGCTGATTTTACTGGAAATACTTCTGTAACTATTTTAAATGGTCAAAATTCTGTAACTACAAGCATTACTTTAATTGATGATATTTTAGATGAAGGTGATGAAGAGCCAATTATCAAATTTGAAAACCTAACTACTCCGTACATTCCCTACAACAATTTTATTAAGTTGAGAGTAGTAGATAACGACTTTGTGGTTGCTCCTTGGGGTACTCCTACCAATCCAACATATGGAATTGTTGCAAGTACACAACCATCTGGTTATTACGACTCTTTAGAAGGTTTAGCAGATAATGCCCTACGACAAGCTTTACAAGATATTATTGCAAACCCAGCTACGGTTAGAGCGCAAACCTATAATGATGTAATTGATATTTTAAAAGAGGCCGATGTAAATCCTGAAAACAGCAATCAAGTTTGGTTAGTATATACAGAACAAGGAAGAGCTAAGTTAGATTTCCAAACCTCCTCTAACAATGTAGGAACTTGGAATAGAGAGCATACCTATCCGCGTTCGAGAGGTGGATTTAATAATATTGATTTAGATGATATTATTGATGGACCAGATGTTTATTGGGCAACAAAAGCAGATTCTTTACGTCATGGTAACTCCGATGCTCATGCTTTAAGAGCTGCAGATGGACCCGAAAATAGTACCCGAGGTAACCAACATTATGGGCAATATAATGGACCTGTTGGAAATTTAGGCAGTTTTAAAGGAGATGTAGCCAGAAGCGTATTATTTATGGAAATACGTTATAACGGATTGGCAGTAGTTAATGGTTTTCCTAGTACAACTGGTGAGCTAGGAGATTTAACTACTTTATTAGATTGGCATAGAAATGACCCACCAGACGATTTTGAGATGAATCGAAATAATATTGTTTATAATTGGCAAAAAAACAGAAACCCATTTATAGACCAACCCGATTTAGTAGAATACATTTGGGGAAATAATATTGGAGATAGCTGGACAAACCCATTAAATATTGAAGATGTAGACAGTGTTCGTTTTTCAATATATCCTAATCCTGCTAAAGACAAATTGTATATTTCAGGAACAAGCTCTAATTATACCATTAGCTTTTATTCGCTTGATGGTAGAAAGTTATTTACAGAAAAAATACTAAATAACAACTTCTTAAAACTCCATTTAGCAAGTGGATTGTATATGTTGAAAATTGAAACAGAAGGAAAGTCAATCGTAAAAAAAGTATTTATTAAATAATAAAAAAGGCTTTCTAAAAAATCAGAAAGCCTTTTTTATATATAATTTTTAAGATTGTATTAATATTCAAAAGTACCATACTCACTTGTAATAGTAAGCTTCTTATTTTCTGAAGCTTCTACTCTACCTATTACCTGAGCATCAACATTGTAAGATTTAGATATAGCTATTAAATCTTCTGCTACCTCTGGCTTAACATATAACTCTAATCTATGGCCACAATTAAATACCTGGTACATTTCTTTCCAATCGGTTCCAGACTGTTCTTGTATTAATTTAAACAATGGTGGAATAGAAAACATATTATCTTTTACAATATGTAAATTATCTACAAAATGTAAAATCTTAGTTTGTGCTCCACCGGAACAGTGAATCATTCCGTGAATCTCTTCAGAAGAATATTTAGATAATATTTCTTTTACTATTGGAGCATAAGTACGAGTTGGTGATAATACTAACTTTCCAGCGTCTATTGGTGAATTTTCAACCTCATCTGTTAATTTAGTATTCCCTGAATACACTAAATCTGAAGGAACAGCTGCATCAAAACTCTCAGGGTATTTATCAGCTAAATACTTATTAAAGACATCATGACGAGCAGATGTTAATCCATTAGATCCCATCCCGCCGTTATACTCTTTCTCATAAGTAGCTTGACCAAATGATTCTAATCCAACAATTACATCTCCTGCTTTAATATTAGCATTGTCTATTACGTCAGAACGTTTCATACGAGCTGTAACAGTAGAATCTACTATAATTGTTCTTACCAAATCTCCTACATCTGCAGTTTCACCTCCTGTAGAATGAATTGTAACACCGAACTCTTTTAATTCAGAAATTAACTCTTCAGTTCCGTTTATAATAGCCGATAAAACTTCTCCGGTAATTAAACTTTTGTTTCTTCCTATAGTTGAAGATAACATAATATTATCTGTAGCTCCAACGCATAATAAATCATCTATATTCATGATTAATGCGTCTTGAGCAATACCTTTCCAAACTGAAACATCACCTGTTTCTTTCCAGTACATATAGGCTAATGAAGATTTTGTTCCTGCTCCATCTGCATGCATAATTAAACAGTAATCTTCATCTCCTGTTAAATGATCTGGAACTATTTTACAAAATGCTTTCGGAAACAATCCTTTGTCTACATTTTTAATAGCATTGTGTACATCTTCTTTAGAAGCTGAAACACCTCTTTGACTATATCTTTTAGAAATTTCTGAACTCATCTATCTAGAATAATTAGGTGCTTCTTTAGTAATTGTTACATCGTGTGGGTGACTCTCATTAATACCAGAAGCTGTAATACGAACAAACTTTCCGTTATTTTTTAAGGTCTCAATATCTTTAGAACCACAATATCCCATACCTGCACGTAATCCTCCTACAAATTGGTGAATACTTTCTTGTAATTCTCCTTTATAAGCAACACGACCTACAATTCCTTCTGGCACTAACTTTTTAATATCTGCTTCAACATCTTGGAAATAACGATCTTTAGAACCTTTTTTCATTGCTTCCACAGATCCCATTCCTCTATAAGACTTGAATTTTCTACCTTGTAAAATAATGGTTTCTCCTGGAGACTCTTTAGTTCCAGCTAATAAAGAACCTAGCATAACACTATCTGCTCCAGCTGCAATTGCTTTAGGAATATCTCCTGTATAACGAATTCCACCATCTGCAATTACAGGTACACCTGATCCTTTAATGGCAGCTGCTACCTCTAAAACTGCAGAAAACTGAGGGAATCCTACTCCAGCAACAACTCTAGTTGTACAAATAGAACCTGGACCTATACCTACTTTAACAGCGTCTGCTCCTGCTTCTACTAAGTACTTTGCAGCTTCAGCAGTAGCAATATTTCCAACCACAACATCTAATTCAGGAAATTTAGCCTTTACTTCTTTTAAAACAGTAACCACACCTTTAGTATGACCATGAGCAGTATCTATAATAACTGCATCTACGCCAGCATTTACCAAAGCTTCAGCTCGCTCTACAGCATCTGCAGTAACACCTAAAGCAGCAGCAACACGCAAACGACCAAACTTGTCTTTATTGGCGTTAGGCTTTAAAGTTAATTTAGTAATATCTCTAAAAGTAATTAATCCTACTAATTTATTATCAGCATTAACTACTGGCAATTTTTCTATTTTATTTTTCTGAAGAATTTCTTCTGCATCTTTTAATGAAGTTCCTTCTGAGGTTGTAACCAAGTTTTCAGAAGTCATTACCTCAGCAATAGGTCTTTCGTTGTTTTTCTCAAAGCGTAAATCTCTATTAGTAACAATACCAATTAACTTACCATCTTGATCTACAACAGGAATCCCTCCTATTCTATGCTCCTTCATGTTTTGTTTTGCATCTGCTACTAAAGCCTCTTTTGGTAAAGTTATAGGATCTATTATCATTCCCGATTCAGAACGCTTCACTTTTCTAACTTCGTTAGCTTGAGCAGCAATCGTCATGTTTTTATGCAACACACCAATACCTCCTTCTCTTGCAATAGCAATTGCCATAGCAGATTCAGTTACTGTATCCATAGCTGCAGAAACTATAGGTACATTAATGGTAATGTTTCTCGTAAATTTTGTTTGAATACTAACTTCTCTAGGAAGAATTTCGGAGTAAGCTGGAATTAAAAGTACGTCATCGTAAGTTAATCCTTCTCCAACAAGTTTTGAGTTGTGTGCTGTCATGTTGCAATTAGTAATTAATTGCGTGCAAATATACGGCTTTTTTAATGAATTACACTATGTTAATTTAGTTATTAACTACAGATTATGAATACTCTTATAGTTTAGGACAACGCTTGCAGTTTGTTTTTCCTTTCTTTTTAAATTTTTCACAGCATTTTTTCTTTTTCCCTACTGCTTTACAAGAACCACAATCATTAATTTGTGTTGCACATGGAGAATTTAAAATTAAAACTGCTACTATCATCATCACTATTTTTATTTACATCAATTCTAAATAGATGGTAAATATAATAAAAAAAGCGTATCACACAAGTAATACGCTTAATTATAGTGAGTTAAAATCTACTCTATTGCTTATTCTCTTCAGCTATATCTGCTGCAAAGCCCATAATATCTCTATCAAACATATAATGTCCAGATTTATCTTCTCCTAAAAGACTTAACTTATCTAACATAGTTCTAGCCATTGCCTCTTCTTCTAGTTGTTCAGAAACATACCATTGCATAAAATTGTGCGTATTGTAATCTTTATGTTCTAGACATTCAAAAATGATCTCATTAATTTTTTCTGTAACAAAAACTTCACTTTTTAAAAACTCTTCGAACAACTCAATTACTCCTTTAAAATCTGACTTTGGAGCCTCTAAAGCAGGTACTTTTGCTGTTCCTCCTCTTTCATTAACAAACTTCACCAATTTAGTCATATGCAAACGCTCTTCTTCAGAGTGCATATAAAAGAAATCTGCAATTCCATTATAACCACTTGAATCTGCCCAAGACGCCATTGCTAAATAGTGCATTGAAGCACTTGCTTCATATTTTATTTGATTGTTTAAAAGGTTCTCTATTTCTGGTTTCATCATTTTTAATTTTAATATAAAAATATATAATTAAGATGTAAAATGATCATTTTAAATTATTAGAAGCATTCTATATTAGGTGCTTCTATAAAAAAGACACATTTTTAAGATATTTTAGACTATTTACTTAAGGATTAATTTCTTAACCAAGCTACCTTCATTGCTAGTAACTTTAACCATGTATATACCATAAGATAAGCTAGTTAAACTCAAATCAACAAATCTTAAGTTAGATTTTGTGACAAATACCTTTTTTCCGTTTAAAGAATAAATAGCTATTTCTTTATCCTTAGTATTACTTGTTTGTATAACTACTTGCTTATCTAAACTAGGATTCGGAAATAATGAAATCTTTTCAACTTCTGTAGTAAATTCTTCAGTTGATAAAACGGCCGATTCATTCCATTTAAAACCATCTATTCTTACAGATGTATGTGGAACAACAGTAGTTATTTTAATTGCAAAATATTCATTTGAACTACTTGGTACTGTTCCAGAATTTCTTAATACAAAACTATCTGTTATGGATGTAACTGCTCCTACTGGCGTAAATGTATTAGCATCTGTATTATTAGTTATAGTTCCTACCTGATAAGTTGCTGTATTATTATTTGCTTTTATTTGAAATTCTGAAACATAACTTCCGTTTATTGTAGATAACTTAGGCGCAATTATGTACATGTCACCAGTTCCAGAATTATAACTCATAATACAGTTAGAATCAGAAATACCTCCAGTTCTAACACCAGCTGCAACAGTTCCTATTGAATTCCAACAAGTTGGCATTGGGTTACCTGCACCTGCTGCATAACTAGAGAAATCATCATCAACTGTAGCTACAGTAGTATTACAAATACTTTGCCATTTAAAATCATCAAATTTAATTGATGTGTGATTAGCTGGTGCAGAAATTCGAACTGTAAAATACTCATCTGTAGTATTAGCAACGACTCCAGATTCATATTTAACATGTGCTCCTGTTAAACTAATTTCTGAACTTCCTGATAATTCAGTAAAAGTATTATAATCACTCGGATTGCTAATTGTTCCCATTCTCAATGTAGCTCCAGCCCCATAAGCATAAAATTCAGCATAGTGAGTTCCGTCTATACTATTTAATTTGGGGCTAATAAAATAAATGTAATTATTAGACCCAAAAAAAGTATAACTAGACAAACAATTAGAACCAGTATTAGCTCCAGTATCTCTAACACCTGTATAACCATCTAGAGAACCATCGCCTCCAGAATTGGTTGTTAAAGCTGTCCAACAAGAACCTGCTCCAGATAAAGCTCCTCCAGTAGTATAAGATTCAAAGCTGTCATCTACTGTAGTAACAGCTGTATCGCATTGTGCAAAGCTAAAGTTTAGGCAGTACAATACTACCAATACTAATAAAATGTATTGTTTTTTCATGATATAAAAAGTTAAATTTGGTTTACATAATTTTTAAAATAATCGAGCGCATAAGCTTTAGCTACCTATAACGCTCGATTACAACAACAGACAACTCAATTTAGCCCCTAAAATTTTGATGTTCTGTATAAATGGCTATTTCTATTTATTTAATCGTAATTTTTAACATTGATTTTTTATTTAAGAAAACTGGGCAACAAGGGTTAGTTTAATCTTGAATACCCCAGTTTTCTACTTAACAGACAAAAAGTTTTTCCGAAAATTATATTTTTATGCTGTTTTGTAATTAACTTAAAAAGTAGTTATTCCTTCATTTGGTTGGTACACATAATCAAATGTGTAATACCTAGCATTAGCATAATTTGACTGATCTAAATCTTTATAATAACTTACAATTTTCACCTTGGCATATTTTCCGTCTCTGGTTTTAAATACTAATATTTTACCAGAAATAGGGTTAATTAAATGAGTAGTACCATCATACAGATACCATCCGTTACCTGAACCTGTAGTAATAGCTAGATTACCAGGTGCATCAGAAACAAAACTCCCATTTGCTTCAGTAATCGATTCCATACTTCCGTCTGCTATGTACACTCCAGCATTCCCGTTTCTGGTTGGTTCATCATTAGTTCCTGAAGCTTCACCTCCATTAACTATAATTGTAGTACCTCTAAAAGCAATATCCCAATCGGTTTCGCTCGTTGTTATTTGCCCTGATGCAAAGTCGAATTTAGTAAACTCGCCTCCGATTGGACCTTGGCCTTGCCCACCGGTTTGTGGCGCATGTAAATTAGATATAGTAGCTGCTACCAATGGTGCTAAGTTTAAAGGGTCTGTATCATCTTGATCGTCATTATTCCCCACATAACCTTCGGGCTGTATACAACTCATTAGTACAACATCTGGATTTCCTAATGTATCATTATCTGCATCTATAAACCATGCAGTTTCAACACAAGGAGGTAAATCATCATCACTACAAGAGAATAGTGAAATCGTTAAAAAAAGTAATACAAAATACTTCATCGTTTTCATAGCTTCATTTTTAAAAATTAACATTTAATTTTCCATAAAATATTCTTCCTGGAATATTGTTTATAGATATTACATCAGTATCACTTTGTCTCGGGTCAGTAAATTCAAAGACGTTATCTACACCAAAGCCAAGTTGATATTTTTTATAAAAAGTTTTATTAATAGCTAAGTCCCAAATAGAATATCCTTCTACAAATTCATCGAATTTATCTAAGTATTGGTTTTGATTGGTATCGAATAAACCATATTCACTTCTATAAGTACCTCTTATATTGGCATCAAAATTATAGGCCGAATTCTTATAAAAGACTTTGATATTAGCCATATGTCTAGAGCGGTTAGCTAAACCGAAATAATCCTTCTTTCTTAATGTATACGTAACTGGACTACCTGGTACTAAATTAGAAACAGTAACTTCTCCGTTTTCAAATTTTTCCTCAGCCTCTACACTTTTTGCATACAATAATTGATAACCACCACTAATTTGCAACTGTTTAATAGGTGCATAAATGGTGTTAAACTCTAGACCTTGCGTATAAACTTTACTAAAGTTTCTATAACCAAATACATTTTGACCGTTAGCTCTACCAACTATAGGATATGCCTCTATTAGGTTTCTTATATTATTTCTAAATAAATTGACAGATGCTTTTAATTGATTATTGAACTTATAATCTATCCCAAAATTTAAATTTACTGACGATTCAGGCCTTAATTCATCTGAGAAATCTCTATCTATAATTTCATTTAGTTCTTGTAGAGAAACTAATTGACTTCCAGTTTGCTGATTTAAAAAAGCTCCATCGTTATATAATTGCTGAAGTCCTCCGGCTGTTTCAAAATAACCTAATACTGTATAACCTACAGCCGGGTTTGTGAAGTTTAAATACAATTGCCTGAAATCGGGTGCTTTATAACCATAACCCGCTGAGGCTTTTACAGCAAGTTTATTGGTTATTTTATACCTAGCAGCCAATTTTGGACTGAATTGAGATTTATATTCGTTATGAGCATCATAACGAGCACCAGCTATTATATTTAACTTTTCGGTTGGGTTAACATCGTATTGAGCAAAAACATAAGGAGCATTAAATTTTGGTTTTATATCGAATAATGTTCTATCTATTCTTTCATGGGTTAATCCTCCTCCAAAAATAACACTATGAGCTTTATTTGGTTTGTAATGAGCTCTTACTTCTGGCCTAAAAAATAATTGATTAAAAACATTACCATCTTCAATAGAGTTATCTGTAAATCGAGAATAGCTTTTTGTTTTGTATTGAGTAGCATATAATTCAAAAGAAGCATCCCATTTACTATTAAATTTATGATCTATCTTAAATTGAGAATTATACTCATCTAAACGCTCTCTATAATAAATAGGTAAAACCGTATTAACAGATTCTTCTTTCCTTTTTTGATGAAAAAGTCTAGCTAAAAATGTTAAACTTGTTTTCTTATTTAACTCATACCCCAACTTTACTTGTGCAGTTAAATTATTAAAAGGATTTAGTGTTCTCCCTTCACTAAAATTATCTAAATCATATCCTTGTGTAGAATATCTGTTTACTAAACCACTAAAACTAAGCTTCTTCTTTTTAAGGTTAAGGTTTACACTAGTATCATGGGTATTGAAAGTACCAGACCTATGATAAAAATTACCTGTTAATGTATCTGTTGGGGTTTCAGTAATAACATTTATAACACCACCCATTGCTTCGCTACCATATAAACAAGAAGAAGCTCCTTTTACTATTTCTACTTGTTTTACATTTGCAACTGTAATCCTACTCAAATCAAAATCACCTGTTAACCTTCCTATTAATGGAACACCATCAATCATTACTAAGGTATACTGAGAATCCATTCCTTGAATTTGTACTCCCTCTTGTCCATGATCTTTAATGGTAATTAAACCTGTTTGCTCGTTTATTAAATCGCTTAATCTAATAGAGTTAGATGCCTTTATTTGCTCTTTAGTAATTATTTGAGCTGGCAATGGTAAAGAAGATAATTGCCTTTCTGTTCTAGTAGCTGTTACTAATACCTCATCTAAATTAGTAATAGAATCTTTCTTTTTAGAGTTTTCTTGTGAGAAAACAACACTTCCTAAAAGTAAAAAAAGTAAAAAAGTATTTTTATTTAGACTCATTCTTTATAAATTTGCCGACAAATATAACAGCTTATTTTAAATCAATCTAAATAAAATTAAATTATTTTTTATGAAACAATTTTCTTTACTAATATTAATACTAGTAAGTATTTCATTATCAGCACAAAACAAAAAAGAACAAGATCATCAAGCTATTAAAAGCATGTGTGGATGTTACAAGGTAACTTTCAATTTTGCTGAAACATTTAACTACAGTAACGATTCTTTATACAAACCTTCTAAAATGAAATCTGAATCTGCCATAGAATGGGTACAGTTAGTTGAAGATAATGATAATAAAGTGTCAATGCAACATTTATTGCAAGTTGGCAGATCTGACAAGCCTTATATTGTAAAACACTGGCGTCAAGATTGGTTATTTGAAAATACCAATTTCTATATGTTCAATACAGGTAACAATTGGGCTTTTGAAAAGAAAACTCCTGAACAAGTTAAAGGCCAATGGACACAAAAAGTATATCAAGTCGATGATAGTCCGCGTTACGAAGGATCTGCTACCTGGGTACATGTAGATGGGAAAAGCTTTTGGGAAAACACAACTCCTGCTCCATTACCAAGAAGAGAGTATACTAAAAGAAGTGACTACAATTTAACAATGCGTGGAAATAGACATGAAATAGTTGGAGATAACTGGATACACGACCAGGACAATGACAAAATTCTGAGAGAGACAGGAAAAGAAGATTTTATTTTAGCTAAAGAAAAAGGCTATAATACTTATGAGAAACTTCCAGACGAAAAATGCAAAGCTGCTCAAGAATGGTGGCAGAAAAACATTAACAAATGGAAACTAGTTCGTAACAAATGGACTGAGGTTTATGGTAGAAACAAAGACTTAAGTCTAGAAAAGAAAGTAGACAACAAATTATTATACAAATACTTGTTTTCTGAATACTACGAAACTAAAAGAAAAATTGCTAAAATAATTGATGCTTTTGTAAAAGATGACTCTAATGACAAGGCTGAAAAATAGAGTAAAAATGAAGAAGATATTTTATTTATTATTAATTAGTCTTAATTTAGTTAATGCTCAAGAAAATCAGTTTTTAGAAAGGGGGTTCTGGAAAGAACAACCTTCTATTAAAACAATTGACCAAAAAATAGCTGAAGGTAACGACCCAACAGAATTAAATCGTTTTGGTTTTGATGCGGTAGCTTGGGCACTATTAGAAAATGTTGACAACAATACCATTAAACACCTTTTAAAGATTAAAGGTAACGGTGTTAATAAATTAACTCACGACGGAAGAACATATATCTTCTGGGCGGCTTATAAAGACAATATCGAAATTGTAAAGTACTTAATAGACAATGGCGCTAAAATGGATGTTATTGATGACAAAGGTTATTCAATAGTAAATTTTGCCGCTACAACTGGTCAGCAAAACCCTAAACTATACGATTTACTAGTTAATAACGGAGCTCAATTAGATGCTGTAACCCCAAAAGGAGCCAATGCTTTATTATTGGTAACGCCTAGCTTAAAAAACTTAGATTTTATTAGCTATTTTACCGACAAAGGTTTTAAACTCACTGACGTAGATAATAACGGTAATGGCATGTTTAATTATGCTGCTACTAAAGACAACAGAGAAATATTAAATGCCATTATCGCCAAAGGTTTACCTTACAAGCAATTAAACAATAACGGAGGTAATGCTATGTTATTTGCAACTAAAGGTAGCAGAAGAGGTTATAACTCTTTAGATTATTTTAAGTATCTAGAAAGTTTAGGAATTTCTCCAAACATCAAAAACAAAAATGGTAGAACAGCTTTGCATAATTTAGCATACAGCTGTAAAGATTTAGAAGTCTTCAATTACTTTATAGATAAAGGTACTGATGTTAACTCTACCAATAAAGATGGAAATACTGCCCTACTTAGTGCTAGTTACAGAAACAATATAGAAGTTATTGAACTGTTGCTAAAACATACTAAAAATATTAATCACACTAACAAAGAAGGAGCTAGTGCCTTAACTTATGCTATAGAAGGAAACTCTACTAAAGTAATTGACCTATTGCTTAAAAAAGGAGGAGATTTAACTGTTGTAGACAAGAAAGGAAATAACCTTATGTATTATTTACTTCAATCGTATTCTCCTAAAAAAGAAAAAGAATTCACCAGTAAAATAGAGTTATTAGGAGCTGCAGGACTTGATCTGAAATCTAGCCAAAAAAATGGAAATACTCATTATCATATAGCTGTAGATAAGAATAGTTTAGAATTAGCTAAATACTTAAAACCTTTTAAAATAAATATTAATGCCAAAAATAAGGAAGGTTATACTGCTTTACAAAAAGCTGTGATGTCGGCTAAAAACACCGATTTAATAAAATATTTGCTACATAAAGGAGCTGATAAAACAGTTACTACCGATTTTGATGAGAGTGTTTTTGACTTAGCTAATGAAAATGAAGCATTAAAAAACGAAGATTTAAGTTTTTTGAAATAGATTTCCGATTTCTCGGAAAAGACAAAATAAATTTTAATTATGATTAAGAAAATAAACACTTTAGTAACCATTACAATCATTTGCTTAATAAGTTTCGCTTTTACCACTAGCACAAGTAGTAAGTATAAGTGTATGATTCAGATGACAAATTATTCTGGAGAAGGTGCCTATATAGTTGTATCATTATTAGATAAAGAAGGTAACTATATTAAAACCTTAAACGTTAAAGGAGATGATCAAGATTGGTACCACGATATAACTGAATGGTGGGAAAACTTATACGGTAAAAAAAGACCTAACATAGACGCGATTACTGGAGAAACATTAGCTGGAGGAGAAAGAGCTGTAAGTGTTATTGAAATTGATAATGACAAAATTAATTCTGGTTACAAGATTCGTTTTGAAACTGCAGTAGAAGATCAGAAATACTATGCTAATGATATTGAGTTTGAATTAACCAATGAAACAGTAAAAAGCAAGGTAAACGGTAAAGGTTTTATTCGCTATATACGCTTAATACCTCAATAATTTTTCGTTGTAAATTATAGAGCCTCTTAGGTATAATAAGCTAAGAGGTTTTATAATTTTAACCTGAGCGTAATATGACTTTATCAATTTGGAGATATAGCCACTTAGGATTTGCCTTATCATTTTCAGTTTTCATACTACTAGCCTCAATAACTGGTATTATTTTAGCTTTCGAACCTATTAATGAACAGGTAGAAAACCATCATATATCATCAGTTGCCAAAGAACAAACTGTTGCTAATACTATAGCTGTTCTTAAAAAGGAATATATAGAAGTTGTTTCGTTTGAAATAAACACTCATAACCAGGCTCTAGCAGATGTGGTAACTAAAGACGGTGAAAACAAGCAGGTTTTTATTAACCCTATAAACGGAAAAATAATTGGCATCCCTAAAGACACTCACCCTATATTTAAATGGACCACAAACCTACATCGATCGTTATTTCTAAAAAAAACTGGGCGATTTATAGTTGGTCTATGTTCCTTATTTCTTTGTTTAATTGCTATTACTGGTATTATATTAATTTGCAAAAGACAAGGTGGTGTCTTACAGTTTTTCTCTAAAATTGTAAAAGAAAACTCCAACCAGTACTTTCATATAATCTTAGGTAGATGGAGTTTGATTCCTATATTAATTCTAACTCTTACAGGAATCTATTTATCATTAGAAAAATTCTCTTTATTACCAGAGAAAACCATCAACTATCAAATAGATTTTGATAATATTAAAGCTGAGCCAAAAACAGAAGTAGAAAACTTTATAGCTTTTAAAAACATTCAGCTAAAAGATGTAAAACAAATCGAGTTTCCTTTTTCTGATAATATAGAAGATTACTACACCCTTTATTTAACCAATAAAGAGCTCGTTATTAATCAAATAACCGGAGAAGTAATTAGCGAAGAAGTGTACCCACTAAGCAAACTTATATCTTATTACAGCTTAATTCTTCATACAGGTCACGGAAGCATATTATGGTCGTTAATTTTATTACTAGCTTGTTTGGGTATTTTATACTTTCTCTACTCTGGTTTTGCAATGACCTTATCAAGAAAAAGTACCAAAATCAAAAATCCAATAAAGAGGAATCAAGCAGAAATCACACTATTAGTTGGTTCTGAAGGTGGAACTACTTTAAATTATGCTAATGCTTTTCATCAAGAATTACTGAAAAATAATGCAAAAAGCTATCTAACTCACCTTAACAAATTTGGAAACTTTACTTCATTAAAAAAACTGATAGTAATTACAGCTACCTATGGTGATGGGGAAGCCCCTAGTAATGCCAATAAGTTTTTAGAGCTGATTAAAAAACATCCTATTCAACAAGAATTTGAATTTTCTGTTCTTGGCTTCGGATCAAGAGCCTATCAACACTTTTGTAAATTTGCTTATGATGTTCAAGAAACATTACAACAATTACCAAACTCAAAGGAGGCTTTAAAAATTAACACCATTAACAATGCTTCTTTTGAAGCTTATACAGAGTGGCTTAATGAAGTATCAAATTACTTAGATGTTAAGCTTAATATTCAGAAAAAAGATTTAGGCATCAAAAAAATGAAAACCTCATCTTTTAAAGTCCTCAACATTACCTCAAAAGAAAAACAGGTAGACAACACTTTTCTATTAGAATTAAGTTCTTTAACTAACAAGAAGTTTAATTCTGGAGATTTATTAGCTATTTACCCTAAAAACGACGATAGAGAGCGCTTGTACTCAATTTCTAAAACTAGATCAAATTCTTTACTGGTAAGTGTTAAACGTCACCAATTAGGTATTGTTTCTAACCTATTACATCAATTAGAAAAGGCAGATATTCTAGATGCAGCAATTGTACCAAATAAAGAATTTCATTTCCCAAAAAAGGCAAATAAAGTAGTCTGTATTGCCACTGGTACTGGTATTGGACCGTTTTTAGGTATGATTGAAAACAACCAAAAAAACATTCCTATTGATCTGTTTTGGGGAGGAAGAAACGAAGCATCTTTTTCCATATACAAAGACTTTATTTTAAAACAGCAAAGCAATCGTAAACTAAAAAATATTTTTACTGCTTACTCTAGAACTTCTACTACTAAAACCTATGTTCAAGATTTAATTCAACAACAAGATACAGCATTTGCCGAACTATTAGAAAACAAAGGAGTAATTATGATTTGCGGCTCTGTAGCTATGCAAAAAGAAGTTTTAAAGGTATTAGATAGCATTTGCAAAGAAGAGTTAAAAAAACCGCTAAGCTACTACGAAAACAAAGGACAATTATTAATGGATTGTTACTAACACCCACAACCATCATTACCACAAGACTTATCTTTTTTAGAAGGTGGCTTTAAGAATTTATCATACAAAATCCATAAAGCCAAGGCTACAGCAATACCAACTAATATGTTTTGAATAATAGCGTTCATTTATAGTTCTAGTTTCATCATAATATCGGTTTGCTCATCATCACCTAATACAAAAATATGTTTGTCAAATTCTACAAAACCATTTTTTTCGTAAAATCTAATTGCTCTAGTATTTTTTTCCCAAACACCTAACCAAATATATTTTGCATTTTTAGAATTGGCTATATTTAAAGCGTTATCATATAAAAACTGTCCTACTTTTTTTCCAAAATATTCTTTTAAAACATATATTCTTTCAATCTCTATAGCTTTATCATCTTTAAGTTCTGTCTGAGCATTACCAAAATTAAGCTTTAAATAACCAACAACCTCATTAGAGATCTT
The DNA here is from genome assembly GCF_042675745.1 of Pseudofulvibacter geojedonensis. Lineage (NCBI taxonomy): Bacteria > Pseudomonadati > Bacteroidota > Flavobacteriia > Flavobacteriales > Flavobacteriaceae > Pseudofulvibacter > Pseudofulvibacter geojedonensis. The sequence goes on along the minus strand of NZ_JBHTJM010000008.1, from coordinate 187,638 downwards.
AGCAAAATAGAATTCAGATTCATTATTATTTAATTCAAGAGTTAACTGCTCTATACTAAACTTTTTATCTAAATACTTAATCATATCTTCTGAAGTGTTTCCTTCAGAAAATGTGTCAGAGAAAGTTTGTCTACCAATTTTTTGTAAAATTTGTAAATCAGAAATATTTACTTCTATTACTTGAATGTCTATAATTTTATTGACCATAGTACAATTTATTATTTTAAAAATTGATACGCTATTAGGGCGCTCATATATGCAATGACAGTCATTACTCCCATTTGCACTAATGGCCACTTCCAGCCATTTGTTTCTCTTTTTACAATAGCTACAGTACTCATGCATTGCATTGCAAAAGCATAGAATAGTAATAACGAAATACCTGTAGCAAACGAATAAATTGGAGTTTTTCTATCTGCACGTAACTCTTTCATCATTTTTTCTTTAACTGGTAATTCTTCTTCTGAACCCACACTGTAGATAGTTGCCATAGTACCTACAAATACTTCTCTTGCTGCAAAAGAAGTTATCAAGCCAATTCCAATTTTCCAGTCATAACCTAAAGGCTCAATTACGGGTTCAATACCCTTTCCTAAAACACCTATATACGAACGTTCTAATTTATAGGAAGCCACTTTAACATCTATCTCTTCTTTTGATAAGTTAGTATTGGAATTTGTAACAATTTCTTCAGCATTCGAAAACTCATCTGAAGGACCAAATGAAGCCAACACCCAAAGTAAAATAGAAATAGCCAAAATGATTTTACCTGCATCAAAAACAAACGCTTTGGTTTTTTCTAAAACTGTTAAGCCTATATTTTTTACTAATGGCATTTGATAATTAGGCATCTCTATAACAAAATAAGAGGTACTCTTCAATTTAATTACCTTGTTTAGTATATAAGAAGCTCCTATAGCAGAAACGAAACCTAATAAATATAACCCCATTAAAACCAATCCTTGAGTATTAAAACCTAAATAGGTAGCTGAACTTGGCACTATAATACTTATTAAAATAGCATAAACAGGTAATCTAGCTGCACAGGTTGTAAATGGCGTAACTAGAATAGTTAATAAGCGTTCTTTCCAACTTTCTATATTTCTAGTTGCCATAATGGCTGGAATTGCACACGCAGTACCCGATATTAAAGGCACTACTCCTTTACCGCTTAAACCAAAACGACGCATAATTTTATCCATTAAGAAAACCACTCTACTCATATAGCCACTTTCTTCTAATACTGCCAAAAACAAGAACAAAAATGCAATCTGAGGTATAAAAATAACCACTCCTCCTATTCCGGGTATAATACCTTCTGATAATAAATCGGTAAACAATCCGGATGGGAGCACTTCTTTAAACCATTCACTTAAACTAGCAAAACTTCCATCAATAAAATCCATTGGAGCTTCTGACCAAGAGAATAAGGCTTGGAAAATCCCGAAAAGAATCACAAAGAAAATAACATAACCAAAAATAGGGTGTAATAAAATCTTGTCTAATTTAGATCGCAAATCGGTTGCTTTACTAGCATCTCTTTCATAGCTTTTAGATAAAGTTTCTTTTATAAACTGATAGCGTTGTATCGTCTCTTGATGCTGTTTTTGCTTTTCTGTTTTTGCTTCTGCTAAAAGAGTTTCTTTAAAATTAAAACAAGATTCTAAAGAAACTGATTGATAGTCTATCAAAATCTCTTTTAAATCTGAGATCCCTTTAGACTTCTTGGTACTTATTAATGCTATTTTAGTTTTTAAAGATTTTTCTAATTCTTGAATATTAATTGAGATTCCTTTCTTCTCAATTTGATCAGCCATATTGATAGCCAAAATTGTAGGCAATCCCAACTCTTTTACTTGAGTATAGAGTAGTAAATTACGTTTTAGGTTTTCAATATCAGCTACTACCACAACAGCATCTGGATAATATGTATTGTCTTTATTGGTTAATACCTCTATAGCAACTTCTTCATCTGCAGAAGATGAATTAATACTGTAAGTTCCAGGTAAGTCAATTATTTGAGCCTTTACAGAATCTGATAATTTACTCGTACCAGTCTTTTTATCCACAGTAACACCTGGATAGTTACCTACTTTTTGATTTAAACCTGTAAGCTCATTAAATAATGATGTTTTACCTGTGTTTGGATTTCCTATAAGTGCTACTTTTAACATATCTTTTGTCTCCTCGAGCGCAGTCGAGAGGTCATTTTTAATCCTTAAAAGGTCTCGACTGCGCTCGACCTGACATATAATTACTTTACAAATTTAATTTGAATGTATTGTGCAACCTCTTTACGAATAGCCAAATAACTACCATTAATACACAAATACAAAGGATCTTTTAATGGAGCTACCTGTACTAATTCTACCTCACTACCTTCTACACATCCCATTTCAATTAATTTTAACGGAATTTCTTCTGCCTTGTAGGATGTTATAATAGCTTTATCTCCTTTTGCTAATTCTAGCAATGATTTCTTTTCTTCCATTATTCAAATTAATTAAACTCAAGAGTTGCTGCTTTATCAAAACCAATTGATACTGCAGTACCTTCAAACAATTGATTCTTCTTTAACAACAAAGTATTCTCTCCTATTTGCAATTCTAATTCATAATTAGCTCCCATAAATTTCTTATTAAGAACCGTAGCCTTAGCAGTAAAATCTACAGATTGATTAATCTTTAAAGACTCTTTACGTATATACACCTTGTTTTGTTCTGAACAACCAAACTGTTTCAACAGCGCATTTTCTAAACAAAGTACTTCTCCAAATAAACTAGCCACATACTCTGTTGCAGGCTGATAATACAAACTTTTTGTGTCTCCTTTTTGCAATAATTTTCCGTTACGCAATACCAATACCTCATCTGCTACTGCTAAAGCATCTTCTGTATCGTGAGTAACAAAAATAGTTGTTGTGTTGGCTTTTTTTATAATCGAAAAAAGCTCATTACGCAACTCATTTCTTAACGATGCATCTAAATTACTAAATGGCTCATCTAATATTAACAGCGAGGGCTTTGGAGCAATAGCTCTAGCCAAAGCTACTCTTTGCTGTTGCCCTCCAGATAATTGATGAGGGTATCTTTTTTCGAATCCTTGTAAACCAACTAAACCCAAAACTTCTGTCACTCTATCATTTTTATGAAGGCCTTTATCTAAGCCATAAGCTATATTTTCAAAAACAGATAAATGCGGAAATAAGGCATAGTCTTGAAAAACCATTCCTACTTTTCGTTTTTCTGGTGCAATAAAGCTAGTATCGGAATTAACCAACTCTTCGTTCAATTCTATTTCACCAGAACTTGGTTTCTCCAATCCAGCAATAAGTCGAGTTAATGTAGTTTTACCACTACCACTTTCACCAACTACTGCATAGTTTTTTCCTTTTTCTAACTGAAAAGAAACACTATCTACAGCAAATGTTTTATCGCCATCAAAAGATTTAGTTACACTAGTTACTTTTAGCATTATTGATTAGTTTATTTAAAAATATAATTGGTATAATTCCAGTAATAATTATAAAAATAGACGGCAAAGCTGCTTCCATTATTTGCTCATCACTTGCATATTCATAAGCTTTAACCGCTAAAGTTTCTACCTGATAAGGCTTTAATATTAACGTTAAAGGTAATTCTTTCATTACATCTACAAATACCAATACAAAAGCACTTAACACTCCTGTCTTAATCAATGGAAAATCTACCTTAAAAAAGGTCTTCAAATTATTTTTACCCAACAACTTAGAAGACTCAACTAAAGACTTGGCTTGTTTATTAGTTAATGCCTCTATAGGATTATAAGCTACCGCTATAAAACGAACCACATAAGCATATAATAATGCCATAATAGATGAGTTTAATAACAGTCCTATTTTTATATCGTAATTCTTCTTCAAAAAAGAAGCTAACCACTTGTCGAATTCTAAAGTTGGAATTAACACCCCTATAGCAATAATAGCTCCAGGTATAGCATATCCTATCACTCCTATTTTACTAAATTGCTTTACTATAGCTAATTGATTCCACTTACTTGTATACAATAAAACTAAAGCCATTACAACTGTTAATAAAGCAGACAAAAAAGCTATTCCTAAACTTTGAAGTGATGTAGTTATAAAGCTACTAGTAAAAACCGATTCGTAGGTTAAAAAAGCCCATTGTATTAGCTGAATTAACGGAGCAATAAAACCAAAAAACATAGGAATAGCTACAATAAAATAAATACCAATACTTACACTATTTCTTTTACGAATTCTAGTTAAACCGTATTCGCTTTTAGAATTCAAAGAATAATTTTTATTTCTACGTTGCCATCTTTCTAATAGTAATAATATAAAAATAATACTCACCAATAAAGCTGATAAATAGATAGCCGTTTCTGGTTCTTCTAATGAGAACCAAGCTCTAAAAATTCCCGTTGTAAATGTGTTGATTCCATAATGTTTCGCTGCTCCATAATCATTCAGCACTTCCATTAATACTAATACCAAACCGCTAATAATTGCTGGGCGAGATAAAGGCAATATCAACTTAAAAAAGCTTTTAAACTCTCCTACTCCCAACATTTTTGATGCTTCTAATAATCTACCTGATTGATATAAGAAAAAGGCTCTGGCAGAAACATAAACATACGAATATAAAGAAAGGCTTAATACCCAAATCAAACCTGTTAAATTCATCACATCTATTTTAGGAAAGGTCTTTCCGAATAGTTGTTCTAATAAACCTCCGTAATCTACAATACCTGCATAGGCATAAGCGGTAATGTACGATGGAATTGCTAAAGGAAGAATTAGCAACCACTCAATTTGTTTTCTAAAAGTAAATTCATATCTAGAAACCACCCAAGCCGAACTTACTCCTATTAAAAGGCTCAATATACTTGTACCTATTAGTAGCCAAAAACTATTAGCTAAATAACCTGGTAAAATTGTTTTTTGAAGATGTTGCCAAGATTCACCCGGTCCATAAAACAAATAGGTTATTAAGGTAAATATGGGCAAAGCAATAAAACAAACAAAGGTCAGTGATAACACTGACCAATGGTTGGCATCTCTTTTTATGTGCTTTAGAAATCTAAACAAATTATTTTATAATTAATAATTCTTAAAACTAAAAACCTCCCTGTCTTTCAGACATCTCTCCTTAATAAGGAGGGAAAACTTGGAATTTAAATTTTATTATTACTCCTCAATACCAAAACTTGATTAATAAATTAGCATGTTTTCACTCGAAGTTACATTCAATTCTACTTCAATTTCGAATTCAATTTCAACTTGAGTTGTTTATTTCCAACCAGCAGTGTCAAATGTCAACACAGCTTTTTTATTGTTCTCTCCTAATTTTTGTAAAGACAAAGTATCTTCTTTAAAATCTCCCCAAGACTTTAATAAGTCTGAAGCTTCAACTTTAGTGTTTACAGGATATTCATAATTAGCTTGAGCAAAAACTTTTTGAGCTGGTTCTGAAACTAAAAACTCAATAAATTTAATTGCATTTTCTTTGTTTGGTGCATATTTAGCAACACCTGCTCCACTTACGTTTATGTGCGCTCCTCTTCCTTCTTGGTTTGGAAAAAACACAGTAACTCCTTCTCCAGCTTTTATTTCTTCTGGGTTTTTAGAGTTTAATAACTTCCCTATATAATAGGTGTTAACTACAGCAACATCTCCTTCTCCAGCCACAACCGCTTTTACCTGATCTCTATCGTTTCCTTTAGGATCACGAGCCATATTAGCAACAATTCCTTCAGCCCACTTAGCTGCTTCATCTTCTCCTTTATGAGCAATAATAGATGCCATTAATGACTGGTTATAAATATTACTAGATGAACGAATTAATACTTTCTTTTTCCACTTATCTGAAGTTAAATCTTCATATGTACTTAAATCTTCTGGCTTCACTCTATCTTTAGCAAAAACCAATACTCTTGCTCTTTTCGTTAAAGCATACCAGTTATTATCTGTATCTCTTAAATGAGCAGGAACCGTATTAGTTAAGTTCTCTGAAGTAGCAGATTGTAATAAACCTTTGTCTTTTGCACGAACTAACCTACCAGCGTCAACCGTAATTAAAACATCTGCAGGAGAATGCTCTCCTTCGGTCTCCATTTTTTGAATTAACTCGTCTGCTTTCGCATTTACAACATTAACTTTAATACCCGTTTCTTTTTCAAACTGAGCAAATAACTCTTGATCTGCCGGATAATGACGGTGAGTATATACAGTTACTTCTTCTTGTTTTACAGGTTCAACTTCTTTTTCTTCTTGCTTTACTTCTTTCTTACAAGAAAAAATTGTCATTGATACAGCTAATACGTAAACTAGTTTTTTCATCTATTAAATTTTGTTGATTGCAAATATAAACTTATTTGTAATTATTCTAAATAAAACTGATTATAATTTTACCTGTAAAGTTGCATACCAATTTCTAGGTGCTGAAGGTATAATACCAGGCCCAGGATAACCTGTTGCTCTTCTCGTAAAATAATGATTGTCTAGCACATTATTTATTCCTGTTTCTAGTTTGAATCTCTTATAGGTATAAGATAAAGATAGATCTAGAACATCATAACTAGGAATTGGACCCAACAATCCTGTTACAGAATCTGTACCTGTTGCATTTGTTGCGTCTGTAAATTGTTGAGACAAATAACTGTATTGAACTGATCCCAATAAATCTTTATACCCAAATTTAACCCCTGTCTTAAAGTTAAAATCAGGGACAAACTCAACATTTTTAGTTGAATCATCTACATAATAAGAATCTAAAACAGATGTATTAGCAAATACATTCAACCTATAATCATTGTCTTTTATTAAAAGTTTTGACACATCTATATCAATTAAAGATTCTAAACCATACATAACAGCATCTCCAATATTTGTTCTCACATTTTTAACCTGAAAATTAGAGTTCTCTCGTTGAACTAAACCAATTCTATCGTTATAAAACAATCCAAATAACCCAACATCATACGATACAATTTTCTTAAGATTACCTCTTACTCCAATATCTGCTGTAAATCCTTTTTCATCAGTTATATTCGGATCTACTTCATAAGAAGGATTGTTTATCCTAATATCTGAAAATGTAACCGAACGGTAATTTTGAGAAATATTTCCATAAACTTCTAACACATCTAATGGCTTATAACTTACACCTAAACCAAGCAATACAAACGAGCGATCAAACACTCTATTATCTTCCTCATCTTCTACTATCACAACCGTTCCGTTACCTAATGTATTAGTTCTGATATACCTACCTTCTGTTTCTGTTTTTATATATTCGAAACGAAAACCAGGAGTTATTGAAAGCTTATCATTTATATAAAATATATTCTCTCCAAAAACTGCTAAGTTCTGATTAGGATAGGTAAAGTTAGATTGCGAATGATACGAATCAAATAAAGACTCATCAAAATCGAAATTAGCATTAGAGGTTGTAGTTCCTGGTCCCTGTTGATCTTTATTTCTTGCATTATAATACTTGGTTCCTATTAAGAAAGTACTCTTCTTATTAAACAAAGAATATCTATGAACCAATCTAGCTTCTAATCCAAAGTTTCTAAATTTACCTTTAATTAAATCTCTCGGTGCAGATAAATCATCCGCATCACTTACTCTATTGGTTCTATAACCTAAAGCGTCTCTAGATGCGTTTAACCCAAAAAAGTTAATGGTTGCATTTGTTTTCTCAGAAAATTTATGCGCAAGCTTTAAATTATACAACAACCAATTTACTTGAAACCAATTTCTTGATCGGTTACTTTGAAAAGGATCTTCTTCAAACATTCTATCGGTTAAACCACCCGCTTGTTGTGCCAAATAATTCATGTAGGTTATATCTGCACTTAACTTAGTTTTACTAGTAAAATCGTACACAAAATGACCAAATGCATTTTTTGATTCAAATCGTGAATTATCTCTAAATCCATCTCCCTGTTTATAATTATAGTAAGTATAATAACTAAATTTATTAGCCGTACCACTTAAACTCGTAAAGTTTGTAGCGAGTCCATTACTACCCGTTGTAAAACGAGAAATCAGTTCTATTTTTTTATTTGGGTTAGGTTCTTTCATTTTAAAATTAATTAAACCTCCAAACTGAGTACCATACTGTAAAGAGGCTGCTCCTCTAATAATTTGTATTTCACTCAAACCCTCTGCAGCAGGAGTGTAATAACTTTCTGGATAGCCTAATACATCTGCACTTATATCGTAACCATTCTGTCTAGTATTAAAATTAGCTGTACGGTTAGGGTCTAAACCTCTACCTCCTATACTTAATTGCAAACCAGCATCGTCTGTTTCGTAAATATTTAAACCCGCTACTTGATTGTATAATTGCCTTGTATTATTTGTTGCTATATTAGCTAGAGACTCCTCTACTAAAACCACCTCTGTTTTTTTTCCTGCATAAATAGCAGTTTCTTCAACGTCTTTTAAGCGTTTTAAAGCAAATACTTTTTTCCTTCTAGCGGTTAATTCTACTTCTGTCAAATTACCTCCAATTTCATGTAAAACAATTTTTACTTTAGATGATGGAGCTGTTAACTCTTTTTCTAATATTGAATATGAATCCAAATACAAAACAACTTTTAAATTTTGTTTTTGTGACACAAAACTAAAAAGCCCATTATGATTAGTCTGCGTAAGTAATCCCCCACTAGAATTATAGATAGCTACTTTTGCTAACGGAATATCTTTTTGATCTGTTACAACACCAGAAATAGTTTCTTGTGCCAGTCCGATAGAGCTAAACAAAACAAAAAACAAAACAATCTTAGTTATTATTTTACAATCCATCAATCTTATCTTTAAAAGGTAAAATCCAATCTTTATGTTTAAACGATTCTTTTTCTTGATATAAATCTACTGTAGGATCTATAAATGGTTGACTTAACCTACCATTTAACCCTACAAAACTTTCAACAAATACCTGAATATTTTTATGGCCATCTTTTTTAAAATGATTTCCTAAAAAATGAGCATATTCCAAAATAAAATCTGGTTGGGTGCTCATTTGTTTTTCTTGAAATGAGGTTAGAAAGTCATTATTTTCTACATAAAAAAACCTTCCGGTTTCAGCATCTACTATTTTAAAATTAGCATATCCAGCTTTTTCTATTAACATTACTCGCCAAGAAAAACGATATCCTTCTTCTGTCCAAAACAATTCTCCAGGATACAATACATACCTAAAAGGTAATAGCAATTGAGCAGCAAAAAATGTTGCTAAAATATAGGTTACTAATTTCTTATTAGTATACTTATAAAACTGAGTTTCTTCTATTCTGAATTTTGATGACTGAAAAAACTTAGCTAGCAATCTCCTTAAGCCATTTATTACTTTTTGATGAGTTAATGAATCAAAAAAGATAAAAGCACTCACTATCATAATAAACGGAAACATTCCTATTGGAAATAATACCCATGTAAATACATGAAAGAAAATTACTGCTGCAAAAGCAATCTTTCTGGTTGGTTTATACAACAATAAAAAAGGAATTACCAAATCATAGAGCATTCCGCTCCAACTCATTGCATAATGAAACCACTCTTGTTGCATTATGGTTTCGCCTATAATAGGTAAATCGTATTTAGATGGCAACCATATTTTTAATGGCATAGCTCTAAACAACCAGTCTGAATTAATTTTTGCTAAACCTGCATAGAAATACACAATACCTAACAATAGTTTAATACCATCTACTGTCCATTTAGGTACTTGTTTAAACTGCTTTTTCGTCAATAAATTATCTGCCGAAAATGTAGCATTTGCTGGAACAAAAATAAGTACAAACGCCATTAAACTAATAAAGTAATAATGGTTTAAATATGTAGTTTTATCCATTAACTCTATGTAGGTAAAGCTCAAGAAAAAACTAACAATGGCTATTCTATATTTAAAACCAATAGCCACACAAAAAGCAGATAAACCACAAATAAAAAACAACCAATAGGTATATTCTCCTATAGGCTTTATCCACTCGAATCCGTGGTAGGAAAAAAAGAATTTTGGTTGTATATAAACCGAGTCTATCCAACCATTAACCCAAAACCTTATAATGCTAATTAACATCATCAACCCAAACCCTATTCGGAAAACAGCTAAAGAAGCTGCCGAGGTTGTTTGAGTAAAGTAAAGCTTGGGGGGGTATTTCATAAACAAAGAAAAGAGGCGATTTCTAACGCCTCTCTATTATTTCATTATAAATTTTAATTAATCTCCGTCATTATCGTAATAATCAAGTTCTACATTAAAAGCAGACCTCATATCTATTTTTAACATCGGAACTAATTTTTGAATTTCTGTATAAGTTTCTTGTACAGGTGTTACATTAGTATTAATTTGATTAGATAGATCAGTATCTAATCCATTTAATTTGGTTCTTGCTGAGCCCATTTGAGCAAGCATTAAAGGTACTAAATCTTGTCCATCTTTTTTAGCATCTAAGTACGCTAAATAAGTTTTAAAACTTTCTCCTATTGCGGCAGAATTATAATGTTTACCACTAAAAAAATCTTCAATTGCAGATAAAACTACTAATAATAATTCTTTAGATTTTTTTCCATAACGAGACTCAATATAAGTAGGTTCAACACCATTTCCTGTAAAAATACCTAAAGGATCTCCTAATTTATATTTTCTAAAATACTTTTCATAATTATAGATATAATCATTTACTAAAATATTTACTCCTCCAGCATTTGTATTTTCTGTTAAACCTATAAAGATATTTCTGTATCCAGAGTTCCAATGATTTAATACAGGTGTATTTAAGTCTTTTAACCTATTAACAACAGCTGTTAAATAGTTTTTATAATTGGCTGCATTCGCCTCAGAATCGTACTTAGCTAATATTGCAGTATCATCTGCTGCTACACCATATAGTAAATAATCTAATGCTGGAAAACCTTGTTGTACATTGGTAGAAGACAAAGTTAAGTCTGTAAAGTTATTCGTAATATTTGTTTCTATACCAGTAACGTCTGTAGGAAATCTATTCACCCATCTAGTCACATTTAATTCAGCAGCTTTAGAAAAATCACTAAATAGTATTACATATTGCCAAGTTTTATACGCTTCTAACCAAGCAGTACGCAAAGCATCTAAATTAGTTTGATCTACAATAGTTGTGAAATTAGTTGTAGCTGTTTGTAATGCCGTTAACTTATTTTCGTAATCTGTATAAGCAGGAATAATAATATTATCTGCCCAATTGGTTAACATGGCTGCTCTATCAAAGTTATCTGTATTTCCTCCTCCAGAAGAACCATTATCCGAGCTACAAGCCCATACTAAAACGGTCAAAACTAAAATTGCTAAAAACTTCTTCATTAGATTAGTTATTTAAATTTATTCTAATTAAGCGCAAATATAAAAAAAAGCGACTAACAAATAAATGTTAGCCGCTTTAAAATTTAAAATATTTTGAATTATTAGCTGCCTGCTTGTGCAACAGTAAAGTCAAACTTAGCAGCAATTGCTTCAGATACAGCGTCTAAATCTGCTCCAGTAAGATCCCATAGACCATTAGTACTTCCTATAAGGTCATTTAATAAACCATCTACCTCTGCTTTTGTAAAATATGTTTCTTTAACATCAGATTTTCTAATAAAGCGTAAGCTATATACAAAACCTAAACCTTCAGATAAATCATGAAAAGCAGGACCTTTACCAGAAGCATCATCTAATTGATTCTTACCTGCTTGTAAGTAATAAACAGCTCTAATAGCAATTACTCTAGATACTTGGTAACGAATTACCTCTATTGCCTGATCTCTTACATCATATTTTTGATCTACAATTGCTTGTCTAGCAATTCTAAAGGCCGTTTCAATTTCATTCTTAATTCCTGTAAAATCAGTATCAGCATCTACTTTACCTAAATACTTATTAAAGTAGTTAGAATCTGCACTATTTAACAAGTACCCGTAAGCCTCATCAAAGTGGTGTTCCATATCTGTATAATTATTTTCTACAGTAGAGTTGTCATCATTAGCTACACGAGACATATAGTTATTAGTAGCTTGATCTACCTGTAAAGCTCCTATTAAACCTTTAGCAAATAACTGATCGTTTTCGTAACCTTTAGCGTTTACATAACGTGTAGAAGACCCATCTGCTAACTGACCTGCAGTTCCAGCAGCTGCATTGGTGCTCCAGTTAGGAAATACGTTTGCTACCTGATCCGTAATCAACCCATCAAAGTAAGTTTTAATTTGAGATCCTTCTACAGTACCACTAAAGAAATCGTCTGAATTTCCTGTTTTTCCTTTAATATTTTTTCCACTTGAATTTAAAGTAGCATCAGAGAAAAAACCATCGTTAGCCGTATGGTTATACATACCTTTTAACTGGGCTTCTGTTCTTGCTGTATTCTTTAAACCTTCATCTCCTTGTTTGTTAGTTATATAATCTAACATATTAATACGAGTAGTTTGTCCTCCATAACTTACAGATGTTGCATTATTTCTTGTCCAATTATAAGTTGCTGGAGCTACAACACCATCTAAATTAATATCTGCTACTGTTTTAGCAAATGTAGGAGTAGCCCCTCCATTATTATCATCACTTGAACATGATACAAAAGACAACGCAGTTACAACTGCTAAGCTTAATACTACTTTTCTCATTAGTTTTTATTTAGAATAATTATATTTAATTAATTTCTTGCAAATATAAAGACTCATTCTAAATAACAAAAAGTTATTTAGAATAAATTAAAATAAAAAAACTAACTTGTTGATTTACAAATTAATGATAATTATTAAAAATATCTGAAGCTTTATTAAAAGCTGCTTCAAAAGCCATAGGATTGACATTTGTATTCGCTTTTTCGGTAGTGAAATAGGAAACCATTTTTTCTGTAGGCATATTTCCTGTAAGTTCATCTTTTGCCATAGGACAACCTCCGAAACCTTGTATAGCTCCATCAAAACGGGTACAACCTGCCTGATATGCTGCGTTTACTTTTTCATGCCAAGTAGTTGGTGTTGTATGCAAATGAGCACCAAATTCTATATGCGGATACTTGGGTATTAAATTAGAGTACAAATAATCAATGACTTCTGGGGTAGATGATCCTATAGTATCTGACAAAGACAAAATTTTTACTCCCATAGTAGATAGCTTTTCTGTCCACTCTCCTACTATCTCAACATTCCACGGATCTCCATAAGGATTTCCAAACCCCATAGACAAATAAGCTACAACTTCTTTATCGGCTTGATTAGCTATATCCAAAATTCCCTTAAGTGTTTCTATAGATTGAGCTATTGTTTTATGTGTATTACGCATTTGGAAATTTTCTGAAATAGAAAACGGATAACCAAGATATTGAATTGGCTTATGCTTTACTGCTTCAGTAGCTCCTCTAATATTGGCAACTATAGCTAATAATTTGCTTTGAGTTTCAGATAAATCTAATCGAGCTAAAACCTCGGCTGTATCAACCATTTGAGGAATCGCTTTTGGCGATACAAAACTTCCAAAATCTATAGTATCGAAACCACATCTTAAAAGCGATTGAATATATAAAACCTTTTTCTCTGTTGGAATAAACTCTTTGATACCTTGCATTGCATCTCTAGGACATTCAATAAGCTTAATATCTGGTTTATTCATTAGGTCAAAATTTTCGTAAAAATATAATTTTTAACTCATTTATACTAGCTCTACTTATCTATATAGTTACTTCTTTTTAAAAACAAAAAACAAACATGTTGATTTTCAAGAACTTATGTAATTAAAACTAAAAAACTACGACTACTTTTTATAACCAATAAATAATTTGTCATGAAAAACAAACTAACTCTTTTAAAAAAACTTGTTGTAACTCTAATATTAATTTCAAACCTATTCTTATTTAGTCAAACAACTGCCGTTTATGACATAACTTTTACTAGTACTTGGAACAACCAAGATCATGGAACTTTACCACCTGGTCCGCATTGGTCTGATTTAGTTGGTGCTACTCACAATTCAGATTTTGCTATGTGGAATCTAGATAAAAAAGCCAGTTTAGGTATTAAAAATGTGGCAGAATTAGGCCAAGGTAATGAATTATTAAACGAAGTAAATACAGCTATTTCTAATGGTCACGCTGACTTTTTTAGGCAAACAAGTTTTAGCCCAAATAACGCTTTAGGAATTGCAACTTTTACAGGTTTACAAATAGACCCCAATTACCCACTGGTTTCTTTAGTATCTATGATTGCTCCTAGTCCTGATTGGTTTATAGGTGTATCAGCTATATCTTTATTAGATGAATCTAACAACTGGAAAAGCGATTTTACAATTGATGTCTTTCCGCTAGATGCTGGAACCGATAGTGGAAGTAGTTATACAGCTGGAGATATGGTTACTGACCCTCAAGAAAATATTACTAGTCTAGTTAATATCAGTCCATTTGGAACAGAAAGAATAGGTTATTTTACTTTTAGTTACAGAGGAGTTTTAAGTCTAGACGAATTTGAAAAAAAGCAACCAAAAATTTTCCCTAACCCTGCAACTAACTTACTAACAATAGACAATTTAATTGAATTTGAAAAAATAGAAATGTTTGATGTAACTGGAAAAAGGGTTTTTAAAGAACTATTAGACAATGTTTCTAGTTATAGCTTTAATACCGACCGTAATGAAAATGGAGTCTATTTTATAAAATTAACTAATAAAAACAATAGCAGTACTATTAAAAAAGTACTCATTCTATAATTTGGAAGCTGACTTTATTATTTCACTTCAATAAATGAAAAAATATTCATTCATAAAAAGTAAAATTTAATAGTTAATCACATTAAAAGTCAGCTTCTTTATTAAAGACTTTTAAGAATTTCTTTATTGATGTCTTTAATAAGCTTAGGACCTTCGTAAATAAATCCAGTATAAACCTGTACTAAGGTAGCACCTGCTTTAATTTTATCTATAGCATCTTGGGCTGAATGTATACCTCCCACCCCAATTATAGGAAAACTTCTGTTAGACTTATCTGCTAAATATTTAATTACCCTGGTACTTCTTTCTGTAATTGGCTTACCACTTAAACCACCATTCCCAATTGCTTCTAATTGCTCTTTTGTGGCTTTTAAACCTTCTCTATTTACTGAAGTATTAGAAGCTATAACACCATCTATATTGGTTTCTTCTACTACCTCTACAATTTCGTCTAATTGCTGATTATTTAAATCTGGTGCAATTTTTAATACAATAGGTTTCTGAATCGTTTCTTTATTATTCAACTCTTTTAAACCACCTAACAATTCTAACAAATACCCTTTATCTTGCAATTTAGCATGACTCCCCACGTTAGGACAACTTACATTTACAACAAAATAATCTACATAAGGATGCAGTGCTTTAAAGCACGCTTCATAATCTGCTGTATAATCTTCTGGTTTTGTAAGAGTATTTTTTCCTATATTTCCACCAATAATTAAATCTGTGTTTCTCTTCTTTAAATTCTCTATAGCCGACTCCAACCCTTTATTATTAAACCCCATTCGGTTAATAATTCCTTGATCTTCTTTTAACCTAAATAATCGCTTCTTAGGATTACCTATTTGTCCTTTAGGTGTAATAGTACCTATTTCTATAAACCCAAAACCAAAGTTACCTAACTCGTTGTATAACTTTGCTTCTTTATCAAAACCAGCAGCTAAACCTACAGGATTTTTAAATTTCAATCCAAAAACCTCGCGTTCTAAACGAGGATCATTTATCTGGTACATTCCTTTAATAACAGAAGATGCAAAAGGTAGTTTCGATAAAATTTTAATGAATGAAAAAGTAAAATGATGAATCTTTTCTGGATCGAAAGCAAAAAAGATTGGACGAATTATAGATTTGTACATCTTGTTGTGTGTTTTCTAAATTAGAAATTAGAATTTCTGTTACGAATTCTAACGCATTATTTAGAATGCAAAAGTACAACAAGTTTTCTAACTTAAAAAAACCTTTATCACTTCTTCTTTGGCCTCATAAGTCCTTCTTGAGTAGCTGAAGCTATTAATTTACCATCCTTTGTATGAATATGTGCTCTGGTAAACCCTCTAGCGTTAGAAGTACTCGGCACATCTACAGAAAATAATAACCAATCATCTAAATCAAAATCTCTAAAAAACCACATAGCATGATCTAAGCTAGCCATTTGTGTGTTACCAAAATGTGCTTTACTTGCATGAGGATACAAAGCTGCAGCCAATATATTATAATCAGATAAATACGTTAATACCTGTTGTTTCTCTGCTAAGCTTAAATTATTAGTATCTCCCTTTACCTTAAACCATACATCAGAATAAGGCTTTAAATCTTTTTTACTCAAAGGATTTAAAATAATTGTTGGTTTAAATATCACTGGGCGTTCTATTTTTAAAAAACTAGCTACTTTTTTTGGTAAAAAAAAGCCATATCTCTTGTATAAATCATTCCAACTTAATAAATCTTCGGGTAATTTTATATTAGTTTTTCTTTCTACTTGATGTTCATAGCCCTTCTCTTCTTTATGAAATGAAGCGGCCAGAATAAATATAATATTATCGCCTTGTTGAGCAGTAACACGTCTAGTAGAAAAACTCCCACCATCTCTAATAATTTCTACTTGATAAGTAATTGGTAAGTTTAAATCTCCTGCTTCTAAAAAATAAGAATGTAATGAATGTAAAGACCTACCATTATTTATGGTTCTATAAGCTGCATTTACTGCCTGAGCTAATACTTGCCCGCCAAAAACATTTGGACTACCAACTGTTTCACTAACCCCATTAAAAGAGTTAGAGCTTTTTTCTTCAAGGTTTAGGACTGCTAATAATTCAGAAACGTTTTTCAATTTAAATTGAGTTAATTATTATACTTGTTTAAATATAAAAATTGTTTTTATGACAAGCATTATGTATTCTCTAGAAATAGGTTTATTTTCGTGCTTTTATAACAAACTTTAAGAAGATTAACCATGAACAAGCAAGATATAATCAATCGTTTTGTAAGTTATGTAACTATAGATACAGAAGCTGACCCTAATTCTGATACTTGTCCGAGTAGCGAGAAACAATGGGATCTAGCAAATAAATTAGTAGAAGAATTAAAAGAAATGGGGATGCAAGATGTAAGCATAGACGAAAATGCTTACGTAATGGCTACTTTACCTAGTAATGTAAATCATGTAGTTCCTACTATAGGTTTTGTTTCTCATTTTGACACGACCCCAGATTATACAGGAGCCAATGTTAGACCTCAGATTATCGAGAATTATGATGGTAAGGATATTGTTCTAAACAAAGAAGAAAACATTGTACTTTCTCCAGACTATTTTGAAGATTTATTATTGTATAAAGGACAAACCTTAATTACTACAGATGGTACAACACTATTAGGAGCCGATGATAAAGCTGGTATTACAGAAATTATGGAAGCTATGAAATACCTAATTGCTCACCCTGAAATTAAACACGGAACTATTCGTGTTGGTTTTACTCCAGATGAAGAAATTGGTAGAGGTGCACATAAGTTTGATGTAAACAAATTTAATGCTGATTGGGCTTACACTATGGATGGAAGTCAAGTTGGTGAATTAGAATACGAAAATTTTAATGCTGCTGGAGCAAAAGTAAAAGTAAACGGTAAAATTGTTCACCCAGGTTACGCTAAAGGAAAAATGATTAACTCCATGTTAATTGCAAATGAATTCATCGCCGCCTTACCTGAAAACGATGTTCCAGAAAGAACTTCTGGTTACGAAGGTTTTTACCACTTGTATAGTATTGAAGGGAAAGTTGAAGAGACCAACTTACAACTAATCATAAGAGATCATGACCGTCAGAAATATGAAGATAGAAAAAAATTCTTAGAAAAAGTAGCCGCCGACTTAAATACAAAACATGGTGAAGGAACTGTAGAAATTGAAATTGCAGATCAATATTTTAACATGAAAGAAAAAGTAGAACCTGTAATGCATATCGTAGATATTGCTGAAGAAGCAATGAAACAATTAAATATTACTCCTTTAATCAAACCAATTAGGGGTGGTACAGACGGTTCTCAATTATCTTATATGGGCTTACCTTGTCCGAACATATTTGCAGGTGGACATAATTTTCATGGACGTTATGAATATGTTCCGGTAGAAAGTATTATAAAAGCTACTGAAGTAATTATTAAAATTGCTGAGTTAACGGCTAAAAAATACCAATCTTAAAAATCATTTAATGTTTATAAACAAAAAAACCTGTGATAGTCACAGGTTTTTTTATTTATAAAATGTTCTTATAGAACTTATCTCTTAGAATCTTTTAGTTTGTACTAAACGCATTCCGTAAAACTCAAAGGTATTTCCAGGTAAAGTAGCAACTTTATTAGAAATTCTACAGAAAGAAGGCTTACTATCCCAAGATCCTCCTTTAACAATTCTCTTTTCTCCTCTAGCTGGTCCCGTAGCATTAGGATCTGCTACCATTCCGTCTTTCACAGCTCTAAAGTGGTTTGCATCATATATATCCCAGCACCATTCCCAAACATTACCGTTTAAATCGTAAATACCTAATTCATTAGCATATTTTGTACCATAAGTATGAGGCCTTCCTTCACTGTTATCTACATTCCAAGAAATTAAATCTAACTTATCAGCTCCAGCATATTTTTTTCCTTTTCCTTTTTTACCTCCATGTGCAGCAAATTCCCACTCTGCTTCTGTTGGTAATCTAAATCCGTTAGAGTTAAAATCACATACATAACGTGGTCCTCTTTTAGAATATGCAGGTGTGTATCCTTGTTTTTTACTTAACCAGTTACAAAACTCTACTGCATCTTCCCAAGTAATATTTGTAATAGGTAACTCGTCATTCCATCCCCAAGATTGCTTTGGAGGCATTTTTTTTCCAGTAGCTTTTACATACTCTTTCCACTCCCAAACCGTAACTTCATACTTACTCATATAGAAAGTTTTTACACTTACTTTACGCTCTGGTTTTTCATCTTTTTCAGCTTGCTGATCTTTTTTGTTTGCCCCTAACATAAAAGAAGCTCCTTCTACTTTAACCATTTCTGGCCAAGCTTGGTCAGACATTTGAGCATTTACCGAAACAGTAAAAGCTAGCACTACAACTAAAATGCTTAAAAAGTAATTTTTTCTCATTGTTTGAATTATTTTAAAGGTTTTATTTAATTCGGTGCGAAATTAATAATTTTACAACAATCGCAAAAGCTTTTGTTGTGAATTTGACAAATTTAACTCACACACATGAATTAAGTTCCATAAATCGTGCCATAAGTTTAGTTACATATGTTTATATTCGCAGCTATTATGGAGCGACAATATATAAAAAAAACAAAAGAACTATTACAAACAACTGATAATGTTGTTATTACTTGCCATAAAAACCCAGATGGAGATGCTATTGGATCTAGTTTAGCTATTTATGGCTATCTTAAAAAATTAAATATAAAGGCTCATGTAATTGTTCCAAACAATTATCCTGATTTCTTAAAGTGGCTCCCAAATAATGATAGAATTTTAATATTTGATGAAGCTCAAGAGGAATGTATGGAATTGATTAATAATGCTGATGTAATTTTTTCGTTAGACTATAATGCATTGCATAGAACCGGAGATATGCAATCCGTTTTAGAAAACAGCAAAGCTTCTTTTATTATGATAGATCATCATCAACAACCAGAAGAATTTGCTAAGGTTATGTATTCAGACACGAGTATTTGTTCTACTTGTCAAATGGTGTACCATTTCATAGATTATCTAGAAGATACCTCTTTAATAGATACTGATATTGCTCAATGTATATACACAGGAATTATGACTGATACAGGCTCTTTTAGATTTAGATCTACAACCAGCACAACACACAGAGTAATTGCGAACCTCGTTGATTTAGGGATTGACAATGCCAAGATTCATCAAAATGTTTATGACAACAATTCATATAACAGATTACAGTTACTAGGTAAATCTCTTAATAACTTAAAAACAATTCCTGAATTAAACACCGCATATATTAGTTTATCTACCGAAGAATTGAAAAGATTTAATGCGCAAAAAGGAGATACTGAAGGTATAGTGAATTATGCATTATCTCTACAAGGTGTAAAAATAGCTGCTATATTTAAAGAAGATGCAGAGCAAGGTATCATAAAAATGTCTTTTAGATCTAAAGGTGATTTTTCTGTAAATGAATTAGCTAGAACACATTTTAATGGAGGTGGACACATAAATGCTGCTGGAGGTATTAGTAATGATACTCTTAAGGCTACAATTGATAAATTTATTAGTATCTTACCCAACTATAAAAAAGAATTAGCCTAATGCGTTATTTATATTTAATAATAGCTTTTGTTTTATTTAGCTGTAATGCTTGCCAGGAACCCGAAGCTAGAAAACCTGTTTCTGTAAAATCAGGAAGTACTTATAGTAAATCTGCAGAGCGAACTAAGAAGTTACTTGAAAAAGAAAACCAATTAATAGACAACTATATAAAAATAGATTCTTTAAACAGTTACAAGCAGTCTCAACATGGTTTTAGTTATGCATACATCAAACAAGATACAACTACTAATGTAACACCTTTTTTTGGAAACAAAGTTGTTTTTAAATATCATATAACAGATTTAAACAACAACCCAATATACACTGAAGAAGAGTTAGGAATACAGAGTTATAGAGTGGATCAGCAAAATATTATGAATGGTTTGCGCAAAGGATTAAAATTAATGCGTGTAAACGAAACTATAAAATGTGTATTCCCTTCACAAATAGCTTATGGCTACAAGGGTGATAGAAATAAAATTAAACCTAACACACCTATTGTGTGCACCATTACATTAAATGAAATATTAACACTAAACGAGAAAAAGTAAAAAATGAACACCATGAAATTATTAATTTTATCATTATTCTTTGCCTTATCATCTTGTCAAAAAGATCAACACCCAAATCTTGAGGATGGAATGTATGCAGAAATAGTAACCGACAAAGGAACTATTATGTGTCAACTAGAGTTTGAAAAAACTCCAATAACGGTAGCTAATTTTGTTTCTTTAGCAGAAGGAACCAACCAAAGTGTTAAAGAAGAATACAAAGGAAAAAAATACTATAACGGATTAAAATTCCATAGAGTTATAAAAGACTTCATGATTCAAGGAGGAGACCCTTTAGGTACTGGATCTGGAGACCCTGGGTATAAATTTAAAGATGAATTCAATGACTCCCTAGTTCACTCGGGGCCTGGAATTCTATCTATGGCTAATTCTGGACCTAAAACAAATGGTAGTCAATTCTTTATTACTCATAAAGCAACTCCTTGGTTAAACAACAAACATACTGTTTTTGGTCATGTGGTTAGCGGACAAAATGTTGTAGATAGCATTGCACAAAATGACATAATGAAAGCTGTTAATATTATTAGAAAAGGAAAAGCTGCAAAGAAATTTGATGCTGCCAAAATATTTGATAGTCATTTTGCTGAAGAGAAAAAAGCTCAAGCTGAAAAAGAAGCTAGAGTAGCAAAAGTAAAAGAAGAAACTTTAGCTCTTTTTGCTAAGCACAAAGCTAATGCAGAAACTCTAGAATCTGGAGTTCAAATAGCTTTTTTAACTAAAGGAAATAACCCTAAACCAGAAACCGGAGCAAAAGTTCCAGTAAATTATGCTGGTTACTTAGCTAAAGATGGTACTTTATTCGACTCTAACAGTAAAGCTTTAGAAGAAAAATATGAAATGCTTAACCCAATGAAGGTTCAACGTAATATGTACGACAAACCTGTACCAATGGATTATAGTCCAGCCGCTCGTTTAATTCAAGGATTTAGAGACGGTTTATTAGCTATGGCTCCTGGCGACAAAGCATTAGTATTTATTCCTTCTCACCTAGGATATGGGGAAAGAGGTGGCGGACCAATTCCTCCAAACTCTGATTTAGTTTTCGAATTGGAAATAGAAAACGAATCTCCTACTGAAGAAAAATAATTTATCTTCTAAAAATATAAAAGGCTACTCAGTTGAGTAGCCTTTCTTTTTTTATGACAAAACGTTTTTATTTTATTTTTTTGGTATTTCCTTCAAAATCTCTAAAACAAAATTCCAATATTTTTGAGCAGAAGATATCTGAGCTCTTTCATCTGGAGAATGAGCTCCTTTAATATTAGGACCAAAAGAGATCATTTCCATATCTGGATAATGCGTTCCTAAAATACCACACTCTAATCCGGCATGACATGCAGCAACATGTGGTTGTTCTCCATTTAACTTCACATATAAATCTGTCATTACTTTTAATATCTCAGCATCCATCTTTGGTGTCCAACCAGGATAAGACCCAGAAAGCTCTACATCTAATCCTGCTAACTCAAAAGTAGCTGTTAATTTATTTGCTAAATCATATTTACCACTTTCAACAGAGCTTCTGGTTAAACACAATACTTTTGCTTGTCCTTCTTTCACAACTACTCTAGCTATATTATTAGAAGTTTCTACCAAACCTTCTATATCTGGACTCATTCTATAAACTCCATTATGAGCACTATATAATGCTTTTAGTAGGTTTTCTTGAACTCCTAAGTCTATTATTTTTTCTGGCAAAGATGTTTCTTTAATCTCTACATCTAAATCAGCTTCTAAAGTTTTATACTCTGCAGTAATTTCCGCTATTGCCAGATCCATTTCACTTAAAAAAGCCTCTTTATGAGTATTTTCAATAATTACAGTAGCAAAAGACTCTCTAGGTATAGCATTACGTAAACTACCACCATCAATTTCAGATACACGCAATCCATATTTTTCATATCCCTTATACAGTAAACGAGTCATAAAAATATTAGCATTTCCTAATCCTTTTATAATATCCATTCCTGAATGACCACCATTCAACCCCTTTACAGATATAGTATAAGCTGAAACATTTCCTGATACAATATTTTCATTGTAATTAGTAGTAGCTGTAATGTCTATTCCTCCTGCACAACCTACTCCAATTTCATCATCTTCTTCTGTATCTAAGTTTAAAAGGATCTCTCCAGATAAAAGTCCTCCTTTTAACCCCATAGCACCTGTCATTCCAGTCTCTTCATCTATTGTAAACAACGCTTCAATTGCAGGATGTTGAATTTCGTTAGACTCTAGAATAGCCATGATTGTTGCTACGCCTAACCCATTATCTGCTCCTAAAGTAGTTCCTTTTGCTCTTACCCAATCACCATCTACATACATTTGTATACCTTGGGTATCAAAATCAAAAACCGTATCTGCATTTTTTTGATGAACCATATCTAAATGCGATTGCATTACAATAGTTTTTCTATCTTCCATCCCTATTGATGCAGGCTTTTTTATGATAACATTTCCTACTTCATCTTCAATTGTTTCTAACCCTAAATCCTCTCCAAACTTTTTCATAAAGGCTATAACACGTTCTTCTTTTTTAGATGGACGTGGAACTTCATTTAAATCAGCAAATTTATTCCATAAAGCCTTAGGGGCTAAGTTTCTTACTTCTTGACTCATACTTTTAATTTTATAGACGTCAAATATAGCCACTTTTAATAGATTTTTTCTAACTAAGTTTTTGTAATTTGTCAATTAAATCAACACTAATATAATGACACTTTCTAAAAAAGGACTACTAGCTATTTTATTACCCATACAAATCATCTTACTTAAGTTATTAGCTATGTTTCCTAGTTTTATTGAACGATATTACAGTAACGGAATATATTCAATCATATCAAAAACTTCGCGTTATATTTTAGGTTGGATTCCCTTTTCTGTAGGAGACATTTGCTATTTATTACTATTCTTTATGATAACAAGATGGTTATACAAAAACATCAAAAAAATTTATAAAAAAGAGCAATTATTAACCATCACTTCTTTTCTTTCAGTTATATATTTCTTATTTCATTTTTTATGGGGACTTAACTACTACAGACTACCTTTACATAATTCATTAGGTTTAGAAAAAGAATATACTACCAAAGAACTCATAATAACAACAAAATCATTCATTGAAAAAGCTAATCATATTCATCTAAAAACAGTTCGCAACGACTCTTTAAAAGTTTCTATTCCATACAATAGAAATAAAATTTTCCTAAAAACTACAAATGCCTATAAAAACTTAGAAAATATATTTCCTGAATTAAAATATCAACCTAGAAGTATTAAGAAATCTATTCTTTCGTTACCGCTAACATACATGGGTTTTAGTGGTTATTTAAACCCTTTTACCAATGAAGCTCAAGTAAATTACCTGATACCAAAATATTATTTTCCTTTTGTTAGCTGTCATGAAGAAGCACATCAATTAGGTTTTGCAGCAGAAAATGAAACTAATTTTATTGGTTGTTTAGCTACTATGAGTAGTAC
Source organism: Pseudofulvibacter geojedonensis (assembly GCF_042675745.1). Taxonomy (NCBI): domain Bacteria; kingdom Pseudomonadati; phylum Bacteroidota; class Flavobacteriia; order Flavobacteriales; family Flavobacteriaceae; genus Pseudofulvibacter; species Pseudofulvibacter geojedonensis. Next base: position 163,264 of record NZ_JBHTJM010000008.1, on the reverse strand, counting down.
AGATTTATACTTTCAATATTCTGGTACAGTGTCAGCCCTACGATATTGTTTGCGTGAAGTTTACAAACGCGATAAAACATTATATGATGATCTGCTAAAAACAATCAATAAAGGTATCTTAGCCAACTACAAAGAAAGTCGTGATTTTTGGGATAGCTACCAAAATCCTATAGAACCACTCTTTAAATCTAGCTATGACACCTTTTTAAAAGCTAACAATCAAAGCAATGGAATAAAAAGTTATAGCTATGTTGTCGCTTTATTGGTTAACTATGAATTATATTATTCTAAAGAAACTAACTAAGGCTATTTTTCGAAATGCAATTCATTTACCTCAAAAATAGATTTACCAAAAATAACATTTGGAGCTTTTAATACCTCTAATACCATATTATTTTCAGATATATTTTTTATTTTAAAAGCATAACCTTCTGCCATTAAAACTAGTTTTGAATAATCTAAAATCTGCTCTACAACATCATCACCCTCATATTTAGTTTCTAAAACTCCGTATTTCCAAGAATAAAAATTAATATTTTCTTTCTTTGTTGTAATTAATTTAGTCCCTTCTAACTTTGGCATAGAAGTTACTTCCTTTGTTACTTTTAATTGTTTTCCCTCTTTCTGAAAAAGTAATGTAATAGCTATTGAAGTATCAAACTCTGGAACAGTTTTTATTAACTTCCAAGAAGTATTGTATAATAATTCATTTTCACCTGATTCTACAACTTCTACATTTGAATTTACTGCTTCTTGAGCAAATAAAATAACTGTTGAAAAAAAGAATAATAAGATCGATAAAAATAGTTGTTTTGTTTTCATAAATATCATTTTTTATAAGCTAAACACAAGATACAAAAAAAGCCTTACTAATTTAGTAAGGCTTTGTACTGAAGGCGGGACTTGAACCCGCACGACCCAAGGGTCATTGGATTTTAAGTCCAACGTGTCTACCAATTCCACCACTTCAGCATGGTATATTGAATATATTTTTTAAATAACCTCAACCCGGAGGTTGAGGCATTTAGTACTCAAGGCGGGACTTGAACCCGCACGAACCAAGGTTCATTGGATTTTAAGTCCAACGTGTCTACCAATTCCACCACTTGAGCATGCTATATTATACAGAGCGAAAAACGAGGCTCGAACTCGCGACCTCCACCTTGGCAAGGTGGCGCTCTACCAGCTGAGCTATTTTCGCATTATTTATCTTAATGAACGAGCAACACTTATCGTATTGCGGATGCAAATATAACACCTTTTTTAATATTGCAAAGCCTTTTATTTAAAAAAAAACTCACTTTTTCTTAAGCCACTGAAAACCAATAAATATAAAAAAGCACTGCTTTTAAAAAACAGTGCCTTTTCTATAATGTTGAGAGTTTTTTTTATTTAACTTTCATTAATTCTACGTCAAATATTAGAGTTGCTCCAGGAGGAATTACTCCACCAGCTCCTCTTTCTCCGTATGCTAAATCTGAAGGAATTACAAATCTTGCCTTATCACCTTCTTGTAACAAACCAATTCCTTCATCCCATCCAGCTATAACTTGGCCAACTCCTAAAGTAAAATCGATTGGTGAATTTCTTTTATATGAAGAATCGAATACCATTCCATCAGACAATTGCCCTTTATAGTGCACTGATACCGTTTTTCCTTTTTCTGCTTTAGCTCCTGCTCCCTTTTGAATAATTTGATATCTTAATCCGCTTTCAGTTTTGTCAAACCCTGCAGATAACTTATCTAATGCCTCTGCTGCCGCTGCTTTAGCTTCAGCTAAACGCTTTTCTCTAGACCCTTCAAATGTTCTAAAAGCTTCTATTGCGTTAAACGCCTCGGCTTCTGCTCCTACTCTAACAATTTCTAATTTTTCTATTATATCTCCTTGAGCAACACTATCTACAACATCTTGACCCTCTACAACATTTCCAAAAACAGTATGTTTCCCATCTAACCAAGCTGTTTCTACATGGGTAATATAAAACTGGCTACCGTTAGTTCCTGGTCCTGCATTTGCCATTGCTAAGACTCCAGGGCCAGAATGCTTTAAATCTGGATGAAATTCATCATCAAACTTATAACCAGCATCACCTGTACCTGTTCCTTGAGGGCAACCTCCTTGAATCATAAAATCTGGTATAACTCTATGAAACTTTAGTCCATCGTAATAAGGATTTCCTTGTTCTTTTACTTTATTTTCTAAATTCCCTTCCGCTAAACCTACAAAGTTACCAACCGTACCCGGTGTTTTTTGAAATTCTAAATTCACTAAAATTTCTCCCTTAGAAGTATGAAACTTTGCGTATAAACCGTCTTGCATAATTGTTATTTTAATTTTTGAAAATGCAAAATTACATATTTTTATTCTTTCAGCTAGTTTCTATTTTCTTTTTAAGTAGTATTTAACTCATTTTTAGTAGCTTTGCTCAAAATTTACAGAAAACATCACCCAAAAAAAATCAAATAACAGACTCGTTTTTATAGACGCTTTGCGATCTTTTGCCATTATAATGATGCTACAAGGACACTTTGTAAGTAGCTTATTAAGTTGCACTTATAAAGATTCTAACAATATATATTATTCTGTTTGGGAATATTTTAGAGGTATAACTGCTCCTACATTTTTTACCATTACTGGGTTTATTTTTATGTTCTTGGTATTAAATCAAACAGATAAAAAAAAGCAGTTATTAAGAATTAAAAAAGGAATTAAAAGAGGTCTCGTACTTATAGCTTGGGGGTACATACTCCGAATAGGTATTGCAGGTGTTTTATCTGGGTATATTCATGAAGCCTATTTTTACACAGATGTCTTACATATAATTGGTCTTTCTTTACTACTCCTATGTTTTATATACCTAACTTTATACAAAAGAAGTTCCAACTTATTTCAGGTTACTTTAGTTATGATTACCGTATTATCTTTTTTATTCGAAAGATATTATAATGCCATTGAAATGCCTTATTTACCAACTGTTATTAGCCATTACTTTACCAAAGCTAACGGAGCAGTTTTTAGTTTATTTCCTTGGTTTGGATATGTTAGCATTGGAGCTTTTTTAGCTACACTTTTTATTAAATATAAAGACCAAAAAAACTTTTATTTTTTATTACCAAAATATACTGGCTTATTAGGGTTATTACTTTTATTCTTTTCAACAGGAATATTGTTAAATTTAGGTGAACTTACACAAATAAGCATATTTACTGTAAGTGGTGAATACAATTACCTTTTTACCAGGCTTGGTGATTCTTTAGTATTGATGACTGCTTTTATTTATTTAAGAAATATATTAAACCACTCTATATTTATTCAAATTGGTAAGGTTACTTTATCTATTTATATCGTTCATCATATACTACTATACGGAAGTTGGTTTCATACCGGACTAACAAGATGGTTATACAACTCTTTAACTCTTAATCAAGCGTTAATAGGTGCACTACTTTTTGTAATCACTACTTGTTTTTTAGTGTTAAAATTTAGAACACCTTTAAATCAATTAGCTTATAAGTGTTTAGATTTTTTCTATAGACAAATTAGATTAATGAAAATTGCATATTTAAAAGCTCAGAGGTAGTAACTTACATATTTTTAGCATATTTTAACACTCCCTAGTATACGATACACTTTCTGCAATCGTTTAATAGACAAAACCAACAAAATGATAAAAAAGATTTTACGCTTTTTATTAAAACTTTCTTTATTTATTGCTTTTATAGTAGCTGCTTTTATAACTGCTGTAAACTACGATGTGTTTGGGCATATATACACTAAAGATGAATTAAAAGATTTTAATAATGAAGAAGCTTCAATTGTATTATCTGAAAGTAATAGCGTTATAGGAAAGTATTTTCAAGAAAATAGAACTAATACCAGTTTTAATCAGTTACCTAAGCATTTAATTAATGCTTTAGTAGCAACAGAAGATGCCCGTTATTTTGAACATAGTGGCGTAGATACCCGTAGTTTATTCCGAGTTCTTTTTAAGAGTATTTTACAAAATAACAAACGTTCTGGTGGAGGTAGTACTATTACTCAACAATTGGCTAAAAACATGTATGGCAGAAAAGATTACGGACCTTTAACCATGCTTATCAATAAAACCAAAGAAGGCATACAAGCTTATAGAATAGAACAAACATTTACCAAAAAAGATATTTTAACCTTATACTTAAACACAGTATCTTTTGGAGAAAATGTATACGGAATAGAAGCTGCTGCTTTACGTTATTTCAATAAAAGCGTATCAAACTTAAAATTAGAAGAAGCTGCTGTTTTAGTTGGAATTCTTAAAGCCAATACATATTACAACCCTAGACTATACCCTCAAAATGCAATAAAAAGACGAAAAGTAGTTTTAGTACAAATGGAAAAATATGGATATCTTACTCAACAAGAACTTGACTCCATTCAAAAAATCCCTTTAAAACTGGAGTACAATAATTTAAATTCGGAAAATAATACTGGTTATTTTTTAACTGAAGTAAAAAAAGAAGCACAGAATATTATTAAAAAAATAAACGAAGAAAAAAACACTAACTATCAAATAGAAACAGACGGCTTACAAATACATACTACTTTAGACATAAACCTACAAAATGCTGCTTTACAGAGTTTTCAATCGCATTTAAAAACCATGCAGAATCTTATTAGAAAACAATATAAAAACAGCAATACATTAAGAAAACACATAGATAATATCTTAAAAAAAGAAAGTCTTTATGATAAAAAGTTTGAAAAAAAAAAGCAATTAGTTTTTGATTGGAAAGAGACATATTTAGATTCTATTTCTATTTACGATAGTATTCAAAAATCTGAAACTTTATTACATGCCGGACTTTTAGCTATGAACCCAAAAAATGGGCAAATTAAAGCTTGGGTGGGTGGTATTGATCACTCTATGTATCCATATGATCAAATCTATGCTCAAAGACAAGTAGCTTCAACCTTTAAACCCATTTTATATGCTGCTGCATTAGAAGAAAACATCTCTCCTTGTGATTATCTAGAAAACGAAGAATTAATTATTTCTGATTATGATAATTGGAGTCCAGAAAACGCTAATAAAAAGCTAGGTGGTAAATACTCTATGGCTGGTGCATTAAAAAACTCTTTAAACATTCCTACTGTTAATTTATTTATGAAAACTGGTTTCAAACCCGTAGATACTTTATGGAAAAAAATGGAATTTAGTAGTAACATAAAAAACACTCCCTCTTTAGCACTTGGAACTGCTACGGCAAGTATTTTTGAATTAACCAAAGCTTATGGAGCATTTGCGAATAACGGTGAATTAGTTCAACCATATTTTATAACCCAAATAACAACTGGGGATGGTAAAATTATTTACAAACACCAAGCTAAAAACAAAAACAACATTATAAAAGAGAACACAGCAGAAATAATTAACTATATTTTACAAAAAGCTATTAACGAAGGTACTGGAACTGCATTACGAAGTAAATACGGTGTAAAATTACCCTTAGCAGGAAAAACAGGTAGTTCTCAAAATTATGCTGATGCCTGGTTCGCTTCCTACAATCCAGACTTAATAATGGTTAGTAGGGTTGGTTGTTCTTCTCCTAAAATTCATTTTAATAACGGTAACGGTTCTGGAGGAAGGCTAGCTTTGCCATTAGTAGCAAAGACACTTAAAAAAGTTCAGCATCAAAAAAAATATCATACATCTTTCAAACCCTTGTCTGATGAACAACTAGAAAGTTTAAACTGTGATGACTACAAAGAAAAAACTGGTTTAGAAAAGTTTTTTGATATTTTTAAAAAGAAAGACAAAAACTTTGAAAAAGAACAACAAAAAGCTGATAAAAAAAATAATGAATCTATTTTTAAAAAGATTTTTAAAAAGAAAAAAGACTAGTTTAAACTAGTCTTTCTTTTTAAGATACGATCTCTTTAATATTGGGTTTAAAATAATTTGGTCCTTTTAATACTTTACCATCTTCTCTATAAATAGGTTCTCCATTTTCACCTAACTTACTCATATTACTTCTTTGAATTTCATCAAATACCTCAACAATTTTATCTTGCAAACCATGTTCTATAATTGTACCACATAGTATGTATAACATATCTCCCAGAGCATCTGCTACTTCTACTAAGTCACCATTTTGAGCTGCCTCTAAATATTCTTCGTTTTCCTCTTTCATTAAGTTAAACCTTAATGCATTTTTAGCAGCTCCTAAATCTGCTTTAGGCGTTTCTCTATGTCCAATTTTAAAAGCAGTATGAAATTCTTTTACGGCATCTGTATATTTTTTCATAAAATGTATTTATTAGTCGTGAGATTATTTAATTTCGCATAAAAATAACAAAATATTTATGTTTACCACTGGCCAACTTATTTTCGCAGTTTTATTTTTTATAGCTTTTGTAATTGTAATGATTTGGTCATACAGGAAAGACATTAATCTTCATAAAAGGTATTACAAAGGTGCTATTTGGATTTTAGTAGGGTTACTGTTCTTTTTAAGTATATTATTTGCTATTAAGTTGATGATTTATAATTAATTCATATAACTCAAATAAAAAATAAAAGGGCAGTTTGGTAAACCAAGCTGCCCTTTTTTATCCTATTAAAATAACTCTATCTAATTAACTTTTTATATTTAATACGTTTAGGCATTATATCTCCACCTAATCGCTTCTTCTTATTTTCTTCATATTCAGAGAATGTACCTTCAAAGAAATAGACTTGAGAATCTCCCTCAAAAGCTAATATATGTGTACAAATTCTATCTAAAAACCATCTATCGTGGGATATTACCACAGCACATCCAGCAAAATTTTCAAGACCTTCTTCTAAAGCTCTTAAGGTATTTACATCTAAATCATTAGTAGGCTCATCAAGTAACAATACATTACCTTCTTCTTTTAAGGTCATAGCCAAATGCAAACGATTTCTTTCTCCACCGGATAAAGTCGACACTTTTTTATTTTGTTCGCTTCCAGCAAAATTAAACCTACTTAAATAAGCACGAGAATTAACTTGTTTTCCTCCCATCATAATTAAGTCCTGACCCTCTGAGAAGTTTTCCCAAATAGATTTTTCTGGATCAATATCTTTATGACTCTGATCTACATAAGCAATTTTAGCAGTTTCTCCTACTTTAAAAGTACCTCCGTCTGGTTCTTGCTCTCCCATTATCATTCTAAAAATAGTTGTTTTACCAGCACCATTCGGACCAATAATTCCTACTATACCTGCTTGTGGAAGGTTAAATTCTAGATTTTCATATAATAACTTATCTCCAAATGCTTTTGACACACCAGTGGCTTCAATAACATTAGTTCCTAGTCGAGGACCATTAGGAATAAAAATCTCTAATTTTTCATCCATCTGTTTTTGGTCTTGACTCATTAACTTATCGTAATTAGCCAAACGTGCTTTAGATTTTGCATGACGCCCCTTTGGAGCCATACGAACCCATTCTAGCTCTCGTTCTAATGTTTTTTGACGCTTTGAAGCAGTTTTCTGCTCTTGAGCTAAACGCTTTGATTTTTGATCTAACCAAGAAGAATAATTACCTTTCCAAGGTATTCCTTCTCCTCTATCTAATTCTAAAATCCAACCTGCAACATTATCTAAGAAATATCTATCGTGTGTTACGGCTATAACTGTTCCTTTATACTGTGCTAAATGGTGCTCTAACCAGTGCACAGATTCTGCGTCTAAATGGTTAGTAGGCTCATCTAATAACAATACATCTGGTTGTTGTAGTAACAATCTACATAAAGCTACACGACGACGCTCTCCTCCTGACAAAACAGAAATTGGCGTATCTCCAGGTGGAGTACGCAAAGCATCCATTGCAATTTCTAATTTGGTATCTAATTCCCAAGCTCCTGAAGCATCAATTTTATCTTGTAAATCTGCTTGTTGAGCCATTAACTTTTCCATTTTGTTTGGATCAGAATACACCTCTTCTAAACCAAACATATCGTTTATTTTGTTATACTCATCTAAAACAGCTACTATTTCTGCTACTCCTTCTTTTACAACGTCCATTACAGTTTTAGACTCATCTAATTGAGGTTCTTGTTCTAAATATCCTACCGAATGATCTTTAGAGAACATAACATCTCCTTGATAGTTCTTTTCTATTCCTGCAATAATTTTTAGCAAGGTAGATTTACCCGATCCGTTTAAACCTAAAACTCCAATCTTAGCTCCATAAAAGAAACTTAAGTATATATCTTTTAAAACTTGTTTTCCAGTACTTTGATAGGTTTTAGAAACCTTGTTCATGGAAAATATAATCTTCTTATCGTCTGACATGTTTATTTTATTTTTAAGAAATGCTAATATCGGGAATAATCTTCTTAAAAAGCTAATTGATAAGGTATAAAAAAAAGCCTCTGAAATATAAAGTGCTTTTAATGGGGTAAAAACAAATTAAATAGCTTTTCCAGAGGCCGTCTTTAAAAATAAAGACTTGCTAATATAATTATTTTTATTAATTCTAATTAATCATTTATTTTTTATAACATTTTTATTTATAAATAATAAAAAAATAACACAACTATATGATTACGAAACCGGTAAGAACCCCATCTTTCCTTGTTGGTAATCACGTAAAGCTTCCATTATTTCTGTTTGAGTGTTCATAACATATGGCCCCCAACTTGTTACTTTTTCGTTTAATGGAGCTCCTGATAAAAATAATAGCTTACTATTTTTACGCGCATTTAAAACAGTACCATCTCCATCCTGATTAAACTCTATTAATTGGTTTACTCCTTTTTCTAAAACAACTTCATTATTTACCAAAACTTCTCCATTTAGAAGATATAATAATGATTGATGTGAATTATCTAGTGGTAATTCAAACAAACCGTCCATTTCCATATCTATCATAAAAGCATTAACAGGTGTTTGAGTAGTAATTTTACCTTCTACTCCATTTAATATTCCTGCAATTACTTGAATTGATACTAATTTGTCATCAGAGACTACAAGATCTATTCTTTCTGATGTCAGATGCTGATATTTAGGTTGCATCATCTTTTTTTCTGAAGGTAAATTTAACCATAACTGTATACCTTCTAGCTTTCCTCCTTTTTCTACAAACTCCTTAGAAGGACCTTCAGCATGAATAATTCCTCTACCTGCTGTAGTCCACTGCACATCTCCAGCTTTTACCAAACTTTCATTTCCTAATGAATCTCTATGCTTTTGTTCTCCTTGAATTAAAAAAGTAATAGGCTCAAAACCTCTGTGTGGGTGTGGCCCCAAATCGAACGGATTATTTTTTTCATCTATATCATACGGACCATAGTGATGCAATAATATAAATGGATCTATCTTATCTATTTGTTGAGTTGGTATTGGCTGCCTTAATTGTATTGGCCCCATGTTAACCATTTCACTCTTTCCTACTTTCTTTATTGAATTTAGTTTCATGTTTTCTTTATCGTTCTTTAGTTATTACTTGAAACTGAATTACTTTTTTCTTGTTAGTTTATTATCTAAGCTTGTCAAGTAAATCACTTAACAAAGCAGCTTCTTTTTCTGTTATTTTATCTAAAAATTCTAGACGTGTGCTTTTAGAAATCTCATCAATTAAATCCAATCCTTTCTTGGTTACTTCTATAAAAACAACCCTTCTATCATGTTCACATCTATATCTACTTATTAACTTCTTATCTAACAACTTATCCATCATTCTTGTTGTATTGGGCGATCTATCTATCATTCGCTCCTTAACCAACTGTGCTTTCATTGGTTTTCCCGCCCCTCTTAAAATACGTAATACATTATATTGCTGAGGAGACAATCCAAATGGCTTAAAAAACAACACCTCTTTATTGTTTAACCAATTAGCAGTATACTTTATATTAATTAAAGCCTTAACCTTGTTAGATGGAAAAGTAGATTGAATATCTTTAGCTATGTCTCCCATATATTTAGGCTTTAAAATTTGCTTTAATGTGTGCCCCATCACAATAAGGCTTGTTTTGTGATATTCCACACCTACAAAAAGCAGTTGTTTTACTCTTTACTTCTGTAGCACCGTCAGAATTTGTTATATGAATGGTTCCGTAAATAAGTAAAGGGCCATTTTTTAAAGCTTCAACTTTGGTTTCTGTTTGTATTACCTCTTTATCATCTTCTATGTTAGATTTATAAGATAATGCTCCTGATGGACAAGCCGTCACCTGCTTTTTTATTCTATCATTGGTAGCCCCAACTAAATTTATCCAAGGTCTATTTTTCGGATTAAAAACCTGTATTAAATCTTTCCAACATTTCTTAGAGTGAATACAGCTGTCTGGTTTCCATACAACTGTTATTTCTTCATTACTATACTCCTTTACTATTTTTTTCTTATCCTCATTCATATCAACAATCTTTATCCCATAACTTCTTCTAACTTTTTTACACCTGACTGTAATTGCAATTCTAACTCTTTATTTACAACATTACCTTCTTTAAAATTATCAAAAAATGAAGGAAAAGCTATTGCATCAACCACATTACCCCCCATGTAAGGAAAACGATTATTAGCCATTTCTAATACTGTTGCTCCTCCTCTTGCTCCAGGTGAAGTAGATAACAATAACATAGGAATATTATTCCATAGTTTCCCATCAATTCTAGACATCCAATCAAATGCATTTTTAAAAGCCGTAGAATAAGCTCCATTATGCTCTGCTAATGATAATACAATCCCATCTGCATTTTGAATGTTTTCCAATAATTTCTTAGCATCATCTGGTACTCCTGATTCATTTTCTAAGTCGATACCATACAATGGTAAACTATAATCATTTAAATCTAAAGTACTTACATCTGCATCTTTTACCTTATTAGCTATGTAAGTAGCTAACACCTTATTAATAGATTGTTTACTATTGCTAGCCCCTAATGCAATTATTTTTTTCATTTTAAAATATATTAATTATTATAATAATTCTTGAACTTTTCTTCTTGATAGATATGATATAGTTAATAACACCAAAGCAACTATAGCTCCTGATTGCTCATCATCTCCAATCATATAATGAGCAAAAAATGCCAACACAAAATCAAAAAAGAATCCAGCATAAGCCCATTCTTGTAAGGTTTTCCATTTAGGAATCCATAAAGTAATTACACCTAAAAGTTTAGCAATCGCTAATGGATAAACTATATATGTTGGATATCCAAAATTTTGAAACATTCCGTTTACAGCTTCGTTATTAAAAATATACATTCCAGCAGATAACATCATTAACAATGACAATAACATTGTACTTATATAAAAAATTAGTTTGAACTTTTTCATGCTATATAATTTTAGTTTCTATTCTTGTTTCTGTTTTTACCATTTGAGCAACAGGACATTTCCCAGCTATTAGTAATAATTGCTCTTTTTGTTTTTCAGTCACGTCTTTTTCAAAAGATATTTCTTCTATTAAATAAGTCTCTAACCCTTTTGATTTTAGCCTATTTTTTTGAAATACATTCACTGTAATATCGCCAACATCCCAACCTCTTTTTTCTACAAAAGCCCTAATTGTCATACTTACACAGCCTCCAATAGCTGCTAATAAATATTCCACAGGAGTTGGTGCTGTATTTCCCCCTCCTTCTTTTACTGGCCTATCTTGATTTATTTCAAACTCTCTTGAGATTGATACAGCTTTATAACAATCTGTATTTAAAATAGTTTTTACATTCTTCATAATTACACTACAAATTTACAACTAATAAATTTATTTTCCAAGGAAAATATTTACACGTAAATATTATTAATTTATTCTCTATTGACTTACTATGATATTGTTTGTACTTTAGCACACCTAATTACAACAACACAATGGACATTAACTTCAACAAAAACGAAGATCACAATAAGTTATTACTATCTGAGTTAAGACAAAAGCTAGCTAAAGTTTCTCTTGGAGGGGGACAAAAAAGAATTGATAAGCATCACGAAAAAGGAAAAATGACTGCTCGTGAGAGAATTGATTTTTTATTAGATAAAAAGAAACCTTCAATAGAAATAGGTGCCTTTGCAGGTGAAGGTATGTATGAAGAACATGGTGGCTGCCCTTCTGGAGGTGTAGTTGTTAAAATTGGATATGTTGAAGGAAAACAATGTATCGTAGTAGCGAATGATGCTACGGTTAAAGCTGGTGCGTGGTTTCCTATTACAGGCAAGAAAAACTTACGTGCACAAGAAATTGCTATAGAAAATAGACTACCTATTATTTACTTAGTAGATAGTGCTGGAGTTTACCTACCTATGCAAGATGAAATTTTTCCAGACAAAGAACATTTTGGAAGAATTTTTAGAAACAATGCCGTAATGAGTAGCATGGGTATAACTCAAATAGCTGCAGTTATGGGAAGTTGTGTTGCTGGTGGTGCCTACTTACCAATAATGTCTGACGAAGCTTTAATTGTAGATAAAACAGGGAGCATCTTTTTAGCTGGAAGCTACTTAGTTAAAGCTGCAATAGGTGAAAGTATAGACAATGAAACCCTTGGTGGCGCTACAACACATTGTGAAATATCTGGAGTTACTGATTATAAAGCTTCTGATGACCAAGATGCTTTAAATAGAATCAAAAGTGTAATGGGTAAAATTGGTGATTTTGAAAAAGCTGGCTACAACAGATCTACTCCAGAATACCCAAAAGAAAAACCTGAAGATATTTACGGTATTTTACCTAAGTCTAGAGCAGATCAATACGACATGATGGAAATCATCAAAAGACTAGTTGATAAATCAGAATTTGACGAATACAAAGCTGGTTACGGACAAACATTAATTACTGGATACGCACGAATAGATGGTTGGGCTGTAGGTATTATAGCTAATCAACGAAAAATTGTTAAAACTAAAGGAGCTAAAACCAAGCCTAGTGAGATGCAATTTGGAGGGGTTATATATTCTGATTCTGCAGACAAAGCTACTCGATTTATTGCAAATTGTAACCAAAAGAAAATCCCATTGGTATTCTTGCAAGATGTAACTGGTTTTATGGTAGGCAGTAAATCTGAACACGGAGGAATTATTAAAGACGGTGCCAAAATGGTTAACGCTGTTAGTAACTCTGTAGTGCCTAAGTTTACTATTGTTGTGGGTAATTCATACGGAGCAGGTAATTATGCCATGTGTGGTAAAGCCTACGACCCAAGACTTATTGCTGCTTGGCCAAGTGCAGAATTAGCAGTAATGAGTGGTAACTCTGCTGCTAAAGTTTTATTACAAATTGAAACGGCATCATTAAAGAAACAAGGAGAAGAAATAACTCCAGAAAAGGAAGCTGAGTTATTTAACAAAATAAAAACAAGATACGATAATCAGATTTCTCCTTATTATGCTGCCTCTAGAATATGGACAGACGCAGTTATTGATCCTTTAGATACAAGAAAATGGATTTCTATGGGAATTGAAGCAGCTAACCATGCCCCTATTGAAAAACCTTTTAATTTGGGTGTGTTACAAGTTTAATTACATCAACAAATAATATTATAAATTAAAGAGAGCCAATAAGCTCTCTTTTTTATTTACAAATTCGTACATTCGAGATTAATAAACTCAAACCATATTAAAATGATAATTTACGGACACAATTCTTCTGATCTAGGAAGTTCTAAACCCAACTCATTAAAATGTCCTAGCTGTGAAAATACCGGCACTACAACACTCTACTTATTTGGAAAATACGCCACTCTATTTTGGGTACCAATGTTTCCGATGGGAAAAAAAATGATTTCTGAATGCTCACATTGTAAAGTAGTAATGGAGAAAAAACAAATGCCTCCTGAGTTTAATTTACCTTTACAAAATTTAAAGGACCAATCTAAAACACCTATATGGAATTGGACAGGACTAGTTATAGTTACTGGAATTATTATTTTTGGATTGTTTCAAAGCAAGCAACACGATACAGATGTTATAACTTATATTCAACAACCTGTAGCTAAGGATTTATATGATGTTAAATTAGAAGATGGCAACTATACAACTTTTAAAGTTACTAATGTAGAAAATGATTCTATATACTTTAGAATGAATGACTATGTAATTTCGAGAAGTTCTAAATTATATAAAATAGATAAAGACGAAAATTACAGTGATGAAATATTTAGCATGCACAAATCTAAACTCAAAGAATTATTTGATTCTGGAGATATAATCGACATTTCTAGAAACTAACACATAACACATTGATTTTTAGATATCAACATTTGCTTGATGTCTTTTTTTTTTGTAATTTAATAGTCTTCCAAAAAAGTTCTATAATTCTATAAAACCACAAAATTATGGATACAATAAAAAAAATAAATAAGTGGGCTAATTTGCACTCTTATTATCCTATAGATATTTTGAGAATTAGTTTGGGAGTATTTTTATTTACTAAGGGCTTGTACTTTATGAATAATAGTTTACAGTTGGTTGAATTAATTCAGCCTTTTAAAAACTATGTTGGAGAAATGATTCTGATACATTATTTAGTACCTGCACATATTATAGGGGGTATTCTTATTGTTTTTGGGTTATTAACTCGATGGGCACTAATTGCTCAAATACCTATTTTAATCGGTGCTGTATTAATAAATGTAATAGGAGAATTTCAAGTAAGTAATTTTATAATTGCTGGTATTACACTATTAATAGCAATCTTTTTTACCTATTTTGGTTCTGGAAAGCATTCTGCCGATTATCACTTAAAAATGCAACAATAAAAAAGACCTAGCTGTTGACAGAGAATTTGTTTCATATTATATAAAACTTTGAATTTTCCATTAAGCTTTTATTTTCTCGGCCAACAGCTTTTTTAAAATATAAAAACCGCTTAAAAGCGGTTTTTATATTTTTAATTATCAGTATCTAAATAATCCGGAATACCATCTCCGTCTGTATCATCATCAGTAACTTGACCATCTCCATCTGCATCTTCATTTTTAGTTAATGTTCCGTCGTTATCATCATCAGTATCTAAATAATCAGGAATACCATCTGCATCTGTATCTATAATTCTTACATAAGTATATACCACATTCGCTCCTGCTGGTGCAGTTTCATCAATTCTCCTTCTTATTATATACTCATTAGCAGCTAAAGTTGGCTCAGGATCACTTTCTGCTAAATAAGGAGGATCTAATTCTATAATTTCAACTTCTTCCTTTGTTAACACCGTATCTCCATCATCATCGTTATCTGCATAGTTGGGAAATGTATCTTCGTCTAAATTGTCATCTCTCAAATCTCTATTTAAATTTACATCTTCTAAATAAGTAGGAACTCCATCTAAATCATGATCTAACTGTGTTTCAGCAAATACTTTTACTTTGAATATTAAAGGTGAATATGAAGGTACTTGGGTTCCTACTGGATTAGCATAGTACCCCAATCCTGAAGGCATAAAAATAGCTCCTACACCAAAATCTTCGAAAGGATACTCACCATCTGCTTCAGCAGATATTCCATCTAAATTACCAGCTACATTAAATTCTGAAATTCCTTCTGAAAAACCTCTAACTGAACTAGATAAATCAAGTTGAATTGGAGTTACAGCTTCATCGAATGTATACAAACTTAACGTTTGTCCTTCATATTCAATAAAAGCTCTATCACAAAATCTTGGTTTTACAGGTCCTCCTCCTTGATTTAAATTCAATACATAAAGCTTGTGCTCAACTTCTTCATCAGTAGTAGGGTCTTTTAATGTAATCGTTTTTGTATATAACTTATCTGCAGGTAAGTTTATCAATAATGTTCTGGTAAAAGTAGTAGTGTGATCGTCATCATTAGCATCTATTACCCCATCGCCATTTGAATCGTAACCAACTACGGTATCATTCGTATCATCTTTATCTCCATCCTCATTAGCATCGATATCTGCTAGAACTTCATTAGTATAAAACTTAATATTGTTATGAAAGCTTGGATCTCCTGATAAATTATCGAACTCTTCTTGATTGTAATAATGAGTACTTAAAAATTCTACTATAGCGGCGTTATCTATAGGCTCTTGCTCTACATATAGGTTAATGTTAGCTGTTGTACTAGACTCATCTTTTTTACAAGAAACAACAATAAAAATTGCTGTTAAAATCAAAAACGCTTTAAATATATACTTCATCATTGCTTATTTTGCCCGCAAGATACAATTTTATCTTATTTTTGTTTTTTTTTTAACATCGATTTTAGAATCATTTTATGAGGATTGATAAATACTTATGGTGCACGCGTTATTTTAAAACAAGGAGTTTAGCAACAGATGCTTGTAAAAAAGGGCACGTAAAAATTAATGATGCTCAAGTAAAGCCTTCAAGAGAAGTATATACAACTGATAAAATATTAGTTCGAAAAAATCAAATTAACTATCAGTTACTAGTTTTAGATATCCCTAAAAATAGAGTTGGAGCTAAACTAGTAGATATCTATAGAAAAGACATTACTCCTCAAGAAGCCTTTGAACACCTTGAAACTTTAAAATTTGCAAAAGATTATTATCGTAAAAAAGGAACAGGAAGACCTACTAAAAAAGATCGAAGAGATATTGAACATTACACTGAAGAAGAATAAATAAATCTTCTATCGTAATTAATCAAAGACAAAATCTAAGTTTTATATTTGTAAAAAATAAAATTATGCAAACTCAACCTACTGTTATTTTATCTCACACAGAAATAAACCATAAAATAAGACGTATTGCTCTACAAATACTAGAGACCAATATTCATGAAGATGAAATAATTTTGGCCGGTATTGCAAATAACGGGTATATTATAGCAGAACAACTACAAGATGTTATTGCTAGTTATTCTGATATATCAACTACTCTTTGTAAAGTTTCAATTGACAAAAAAAATCTCTTAAGCCCAGTTGAAGTGTCTATTTCAAGCTCTGAATACTCAAACAAGTCTGTGATTTTAGTTGATGACGTTTTAAATTCTGGCGCTACACTAATTTATGCTATAAAACATTTTTTAGACACACCACTAATTAGATTAAAAACTGCTGTTTTAGTTAATAGGAATCATAAAAAATTTCCTGTAAAGGCAGATTTTAAAGGTTTGTCTCTATCTACCTCTATAAATGAACATGTAGAAGTAATTTTTAACCAAGAAGAAACCAAGGCTGTTTTAATATAAACTTCCTATAATATTTTCTACAATATTTTTTATAGTTAACCCATCTGTTTTTATAACTGTTCTGGCTTGAGAATAAAATGAGCTTCTTTCAAATAAATGAATCCCTATAAAACTCTGAAGTTCCTCTTCAGTTTCAATGTTTGCTATTAAAGGTCTTTCTTCTTTTTCATTAAACAATCTTTTACTTAATTCTTTAACTGAAACAGATAGATAAATACTATTAATACCTTCTCTATCTAGTACTCTCATATTATTAGCATAACAAGGTGTTCCTCCTCCTAAAGATAATATTAGCTTATCGCTATTACTAGTTAATTCCTTTAAGTATTCATGTTCTTTCTTTCTAAAATAAATCTCGCCTTTACTTTTAAATATATTTGTTACACTCATTGCTTCTTTTTTTTCTATATAATTATCTAAATCAACAAAAGAAAAACTTAAAGTCTTAGCTAGTTCCTTACCAATAGTTGATTTTCCACAACCCATATACCCTAATAATACAATAATCATAACTCTTTATTATCTCTAAATTAACTGGTTACAAATATCTTGAATTTAATTCGAAAAAATATCTAAAAAAAGACTTGAAATATTAATTAATCCTCTTATATTTGCACCCGCATTCAGGAAGAATAATACTGAATGACCTGGTAGCTCAGTTGGTAGAGCATCTCCCTTTTAAGGAGAGGGTCCTGGGTTCGAGCCCCAGCCAGGTCACAAAAGCAAATTATTGCACATTACAAGGTCTAAGACCTGGTAGCTCAGTTGGTAGAGCATCTCCCTTTTAAGGAGAGGGTCCTGGGTTCGAGCCCCAGCCAGGTCACAAAAAGTTAAGCTTAAACGCTTAACTTTTTTATTTTATTGAAGTTTTTTACGCACACATGGCGGAACTGGTAGACGCGCCAGCTTGAGGGGCTGGTATTCGCTTAGAATGTGGAGGTTCGAATCCTCTTGTGTGCACCAACAAAAAAGCGGTTTTTGATATTCAAAAACCGCTTTTTTTGTACAATTAAAATGTCAATACACTAAGCGTACATTTTTTCTCGTTGTTCCTTTATTTTTGGATCATTCATATAATCATCAAAAGTACTATACTTATCTATTACTCCGTTTGGCGTAATTTCAACTATTCTATTAGCTACAGTCTGGCAAAACTCATGATCATGAGTAGTAAACAAAACTGTTCCTTTAAAATTCTTTAATGAGTTGTTAAACGCAGTAATACTTTCTAAATCTAAGTGATTTGTTGGCTCATCTATCATTAATACATTAGCACGAGTCATCATCATTTTACTTAACATACAACGCACTTTTTCTCCTCCTGAAAGAACCCTAGCAGTTTTTAAAGCTTCTTCTCCACTAAAAATCATTCTACCTAAAAAACCTCTTAGATACACATCTTCTTTTTCTTCTTCTGTAGTTGCCCACTGACGTAACCATTCAACCAAGGTGTCATCATTATCAAAATACTGAGAGTTATCAGACGGTAAATAAGATTGTGTTGTTGTAATTCCCCATTGATATTCTCCAGAATCTGCTTTTAAATTACCTGCTAATACTTCATAAAAAGCAGAAGTTGCTTTAGAGTTTTTAGATATAATCGCTACTTTGTCTCCCTTATTTAAATTTAAGTCTATCCCTTTAAACAACAAACCTTCATCATTAGATGCAGATAAACCTTCTATATTTAATATCTGATCTCCTGCTTCTCTATCTCTATCAAAAATAATTGCTGGGTATCTTCTACTAGATGGCTTGATATCTTCTACATTTAATTTCTCTAGCATCTTTTTTCTAGATGTTGTTTGCTTTGCTTTAGAAGCATTCGCACTGAATCGAGCAATAAACTCTTTTAACTCTTTAGCCTTTTCTTCAGCTTTTTTGTTTTGCTGAGAACGTTGTCTTGCGGCTAATTGACTCGATTCATACCAAAAAGTATAGTTACCTGAATAATGATTGATTTTCCCAAAATCAATATCAGATATATGAGTACATACTGCATCTAAAAAGTGACGGTCGTGAGAAACAACTATTACTGTATTTTCAAAATTAGCTAAGAAATTTTCTAACCAAGAAATAGTTTCAAAATCTAAATCATTGGTTGGCTCATCCATAATTAACACATCTGGATTACCAAATAACGCTTTAGCCAATAAAACTCGTACCTTTTGCTTACCATCTAAATCAGACATCATTGTATAATGCATGTCTTCTTTTATACCTAGATTAGATAACATTGCTGCCGCATTTGCATCAGCATTCCAACCGTCCATCTCTTCAAACTGAACCTGTAACTCTCCTATTCTATCTGCATTTTCATCAGAATAATCTTCGTACAGTTTATCTAACTCTTTTTTAATTCCATAAAGAACATTGTTCCCCATTAAAACAGTTTCTAAAACTGGATATTCATCATACGCATAATGATCTTGTGTAAGAACAGACATACGCTTACCAGGCTCTAAATAAACATGACCTGAAGAAGGCTCTTGTATACCCGATAATATTTTTAAAAAGGTTGATTTTCCTGCTCCATTTGCGCCTATAATTCCGTAACAATTACCTTGAGTAAAAGAAGTGTTTACTTCATCAAATAAAACTCTCTTACCAAATTGTACCGATAAATTTGAAACTGATAACATCTATCTTAATTTAATTTTTGGCAAAAGTAGAAAAACCAAATTAGAATTACTACTGTTTAGAATCTTAATAAATATGTTATTTAACAGCTAATTAACAGCATAATGTCAAAGTAAAATTTATTTTTGTGAAGAAACCCGTTCCAAAATAATATATGACGAGACTTTTACCCATATTAATATTAGCTATTACTTCTTTTTTTAGCAGTTGTAACGACAACGTTACTCAATATGCTGATGCTTATTTTGGAGGAGAAATTATTAACCCAAAAGAAAAGAATGTAATCTTATATAAAGATGAGGTTGTTATTGATACGATTCCTTTAGATAACACAAATCGCTTTTATTATTCTTTTGAAAAACTAGAACCTGGGTTATACAGTTTTAAACACGACGAATTTCAATATGTATATATAGAACCTAAAGACAGTATCTTTTTAAGAGTAAACACTATTGAATTTGATGAAACTTTAACCTTTACTGGAAAAGGAGCTTTAAAAAACAACTATTTAATTAAGAATTTTTTAAAGAATGAAGAAAGTAAAGAAAATTTACACGATGCTTTCTACAATAAAAATCCATTAGTGTTCAATAAGCAAGTTAGACAAGAACAAATCAGAAGACTTGATTATTTAGACCGTTATGGAGATAAATATAATTTTTCTTCCTCTTTTTTAGACGTAGCCAAAGCTAATATCGATTACCATTATTATGCTATTAAAGAGCAATACCCTATATACAACAAGAAATATAAGGATTCTATCGATAAAGAAAATTATTATTTATTTAGACAGCATACAGATTTAAATAAAAACGAATTAATTTCATTTTATCCATATTATAACTATTTATACGCAGTAACTGATAACGTTAGTAAACAATACAAAAACACCCCTACAAAGTCTACTAATAATTACCTTTTAAATTATAGCCTAAACAATATTCATGTTATAGACTCTTTAATAAAGAATCCACAGCTTAAAAATATGGTTTTAAAAAGAGCCGCGTTAAATTACCTTACTAAAGCAGACAATAAAATAGAGGCCAATGTTTTTCTATCTACTTATAAAAAAATTAGCTCTTGTAAAAAATCTTGTGAAGATCTTGAAAAAATGGTACAGACCATTGAACGTTTAGAAAAAGGAAATACCATTCCTAGTTTCAATGTTATCAACACTAAAAATGAAACCATTAACATTCAAAAAACAATTACACAACCAACAGTTATTTATTTTTGGACTACTCGTTATCCTAGTCATTTAAAAGGAGTACGTAAAAAAGTAGCCCAATTTGCACCAAAAAGCAACTATAACTTTATTGGTTTATCTATTGATCAAGATAAAGAAGTTTGGCAAAAAGTAGCTGTAAAAATGGATTCAAAAAATGAATTTATTTTTGAAAATTACAAGGATGCTACTGATAACTTACTAATACATCAAATTCACAAAATATTTGTGTTAGATGCAAATGGTAAAATTCTCAATTCTGAACTCAATATTTTCGACCCAAAATTTGACGAAAAACTTTCACAATTACAAAAAGCAGAACTTGTTCAGCAATAATAGCCTGAAAGAATTATTTATGCGATAAGATCTGTTCTTTTTATTGCAAGAATATGTATCTTCACAGCCTATTTAAACACAAGTGTAATGACTCGTAAGCTATTCGTTAATATTAAACAATTATTGCAAATTGATAGAGATGAAAAAGTAGTTTCTGGCGCAGAAATGAAGATTCTTCCGCAAATAGCAAATGCCTATTTACTAATTGATGATAATATTATTTCTGATTATGGAAAAATGGAACAACTCCCTTCCTTAAGCGATGTTGAAATTGTTGATTGTAGCGATAAAGTTGTTTTACCTACTTGGTACGATAGCCATACACATATTGTTTATGCTGGAAATAGAGAGCAAGAGTTTGTAGATAGAATTAACGGATTAAGCTATGAAGAAATAGCTGCTAATGGAGGAGGAATTTTAAATTCTGCTAAAAAATTACAAGCCATTTCTGAAGAAGAATTATATATTCAATCGGCTAACCGATTAGAGGAAGTTATAAAACTAGGTACGGGAGGTATCGAAATTAAATCAGGTTATGGTTTAACTGTAGAAGCAGAAATGAAGATGCTTCGCGTTATCAAAAAACTAAAAGAAGCTTACTCATTACCTATTAAAGCTACTTTTTTAGGAGCTCATGCTATACCCAAAGAATACAAAGACAACAAACAAGGCTACTTAGACTTAATTATTAATGAAATGCTACCAAAAGTAGCTCAAGAAAACTTAGCTGAGTTTATTGATATTTTCTGCGAAACAGGATATTTTAGTGTAGAAGATACTGAACAAATACTAGCTGCTGGTAAAAAATACGGACTTACTCCTAAAATTCATGTTAACCAATTTACCACAATTGGAGGTATACAAAAAGGAATTGAACACCAAGCTTTAACTGTAGACCATTTAGAAGTTGTAAATAAGGAGGATATTAAGGCTCTTAAAAGTTCTTCTTCCTTACCTGTTGCCCTACCATCTTGCTCATACTTTTTATCTATACCTTATACTCCTGCTAGAGAGTTAATTGATAATGGGTTACCATTAGCTTTGGCTAGCGATTACAATCCGGGTTCTACTCCTTCAGGAAATATGAATTTTGTTGTTAGTACTGCTTGTATAAAAATGAAAATGACGCCAGAAGAAGCCATTAACGCTGCTACTATAAACGGTGCTTATGCTATGGGTATTTCGGATTCTCACGGAAGTATTACTAAAGGCAAAAAAGCTAACTTTATTATTAGCAAACCAATTAACTCTTATAACGTTTTACCATACTCATTTGGTTCTAATAACATCGAATCTGTATATATTGATGGTGAGTTAGTTTAATCAAACATTTTGGTTTAAACCTCAACAGATAAAAACTTGCTCAACAAGGAGGTACTAACTAGGCTTTAAGCTTACAACCAAATAAGAAATTAAGCATTTATCGAAATCTTTCTTTTCCTGATTTAAAAGAAGAGTTATTAAGTTCTTTTCAGGAAGGATTATATTTTGTTGGACTCAGCAATCACGTGGGTTATCTTCTTATTAAAAATAAAGAACTATACTTTATACATTCCAGTTATTATGAAAACAGAGTTATGATTGAGTTAGCAGAATTATCATATTGTTTTCAAAGCGACATATATGTCTTTGCAGAACTAAGCACAAATAGAGCATTAATGAAAAAATGGTTGTTTAACGAAGTAATACACATAAAACAATAGTGTTAAATCAGCACCCTTTTTTAGGCTGATTCATTTAGCTTACTTATCTTTAAACCTTAAGATTTTAAACTCAAATGAATTACAAATTAACCTTATTGGTATTTTTACTGACATATAGTGTCTTTGCCCAAGAATACCACCCGAAAAACGATGGTGTAAAAACACCTAAATCTTCAAGTGTTGCCTTTACAAATGCAACTATTTATGTTAACCCTTCAACAATATTAAAACAAGCTTCTTTACTCATAAAAGATGATAAAGTAGTAGCTGTAGGTAAAAACATATCTATTCCAAAAAATACTCAAACAATAAACTTAGAAGGAAAGTTTATATACCCTTCTTTTATTGATGTTTATAGCAATTTTGGAATGAAAGCTATAGAAAAGAAACACAACCAAAACAGGCCACAATACGATTCAAATAGAAAAGGTTATTATTGGAATGATCATATTAGACCTGAAACCAATGCACTAGACTATTTTAATTACGATAACAAAAAAGCCACAGAATTGTTAAAAGCAGGGTTTGGTATTGTAAACACTCATCAATTAGATGGAATCGCTAGTGGTACAGGTTTATTAGTGGCATTAAACAAAAATGGTAATATTTCTAATCAAGTTTTAGATAACCAATCTGCTCAATACTTTTCTTTTAAAAAAAGTAAACTATCAAATCAAAAATACCCAACTTCTTTAATGGGAAGTATTGCATTATTAAGGCAAGTTGCTTATGATGCCGATTATTACCAACAAGGCCATATAAAAACAACTGACTTAAGTTTAGAAGCATATAATAATCATAAAAACTTACCTGCAATTTTTAATGCCGGAAGTTGGCTTAATGATTTACGAGTAAACAACTTAAGTAAAGACACAAAAATAAAATATACTATTCTTGGTGGAGGTGATGAGTACCAGCATATTGATAAAATAAAAGCTACTAATACTACTTATATTTTACCTGTCAATTTCCCAAAAGCTTATGATGTTTCAGATCCATTTCAAGCATCAAAAGTAAGCCTTGAAGATATGAAACATTGGAACCTAGCTCCTAGTAACCCTAAATTATTTGCTAAAAACAATATTCCTTTTGCTTTAACTACTCATAAACTAAAATCGGCTACAGATTTTAATAAAATGCTTCAGAAAGCTATTACTAACGGTTTGACTGAAACTGAGGCTTTAACTGCTTTAACTACAACTCCAGCGGCTATTCTTAAAAACAATAAGATCGGTAATTTACAAAAAGGATCATATGCTAACTTCATGATTAGCTCTGGTAATATTTTTGACAGTGAAAATATCCTTTACGAACACTGGGTTATGGGAAAACCAAATGTATTTGAAAACAAATCTAAAATAGATATTAGAGGTAATTATAAATTAACACTAAAAGGAAAAGAATACAACATCTCTATAAAAGGCAAAATAGCAAGACCTACCCTCGAAGTAACACAAGACACAATTAAATTAACAAGTAAACTTAGCTATAAAAATAATTGGTTAAATATTCACTTTAAAGATCATGAAAAGACCACCTATAATAGATTGGTTGCAAAAATAACTAACCCTAAATCTACTATTAATGGTAAAATAACTCTTTCTAATGGTACTGACGAACAATTTATTGCTAATTATTTTCCGTTAGAAAAAAACAAAAAAGATAATAGCGAAAAACAAAAATCAACTCCAGAATTGGTTGCCATAAGTTATCCTAATATGCCATATGGTTTTAAACAAAAACCTAAAAAAGAAGATATTCTATTTAAAAATGTTACCGTTTGGACGAATGAATCTGAAGGTGTTCTAAAAAATACAGATGTTCTTATTAAAGATGGAAAAATTGTAAAGATAGGAACCAACTTAAAAAACAACGGAGCCAAAATTATAGACGGAACAGGCAAACACTTAACAGCTGGTATTGTAGATGAACATTCTCATATAGCAACCTCAGCGGTAAATGAAAGTGGTCATAACTCAACTGCAGAAGTATCTATAGGAGACGTTGTTAATTCTAATGACATCAATATCTATAGAAATTTGGCTGGTGGTGTTACTACAATTCAAATTTTACATGGTTCTGCCAACCCAATAGGAGGACAATCTGCATTAATAAAGTTAAAATGGGGAGCAACTCCAGATGAAATGTTAATTCCTAATGCTCCCAAATTTATCAAGTTTGCTTTAGGAGAAAATGTAAAGCAAAGTAACTGGGGAGATTATGAACGAGTACGTTTTCCTCAAACAAGAATGGGAGTTGAACAAGTTTATATAGATTATTTTACAAGAGCTAAAGAATATGAAGCCAAGAAAAAGAGCGGACAACCTTACAGAAAAGATGTAGAATTAGAAACATTACTTGAAATTATTAACAAAGAACGTTTTATTTCATGCCACTCTTACCAACAAGCAGAAATTACAATGTTAATGAGAGTTGCAGAACAGTTTAACTTTAATATCAACACCTTTACACATATACTTGAAGGATATAAAGTTGCCGATAAAATGAAAAAACATGGAGTTGGTGGATCTACATTCTCAGATTGGTGGGCATATAAATACGAGGTAAACGACGCTATTCCTCATAATGGTGCCATTATGCATAATGCTGGAATTACAGTTGCTTTTAATTCTGATGATGCAGAGATGAGTAGACGCTTAAACCAAGAAGCAGCCAAAGCAGTTAAATATGGTAATGTACCAGAAGAAGAAGCTTGGAAATTTGTTACGTTAAATCCAGCAAAACTATTACACTTAGATAAAAATATCGGTAGTATAAAGGTAGGAAAAGATGCAGATATCGTTTTATGGAATAATCACCCAATGTCTGTTTATGCAAAAGCAGAAAAAACCATGATTGAAGGAGTTGTTTATTTCGACTTACAAAAAGACTTAGAGCTTCGTAAAACTATTAAAGAAGAGCGAAATAAATTAATTAACATGATGATTAATGATAAAAATAATGGAGGTAAGACTCAATCTCCAAAAAAGAAAGAGAAAAAACATATTCATTGTGATTTTGAAGGAGACCTTCATTAATTATTTAATCGTTTAGAAAAAATGAAAAACTTATTATACATATTCGTACTTGTTTGCTGTATTAGTTTTGCCCAGCAAACACCAGGCCTGAAACAAAGTGAAGCTATCACTATTATTGGAGCAACAGCACACATAGGAAATGGAAAAGTAATTGATAACTCTTTGCTTATTTTAGAAAACGGAAAGTTATCACTTGTAGCAGATGCTACACTTACTAAAGTTCCTTATAAAGGAAAAGTTATTGACGCAACAGGAAAGCATATCTATCCTGGTTTTATTGCTCCAAACGCCACCTTAGGTTTAGTAGAAGTAGATGCCGTTAGAGCTTCTAATGATCATAGAGAAATAGGTGTTTACAATCCACACATAAGAAGTATTATTGCTTATAATACAGAATCAAGAGTTACAGAAACATTAAGACCGAATGGTGTTTTACAAGCTCAAATTGTTCCTAGAGGAGGTAGAATATCTGGAACTTCTTCAATTGTTCAGCTAGATGCATGGAATTATGAAGATGCACTTATTAAAGAAAATGATGGTATCCATATTAATTGGCCAAGAACGTTTAATCGCTCAGGTTGGTGGGCAGAACCAGGTCCTACAACTCCAAATAAAAAGTACCAAGAACAAATTAATAATTTAGAGAACTTCTTTACAAAAGCTGCTCACTATGATTCTAAAAACGGAGTTGACTTAAAACTAGAGAGCATGCTAGGAACTCTAGACGGATCTAAGAAGATCTTTATCCATTTAGAAGATGAAAAACAAATTATAGATGCTATTCATTTTGGACTTAAACATAAATTGAATATCGTTTTAGTTGGTGCTTATGATGCTCATAAAACAACTAACTTACTTAAAAAACATAACATTCCTGTATTATTGCAAAGAGTTCATAGTACCCCAAGTAATGATGATGATGATTACGATTTACCATATAAATTAGCCAGTAAGCTTGTAGATGCTGGAATTTTAGTTGGCTTGGAAACTAGTGGAGATATGGAGCGTATGAATTCTAGAAACCTCCCATTTTATGCAGGAACCTGTGTTGGTTATGGTTTAGATAAAGAAATTGCTATATCATTAATTAGCTTAAATACCGCAAAGATATTAGGAATTGATTCTTTTACAGGTAGCTTAGAAACCGGTAAAGACGCTACGCTTTTTATATCAGAAGGAGATGCTTTAGACATGAGAACTAACAAATTAACTCATGCCTTTATACAAGGAAGAAAGATTAGTTTAGAATCGCATCAAACAGAATTATACCAAAGGTATCGCAATAAAAAATAAGTAATAAAAAGGGAACCTAAGTTTAGGTTCCCTTTTTTATTACTTTTTCCCTACTAATGCGTCTATAGGTTTTTCAAACAACTTATTATCTGGCTTTTCTTTAGATATCGAAACTAAATTAAACTTTTGTTTACTAGTTGGCTCTTTGGGTAAATTATTTTCTGAACTATACCACTGTAAAGTTGCCGGTAATAATAAGTTATTAACCTTATTCCAGTCACTATAATTTATATAATGAATTTCGTTACTAGGGCCTTCGCCTCCATATGTAACAGTATAACCTAACCACTTCATTAAATAGGTTTCAGAATCATAATACACAAAATAATTATCATCAGGAGAATCACCAATATTAGAATCATACGAAATTTTATATCCTGGATATTTTACACCTTCAAATTCTAAATCTGCTGTCTTCTCATATTTAATCCCTTTATCTCCCAAAATAAAAGGCATTGCATAAAAATAAAAATATAAGTTATGATAAAACCTTGCTTTATTTATAGGAAATTGACCTTCTTTATTCATCCATACTTCATTACCATCAAAACCTATTGTGTAGTTAGAAGCATTAATAACAGATTTTCTAGATTTTAAGTCTATTATATGAGTCTCATTATTGTTTTTTTTAGGTAATGTATAAGATAATTGCCTCATGCTATTCCACTTTTTAAAACCACCATGGGCTTCAAACATTCTTGACACTTCCATTGGAAACCGAGTTTCTTCTACTTTTCTTTCTTCCTGTTCTACAGGAGTTTGAATTCCCTTTACTTCCTCTCCATTTTTGCAAGAGAATAAAGTTAATACGGTCAATAAACTTAAAAAGCTATGTTTCATTTTTTAGTATATTTTTTGTAGTTGTCTAATATTAATTTATAAACTTACAATCTAGTAAGTTATATTTGCAGTATGCAAGAAATTAGCAGTACTCAAAATTCTCTAGTTAAAAAAATTGTTCAATTACAAGACAAATCAAGAATTCGAAAAAAAGAAGGTTTGTTTGTAGTGGAAGGGCAACGCGAAATTAACTTGGCCTTGCAAAGCAACTTTGTTATCGATACTATTCTTTTTGATAATAGTTTAATTTCTGAAGAAACCATAAATAACTTAACAAATAAACAAGCTACTTTAATTCGTGTTTCAAAAGAGGTTTACCAAAAAATCGCTTATCGAAGTTCTACAGAAGGTGTTATTGCTTTGGTAAAAACTAAAAATAGTTCGTTAGACCAACTTAGATTTGCCACCAACTCTCCTCTAATTTTGGTTGCAGAAGCACCAGAAAAGCCTGGCAATATAGGAGCTTTATTACGTACTGCAGATGCTGCTAACGCTGACGCTTTTTTAATTGCCAACCCAAAAACCG
This sequence comes from Pseudofulvibacter geojedonensis, assembly GCF_042675745.1. Classification (NCBI taxonomy): domain Bacteria; kingdom Pseudomonadati; phylum Bacteroidota; class Flavobacteriia; order Flavobacteriales; family Flavobacteriaceae; genus Pseudofulvibacter; species Pseudofulvibacter geojedonensis. The sequence goes on along the minus strand of NZ_JBHTJM010000008.1, from coordinate 134,542 downwards.
ACTTGTACAACCCTAACATAATACGCTCTAGTGTGGGTTGTGTCTTTACCAATCAAGTTGCTGTAGGGTCTACAAAAGATATTATTAGTTTTTTACAACAATACAATATTAATATTTACGCAGCTACTCTTCAGAACTCAAATCATTATCATTTAGAAGATTATACCGATGCTACTGCCATCGTTGTAGGAACAGAGGCTACTGGTTTGTCTGAAGAATGGCGTAATGCTGCTAAACAAAATATTATCATACCAATGCAGGGGGCTATAGATTCTATGAATGTTTCTGTAGCTGCTGGAATTTTAATTTTCGAAGCCAAACGCCAACGCAATTTTAAATAGCATATTGTTAATAACTATACGGCAAAGATTCAAAGGCAAATCGCTATCTTTGCATTCTTAATTTTTTAGAGATGATATACCGTTTTAGAGTCATTTTAGATGCAGATGAAGATGTTTTTAGAGACATTGAAATAGAAGCTAGTGCAACCGCAGAAGATTTTCACAATACAATAACGCAAGCTTTTGGCTTTGAAGGTGGTGAAATGGCTTCGTTTTATATTAGCGATGAAGAATGGAACCAAGGAGAAGAAATTGCTTTGTTTGACATGAGCGAAGGAATGAATCCGGTTCGAGTAATGTGTGAAACCTCTTTAGATGACATTACCAATGAAGATAGCACTAAACTAATTTATGTATATGACTTCTTTAACATGTGGACTTTCTTAGTTGAATTAGCTGAAATAGCTGAACCAATAGAAGGTGCCACTTACCCTAATCTTATGTTTGCTCATGGTATTTTACCTGAAAGTCCCCCAGAAAAAGAATTTAAAAGCGACGAAGAAGATAGTTTAAATTTTGAAGATGATTTTGAAGATTTAGATATAGACTCTTTTGATGATTTTAATAACAGCTGGAACTAATACATTATGATTAATTTATATCAAACACACATAGAAAGCCTATCTATACACCGTGTAGGTAATAAAAGTAAAACTGAAGGTGCTTTTATATCTAAAGAACCTTACCAGTTAAACGATGAGTTAATGCCTTTACTAAAGGAATTTTTCTTTAAACCATTTAGAGAGAAAGAAGAAAATTATTTTCAATTTGCCAACGAAGTAGATGTGGAATATAATGAGTTATATAAAATAGTTACAGAAGTTTTTAATGATCCTAGTACAATTCATGAAGCTTCTAAAAAGATTACTACTCATTTATACAATCAATCTCAACACCCACATATTAAAAACGGAGAGGTATACATTACTTACTTAAACGGTTTAGTAATAGATAACCAAAAAGTAGATGGTATTGGTATTTTTAAAAGTGAATTAAAGCATGACTTTTTACAGTTCGAAGAAAAATCTGAAAATTTAGAAGCTATACTACAACAAGGTGTGAACTTAAATAAATTAGATAAAGGATGTTTAATATTTAATATAGAAAAGGAAACTGGTTATAAAATATTATCATCAGATTCTAATAAATATGACACCAAATATTGGTTAGAGCATTTTTTAAGTGTAGACGCTTTAGCTGATGACAACTTCTTTACTAAAAAGTATTTACAACTTTGTCAGAACTTTGCCAAAGATGTTGTTTTTCCTGCCGAAGACAAAAAAGAAGAAGTTATGTTTATGAATCGTTCTATGAACTATTTTGCTAAGAATGATGAATTTGAAGAAACTAACTTTTTAAATGATGTAATTGAGAATCCTGACCTAATTCCAGAATTTAAACATTATAAGCAAGAAAAAGCTCCTAAATTTCATATAGAAGATGTTACTGAGTTCCCTATATCAAATACTGCAGTAACCGCATCTCGAAAGAAAATTAAAAACACTATTGATTTAGATACTAACATTCAAATTAAAATGGATTTCATTAACCCAGAATCTGCAGAGAAGTTTGTTGAAAAAGGTTGGGATGAAGAAAAACAAATGTATTATTACTTAGTCTATTTCAATAAAGAGCAAAAGAGCTAACTGTTCTTGACTATAGTTTACAAAAACAAAAAACATCCTAAAATAACTTAGGATGTTTTTTTATATACAACAATTAACTACTCTCTTTAGTAAGCTTGGGGCTTAAGCTAATGTCCTCACAGCTGATTGTGTAATTATTTATTCAAATATATGCGAAAAAATATAGTTTGCAAATATTTTTTTAACTTTTTCATAACATTTACATAAAACACTTACAAAAATCTAAAATTAGTTGTAACATTTATTAAGAAGAATCGTCTAGTAAGCAAATCAATCAAATAAATGAATTCAACAATTCTTACTATTAATAACCTCAACAAGAATTACGGAAGTGTTCATGCGGTTAACAATCTATCCTTTTCAATAGAAAAAGGAAATATTTATGGTATTTTAGGACCTAATGGTAGTGGAAAATCTACTACACTCGGTATAGTACTAAACGTTGTCAACAAAACATCGGGAGATTTCCAATGGTTTAACGGTAGTTTATCTACCCATGAGGCCTTAAAAAAAGTAGGGGCTATTATAGAGCGACCTAACTTTTATCCTTATATGTCCGCTTATAACAATTTAAAGTTAGTATGTAAAATTAAAGGCATTGGCTATGATAAAATTACAGAAAAACTGGAGCTTGTTGGTTTACTAGAACGAAAAGACAGTAAATTTAGAACCTTTTCTTTAGGTATGAAACAGCGACTTGCCATTGCCTCTGCCCTATTAAATGACCCTGAAATATTAATTCTAGACGAACCAACCAACGGTTTAGACCCACAAGGGATCCATCAAATAAGAGAATTAATTATACAAATAGCCTCTCAAGGAACCACTATTTTACTAGCCTCTCACCTTTTAGATGAAGTAGAAAAAGTTTGTACCCATGCGGTTATTTTGCGTCATGGAAGAAAACTATATGAAGGAAGAGTAGACCAATTAATAGCATCTCATGGTTATTTTGAGTTAAATGCTTCTAATAAAAATGAATTACTCGCTTCTTTAAAATCTCATACTGCTTTTTCTACTATAGAAGAAAAAGACGGCATTATAACTGCTTTTTTAAACGAAGATTTATCTGCAGAAGAACTTAATAAATCATTTTTAAATAAGGGTATAGTTCTTTCTCATCTTGTAAAAAGAAAAGAAAGTCTTGAAAAACAATTTTTACAATTAACCAATAATATTAAATAAGTTATGCTTCGTTTATTACAGATAGAATTTCAAAAACTTTGGCAGAATAGATTAAGCAAAATACTAATCATTGGTTATTTTGTCTTGTTAACTTCTATAGCCTTAATTGCAGCTATAAAATTTGACATTGGTCCCATAAAATTTCACTTAGCAGAGCAAGGAATATTTAATTTTCCTTATATATGGCATTTCAACACATTTATTGCTTCATTCTTTAAACTATTTTTAGCCATTATTATAGTATCTATGGTAGCTAATGAATACAGTAATAAAACTATTAAACAAAACTTAATAGATGGTTTAAGTAAAAAAGAATTTATATCATCTAAGTTTATTACAGTACTATTATTCTCTGCTGTCTCGACTATATTTGTATTTGTTACCTCTTTAATTCTTGGGTTAATTTATTCTAACTATACAGAAGTAAGCATTATATTTTCTGAATTAGAATATGTTCTAGCTTATTTAACTAAGCATATTGGTTTTTTCTCATTTTGTTTATTTATAGGAATATTAATTAAACGTTCTGCCTTCGCATTGGGATTCTTAATTATTTGGAATGTAATAGAGTGGATTAGCTATGGTATTTTATTTTGGGTATTTGGCAGAAAGTCAAGTACTCCAGATGCTATAGCTCAGTTCTTTCCTTTTAGGTCTATGAGTAATTTAATTGATGAACCGTTTTCAAGACTATCTGCCGTTAAGGCTGTAGCCAATCAAGTAGGTGAACAATTTAACTTTGACTATACTGTACATTGGTACGAATTAAGTATCGTAGTTATATGGACAGTACTTTTTATCTGGTGGTCTTATGTCTTACTTAAAAAACGAGATTTATAAACACAAAAAAAGCCTTGAATGTTCTTCAAGGCTTTTTTTGTGTACAACTATTTTTATTCTCCTAATATTTGAGCCGTATGCTCTTTTGTTTTTACCTTTTTTATAATATCAGAAATCACTCCGTTTTCATCAATTATAAAAGTCATTCTATGAATACCATCAAACTCTCTACCCATAAACTTTTTAGGTCCCCAAACTCCATAAGCATTAATAACTTCTTTTTCTTCATCTGCTAACAAGTCATAAGTAAACTCATACTTATTTCTAAAATTAGTCTGTCTTTTTTCAGAATCTGCACTTACTCCTAACACCTCATAGCCTTGAGCTTGAAAACGAGCATAATTATCGTTTAAATTACATGCTTCTACTGTACAACCAGGTGTACTTGCCTTTGGATAAAAGAACAATACTAATTTCTTTCCTTTAAAATCTGATAAAGAAATGATTTTACCATCTTGATTTTTAACCGAAAAATTGGGTGCTTTATTTCCTATTTCTAATGTTGTCATCTGTTCTATTTTTTTAAAGCGGAAAGTTAACGAGTTATCCGCATTAAAAAAACTATTTGAGTAGCTGTTTTTAAGTTTGTATTTTTGATATTAATTTATACATACAAGTAAATAGTTTGAAAAAAGATACCGTTTTAAAAAAATTAAAAAAACATTTTGAAAATAAAACTTATGCCAGATTAACAAGGAAAAAAGGGACTTTTGAAGGTATCTCTACAGGTTTTATTCTAAATATGTCTCAAGATTTTATATTGTTACAAGAATCAGATGAATTTAGAATTTTAGGTTACATCATAATACCAATAAAAACGATTAAACATGTTAGGTATAACAAAAATGATAAGACTTATGAGAGAATATTAAAACTCGAAGGGTTATTATCTAATGTAAAAAATAAATATAATATAGAACTTACCAATTGGAATACAATTAGTAGAGATATTATGAAAACTGGGCTTACAATCATTTCAGAATGTGAACACCCTAGTCTAAACTATTTCTGTATTGGTCATTTAAAACAAATAAATAATAAATCAATAGAGATTAATTATTTTAATGCTCAAGGTATTTTTGATAAAGAATATACTAAGCATAAATTTAAGAATATTACTAAATTAAGTTTTGATGATCATTACGCAAATGTTTTTTCAAAGTATACCATTAAAAACTAATACGTCTTCTAGATAAAACCATTAAAATGACCAAACAAGAAAAAGTAACTTTTGTAATTAATACACTGCAAGAATTATATCCAGAAATTCCTATTCCGTTAGATCATAAAGATCCATATACTTTATTAATTGCCGTTTTAATGTCTGCCCAAAGTACAGATGTTAGAGTAAATCAAATTACTCCTCTTTTATTTGAAAAGGCCGATAACCCGTATGACATGATTAAACTCTCTGTAGAAGAAATTAGAGAAATTATAAAACCTGTTGGTTTATCACCTATGAAATCAAAAGGGATTCATGGTTTATCACATATTTTAATAGATAAACATAACGGAGAAGTTCCTAAAACTTATGAAGAATTAGAAGCATTACCGGCAGTAGGACATAAAACAGCCGCTGTAGTACTATCTCAAGCATTTGGTATTCCTGCTTTCCCTGTAGATACGCACATACACAGATTGATGTATCGTTGGAATTTAACAAATGGAAAAAATGTAGTACAAACAGAAAAAGATGCAAAAAGGTTATTTCCTAAAGAACTATGGAATGACCTACATCTTCAGATTATTTGGTATGGTAGAGAATATTCTCCTGCAAGAGGTTGGGATTTAGATAAAGATTTAATTACTAAAACTATTGGTAGAAAAACTATTTTAGACGAATATTATAAAAACAAAAAATAATAACTAATGTATAAAAAAAGCGTCTTTATTTCTAAAGACGCTCGCTAACAAAGTTTAATTTTGCAGCAATTCTATTTTCATCTTTTTAAGCTTAATCACTTTTAAAGCTTTAGAATAATTTAAAATAAAATCTACTGTTTCTTTTTTGGGTTGTAATTTGTTCATTTGTGTTGAACCTTCAGCGTAAAGTTTTGGCATATAATACTTTAGTTTAGTTAATATACTCATTAAACGCCATTAAATTCAACTTATTGTATTATTGAGTCAAAATTATATTTCTTTCGTTTACTAATCTTCTTAAATTTAATATTGCATAACGCATTCTTCCTAATGCTGTATTGATACTCACATTGGTATTCTCTGCTATTTCTTTAAAACTCATATCTTTATACAAACGCATTTCTATAACTTCTTTCTGATCTGAAGGTAGTTCTGTAACCAATAACTTTACATCATTGTAAATCTGATTTATTACTAATTGCTTTTCAGCATTATTGCCACTGTCTTTAATTAATGAAAATATATCGAACTCTGTATCTTTTGACTGAAATTTGGGCATTCTGTTGCTTTTTCTATAATGGTCGATAATTAAATTATGAGCTATACGCATTAACCAAGGCAAGAACTTTCCCTCTTCATTATACTTGCCCTTTTTTAGAGTATTAATTACTTTAATGAATGCATCTTGAAAAATATCTTCTGTTAAATCTCTATCTAATACCTTAGAAAAAATAAAGTTATAGACTCTGTCTTTATGGCGGGCAACTAATATTTCTAAAGCCTTTTCGTTTCCTGAAATATAATCTTTAACCAATACAGCATCTGGGGCGGTTCTACTCATAACATTACTTATTTAAGATTAAACAATTTGTAAGACTTTTAGTCTTTTTGACAAAAAAATTATTTATTAAAGTAATGGTATTCTATAAGCAGTTGTTTTAATGAATATGCTCAAATATATAAAAAAAAATGAATGTTCTACAAACTTTATAGACTTTTATTGCGTTTTAACAGATTTATTTACTCTTTAACGATACTTTTTAAGCTTTTTAAATTAGCCTACAAAAAAGAAAAATCTATATACAAATAATCTCTCCTATTTAAAAGATTCATGTAATATTCCGTAATTTTACCCGATTAAAAATTTGCCTCAAGAAATTAGCAGATGAATAAAATAGATATTACAAAAGTAGATCCTAAAGAAAATATCATTATTAAAGGTGCCAAATTACATAACCTTAAAAATATTGATGTTGTTATACCTCGTAATAACCTAGTAGTTATAACTGGTTTATCTGGTTCTGGTAAGTCTAGTTTAGCTTTCGATACTTTATATGCTGAAGGTCAAAGACGTTATGTAGAAAGTTTATCATCGTATGCTAGGCAGTTTTTAGGTAAATTACACAAACCTAAAGTAGATTACATTAAAGGTATTGCTCCTGCAATAGCTATAGAACAAAAAGTTAATTCTACCAACCCAAGAAGTACGGTTGGTTCTACTACAGAAATTTATGATTACCTTAAATTACTATATGCTAGAATAGGGAAAACCTACTCGCCTATTTCAGGTAAAGAAGTAAAAAAGCAAACCGTATCTGATGTTATAAATTTTATTAAAACTTTAGAAGAACGAAGCAAACTATTATTATTAGCTCCCATTATAGTAGAAGAAGGAAGAACTCTAAAACAAAAAGTAGACATTCTACAAAAACAGGGGTTTGCTAGAATAAAAGTTGACGAAGCTGTTATTAGAATTGAAGAATTTGATGAAAAGGAAGTCAACAATATTCAACTAGTTATTGATCGAATTATTGTTAAAAAAGATGATGAAGATTTTTATAATAGATTAGCTGATGCCATACAAGTAGCATTTTACGAAGGAAAAGGTCAATGCAGTATAGAAAATCTTAGTGATAGTTCTACTACTCATTTTAGCAACTCTTTTGAGTTAGATGGAATGACTTTTTTAGAGCCCAATACTCATTTATTTAGCTTTAACAATCCATATGGTGCTTGCCCTACCTGCGAAGGGTATGGAGATACTATTGGAATAGACCAATCATTAGTTATACCAGATACTTCTTTATCTGTCTATGAAAACGCTATTTTTCCTTGGAGAGGCGAATCTATGAGTTGGTATAGAGACCAGTTGGTAAATAGTGCTTATAAATTCGACTTCCCTATACATAAACCATTTTTTGAGTTATCTGAAAAAGATAAAGATTTAATTTGGTCTGGAAATAAACATTTTACTGGTTTAAATGAATTCTTTGCTGAATTAGAAGAAAAGAGTTATAAAATACAAAACCGTGTAATGCTTTCTCGTTATAGAGGTAAAACAACTTGTACTACTTGTAATGGTAAACGATTACGTAAAGAAGCTAACTATGTAAAAGTTCAAAATACTTCAATTTCAGATTTAGTAGAAAAACCTATTAAAGAACTAAAAGAGTTCTTTACTAATCTATCTCTTAATGAATTTGATAAACAAATTGCAAAGAGATTACTAAAAGAAATCACTACACGATTAGAGTTTTTATCTAATGTAGGATTAGACTACTTAACTATTAACCGTAAATCGAATACCTTATCTGGAGGCGAAAGTCAACGAATAAACTTAGCCACTTCTTTAGGGAGCAGTTTAGTTGGATCTATGTATATTTTAGACGAACCAAGCATTGGTCTACACCCTAAAGACTCTGAAAGACTCATTAAAGTATTACTTTCATTAAGAGATTTAGGTAACACTGTTATAGTAGTAGAACATGATGAAGATATTATGAAATCGTCTGACGCTATTATTGACATTGGTCCAGAAGCTGGTACCTTTGGAGGTGAAGTTGTAGCTACTGGTAGTTATAAAGAAATATTAAACTCGGATTCTTTAACAGCGAAATACTTAAATGAGCAACTAAAAATAGAAGTTCCCAAAAAACGCAGAACTTCTAAAAACAAAATAACTATTGAAGGGGCTCGAGCCAATAATTTACAAAATATAACAGTAGATTTTCCGCTTGATATGTTAACAGTAATCACTGGAGTTTCTGGAAGTGGAAAGAGTACTTTAGTTCGTAAAATAGTATATCCTGCTATACACAAAGCTTTAGGTGGTTATGGAGAAAAAGCTGGGGAATACTCTAAATTATCTGGCTCTTACAAGCATATTGAAAATATTGAGTTTGTAGATCAAAACCCCATTGGAAGGTCATCTAGATCTAACCCAGTTACTTACATAAAAGCATATGACGACATTAGAAGTTTATTTGCTAACCAAAAAGTATCTAGAATAAGAAATTACCAACCCAAACACTTTTCTTTTAATGTAGATGGAGGAAGATGTGAAGTTTGTAAAGGAGAAGGTGAAGTAACTATAGAAATGCAATTCATGGCAGACGTTCATTTACATTGTGAAGCTTGTAATGGAAAGCGCTTTAAAAAAGAAGTTCTTGAAGCTACTTTTCAAGGAAAGTCCATTCATAATGTGTTAACAATGACGATTGACGAAGCGCTAGCATTCTTTAGTTTACACGAACAGAAAAAAATTGCTACAAAACTACAACCGCTACAAGATGTAGGTTTAGGTTATGTACAACTAGGTCAATCATCTTCTACATTATCTGGTGGAGAAGCCCAACGCATAAAACTCGCTTCTTTTCTAGTTAAAGGAAAAAGAACAGCAAAAACCTTATTCATTTTTGACGAGCCAACTACTGGCTTACATTTTCATGATATACAAAAACTGCTTAAATCTTTTAATGCATTAATTAATTCTGGTCATTCCATTTTTGTTATTGAACACAATTTAGAATTAATTAAATGTGCCGACTATATTATTGATTTAGGACCAGAAGGAGGTAACTTAGGAGGTCAATTAATAGCTACTGGAATACCTGAAGAGATTGTAAAGAACCAGAATTCTATAACTGGCAAGTATTTAAAAGAGAAGATTAATGCATAAGCTTGCTTACAATTATATTTTTCAGAATGCCTTTGATACTTTTAAAGTTTTTGAAACCATAACATACAAATCATTTGGTGTTGTTATAGAAGGGCACTCAAAATCTATATGGCAAATATTGAATCATATAATTATTTGGCAAAGTTTTCAAATTAATCAAATAACAAATAACATCTAAATATATTTTTAGCGAAGAAGACTCTTGGATAAAAGACATTTCTCCAAAAAATAAGGAAGAGTGTCAATCCAAGATAAATGAATTCAATTTTCAAATTACTTCTATAGAAAATATCATTTCTAATTTAAATGACTCAAATCCAACTTTGAGTAAAGACCTTAATATATTACAAGAAATTAGCACACATTTATCTTTTCATTTAGCAGAAATCATACTAATTGGGAGACTTTTAAACGTATACCCAAAGCCATCTGAAATGCATGCTTTTTTAAATAATTAGATTTCTTAATTCCATTTTCAGAAAGTCATTCATTCTTCCTTTTACAAAAGCAATGCATGAATAATTCTTAAAACCACATTTTATCTTGTTTTTCAAACACTTCATCGAAGTATTAGGAGCTTCTATAAATCTATTCTCATTTCCTTGACAATCTCCCGAAATTGCACTAGTTAGTCAATGATAAAGAATATCGATTCTAAATCTTGGCACGCTCTTTGAAAATCATTAAGTGTATAGCGTAAGCCGAAAAGCTAAAAACGAGTAGGCAGGACTTAAAACTTAATGATATGAAAAAATTAGTAGTATTAACAGCCGTTTTATTATCAACCTTTTTAACTGCTTTTGCAAACGAGTCCAATAATAGAAATACAACTGTAGATTCTCGTTATGGATTTAACAGACCTTTCATGTTTAATGAAAGAGGTGTTGAGTTTTTTGTATTCCCAAACGGAGAATTCGATTTTAACACGCATCCTACTCATTTTAGAGGAAGAAGAACTAGTATTAACACCACCTATGGAGCACCAGGGAGAAGAAGGGGGCATTATTACCATAACAGCGGAATACGTATTGAGCATGATCACTTAGGAAGGGTTAGAAGAGTTGGTAATGTATTTATTAACTACGATCGTTCTGGAAGAGTAAAAAGAGTTGGTAGTGTATATATGAGATATAACCATAGACTATTAAATCAAATTGGCGGTATGCATATTGCTTACGATTGCTATGGAAGAATTATAAGAACAACTGGGTATATTAAGTATAATAGCGGTTGTAATGTCTGTGGAGTTACAAGCTGTGGTATTAATCATAACGACTATTATTCTGGACCTGATTATGATTTTGATGATGATGGGTACTATGGAAATGATGACGACATGTATTACTACAGAAATAACGGAAAGAAAAAAGACAAAAAATCGTCTAATAGACGATAATTAAAAATATGAATTTTTTGGTTGGTTAGTTTGAAAAGCCCTCGATGTACTTTGTACTAGAGGGCTTTTCTATTTTCTTCTAATTGAAAAAAGAAATTTTCAGGGTTATCTACATAAAAAGCTATACTTGTATAGTTCTTCCTTAATCCATACAATCTATTAACAATATTTGTATTTTTTAATTGAATTATAATATTATGCGACTCTAATTTTCCTAAAGGCGATAAAAATACAACATCACTTCCCTCCTCTAACTCTTTTGATGAAAGAACTACTTTTTTAATATCATGTAATGAAACAATAGTTTCGCTTAAAATTCCATACCTAAGAATTAAACTCTCTCCCTTAAGTATTATGGGCCTTTTCATAATAGATTTTAAAAAACCTATGATCTGAATAGCCGAATAGATACTAAGGGCGGTTAATACCCAGGCAAAAGTTTCACTCCATTTAGCTAATAACACATGTAATACAGATAATTCAATCGTTATGATTAATAACAACCCCAAAAACAGTCCTACAGAACCACTATTTTTATGATAACTATATTCATTAATACTTAAACTTTCTTTTTTCCAATGAATAAAACTATAAAATAAGACACTTATTTCTGTAGCAAATAATTGACTTATTTTATTTGGTAAAATTGTACTTGCTGACTGCTTTAAATTATCATAAAAATCTTGATATCTAAGTTTATTCCTTCTAAATTCCTTTATAAGTTTATATAAATTTATTGTTAAAAATATAAATACACCTAGCTCTACTAGAGGGAATACATATGTTATAATAATCTGTAAATATTGTTGATTTTCAACTGGAATAAATTTAGAAGCTAACAAAATACCTAAAACAAAAACAGGTACAATGGTTAGCTTAGGTATGGCTGTTTTTCTAATTAATAAATAATAAACTAGCGGTATTGTTAGTAATAAATCTGCAATAATAGCATTAGAGAAAATAAATGGTTGGCTTTCAAAAGGTAATCTGGTTGTTAAAAACAAACACGTTAATAATAAAACTAAAGGAATACCAAATATTAAATAAAAAGGAAGTTGTTTTTTTACTAGCATAACTTACTTTGTTTCTATATAATTAGTATCTAAAACAAAGTAAACGTTACAACTTTATTTTTTTAATAAACTTGCTAACCTACGTGTTAATTCTTTTCTATGATATTGCTGAATTCCTAAACCATGAACAGTTAGCTTACTTTCTTGGTAAGCCTTAAAATAATTCACTATCTGTTCTTTAAGTACAGTTATATCGTCTGTATAATTAAATGACTTGCCTGTATTTGTTTGAGTTATTATTTGTTTAAAATCTGCTTGCTCAGGACCAAATGCTAAAATAGGTCTTCCTGATTGTATATACTCATATACCTTACCTGGAATTATACACTTGGTTTCAGGTGAATCTATTTCTATTAATAATAATATTTGAGACTGCCTCTGAGCTATTTGAGCTTCTTGATGCGAAACATAACCTACTAAATTAATATGTCTCTCTAAACCAAATGATTGAATCGAATCTAACACATCTCTACTAACAGCTCCAATTAATTGTAATTGAAAAGCTTTTGAAAAGGCAACATCGTCTTTTATCAGCTCTGATAATGCTTTCCATAACACTTCTGGATTCCTACCAGTTAATAATGAACCGATATGAGATATTGTAAACTTTTGATCTAATGAGGTATTTCTAGAAAAATTAACATCATCATAACCATTAGTAATCACTTCAATAGGTCGACTGGTTATTTCTTCAAATTCTTTTTTAGTTGTAGGGCTGGTAACTAGAATCTGATTAGCTTTTTGCAGCACTTGTTTTTCTAAAGTTTTATGCTTTGCTTGAGATTTTTTAGTAAGCTTCAATTTGTTATGATAACCAATTGTTGTCCATGGGTCTCTAAAATCTGCTAGCCAATGTACCTTTAATTTTTCTTGCAATTGTAAACCAATTAAATGCAAACTATGTGGTGGGCCAGTAGTTATAATAGTATCTATATGATTCTCGCTAATATATGTAGACAAATAATTAACCGATGGCTTAACCCAATATTTGCGAGCATCTGGAATAAAAAAATTACCGCGAACATAGAGCAATAACTTCTCTACAAATGATTGTTGTTGAACATTGATTAAACCAGACGAAATGGTTTTAGTTTTCTTTTTAGAGAATATACTAGCTAATTTATAAGGCTCAAATATTGGCTGTTTTAAAATCGTTAATTCATCAGAAATTTCATCTAATAAATTCTCATCTACTAAAGGGTAACTAGGATTTTCTGGAACATAAACAATAGGTTCAATTCCAAAATCAGGCAGATATTTTACAAACTTAAGCCAACGCTGTACCCCAGGACCTCCTGCTGGTGGCCAATAATAAGATATGATTAGAATTTTTTTCAATTAAGCTTATCTTTTCAACTCAAAATACACCCCTCCTAAAACCAATAACATTAATAATATTGAGCTAGCTAAAGTTATAGTACTTCCTGTTTTAATTACTTGCGGTTCAAACTTAAATTCTATTGTATGTTTCCCTTTTGGTATTTCTAAACCTCTTAGTAAATAATTAATTTTAAAATGTGATACATCTTTACCATCTATAGAAGCGTTCCAACCATTTTTATAATACATTTCAGAAAACACTCCTACTCCATTATTACTATTGTTAGACTCATACACCAAATGATTTGGCTTATACGATGTTAACTTTATAGTAGCCAAAGAATCTAACTCATAAGTTGGTTGTAAGCTAGCTTGATTTTTTTGTACAACAGCTTGCTCATTTAGCTTCAATCTATCTAAAGCAAGAATCTCTTGATCGGCATTATCTACAGTCTCAACTTTATTTACAAACCATGCATTTCCATAAGCATAAGGATTATTTAAAGCTACTGTTTTCCCTTCACGTTCTTGAATTACATACTTAATATTTAGCATGTTAATAACGTCTATCTTATTTTTAGCCACATAGAACTCATAAATATCTTGTGCTCGTTTAGGTTTTGCACCATGATAACCACCAAAGGCTTTGTGAAAATAAGATGCTCTGGCACCTTCAAACCTATCTAAAACTCTGTAATGACTTTTATCTTTTAAAATTTGTTTATCTGCTTCTGTAGCTTTAAATGGTTTATTTACCTGAATGGCTGACACAAATGCATCATCGTTTACATAACGCCTATCTACTCCAACTAAATCAAAAAGCATCAAACACCCTATAATTAATAATGCAATATTTTCTTTTAACTTATCAACCATACTTAACCATAGAACAGCAGCGGTTAACAATACAAAAGTCAATGTTCTTAAAATATCGCTCGTAAATAAATTAGCTCTTTCCTCTTTTACTGCATTTAAAAAATCAACTCCAAACTGCTCTAATAGCATCCCGTCTCTGGTCCCTACAAAATCAAATACAGATCCACTTAACGCTAAAAACAATAACAGTAAGCCAGAAGTAATTGCAGTTGTATATAACAAGGCTTTCTTCTTTTTATCTTTTTGCTCATAATCGTTCATAAAACGGTACAATCCAAAAATAGCTAGAATAGGAATAACCATTTCTACTATTACTTGCATAGAAGAAACAGCTCTAAACTTATTGTATAATGGCACATAATCGATAAAGAAATTGGTTAGAAAACTAAAATTCTTACCCCACGAAAGCATTAGAATTAACCCTCCACCTATTAACACCCATCTTTTTAATCTTCCTTTTACTAAAAACAGCCCTAAAACAAACAAAAAGATACATACGGCGCCAATATAAGCTGGAGCAGATACACCTGGTTGGTCTGCCCAATACATCATACTTCCTGCATATTCTTCTGCTGTTTTTCGAGGAACTTGATACCCCTTTTCTCTAAAAGAATTTTGCATGGCCTTAATTACTTTGGCGTCTTTAGGTAATGGCTCATTAGTTGATCCACCAAATAAACGAGGAACAAACAAATTGAAACTCTCACCTATTCCATAACTCCAATGCGTTATATACTCTTTATCTAAACCACTAGACACCACTTTTTTTGCCCCTAAAGCGTCTATAGTTAATTCACTTTTACTTCTAGTACTCTCATTGGCATATTCTTTAGTAGCCATTAAGTTTGTGGCATTTAACCCTAAAGATAAAATAACCCCAGCCGTTAAAATCCCTACTGAAGTAAAATAGTGTTTCAATTTTTTCTTTTTAAATGCATCTGCTAAATAAACTAAACCAATTACGCCGATAAGGATTAATAGATAATAGGTCATTTGTGGGTGGTTTGCATTTAACTCAAGTCCCATTGCTAAGGCTGTAAGTAGAAACCCAAAAATATATTTCTTCCTAAAAACAAGAAAAATACCTGCTAACACTAAAGGCATATAAGCTATAGCATGAGCTTTAGCATTATGTCCGACTCCTAAAATAATAATGTAGTAAGTAGAAAAACCAAAAGCAAAACTACCAAGCAACGCATATCGCCAGTCAACCTTTAAAACTAATAACAGAATATAAAAACAAAGAAAATATAGAAAAACATAGTCTGCTGGCCTCGGAAGAAAACGCAAAACTTTATCTAATTTTTTAATATAATTATGAGGATATTGGGCTCCTAGCTGGTATGTAGGCATTCCTCCATATGCTGCATCCGTCCAATAAGGTTCAGACTTTTCAGTTTCTCTAAAATCATTTTGCTGTTTAGACATCCCTATATATTGGGTTATGTCTGATTGTTTAATTTTTTTTCCTTGTAAAACAGGAGAAAAATACAATACACTAGCAACAATAAACAATAAAACTGCTATTAAATGGGGTAATATTTTTTTAAAATCCATGAGGCTAGGTTAATCTATTTCTTCGAAATCAATATATTCTCCAACTTTTTTAGTTGACTTTCTCTGTATAGGCTGCTCTTTAGGCTGAGCTGTATTTTGATGTTGCTTAAAGTGTTCGTTCACTTTTTCTTCCATTTTTTTTGCCGCATACTTCATTAAAAATGGAGCAAACATTTTTGCTAAAAATTTAATAGCATAATATACTGCTATTAAAATTAAAATAGTTTTTAATAAACCTGTAAAAGAGGCTTGGTAAACCATATATAAACTGTTAATTCTATTAATTTATTAAACTGCTCGCAGTTCTTACAAATCTACATAAAAAAATGTAGGCTCAATACTATTTAACTTTCTTTATAAACTCCTTAATATTTTAAAAGAAAGTGTATTTTTATATCATAAATGCATTTTACTACGTTAGTAATATATAATTTAAGTTTACCACTTATGAATCTACTCAAAAAAATAAGCCTTTTAACTATACTTCTTTTTAGCTACTGTTCATATGCTCAATATACAGAAACAATAAATTCTAACAGGCCTGGTGCCTCGTCTGGAGCATATTCTGTTGGCATAAATGTTATACAAGGTGAAGCAGGGCTATTTTACACAAAAAATAAGCATGAACTTAGAAATCAAGACTTTGGAGGTGCTGGAATAGACTATGAATTTAGATACGGTGTATGGAAAGAAGAGTTTGAAGTAAACTTATCTGGTAGTTTTCAGTATGGAATACTCAATGACAATGTTTCTGGCGTAAGAACCAAACTAGGAAACTTTAGAAGCAATACTATTGGTGCTAAGTATTTATTTTACGATCCTTATAAAAACTACGAAGACAAACCTAACTTGTTTAGTTGGGAGGCTAATCATAAGTTCAAATGGCGTACATTAATTCCTTCTATAGCTGCTTATGCTGGAATGAATTTTAATTTAACAAATACGCCTTTTGTTTACGGTAGTAATTTTAATTTTAAAGGAATAGAAGAACCTACTATTTCACCTAAAATAATGATTATTACTCAAAATAATTGGTCTGGAGGATGGGTTTTTACCATGAATTTTATTGGAGACCGTGTGTTTATGACAGATCATCCTATCTATTCTTATATTCTTACTCTAACCCATGCTATTAATCAAGATATGGCTGTTTTTGCTGAGCACCAAGGAATTAGAAATAATATTTACGCCGATTCTTTATTTCGATTTGGTGGAGCATATCTGTTTAACCAAGATATGCAATTAGATTTAGGAATTACTTTAAATACCAAAAACACACCTTCTGTTTTTGGTTTAAATGTTGGTTTTTCTTACAGACTGGATTTTCATGTAGATCCAGATAATGAAAACAGTGCAGAAGACGAACAAGAGAAAAAAGATAATAAGGCTGGAAAAAACAGAAAGAAAAAGAAAAAAGATGGTAGCGGCCAAAAAGAACAGAAAAACAAAAAAGACGAAATAGACTTTGACGAATAAAATATAATCAGCTAAAAATCAGAGCCTTAATTTCTTAAATCACAATATTTTCATTAAATTTGGGTAATAGTAATTTTATAAATTATTATTACCCATTTCTATTAGTCCCCAAAGAACATATTGCATTAAAGCAAACAGTTATGAACTTTAACACACGGGATTATGAGGCATTTTTACTTTTTATTCAGCATATTCATTACAATTGGTATTTATGCTCAAGAAAATGAGCAAGAAAAATTATCTAAAGATTTATACCAAGACACTAAAGCTTTAAAAAAGGCCTATTATGAGCAGCTTAAAAATGAACATGATACAAAAAGCCTAGAAGTTTACACTCAACGCAAAAATGAAAGTGTTAGAAAGTTTTTAAACCACAAAACTCAAACCCTTAAACAACTTGAGGCTGAAAAAAATGAACGAATAGAAATTCAAGAAAACATTGCTGATAATAGAAATGCTAAAAGAATAGCTTTGTCTGATGAAGTAGAATTAAAAAAAATCACTCGAAAAAATTATCATCAAAAAATGAAAGCGTTGAAAAAATCTAAAAAAGTAGATTTAAAAAAGAGTAATAGTAAGAAAATAGAAGAACGCCTTGAAAAGAAAGAGGCCGATTACAAATCTAACAAACAAGCCTATAAATCTAAAATTGACAAACGCAGGCAACAAATGCTTATACGTTACACTATAAACTAGCTAGTAACTAACTAATAAAAAAATAGCGCGAACTTTCATTCGCGCTACTTTTTGTGTTTTATATCAAGAACTTATTCTCCCATTGCTTCAGCTACTGCTGCAGACAACCTTTTGTAAGTTCCGTTTTCTAAACGTTCTCTAATACCAGAAAATGCGTTTAATGTATCTTCTATATCTTGTGCGGTATGTGACGCGGTAGGAATTAATCTAAGTAAAATCAATCCTTTAGGAATAACTGGATATACAACAATAGAACAGAAAACTCCAAAGTTTTCTCTTAAATCTTTAACTAAAGCCATTGCTTCTGGTATACTTCCTTTTAAGTAAACTGGAGTAATACAAGTTTGCGTTGTTCCTAAATCAAAACCTCTTTCTCTTAAACCTCCTTGAAGTGATCGTACATTCTCCCATAACTTATTCTTAAGCTCAGGCATTGTGCGTAACATATCTAAACGTTTTAATGCACCTACTACCAATTGCATTTGCAATGATTTGGCAAACATTTGTGATCGCATATTGTACTTCATATAATCTATGATTTGCTGATCTGCAGCAAAAAATGCTCCGGTACTAGCCATAGACTTTGCAAAGGTTGCAAAATATACATCTATTCCGTCTTGTACACCTTGTTCTTCTCCAGTACCAGCTCCAGTTTTACCTAGAGTACCAAAACCATGGGCATCATCTACTAGTAAACGGAAATTGTATTTTTCTTTTAGCGCTACTATTTCTTTTAACCTACCTTGCTCTCCACGCATTCCAAAAACTCCTTCAGAAATTAATAAAATTCCTCCTCCTGTTTTCTCAACTAACTTCGTAGCTCTTTGCAAGTTTTTCTCTATACTTTCAATATCATTATGCTTGTAAACAAAACGTTTACCCATGTGCAAACGAACACCATCTATAATGCAAGCGTGAGTATCTACATCATAAACAATAGCATCTTCTTTCGTTACTAAAGAATCGATTGCAGATACCATACCTTGGTAACCAAAGTTTACTAAATATGCAGCTTCTTTACTAACAAACTCTGCTAATTCATTCTGTAATTGTTCATGTAGTTCTGTATGACCAGACATCATTCTAGCCCCCATAGGATAAGCAGAACCGTACTTTGCTGCAGCTTCGGCATCTACTTTTCTAATTTCAGGATGATTAGCAAGACCTAAATAATCATTAACACTCCAAGTAACTACTTCCTTTCCTTGAAACTTCATTCTATTAGAAATCTCTCCTTCAAGCTTAGGGAATACAAAATATCCTTCAGCTTGTTCAGCCCATTTTCCTAGAGGTCCTTTGTCTTTGTAG
Organism: Pseudofulvibacter geojedonensis; assembly: GCF_042675745.1. Lineage (NCBI taxonomy): Bacteria > Pseudomonadati > Bacteroidota > Flavobacteriia > Flavobacteriales > Flavobacteriaceae > Pseudofulvibacter > Pseudofulvibacter geojedonensis. Next base: position 115,007 of record NZ_JBHTJM010000008.1, on the reverse strand, counting down.
ATTTTATCAAATAAATCTCTCATTCATATTCGTTTTAGGTTCAGCAAGCAAAAGTAACGAATAAAATATTGACATCATAATATTTTTATAAACAAAAAAAGCGTCTTTATTTACACAAAGACGCTTTTTATATATGGTGTTAAATACTATTTTACGTATTCTATTTTCTTTGGATCTTCTTCATGAACACTATCATAAAATCCTTGATTGTTCATCCATTCATCGTTATAAATTTTACTCATATAACGAGATCCATGATCTGGCAACATAACTACAACATTACTTGTTTCATCAAAAAATCCTTCTTCTGCATACTGTTTAGCAGCTTGCATTGCCGCTCCGCTAGTGTAGCCTACAAACATCCCTTCTGTTTTTGCAAGTTCTCTTGCAGAATGAGCTGCCGCTTCGTCTGTTACCTTCATGAATTGATCAATGGCATCAAAATCTGTAGCCGCAGGAATTAAGTTTTTACCTAAACCTTCAATTCTATATGGATAAATTTCATTTTTATCAAATTCTCTATTCTCGTGGTAATGCTTTAAAACAGAACCAAAAGCGTCTACACCTAAAATTTTAATATTTGGATTTTGCTCTTTTAAAAAACGAGCCGTTCCAGATATAGTTCCCCCTGTTCCACTACAAGCTACTAAATGAGTAATCTGACCATTGGTCTGATTCCATATTTCTGGACCTGTAGAATGATAATGTGCATCAATATTTAACTCGTTAAAATATTGATTGATATAAACAGAACCTTTTATTTCTTCATGTAACCTCTTTGCTACTTCGTAGTAAGACCTAGGGTCATCTGCACTAACATTTGCAGGACAAACGTAAACTTTTGCCCCCATAGCACGTAGCATATCTATTTTATCTGGTGATGATTTAGAACTTACAGCTAAAATACAATCATAGCCTTTTATGATACTAACCATAGCGATACTAAAACCTGTATTACCAGATGTAGTTTCTATAATTGTATCTCCAGGTTTAATGATGCCTTTCTTTTCTGCTTGTTCTAATATATATAACGCAATTCTATCTTTTGAAGAATGCCCTGGATTAAAAGCTTCTACTTTTGCGTAAAAGTTTCCTTGTAACGAATTAGTTGCTTTTTGTAACTTAATTAATGGTGTATTTCCAATTAATTCCAAAACATTATTGTAAGCTTCTATTTCTTGCTTCATAAAGGATTAAAGTTTTAGGTTATTGTTCGAACATAAAAAATGATGTTAAAACAACCGTGCAAAGGTAATTATTTTTTTTAATTACTTAGAAATACCTTCTAAGTCTAGTATAAATGCATACTCTTCAGCTACTTCTTTTAAAGCTTCAAATCTCCCAGAAGCTCCGCCATGACCTGAATCCATATCACATCTAAATAATAATAAATTATCATCTGTTTTCAACTCTCTTAACTTAGCTGTCCATTTAGCCGGCTCAAAATACTGTACTTGAGAATCATGAAAACCAGTTGTAATTAATGTATTTGGATAAGATTGCGCTACTACATTATCATAAGGTGAGTATGATTTCATATAATCGTAATATTCTTTTATGTTCGGGTTCCCCCATTCATCATACTCTCCAGTTGTTAAAGGAATAGAGTCATCTAACATTGTTGTTACTACATCTACAAAAGGCACTGCAGCTACAACTCCGTTATAAGTCTCAGGACTCATGTTCATTATTGCTCCCATTAACAAACCTCCTGCACTTCCACCCATTGCATACAAATGATCTGCAGAAGTATAATTTTTCTCTATTAGAAATTTAGAACAATCAATAAAATCTGTAAATGTATTCTTCTTCTGTAATAATTTACCATCTTCATACCAAGGCCTTCCTAAATATTGACTTCCCCTAATATGAGCAATTGCATACACAAAACCTCTATCTAACAAACTCAAGCGAACGGTTGAAAAATAAGGATCTATTGTTGAACCATACGAACCATATGCATACTGTAACAAGGGCGTATTTTTATTTAATTGGGTATCTTTTCTATATACCAACGAAATAGGTACTTTTTTTCCATCTCTAGCTGTTGCCCATACACGTTCTGATGTATAATTGTCTTTATTAAATTTTCCCCCAAGAACCTCTTGTTCCTTTTTAATTGTTTTCTCTTTGGTCTCCATATTAAAATCTATAGTAGACGCTGGAGTTGTTAAAGAATTATAACCATAACGCAATATATTGGTATCAAAATCTAAATTTGTTGAAGTATACGCTGTATATGTTTCGTTATCAAATGGTAAATAATAAGACTCTTTTTGGTCCCATCTAGATATTTTTATTTTAGATAGTCCGTTTTCTCTTTCGCTTATTACTAAATAATCTTTAAAGATTTCTATATCTTCTAATAAAACGCTTTCCCTATGGGGGATTAAATCTGTCCAATTATCTTGAGAGGTTTTTGACTCTGGAGTAGTCATTAACTTAAAGTTTGTTGCTCCATCCTTATTAGTAATGATATAAAATTTATCGCCATAATGAGCTATATCATACTCTAAACCTCTTTCTCTTTTTTGAAAAACTTTAAAATCTTCTTCTGGTGTATTAGCATCTAAAATTCTATACTCATTTGTTAGCGTACTATTAGACCCAATAATTATATATTTTTTAGATTTAGACTTGAAAACAAAAGTATTAAATGTTTCATCTTTTTCATGAAACACCTCCTTATCGTTAACCGCATTTTCTCCTAAAAAATGTTTATAAACTCTATCAGACCTCAATGTAACAGGATCTTTTCTTGTGTAAAACAAAGTCATATTATCATTTGCCCAAGTAGAACCTCCTGTAGTATTATTTATTGATGTTGGTAAAATTTCATTAGTCTCTAAATTCTTTATCTGTAAAGTGTACTGTCTTCTACTAACAGTATCAACAGCAAATGCTGCTAATTTATTATCAGGACTCACATTTATTCCTTTCAAGCTAAAGTAAGAATGTCCTTCTGCCATTTCATTACAATTAAATAACACTTCTTCTTTAGCTGTTAAAGAATCTTTTTTTCTTATGTAGATTGGGTAATCTTTTCCTTTCTCAAACTTAGTTATATACCAATAACCATTGTATTTATAAGGAACAGAACTATCATCTTCTTTAATTCTTTCTTTCATTTCCTCAAACAGTGATTTTTGAAAATCTTCTGTATGAGCCATTTTTTTATGATAATAATCATTTTCTCTTTCAAGGTAGTCAATCACCTCTTCATTTTCTTTCTCATTTAACCAAAAGTAATTATCTACTCTAATATCACCATGCTTTTCTAGAGTTTTAGCCTTTTTATCTGCTAAAGGCGGCTGAATAGTCTTTACTGTCTCCATTGATTTTTCTTTTTTACAAGCAACCGCAAAAATAAGGGTAAGTACTAGTATTGAAAGTTTTTTTATCATTAATTTATTATTTTTGAAGCCTAAATGTAGAAAAACAAACAATAACCTACCATAAAAAACAATAAAAATGTTTGGAGATTTAATGGGAATGATGGGTAAAATAAAGGAAACCCAAGCTAAAGTTGAAGAAACTAAAAAAAGACTTGATACAGTACTAATAGATGAAGAGTCTTCAGACGGATTACTTCAAATTACTATTACTGCAAACAGAGAAATTAAAAATATCTCTGTAAATGAAGAGTTACTAGAAGACAAAGAACAACTTGAAGATTATCTAGTTTTAACTCTTAATAAAGCTATTGCTAGAGCAACCAATGTTAACGAAACGGAATTAGGTGCTGTTGCTAAAAATGGGATGCCAGATATACCTGGCATGGATATGTTTAAATAATTTAAAGCAAATCTTTTAACACCATATTAATATCTGGGTATCTAAACTGGTATCCGGATTTTTTTATTTTTTCTGAACTCACTCGTTGACTTTCTAATACTATTTCATGCATTTGCCCTAGCAACAGTTTTAGCATAAAAACAGGCACATTAGGTAACAATATTTTTTTTCCTAATTGTTGAGCCACCAACTTGGTAAGTTCCTTATTGGTAACAGGATTGGGAGCTACAGCATTATAAGTTCCTGTTAATTCTTTTTCTATTAAAAAAACATACATCTGTACAAGGTCTTCTATATGAATCCAACTCATAAATTGCTTACCACTACCCAATGCCGCGCCAATACCCATTTGAATTGGTTTTGCTATTTTTTGTAAAGCACTATTTTGTTTAGATAAAACAACACCTGTTCTTACAATTGTTGTTTTTACACCTAATTCTAAAAATTGATGAGCTGCCTTTTCCCATTTATCAACTACTCTACCTAAAAAAGATTGACTCTTTTCTTGTAACTCTTCGGAATAAACTTTTTCTAGTGAATTAGGGAAAATGCTTATTCCACTAGCAGAGATAAAAGAATCTATTGTATGCGGACTCTTTTGCAAAGAACTAAACAACAAATTACTACCTGCTACTCTACTCTTAAAAATCTCTTTTCTATACTTTTTAGTCCATCTTTTGCTTACAGTTGCACCCGCTAAATGAATTAACATATCTGCTTCTTTAAAACAGTTTACATCTATAAATCCGCTATTTATATTCCAATAAAAACCTTTGTAATTTTCTTGATTAACAATTACCTCTTTTCTAGTTGTTAGGTAATGAACAACATATCCTTTACTTAATAAAGCTTTTACTAATGCTCTACCAACTAATCCTGTTGCTCCTGTAATCAATATTGTTTTCATCTATGTACTTCTATTTTATAACTTACATATTAAACTACCTTTTTTGTGGCTCTTAACATTTCACGCTTACCAGGTGGCCCTTCTAATCTTTCAACTGTAAAACCTACCGCTTGCATGGCTCTTCTTACACTTCCTTTAGCTGCATAAGTAACCAGTACTCCTTTTTCTTTTAACGCAGTATACATTATTTCAAACACCTCTTCCGTCCATAATTCTGGCTGAACTCTAGCCCCAAAAGCATCAAAATAAATCAAATCAAAAGCATTTTTATCTTTTATATCTTTAAAGAATTGTTGCCTCTTTAAAATACAAAAATTTTCAGAAACTAAATGTTTTTCTTCCCAAGAAACCGAATGTATTTTTTTAAACACTTTATTTGCTTCTTGTGCGTTTAACTCGTTTGCATAATTTAGCTTATTAACCTCGTCTAAAGCAATAGGGTAAGCTTCTATTCCGGTGTAATTAATATCTAAGTTTCTCTTTGTAGATTCTAGGTAACTTATAAACGCATTTAATCCTGTACCAAACCCAATTTCAAGAATACAAACTTTATCACTAAACAAGTCTAGACCTTTTCTAATAAACACATGATAAGCCTCTTGTATAGCGCCATGCTTAGAATGATATTGTTCATCCCAATCTGGTAAATGTATGGTTGTAGATCCATCTGAGGTAATAATAACTTCTCTCTTCATTTAATCTAACATTGCTCCAGTTGCCATAAATGAAAATGTTTTTTCTGGTGCTGTAATTTTTTCTATTTCCTCTTTACTTTTTCCTGCATCTTCTGCATAATGTTTAAGTTCATCTACAGGAACTTCGTTCACAAAAGCATATCCATTAACCGTTACTATTTTCCCATCACAATCTAATGGCATAAAAAAACCATAATCTTTAAACTTAACCATTGCTTCTGTTTCATCAGCCAATGCTAAAGTCATCCAACACCCCTTCTTTTTACAAACTTGATTTATTTTCGCTTTAAAAGTTACTAATGTAGAATCTCCTATCTTCATTTTTTTATAACTCTCTAGCATTTCTGTATTAGTTAGCAGCTTTGTTACTTCAAACTTTTCTCCAAAATATTGAATAGAATCTACCTTTTTCTCTACTACTTCTTTTTCTTCTTTAAGCTCTTTTTCTACTGGTTTTTCTTTCTTACATCCTATTAAAACTATAGACAATACTAACAATACTAAAACTCTTTTCATTTTATTTACTTTACACTGATTTAATTGTTGATAAAATTAACGATTTATTAGTAGTTAAAAAATTATTAATTCAGTAAATTCGCGGAACTTTTAAAACCGACTTTCAGTTATGATCAACACAGCTATAAACATATCTAAAGTATCAGAATCTAAATTCACTTCTATTGATTTAGACAATGTTACCTTTGGAACCATTTACACCGATCACATGTTTTTTTGTGATTTTAAAGATGGTGAATGGCAACAACCACAAATTACCCCATACCAACCTCTACAATTAGATCCTTCAGCAAGAGTTTTTCATTATGGACAAGCTGCTTTTGAAGGCATGAAGGCATATAAAGATGAACATGGAGATGCTTGGATTTTTAGACCTGAAGAGAACTGGAAAAGAATTAACTTCTCTGCAAGACGTTTAGCTATGCCAGAAGTTCCTGAAGAAGTTTTTATGAATGGCTTAAAAACTTTATTAGAAATGGACAAACAATGGATTGTACCTGGTAAAGGAAATTCATTGTACATAAGACCTTTTCTATTTGCAACTGAAGCAGGTGTATCTGCTGCTCCTGCTGCTGAATATAAATTTATGATTATCTGCACTCCTGTTCAGGCTTACTATAAAGGAGGCGAAGTAAAAGTAAAAATATCTGATTATTTCTCTAGAGCAGCTAATGGTGGTGTTGGAGCTACAAAAGCTGCAGGTAATTACGCTGCATCTTTTTATCCTACCAATAAAGTTAAAGAAGAAGGTTACCAACAAATTATTTGGACCAACTCTACTCATGAGTACCTAGAAGAAGCAGGAACAATGAATGTTTTCTTTAGAATAGGAGACAAATTATTAACAGCTCCGACTGACGATAGGATTCTTGACGGTGTAACCAGAAAGAGTTTGATTCAATTAGCTAAAGACGAAGGGATTGAAGTTGAAGTTAGAAAAGTTAGCGTTAAAGAAGTTACAGAAGCCGCTAGAAAAGGAGAGTTAAAAGAAGTATTTGGTGCCGGTACCGCTGCTGTAGTAGTTCCTATTACTGGTGTAGGCTACCAAGATGAGCATTTTGATTTACCTAAGCTAGACAATCCTTATTCTACAATGCTAAAAGAAAAGTTGTTAAACATACAATACAATATAACTGAAGATAAATACAACTGGACTCAGAAAATATAAATAAAAAAAACACCGATTTTTCAATCGGTGTTTTTTTTATATCTTATTTGCTAAGCATATTACATATGCAAAGCTCTGTTATCTGTAGCAGCTAACGCAGCTTCTTTAATAGCTTCTGTAAACGTAGGATGTGCATGAGACATTCTTGATATATCTTCTGCAGATGCTCTGTATTCCATAGCTACAACAGCTTCGGCAATCATATCAGCAGCACGAGCACCTACCATATGAACTCCTAAAATCTCATCGGTATTCTTATCTGCTAATACTTTAACAAAACCATCTAAATCCATTGAAGCTCTACTTCTTCCTAAAGCTCTCATTGGAAAAGAACCTGCTTTATAAGCAATTCCTTCTTCTTTTAGTTGCTCTTCTGTTTTTCCAACAGCTGCAACCTCTGGCCATGTGTATACAACACCAGGAATTAAATTATAATTTATATGAGGTTTTTGTCCGGCTAAAGTTTCAGCAACAAACACTCCTTCTTCTTCTGCCTTATGTGCTAGCATTGCTCCTTTAACAACATCTCCAATAGCATAAATATTAGACACATTGGTTTGTAAATGATCATTAGTCTCTACCATTCCTCTTTCATTTACCTTAACCCCTGCATTTTCTAAACCTAATCCATCAGTATAAGGGCGGCGACCAACAGACACTAAACAATAATCCGTTTTTATTTCTTGCGGTTGTCCTTTTTTGTCCTCATAATTAATAACCACCTCATTACCAATTGTCTCAACGTTAGTTACTTTATGAGACGTTAAAAACTTCATTTTTTGTTTTTTTAATACTTTTTGAAGTTCTTTTGAAACAGCTTTATCCATACCTGGCACAATTCTGTCCATATATTCTATTACAGTAACATCAGAACCTAGTCTTTTATAAACCTGTCCTAACTCTAAACCTATTACTCCACCTCCTATAACAACTAAATGCTTAGGAATTTCTTTAAGTTTTAACGCTTCAGTAGATGTAATTACTCTTTCCTTATCTAATTTAATAAAAGGAAAACTAGATGGTTTAGATCCTGTTGCTATAATAGTATTCTTAGCTTCTATCTCTGTAGTACTTTCTCCAGTAATGGTAATATGAGTTGCATCTTTAAAAGATCCAACACCCGTGTATACATCAATCTTATTTTTATCCATTAAGAATGTAATACCATCGCAAGTTTGTTTTACAACAGCATCCTTACGGGCAATCATCTTCTCTAAATTCATTTTAATATCTCCTGAAAGCTCAATACCATGAGCCTCAAAATGCTTTACTGCATCGTCATAATGATGAGATGAATCTAGCAATGCTTTTGAAGGGATACACCCTACATTTAAGCAAGTTCCACCTAAAGTATTATATTTTTCAATGATTGCTGTTTTCATTCCTAATTGTGCGCAACGAATGGCTGCTACATAACCTCCAGGTCCAGAACCAATAACGGCTACATCATAAGTACTCATAAACTGTGTATTTTAATTTTTAAAAGATGGACAAAAGTAACGAAGTTTTGTGAGATAGGGAAACTAATACCCCCACAAATACAATTCACAACTATTTTGTTCCTGTAAAAAGTACAAATCAAATAAATCACTACAATTTGAACTTAATTTCAATTAGAACTAAACAGTTATTGCTGTAGTTTTCTTTATATCACTAATAACAAAAGTACTTTGGGTACTACCAATGTGTTTGATAGTGGTTAACTTAGTTAGCATAAAATCTCTATACTCATCCATACCCTTCACTCGAATCTTTAGAATATAATCATAATCACCAGAAACATGATGACACTCTAAAACTTCGTTTAATTGCACTACTTCTTTTTCAAAAGTAGTTACAAACTCCTTGTTATGCTTACCTAGTTTTACATGGCAAAACACCAAAAAAGATTTTGACACTTTTTTAGCATTTAATAACGCTACATATTTATTAATTACCCCTTCTCTCTCCAATCTTTTTATACGCTCATAAACAGCTGTTACAGAAAGATTTAACTCTAAAGAAAGCTGTTTATTTGTTTGCTTACTATTTTTTTGAAGCAATCCTAAGAGTTTTTTATCTATTTCATCAAAATTCATCCTTACTTATTTTCTAACAATTCCAAAACAAATCAAATATAACAAAAAATAAATCTATAATATAACACATAATTAGAAAATAAAACTAAATAATACACTTAGTATTGATAATATTTCAACTCTTATCTAACTTTGTTATATATAAAAAAACTACATGAAAGATTATATCATTATAGGAGCTGGACAAGCTGGTTTAGCAATGGCATACTACTTAAAAAAACAGCAAAAAAACTTTATTGTTGTAGATGCTAATAAGGAGGTTGGAGCTCCATGGCTAAAGCGTTGGGACTCTTTAAAACTCTTCACTCCTTCTGAGTTCAATAATCTTCCAGGAATGAAATTCCCCAGTAAAAAAGGACATTATGCTAATAAATATGAAGTTGCAGATTATTTAAAAGCATATGTAAAGGAATTCGATATACCAATCGCTTTTAATCAAAAAGTACACTCGTTAAAAAAAGAAGATGATGTCTTTATAATAAAAAGTGACACACAAAGATACACCTCTAGAAATGTAATTATTGCCACCGGTCCTTTTCACACACCATTTACCCCAGCATGTCATAAAAATATTGATTCAGATATCATTCAGATTCATAGTGAACATTACAAAAACCCTAATCAACTACAAGAAGGAGACACTTTAGTTGTAGGAGCTGGAGATTCAGGTGTTCAAATATTAGATGAAATATCTAAGACTAACCGTAAAGTATACTTTTCTGGAAATACAAATATTGGTACGCTACCTCAAGAATTCCTAGGAAAAACACTTTGGTGGTGGTTTAGTAAAATAGGCTTTTTAACTGCAAACAAGTATTCATGGTTAGGCAAAAAACTAAGTAACAATTCACAGCCAGTAATCGGAACAGATGTTAAAACTCTTTTTAATAAAGAAAATGTCACTTGTGTAGGTAGAACTTTAGATGCCGAAAAAAAAGTACTCGTATTTGAAAAAGACAGGTTAACTAATATCAAAAATATTATTTGGGCTACTGGTTTTAAACCCAATTTTAATTGGATTGAAGATATTAAACTAGACAACAAACAATACCCTAAAAACTATAGAGGAGTGAGTGAAGACTTAGAAGGTTTATTCTTTATAGGGCTACCTTGGCTATACACTAGAGGATCTGCAACTCTAGGTGGGGTAAAGAAAGATGCAGAATACTTAAGTAAATTCATTAACAAGAAAGATAAAAAATTACAAGCCGTTTAATTTAAATATACTCGATGATGAAAAAAAGTTATCAAGATATAGAGCACAAAAGAACAGATGGATCTATTTGGCTAAATGACTTACAAAGGAAACGTGAATCTGGCCCTAAGCTTCAAAATAAAAGATATTCCAATTTTGGAGATGCTACTAAATCTGTTCATGCTGGTCAGTACGACGACCCACAAACTGGTGCTTTAGGAACACCTATTTACCAGTGCTCAACTTTTTATTTAAATGAGTCTTCATATGAGGCTATTGAAGAAGGTCGAGGTCGAGATGAAATGATTTATACTCGATATGGAAATCCATCTCAATGGAGTGTACAAGAAAAAATTTCTTCGCTCGAAAATGCAGAAAGCTCTATTGTATTTTCATCTGGAATGGCAGCAATATCTTCTACTTTACTAGCTATATTAGATAAAGGTAGCCATATAGTTTCTTCAAGAGATATTTACGGGGGAACTTATAACTTTTTATATGAAGATTTAGACCGATATGGTATGAGCGTAACTTTTACCTCTCCAACCAACATAAAAGAAATAGAAGCAGCCATACAAGAAAACACCAAGGTTTTGTACTTTGAAGCTTTAACCAATCCGTTACTTAAAATAACACCTATTAAAGAGTTAGTAGCTTTAGGTAAAAAGTACAATTTAAGAGTTATTATAGACAATACTTTTTTAACTCCTTACAATGTTAAGATGCTAGATTTAGGTGTAGATTTAGTGGTTAATTCTGCTACTAAATATTTAAATGGTCATTCAGACCTTATTGGAGGAACCGTTTCTGGATCTAGAAAACTAGTAGATAGAATTTGGCCCCAAATGCTTAAAAACGGTGGATCTTTAGATCCGCACGCTTGCTTTTTATTAGAAAGAAGTTTAAAAACTTTTGCTTTACGCATGAGAACTCATAATAGTAACGCTATTGAGTTGGCTAATTATTTAGAAAATCACTCAAAAATTAAACGTGTTTACTATCCTGGTTTAGCTTCTCACGAACAACACACATTAGCGCAAGATCAAATGAAAGAAAAGTACTCTGGTATGATTAGTTTTGAAATAGAAGGTGGTGATGAAAACGCTCACAAACTATTATCTTTCTTAAAACTACCAAAAGAGGCTACCAGTTTAGGAGGTGTAGAGAGTCTTATTTCTTTACCTTACAATACTTCTCAAGCATCTTTAACCAAAGAGCAACAAAAAGCAATTGGAATTAACGACGGTTTAATTCGATTATCCGTTGGTGTTGAAGATATTAATGATTTAAAAAATGATTTTAAACAAGCTATTACTAACGTTTTTAAAAAAGAATTAAGTTATGCTGAATAATATAAACATGGCTGGATTAAGTGAATATGCCAACGAAGTAAAACAAGATGATATACAAAGTAGAGCCACATATGGTGTAACTTTAAACTGGGAAAGCGGAACTAAAACTCAAGTAAGCACCAAAAATATGGTTTTTGGCGAGCATAAACTTATTAGAGATTTTAGTTTTACTATTGATGAACCTACTCAGTTTCTAGGCGTAAACTGCGCCCCAAACCCAGCTGAATACATGTTAGGAGGTTTAGCAGGCTGTATGGCCGTAACATTTATGGCTGGAGCTACCGCAATGGATATTAAAATAGACAAATTACAATTAGAGATAGATGGTGAACTAGACTTAAAAGGTTTTTTAGGATTAAACGAAGATTCAGACGTAGGATTTCCTGAATTAAAGTTCATTTTTAATGTAGAAGGAAACGGAACTCAAGAGCAGTATAACTCTTTACTAGAACGAGTACAAAAACACTCCCCTAATTTTAATACCTTTAAAAATGAAGTTAAAATGATTGGTAAGTTAGCTAGTTAGAAATCATATACTCGTATAATTTATAGCCGTATAGCCAATAGCTATACGGTTTTTTCTTGCACAAAAGCCATTAAAATCGTAACATTACAGCTTTTAAAAAAGCAGCAAAATGCAAGACCAAAAAAACCTTTCAGAAATAGATATTGAAGAGCAAAAAATAATAAGCAACAAAGAACTCAATATATGGGAAGCCTTAATACCTGTCGTTATTTTAATGGCAATGCTTGCTTACAACATTTTTGTTAAGGATGGTGCTTGGCTTGGTGACTATTCTAATCAATTTATTTTATTAATTGCTGGTGGGGTAACTGCTATTGTTGGTTTAAAAAACAAAGTTTCTTTTCAAACGATGATAATGGAAGTTTGGGAGAACTTAAAAAGTGTTTTTATTCCTATCATGATTTTATTTTTAGTAGGTGCTTTGGCAGGTACTTGGTTAATTAGTGGAATTATACCAGCAATGGTATATTATGGCTTACAGGTGTTGAGTCCAGCTATATTTTTACCCGCTTCAGTTATAATTGCTGCAATTATATCTATTGCAACTGGTAGTTCTTGGACAACCTCTGCAACTGTTGGTATTGCTTTAATTGGAATTGGGTCTGCACTAGGTATACCTACAGGAATGATTGCTGGTGCTGTAATTTCTGGAGCTTATTTTGGAGATAAAATGTCGCCTTTAAGTGATACAACTAACTTAGCTCCCGCTATGGCTGGAACCGATTTATTTACTCATATAAAATACATGGCTTTCACCACTGTACCTACTATTATTGTTACATTAATTGCTTTTAGTATTATGAGTGCCACAATAGACACCACTGGTAATGCAGATATAAGCAATTTATTAAGTACTATCGATACTACTTTTAATATCACTCCGTGGTTGTTTGTTGTTCCTTTAGTGGTTGTTGGTATGATTTTAGCTAAAACAAAGCCATTAATAGCTCTTGGAACTGGTGTTGTTCTAGCTGCAGTATTCTCAGTTATATTCCAATCTGATGTTTTATCTCAATTATCAGATTCCAACTTTAGTGCTATTGTTAATTCTATTTTAACAGATACAGCTATTGTAACAGATAACGAAAAATTAAATGAATTATTTAGTTCTGGTGGAATGAATGGAATGCTTTGGACCATATATTTAATTATTTCAGCAATGGTTTTTGGAGGAGTTATGGATGGCATTGGAGCTTTATCTAGAATAACCAAATCCTTATTAAAGTTAGCAGATTCTGTATTCGGTTTATTTGCTACTACAGTAATTAGTTGTCTAGGACTAAACACTATTGCTTCAGACCAATATTTAGCTTTAGTAATACCTGGAAAAATGTTTAAAAAAGCTTACGAAGACAAAGGGTTAGCTCCAGAAAATTTAAGTAGAACATTAGAAGATTCTGGTACTGTTACTTCTGTATTGATTCCTTGGAATACTTGTGGAGCTTACCAATCGGGAGTTCTGGGTGTTAGTGTAACCGATTATTTCTTTTTCGCTATCTTCAACTGGTTAAGTCCGTTTACTACACTTTTATTTGCTGCTCTAGGATTGAAAATTAGACAAATTCAAGGTAAATTAGATTAATCTATTATCCTATAGAAAAATTAAATTAAACTTTACATATAAGCTGTTTTTGATGTGTATATTTGCACCAATATTTTTAATAATCATTTAAAACAATCATAAAAATGGCTGTATTAGTAGGTAAAAAAGCACCTCATTTTAGTGCACAAGCAGTAGTAAACGGTAATCAATTTGCTGAAAACTTTTCATTAGATCAATACTTAGGTAAGAAAGATGTAATTTTATTCTTCTACCCTAAAGATTTTACTTTTGTTTGTCCAACAGAATTACACGCTTTTCAAAATAAATTAGCTGAGTTCGAATCTAGAAACGTTGCTGTAGTTGGTGTTTCTACAGATACTGAACAATCTCACTTTGGATGGTTACAAGTAGACAAAGCTAACGGAGGTATTAAAGGTATTACCTACCCATTAGTTGCAGATACTAACAAAACTATTGCTGCTAACTACGATGTTTTAGCTGGAGATATGTTTTACAACGAAGAAGGGTTAATGGTAGCTGAAGGTGAGTTAATTGCTTACAGAGGTTTATTCTTAATCGACAAAGAAGGAGTTGTACGTCACCAATTAGTGAACGATTTACCATTAGGAAGAAATGTTGATGAAGCTATTCGTATGGTAGATGCTTTACAATTCTTTGAAGCTAACGGAGAGGTTTGCCCAGCAAACTGGAGCAAAGGTAAAGATGGTATGCAAGCTAACCATGCTGCAACTGCTGAGTATTTAGCTCAAAACTAAGACTCATATACCTTAAACATAATTTAAAAGCTACCTTTTTCTGGTAGCTTTTTTTACGAGTTAAAAGAAAATATTTGTAGTTTTAATCTACTAAAAACTAAAACCAATTGATATTATGGCAACAGTTACCTTAAAAGGAAACCCAATAAACACTTCTGGTTCTTTACCAGCAGTAGGAAGTACAGCTCCAGATTTTACGCTGGTTAAAACAGATTTATCTACTGCATCGTTATCTGATTACAAAGGACAAGCAGTTGTTTTAAATATTTTCCCAAGTATAGATACAGGTACTTGCGCACAATCTGTAAGACAATTTAATAAAGATCTAAATGAAATACAAGATGTAAAAGTATTGTGTATTTCAAGAGACTTACCATTTGCCCAAGCACGTTTTTGTGGTGCAGAAGGTTTAGACAATGTTATTAATTTATCTGACTTTAGAGATAATAGCTTTGGAAAAGCTTATGGTTTAGATTTTATTGACGGACCACTAGAAGGGCTTCATTCTAGAGTTATTATAGTTATAGATGAAAATGGAATCATAACACATACCGAACAGGTTCCTGAAATTGTAGATGAGCCAAATTACAAAGCTGCTTTTGAAGCTTTATAAAATAAAAAGAGGAGGTTTAAACCTCCTCTTTTTATTTATTTGATCTTTTCTTGTACTCTTCTAAATATTTACCTTTAGGTTTATCTTCTGCAAAAGAACTAAATGGTAAACTAAAGAACGGTCTAGTTTTACTTCTCGCTTCTGTCTTATCCATACCTTCATATTCTATTCTATAAATAGCAGAATAGATCATAGCCCTTCCTGTTCCATGGTAACAGTGCATTAACACAGGATATGATTCTGGTTTATCTAAAACTGTAAAAAAATCTTGTAAATTTTCTTCAGTAGGTATTTGCACAGAAGGTATATTAACATAATTTACTCCTTCTATAGCCTCTACAACTTCCTTTTCAGCTTTAATATCTGCATAAGCTTCAGGGTTTAACTTATCTCCAACACCTCCGTGTCTTAAGTCTATAACTGTTTTTATATTATACTCTTTTATATAATCAGCTATTTCATCTGGCGGTATAACCCCGGACTTATATACTTTATTCTCGGTAATTTCTTCTAAATTATGATTTAAATTTCTTTTATAAAAATACTTCCCGCCAAAAATCAGTCCTAATAATAAACCTACAGCTATAACTCTCTTTAAAATTTTCATATATTTTATTCGTCTATTGTATTCAACTTTCTGTCAATAATTCTATTCATATAATCCTGAACAAATCCTTTTGCTTTTAATTCTACTTGTTTCATCTTTTGAGTTGGTTCTCCCTTTAATTTATTAGTCAAACCGTAATCATCTGGTTGATAAAACCCAACTCTTTTTCTGTTTTCATCCATTACATAAATCAAACTATCACTCTGAAAATGAAAAGTTGTTCCATTACTAGTCATAGCATATGGTTTCTGAATCGTATCACTTACTAAGCTTCTTCCCCAACTCCTAAAAGGTTTATTATAACCAACCATATCCATTAAAGTAGGATATATGTCTATTTGCTGAGCTAAGTCTAAATTTTCTCCTTTGTACTTACCGTTTGGAGAATAAAATAAAATAGGTACTGCATACCAATTTACCATTTTTTCGTACTCTTTAAAATGAGTTTGATTACAGTGGTCTGCAGTTATAACAAAAATAGTATTATCATACCAATCTTCTTTAGAAGCAGCCTCAAAAAACTCTTTCAGAGCTTCATCTGTATAACCTACACATTTATGAATAGGCCTATTCCCTTTTGGGAATTTCCCTTTATATTCTTTAGGCACTTTATATGGAGAATGAGATGATAACGAAATTAACGTAGCCATAAAAGGTTCTTTCTTTTTAGACAGTTCCGAATTCATATACTGAAAAAAAGGCTTATCCCATATCCCCCATAATCCGTCAAAATCCTCATCATTATCATATTCATTCATTCCATAATAACGATCGAACCCAAGAATGTTGCTATAACCTAAAAATCCCATAGACCCATTAGGTGCCCCATGAAAAAAGGAAGTGTCATATCCCATTTCTTTAAATGTAGAAACCATCGATTGTGTTTCTTGATTTGAATAAGGAGACGATGTAAAAGCTACCTTAAAAGAAGGCACTCCTGCCAATATAGAAGACATAGCATGTATTGATTTTCTTCCGTTAGCAAATCCATTAGGAAAAATTAAACTGTGCTGAGCCAAAGAATCTACAAAGGGTGTATACCCTTCATAATTAGGTATGTTTTTATGTTTGTTGAAGCTACCTATATATTCCCTAGCAAAACTTTCTATTATCAATACTACTACATTAGGTTTTTCTGTTACTTCTCTAGGATAATACTTAATAGGATTAAAAGCTTCTTTGATAACGCTTTCTGGTATATCATTACTCTTTTTAAAGTAATTTTTATTGATGGTTCTAATAATAGAAAATGGTGTATTTAGCACCATATCGGCATGAGATACCTTCTTTACATGTCTACTAGCATCTACTAAAGTTATGGGTCTAGTACTATGTTTAAAATCACCTCTAATTCCTCCAACAACTAAAACTCCTATAATACCAAATATCAATATAGAAGATATTCCGTAAGTCCATAAATTAGAGTATGACATTTCATACAAAGACTTCCTTTTATACAGTTTTACCCATATATAGGCACAGATAAAAAATAATAAAAAAACATGCCAATAATCTCCTAAAAAAGTAAAAAACAACCCTACTTTATTTTGTTCATTTTCTACTGTTTCTAAACCAGCCGTAGTTAATCTTGTATACGTAAACTTATAATAAACAAAATCTACAAAATTGGTTGCATAAGCAATAAAGTTTGTAACAAAATATACCCAAAATACCACCTTCTGGTATCCTTTTTTGGTATTTATAAAAAAAGGAAAAACACTTAACACTATAAATAGTGCATTAACATATAAAATTGCAGTGGTATCAAAGGCTAGCCCTCTGTAGCAAATATTTAAAAAATCGTATACTTGATCTACCCCTAAAAAATCTGCATTGTAAATAAAGAATAATACTCTGGCTAGTGTATAAAACAAATAAACCAATAACAAGCGGTAAAAAAAGATTTTATATTCTTGAATTCTAATAGAAAAATTCATTCCAGAGTTTTATATTTGATAAATTTTTTAGCAAAAATAGTATTTTTAGCCTTGATAACTGTTAAACAAAATGCAACAACCTAAAGAAAGTTTTTTTATAAATAGATTAAAAGGAGCTGGTTATGCTTTAAAAGGAGCTCTTATTTTAATTAAAACTGAAGCCAGTATACAAGTACAATTCTCTATTGGTTTACTTTTAATTATAGCTGGTTTTTATTTTGAAATCTCAACTACTGAGTGGATTTTACAAATATTTGCCATTGGAATGGTTATGAGTATTGAAGGTTTAAACACTGCTGTTGAAGAAATTGCAGATTTCATTCACCCTGATTTTCATCATAAAATTGGACTCATAAAAGACATTGCTGCAGGGGCAGTTTTCTTTGCTGCAGCAGCAGCTAGTATTATTGGGTTACTTATTTACATCCCAAAGATATTTTAGTATTTTTGTTTTACATCAAAAAAATCAATGGCTAAAAAGAAAAGCACAAAAACTAAAAAAAAATCATTACCCAAGTTTAAAATTCCAAGTTTTACACTTAGTAAACAACAAGAAACCATTTTAGGTAGTTTTTTGTTTTTATTAGGTGTTTTACTACTCATATCTTTTATATCCTTTCTTTTTACCTGGAAAGAAGATATTAGCGAGATTAACAATTTATCCAGAAACGCAGAATATAAAAACCTTATAAGTGGTATTGGTGCTAAAATTGCCTACTTTTTTATATATAAAGGTTTGGGTATTGCTTCTATTACATTTGCAGTATTAACTTCGTTATCAGGAATTCATTTATTATTAAATGCTAACAAAGAGGCTTTAAAAAAGCGTTGGATTTGGGGAACTTTAGTTGCCATTTGGCTATCTACCTTCTTAGGTTTCTTTGGCAGTTCTGCATCATTATTAGGTGGTGTTATAGGTTTTGAATTAAATGACTTCCTTCAGGATTACCTTGGTAAAATAGGAACTGTTATATTATTGCTTTTTTTACTAATTACTTATTTAGTTTTACGTTTCAAATTTACTTTAGACACTGTTCTATCCTTTTTTAACAAAACTGCTCACGAGGTTAAAGAAGATTTCAATTCAGAAGAAATCAATTCAGAAACTGTTGAAACACCTTCTACAGAGACTAAAACTATAGATGAAGAAGAAGCTATTATAGCTAATTTTGTTGAAGAAAACACTGAACAACCTCAAACTGAGGAAATACAACTTTCTACTACTGAGACATCAATTGATACTCCCAAAACACCAGAAGAAATAACAATTCCTTCTGAATCTGAAGGCGACCTTTCTATGAAAGTTGAAGTAAGCCAAGAAGAAAAAACCGTTACCGACAATCTTTCTGATAAACTAGTAGAAGATTTCGGAGAATTTGACCCAACTCTTGAGTTAAGCAATTTCAAGTTTCCTACCATAGACTTATTAAAAGATTATACAAGCGGACAAGGAATTACCATCAATCAAGAAGAGCTAGAAGAAAATAAAAATCAAATTGTAACTACTCTTAAGAATTATAAAATAGAAATAGCTAATATTAAAGCTACTGTAGGACCAACAGTTACTTTATATGAAATTGTACCAGAAGCTGGTGTTAGAATTTCTAAAATTAAAAACTTAGAAGACGATATTGCTCTTTCTTTAGCTGCTCTAGGTATCAGAATTATTGCTCCTATGCCCGGTAAAGGAACTATAGGTATTGAGGTTCCTAATAAAAACCCTAGAATTGTTTCTATGCGTGCAGCTATTTCTTCTAAGAAGTTTCAAGAAGCAGAAATGCAACTACCCATTGCTTTTGGAAAAACCATTAGTAACGAAACTATGGTGGTAGATTTAGCCAAAATGCCTCACCTATTAATGGCCGGAGCTACTGGTCAGGGTAAATCTGTTGGGTTAAACTGTATACTAACTTCTTTGCTCTACAAAAAGCATCCAGCCGAAGTAAAGTTTGTTTTAGTGGACCCTAAAAAAGTAGAACTTACCTTATTTAACAAAATAGAACGACATTATTTAGCTAAACTACCCGATTCTGAAGAAGCAATCATAACAGATAATTCTAAGGTTATCAATACATTAAACTCTTTGTGTATTGAAATGGATAACCGATATGAGTTATTAAAAAATGCTTTCTGTAGAAATATTGTAGAGTACAACAAAAAGTTTAAAGCTCGAAAGCTGAATCCTAATGACGGACACAAGTTTTTACCTTATATTGTTTTAGTTGTAGATGAATTTGCAGATTTAATTATGACTGCAGGTAAAGAAGTAGAAACTCCAATTGCTCGTCTAGCTCAGTTAGCAAGAGCTATTGGTATTCACTTAATCATTGCAACACAAAGACCTTCTGTTAATGTTATTACGGGTATGATTAAAGCTAACTTCCCAGCTCGTGTTGCTTTTAGAGTAATGACTGGTATAGATTCTAAAACAATTTTAGATCAGAGTGGAGCAAATCAGCTCATTGGTAGAGGTGATATGCTATACACACAAGGTAACGAACTAGTTCGTATTCAATGTGCTTTTGTAGATACACCTGAAGTAGAAAAAATTACTGAATTTATTGGTGGACAAAAAGCCTACCCTGATGCTCATTTACTACCAGAATATGTAGGCGAAGAAGGTGGCACGACTCTTGATAATAACATATCAGATAGAGACAAACTCTTTAGAGAAGCAGCCGAAGTACTGGTTACAGCTCAACAAGGGTCAGCTTCTTTATTACAGCGTAAATTAAAATTAGGATACAACAGAGCAGGTAGGTTAATAGATCAGTTAGAAGCAGCTGGTATTGTAGGACCTTTTGAAGGTAGTAAAGCAAGACAAGTTTTAGTTCCTGATTTAATAGCCTTAGATCAATTATTAGAAAACGAAAAATAAAACCATGAAAAAAGTATTTACATTCTTATTTATTAGCATGATAGCTATTAGTGGGCTTTCTGCTCAGAATGCAGAAAAAGCTAAACAATATTTAGACGATGTTGCCACTAAAGTAAGTACCTATAAAAATATTAGTATTGACTTTAAATATAGCCTTAAAAATGAAGCAGAAAATGTAGAACAGTCTACCAAAGGAGATGTTTATTTAAAAGGTGATAAGTATTTACTAAACTTAATGGGTGTAACGCGTTTATACGATGGTCAAAAAATATACACTATTTCTCCTGAAGACGAAGAAATCACAATAAGCAATGCCTCAGATGAAGAAGAAGGTACTATTACTCCTTCTAAAATGCTTACTTTTTATAAAGAAGGTTACAATTATGCATGGGATAAAAAATTACCTGTTAAAGGAAGGTCTATTCAGTATATAAAATTAACTCCTATAGATAGCAATTCAGAAATGAAATATGTACTACTAGGTATAGATGCAAACACTAAAAATATTTACAACGTAATCGAAAATGGTAAGAATGGTGCTGTTACTACTTTAACTGTTAATAGTTTCAAAACAAACCAACCTTTATCAGAAAGTTTGTTTACCTTTGACCGCAGTAAATATAAAGACTACTATTTTAACGAATAGTCTCCGTTGAAGATATTAGACCGTTACATATTAACCACCTTTTTAAAGACATTTTTTAGTGTCTTTTTCATATTAATATTCATATTCATACTACAGTCTGTTTGGCTGTTTGTCAAAGAACTTGCAGGTAAAGATTTAGAATTAATAGTAGTTGGTAAGTTTTTAATGTACTTACTTCCTACTTTGGTTCCGTTAATTCTTCCGTTAACCATATTGCTTACTTCAATTATGATTTTTGGTAATTTTGCCGAGAATTATGAGTTCGCTGCCATGAAATCTTCTGGTATTTCATTGCACAGAGCAATGAGAAGTCTAACAATTTTCATTGCTCTGCTTAGTTTTGTTACATTTTTCTTTGCCAACAATGTAATTCCTTGGGGCGAGTACGAATCTAGAAATTTAAGAAAGAACATTGCTCAGCTAAAACCTTCTATGGCTATTGTTGCTGGTCAATTTACTCCTATTGGAGATGCTAACATAAAAGTTGAAAGAAAATACGGTGAAGATGGTAGATTACTAGAAAACGTTATCCTTCACCAAAAAAAGCATACAAAAAATACTACTGTAATTAAAGCTAAAAAAGGAGAGTTAATATCTAGTGAAGGTTCTAACATATTACAGTTGGTATTGTCTGACGGCAATTACTATCACGATATTACTCCAAAAGACTATACAAAAAAGAAAAAATTGCCACATGCAAAGAGTTCTTTTGACAAGTATACCATGAATATCGATTTATCTAAACTAGATAAATCACCAAATAGTACTCAAAAACTAACATCATATAGGTTCTTAAAAATCAATCAATTATTGCCAACTATAGACTCACTAAATCATAAACTAGTTAAAGATGTTGAGTCTGACAATAATAACCTATATAATGGTTTAGGCTTAACCGTTGCTAAAAATAAAGTAGATAAAATTGCTTCTATCAAGACAAATGATTCAAGTAAAACAGGTAGTAAAATCATTAAGAAACCAATAGAAGTTAAACCTAACAACAATACCTTTTATAAAAAACCTATTTTAAATTTATTTACCTTAAAAGAACAGGAAAAAATATTAGATTTTGCTATTACCAATAGTAAGGCATCATATAAAAGAATTGAAAAGCGAGAAAGTAACTTAGACGATAAATTATCTAATCTTAACAGACACAAAGTTGCGGTTCATAAAAAATTTGCTTTAGCTTTTTCTTGCTTCATTCTTTTCTTTGTAGGTGCACCTCTTGGAGCTATTATTCGTAAAGGAGGTTTAGGTTTACCTATGGTAATTGCTATTGTTTTATTTTTAACCTACTGGTTCATAGGTATTTTTGCTGAAAACAGCTCTGAAAAAGGAGGTATTCCTCCATTCTTAGGAGGTTGGTTATCTACATTAATCATGCTTCCATTAGGTATTATTTTTACTAGAAATGCAACCTCAGATAAAGGAATGTTTAATACCGATGGTATTTATAATTTCTTTAGAAAGATCGGAAATAAGTTTATAAAGAAGAAAGAAAACACAACTCTTGAAGAAGACTTTGTATTAAACACTACGGAATATTCAAATGAAGATTTAATATTTAAAGATAAAATTTCTTCTTTTTCTACCCCTCAACTAAAAGACATTCTGAAGTATTCTAAACAACATGGATATTCTGATAATCAAAAACAAATTATTTTAGACACTTTAAGCCAGTTAGGTGTCGGGTTTGAAGAATTAAAATTATCTGGAAACTTATCGAACTATCAATTTGAAAATGCAAATAGACATTATTTACAACTAAAGAAAAACTCTGCTATTGCATTTATTCTTTATATAGTTCATTTCTTATCTAATATAGCTATCAATATTGTAAAAGCTGATTTTTCAGGTATTATAGTTACAATCATTATCTTATTGTCTTTAATAATTTATATGATTTATTACTTAAAATGTTATTTAGATTACTCAAAGCTTAATAAAATAGTCACAAATAATTCTGGTTTATCATTGCCAAGCCCTATCATTTTTTTAATAATCGGAGCTCCTTTCAACCTATTCACTTATTTTTATTTTAAAAAGGAAATAAATGAAGCCATGAAACATATAAGATAACAACATGACAACAAACAACAACATACAACTAGATTCTATTCACGATGCCATTGACGACATAAGACAAGGTAAAATGGTTATTGTAGTAGATGATGAAAACAGAGAAAACGAAGGAGATTTTATTGCTGCTGCAGAAAAAGTAACTCCCGAGATGATTAATTTTATGGCTACACATGGTCGAGGATTAATTTGTGCACCGTTAATTGAAGATCGTTGTAAAGAACTAGGCCTAAACATGATGGTAAACGACAATACAGTGTTACACAATACTCAGTTTACTGTATCTGTAGATTTAATTGGTCATGGGTGTACAACTGGTATCTCTGCTTCAGATCGTTCTAAAACGATTTATGCTTTAACACAATCTGACACCAAACCTCATGATTTAGGTAGACCAGGACATATATTTCCTCTTAAAGCTAAAGAAGGTGGTGTTTTACGTAGAACAGGACATACAGAAGCTGCTGTAGATTTAGCTCGATTAGCTGGCTTACAACCTGCTGGAATTTTAGTTGAAATATTAAATCCAGATGGTACAATGGCTCGATTACCTCAACTAAAAGAAGTAGCCGACAAGTTTGATTTAAAATTAATATCGATTGAAGATTTAGTTGCATATAGAATGAAACACGATTCTTTAATTGAAAAGAAAGAAGATTTTGATATTAAAACCCGTTTTGGAGATTTTAGATTGCGTGCCTATAAACAAACTACAACCGGACAAGTACACATTGCTTTAACTAAAGGTACATGGACAAATGATGAGCCTGTAACAGTACGAGTGACTTCTACCCTTGTTAATAATGATATTCTAGACACACTAACCTTTGCTACAGATAAAAAGTTAGATGATATATTTCAACTTATTAATAAATCTGGTAAAGGTGCTTATGTTTTTATCAATCAAGAAAGTCCTTCTTTAAACTTGTTAAGTAGATTAAATAAGCTAAAACAAAATCAACAAGAAGGGATTATGAGAGCTCCTAGAGTTCCTATGGATTCTAAAGACTTTGGAATCGGCGCTCAGATTTTACATGATTTAGATATTCATAAAATTAAATTAATATCTAATACTAGTCAGAAAAAGAGAGTTGGAATGATTGGTTACGGATTAGAAATTGTAGACTATATAAACTATTAAAAGAATAAAAAAAGAGCACTAATTAGTGCTCTTTTTTTATTTAAATACTTTGATTATCCTTTCGAATATTTTTTAAGTACTTTTTCTATAAACTTAAAATGCGGAGCTGTATCTCTAGCCGAATTATAACTTTTAATTTTATCTATAATTCCTCCATTAGCATCTACAGCCATTACAACTGGTATAGATCTTACACCATACTTTTTATTTATAACCATATTTGCTTTGTACTGCTCCTCTCCTACTAAATCTCTATTTCTAGGCAAGTCTACCATTAACAAAACAAATTTATTAGCTTGATTAGCAAATTTATCTGACTGAAAAAAATCTGCTTTCAACATTTTACAAGGAGGACACCAATCAGAGCCCGTGAACATGATAAGTATAGGTTTTTTCTCTTTTTTTGATATCTCTTTTGCTTTATCAAAATTAGTCTCCCAATGTAACTCATCTTTTTTACCTTGAGCTACGCTTATTATAGCAACCAGTAAAAATACTACTACTAAAATCCTTTTCATTATATATCTCTTTAATTCAACATTTAAACCTCAAATACCTTACCAGAATTACAATTCTAAAACACTTTCAGAAATATTCTTTCTAACTTTTGCAAAATTTGCAAACATATCATCTTTTGCTCTATAACCTATTGGTAACACCAATACAGAAGTCAAACCTTTTTCTGTTAAATTTAGAACTTTATCATACTCGGCAGGAACAAAACCTTCCATTGGGCAAGCATCAATTTTCTCTACTGCACAAACAGTTAGCAAGTTACCTAAAGCTATGTATGCTTGTTTAGTTGCCCAATCTTTAATTTCTGTATCTTTTTTATTTGAAAAACTATCTAATAAATACTCTTTAAAAGGGTTTAATATAGTATCTGGAGTACCTCTTAATTTCTTCACATTCTCAAAATAAGTTTCAATATATTTATTGTCTATTACATTTTCAATGCATAAAACTAAAACATGTGAAGCTTGAGCTATTTGTTGCTGATTATAACTGTGCTCTACTAATTCTTGCTGTAAATTTTTATCTTCTATAATAACCATTCTTACAGGTTGTAGACCATAAGAAGTAGCTGTTAAACTAAAACCTTCTTTTAAAACCTGTAATTTTTCTTTTGATACTATTTTATTGGTGTCAAAACTTTTTGTAGCATAACGCCATTTTAAGCTTTCTAATATATTCATATACCTTATCTTTACGGCAAAAGTAAAACATGCTTGTGGCTTAAGCCATTTATTTAGCATAATTTTAATTGATCATACTATAAACAACATTGTCTTATGACTATAGAAGAGCGTATTAAAAGTTCTGAAACTAGAATATTCAAAGCTATTTTTCCAAACACTACCAATCACTACAACACTTTATTTGGAGGTACTGCATTACAATTAATGGATGAAGCCTCATTTATTTGTGCTACACGTTTTAGCAGAAAAAGGGTTGTAACAGTTTCTACTGATAAAATCGATTTCGAAAAGCCTATACCTGAAGGAAGTATTGTTGAATTAATTGCCAATGTGGTTCATGTAGGAACTAAAAGCTGTAAAATACAAGTAGATATTTTTACAGAACGTATGTATGAAAACGAACGCGAATTAGCAGTTACAGGTTGCTTTACCTTTGTTGCTATTAACGAATATAGAAACCCTATAAGTATTATTTAATGCTAGGGTTTCAAGTTACAGTATTCGGAAAAGTTCAAAAGGTGTGGTTTAGAAAATATACACAAGAAAAAGCTACAGAATTAAACCTAACCGGGTTTGTTATGAATTTACAAAACGGTTCTGTTTTTCTAGAAGTTTTTGGTCAATCAGCTAATATGAATAAAATGCTCGTATGGTTAGAAACTGAAGGATCTCCACTATCTAAAGTAGAAAAAATTGATCTTAAAGAGATTGTTCCTGTGTCAACTTATAAAAACTTTTCTATTAAGCGCTAAAAAACCATAACTTAATCCCTATTGCACAAATAACTGTTATAATAATATATTTAATGGTTTTTTCTGGAATCCCTACAGACCACCTACTAGATACCCATGCACCACTAGCATTGCCTATGGCTAAAATTAAACCGTATTTCCAGTTAATTAATTCGTGATATTGAAACATGATAACAGCGGCCACTGTATAACAACATACAACTGCAACTTTTACTGCATTCGATTTAACTATTGATAATCTATTTATATAAGGAAGTATCGCTAACATCATAAACCCTATTCCTGCATTGATAAAACCGCCGTATATGCCTAAAAAGAAAAATATAATAGTAGATACAACTAAATGTTTCCCGTTAATTCGCTCAATTAAGTTTTGATTTACTTTTTTAGGTTGAAATATCATTAAAACAACCACAATTAACATAATAATGGATAATATTCTATTAAATAAGGCTCCTTTCACATCTACAGCAATATAAGCTCCTATAAACGATCCTAATAAGGCAGACACCCCTAAATACCATGCAAAAGGAAAAGGATCTACACCTTTACTCTGAAATCCCTTAACACCTAAAGCTGTTTGAATTAAAATAGCAACTCTATTAGTTGCGTTAGCTATATTAGAAGGCAGCCCCATAAAAATAAGCATTGGCATGGTTAATAATGTACCTCCTCCAGCAATGGTATTGATAAAACCAGCCGCAAATCCTACTAAAATCAAGAATAAAAAATTAAAATCCACTTTTGTTAAAATCTGATAATAAACAAGTTGCAAAAATAGCTGTAAAAAAACGAAAAAAACCTTTTTCTAATAGAAAAAGGTTTCTATATTTGCACTCGCAATCAGCAAATAGCTGATGAGACACTCAGGAGAAATGGCAGAGTGGTCGAATGCGGCAGTCTTGAAAACTGTTGTCTGTAACAGGACCGGGGGTTCGAATCCCTCTTTCTCCGCTTAACAAACCAAAAAGCTCAGTGTTTACTGGGCTTTTGCTTTTTAGTTGACATTATAGTTGACAGAAGTTGCTTTTTTATTTCCCTTACTTCAAAATCTTAAAACAAATAAAATTACTAACGAGAATAGAAATAGTATTTATGATTAGTAATTTTACCCTACTGTTGAATTAATGCAATAGAACTTATATATTTGACGTATGAAATTAAATAAAAAACTTAATTCATTTAATCTTCAAGAAATACTTGTTGTACTTGCAATAATTGGTATCCTTTTATTATTAGCATTACCTAATTTGATGCCATTAATAGCCAAAGCCAAAAGTTTAGAGGCTCAATTACAGTTAAAACAAATATATAGTTCCCAAACAACTCATAGATATATGTATTCAAAATATTCTCGTGACTTAAACGAGATTGATTATATAGCACCTAAAACAGTATCAGAAAACGGGACCGCTAATTATACATATGAAATTATAAGTGCTGACAACAACACATTTAAAGCTCAAGCTACTGCAATAACAGACTTTAACGGCAATGGCGTTTTCAATGTATGGATTATTGATGAATCAGGAAAACCTAAACAAACGGTAAAGGATTAATATTCATGCTCTTTTTAAAAATAGTTCTAATTCTTATCTTTTTATTAGTTCTCTATCAAGACACAAAAGAAAGACTAGTATGGTGGTTTTTATTTCCACTGATTAGTATTGTTTGTGGAACTTTGTATGTTTTAGAAACATCTATAGAATTATTTTTATTCTCTATTTTACTTAATGGAATTTTTGTGCTTATTCTTTTATTAATCTTGTTTTTATATTCAAAATTTAAAATGAAAATTCATATTAAAGAAGCTATTGGCTTAGGAGACATTTTATTGTTTATAGCTTTAACATGTACATTTTCATTGGTTTCGTTTATTACATTGTTTGTTTCTTCGCTTTTGTTTTCTCTATTGTTACATTTAATTTCATCAAAAGGAAATAAAGAAAAAACAGTGCCACTAGCTGGATATATGAGTTTATTCTTTGCTATTTCCTATATTGCATATTGGTCAGGCTTAATAACTAATTTATACAGTTTATAACGTTTTGGAAAATAACCATACTTTAGCTACTTCTATAACACAATTGATTACAGCAGATCAAGCGTATCATTATGGTATTATTCCTGTTGCACTTGAAGACAATACCATACATTTTAAATCAGTGAATACATCTTATTCATTACAGCAAGAACTTCAAATATTATTTAATCAGAATATTAAATTAATTGAAGAGACAGAAGAACAAATACAGTTTTTATTAGCATCTACTTACAGAAAATCAAGCATTTGCGAAGAACTACACTATAGTAATGATTTTTTAGAGAAAATATTAATTAGTGCTAAAGAAATAGGTAGTAGCGACATTCATTTTGAGCCTTATGAAAATAAGTGTAGGGTTAGACTAAGGATTGATGGTAAATTAAAAGAGCACTATATTATTAGTTTAGAAGAATACCCAATAATTGTAAATAAGTTAAAAATTAAGGCTTCTCTAGATATCTCTGAAAAAAGACTACCACAGGATGGAAGAATCACTATGAATAATGGTAATGAAGAATTTGATATTAGAGTATCTTCCTTACCTACTTTATATGGTGAAAAAATAGTACTTCGTATCTTAAGTAAAGATACCAATAATATTAGTTTAGAAAAACTTGGTTTTACCGATGCTGAACTAAGCACTTATAAAGAAGGTACTAAAAAACCTAATGGTATTGTATTAATATCTGGACCTACTGGTTCTGGTAAAACAACCACTTTATATGCTACCTTAAAATTATTGAACGACGATAAAACTAATATTTTAACAATAGAAGATCCTATAGAATATACGTTAGAAGGAATAAATCAAGTTCAATTAAAAGAAAATATAGGCCTTGATTTTTCAAGTACCCTTCGTACTTTTTTAAGACAAGATCCTGATATTATTATGGTAGGTGAAATAAGAGATGCTAAAACTGCTAATATGGCAATAAGAGCAGCTTTAACTGGACATTTAGTATTATCTACCATTCATACCAATTCTGCCTGGGCTACTATTTCTAGGTTAATTGACATGGGAATTCCTCCTTTTTTAATAGCTAGTACTTTAAACATTAGTGTAGCTCAAAGGTTAGTGAGAAAATTATGTGATAATTGTAAAATAGAAGAAATTACCTTAAGTAAACATTTCCCAGAGAGTTTTAACATTCCAAAAGATTTAACCTCTCATTATATACCAAAAGGCTGTAATAAATGTCATCATACCGGCTATCAAGGTAGAAAAGCTATTTACGAAATAGTTCCGATAAAAAAAGAGTTAATACCTCATATAAAAAATAATGATTTAGAAATTGATGATTATCTTGCAACCGAAAATATTATATCACTAAAAAATAACGCTATACAATTAATTAAAAGCGGTACAACATCTATTGAAGAAGTCTATTCTTTATTAATGGATTAGTATTATTTATATAAAATGAAAAAAATCCTACTTATATTTCTATTATCAACCTGTTTTTGCTTAGCACAGCAAAATGATTCTAGAATAGAAAACATAAAAAACCAACTAACAGCACTATCTGTAGATAATCTTGGTTTAACCGAAAATGTAAAAACAGAAATTAGCGTTAATAATATAACACTTCCAATTTTTTTATTAGCTGTTTCTAATATTCATAAAATAAACATTAATGTTTCTCCTGAATTAAACAACATTACTTTAGCAAACAACTTCTCTAATGTTACGGTGAGTGATTTGCTTGTTTTTTTATGTAAAGAATATGACTTAAATATTGATTTTACGGGTAATATATTATCAATTAAAAAACACCACAAACCAGTTGAGGCGCCTTTAGAAAAAATAATACCTGTAAACTACAACCCAAATAGCAATCTATTATCTATAGACGCTAAAGGAGACAAACTATACGATGTTTTTAAACGAATAATGGATATTTCTGGAAAGAATTTAGTTTTTTCTCCAGGTTTAGAAAATAAGAATTTAACGGCTTATATTAAAGATACACCTTTTGAAGCTGCTATGGATAAATTAGCTTTTGCTAATAATTTATATGTAGAAAAAACCAAAGACAACTTTTTTCTTTTTGAGGATAACGAAACAACTAGCATAACTAGCAACAATTCATCTCAAAATAACCAAGCTACTACTAGACCAAAAAGAAGACGTAAATCTAATTTTTATTTTAAAGTATTAGATTATGAAAATAAAATTTTAGACGTAGACTTTGCTAATACTCCTATAGCAGATATCATTCATGATATAGGAAACGAATTAAAAATAGATGTTTTTACCGCTACTCCTTTAGATGATGCTGGAGTTGCTACTTTAAAAGCAAAATCGATTAATTTTGACTATTTACTAAACAAAATATTCGAACCACAAAGCAAATATTCTGCTATAGGAAAAAGCGATTCTCAATCTGGTAGTGGAAAATCCAATTCAAACAGTAAAAGCTTCACTTATAAAAAAGAGAATAACATTTACTTCTTTGGAACTGCAAATCAATTAAGTGTACGTCAAGTTGAGATTATTCATTTGATGCATCGTTCCGTTGCTTTATTAGATGACAGTGCTATCGGAAATAGTAGTTTTAATAATAATTTTCATGGAGGAAATAGTGGTTTTTCTAACTCTAATAATAACTACTCTTACAATCAGTTTAACAACATAAACAGAGGTCAACAGCAGCAAAACAATAATTCTTCTAGTAGAAATTATAATAATGGTTCTCAAAAAAACAATATAGTCGGTATTATTCCAGATGAAGTTAAAAATGGCATTGAATTTAATATTGATACAGAATTAAATAGTATATATGTTAGTGGTACTCAAGAAAACATTCAACGTTTTAAAGAATTTATTCATAAAATAGACAAACCCATTCCCCTAGTTTTAATAGAAGTAATGTTTATTGAAGTAAGTAAAAATGCTACTATAGAGACAGGTGTTACCTGGGGTATTGGTGATGCTCCAGTAACAACTAAAGGGGGTATTTATCCAACAACTGATTTAACACTAGGAGCACAGACTATTAATAATATTATAGGAGGTTTTAAGGGCTTTGGCACTTTTAACTTAGGGAAGGTTGTTCCTAATTTCTTTGCAACGATAAAAGCAATGGAAACTAATGGCGATATAAAAATTAAGTCAACACCTAAATTATCTACTTTAAACGGGCATAGTGCTACTTTTTCTAGTGGCCAGCAAACTTATTATACAGTTACACAGCGAAATATTTATGGAACAGACAATCCACAAACATCAGAATTCACAAATTACCATCAAATTAGTGCTGAGTTAGGTTTAACTATAAAACCTTATGTTTCTGGAAATGGAAATGTTACTTTAAGTATAGATGTTATACAATCTAGCTTTGGAAATAGAATAGCTGTAGATGCTCCACCTGATATCAATTCTAGAGCTTTTAACTCTTCAATTAGAGCACAAGATCAAGATATAATAATTCTAGGTGGATTAGAAGAACAAATTAAAAGAAACTCTGGGACTGGAGTTCCTTTTCTATCAAAAATACCTGTAATTAAATGGTTATTCAGCTCTAGAAAAAGAGAAGCTTCTAAAAGTAAATTAGCGGTATTAATTAAACCAACTGTAATATATTAATGCTACAAAAATTAGCTACATATTTGCTGTTTGGAAATCGGTTTTATGGGATTGAAGCGTCTTCTGATAATAATGAAGATAAATCCTACCGTATTACCTCTTTACGCAAGCATAAAAAGGAATTAGTAATAAATTTACAATTTAAGGCTAATTCAATAGATTTAATTGCTAATAAATTACCTAAAAACCAACACGCTTTTTTAATTATAAACACCAATCATGTGCTGTTTAAAAAAGTAACCACTTCTAATAAAAATGAAAACTCAATACTTAACGCTGCTTTTCCTAATATAAACGCCCAAGATTTCTATTATGAAATTGTTTCAGGAAACAACAACATCTATTTTGTAGCATTGTGTAGAAAAAAATATGTAGACTCTATAATAGATGATTTAAAAGCAAAAAATATTCTTGCAACCTCTTTTTCTTTAGGAAATAGTATAGTTACTGAAATTACTGATTTTATATCTTTAAATTTAATACAGACTTCTAATGCTCAAATTAGTCTAGACAGTAAAATTTCAGATATAAGTATTAAAAAAACGACTATAGATAATAATGAAAAGTATAACATTAACGGTTTATTAAGTGTTAGCGAGTTTGTTTTATCCTTATCTGGAGCTATAACCTCATTCTTAAGCACTAATAATAGAAGTTCTAACTCTGAAGAAAAAACCTTTACGTTATTTCAAGACTTCAAACACCAAATTGTATTTAAAAAAATATGGCAAAGTGCTCTCCTAATAT
The DNA here is from genome assembly GCF_042675745.1 of Pseudofulvibacter geojedonensis. Lineage (NCBI taxonomy): Bacteria > Pseudomonadati > Bacteroidota > Flavobacteriia > Flavobacteriales > Flavobacteriaceae > Pseudofulvibacter > Pseudofulvibacter geojedonensis. Next base: position 82,224 of record NZ_JBHTJM010000008.1, on the reverse strand, counting down.
TTTTAGGAACTCTATTGATTAATTTCTTTTTATTCAATCATTATTTTAACAAAGTAAACGAGCTGCAACAAACCGCTCAGGTAAATACCGTTAATAAAAATGCTGTACTCTCTTTAGATAAAAAACTACAAAAAACTCAAAAGCTAGCAACGGATATTCTTAAGAGTAACGCTTCTAAAAGTTCTTTTTATATTAATGAAATAATAAAACTCATTCCTAATAGTATTTTACTATCAGAATTAAATTATCAACCTCTAAAAAAGAGAATTAAAAAAGATCAGAGCATACAAATAGAAAATAATACTATCATTATTTCTGGAGTTTCTTCTAAAAGTGATTTATTTTTTAAATGGATTAAAGAATTAGAGAATACTACATGGATAAAAACTGTTGAAACTTTAGATTATAATGATATTAAAAAATCTAAATCTGAGTTTTCTATAAAATTATACTTGAAGCATGAAGAATAAACAGCAACTTATTATATTACTTATAAGTATTTTTATAGCTGCTGTAGTTTGCTACCAGTTTGCTATTTCTAAGACCTTAGTATTAAAAGAGCAATATATTCATTTAAAACAACAAGAAATCCTATTTAAGAATACCCCTAAACAGCTTACATTAGTAAAAAAGAAGCAACAGTATTACGATTCTATTTTAACCAAGTATCAGCTTAGTGGAAACTCTATACAGAATAGTTTACTAAAAAACATTACTGCTTATGCCAAAAGCAATCAGTTAAAAGTATTAGACTTTGTTGAACCACACGTCAGTAGCAATAACCAGGTTACTATAAAAACCTATCAATTTACTTTAGAAGGAGATTATAATCAAATTTTAGCCTTAATTCATAAGCTTGAACAAGAAACCAAGTTTGGAGAAATAATAAATTTTCACTTTAAAAAAGAAAAAAACTACAGAACAGGTAAGCATTACCTTCAGGCTAAAGTTCTTTTAAAGAGTTTTAATTAACCTAAAACACTACTTAGCTTAAACATTGGCAAATACATTGCAACCAATATTACTCCAACAAAAAAACCTACAAAGACTATTATTAAAGGCTCTATGATTGTAGATAAATTTTTAGATTGCTGAGATACTTGAGTGTTATATTGAGTATTTAAGCGCTCGAATATAAATTCAGTCTGGTTGGTTTCTTCTGCCACCTTTACCATCGCTATCATTTTATCGTCAAACAATTTATGTTTTGCTAGGCTATCACTCAAACTATCTCCTTTTAATAATTGATTTTCTACTGCAGATAAAGCTATTTGAATAGGATAAAATGAGATCATTTGTTTAACTAACTGAATACTATTTACTACAGGTACTTTAGAAGAGGTTAACAAAGTTACAGCCTGGGTAAATTGCGATAAATATACAGCTTTTACAAACTTACCTATATATGGTAGTTTCAACAACACATTATCTTTAATCTTTTTGTATTTTATGTTTTTTTTCAAAAACATATTAGCTAAAAACATACCAACAACAAGCAGTAATAACAATCCGTTGTAGTTTTTAATAAACTCAGAAAAATCAATAATAATTTTAGTAATTATTGGCAATTCTACTTTTTGTTGTTTAAATATATCTTGAAACATTGGTACTACAAACTGTAACATAAACACAACCACTAATACAGCTGTACTCAGAATAATTATTGGGTATGTTAAGGCACCTACAAGGTTTCTTTGTTGCTCATTTTTTCGACCAAAAAAACCACCGAGTTGCTCACACACCCTTGCTAGTGTACCTGTTTCTTCTCCTATTTTTAAAGAATAGTATTCGTATTCTGTAAATGATTTATGTTTTTTTAGCGCTTCAGAAAAACTATTACCTGCAACAATATCAATTACTATAGCTGTAAGCATTTCTTCGTTATGCTTTTTCTTTTGGGCTTTTTTTAATAATTCTAATGCTTCTCGTAATGCTATACCTGCCTTTAACAAAATACTTAACTCTGTATAAAAGTCTTCTTTTAATTTACTCGAAAAAGAACTGCCTAAAAAAGTAATTTCTTTTTTTAATATAGCATCTATATCAAAACCTTCATTTGATTTGCTATTAGCTTTTTTTGCTGTATTTTCTATTTTAAAGCCCATTAATCTAAATAGGTATTAGCATCATTTTGTTTAAAAATAAACAACTGTAAGTTAGGGTTCGCTTCAATACTATCTATTTTTATTGCATCAATTAGCCCTTCATTTACTTTTTTGCCCGAAAAAAACATTTTTTTGTAAACTCCAGAAATATAAAATGTATCTAAGTCTTTTTGAACATATTTAGGGTTAAAGTTATAAACTACAGAATCTATTTCTGAATAACATATTAGCTTATTTTCTAAATCATTGAACTTAACATTCTGATATTTATTAAAATCTATTAGTAAAGATTGTTCTAACTGCCGAAAACTTGCTTTTATATCCATGTTTTTCTGTACAGAAAATAATTGTTTTTGAACCATTCCTAATACAGAAAATGCTATACCAGCAATGATACTGGTTAGTAATAACACTACCAATACTTCACTTAACGTATATGCGTTAACTTTTTTAATCAAAGGCTTTTATTTTACGTTCAATAATTTTATTTGTTTCACTATGCTTCGCTTCTAAATACAACAACTTATCCTCTTCATTTTTCTCTATAGACACTTTCCAGCCTTTAAAAGAACTATAATAAGGCACCTCTATTTGTTTATGTATATAATTATAGTGTAACTCATTTATATGAACATTTATTTTACCTGTTTCTTTCCTAGTGCTATTATATAAAATATTATTCAAGGTTAAACTTGCTAACATAAAAACAATAACTATTAAAACAGTAGCCACTAAGGTTTCCATTAAAGACGATGCTTTTATTTTCTTTAATACAACCATTTTACTAAAGATTTATTAGTATTCTTAGCAAAAGATAAACCTACATATTCATTAGGTAGTTTATCTATTAAAATAGTTCCATTATAAATATGATTCTGATAAATTGAACCTGATTGCCTAGTTATAAAATTAGCTGTATAAACTCTGCCATATACACTACCGAGCAACTCTAGATTTTTATTACAATATACCTCTCCAATAATTTTGCTATCTGTATCTAAATAAATTTGCGAGTCATAATTACTAGCTTTTCCTTTACCTAAATAAACTACCGCACCATTTATTTCTACCCCATTACTTATTTGTATAGAAGACTTATTTTCTTCTTTATTATTTTCTGATACTACTAAAGCAGATGGGTACCCCAATTTAACATCCTTATCAACTATAATCTCTTTAGAAGCAATGGCCTGAAAAGTTCCTACTACATTTTCTTTTATTTCTATTGTTGGAGCAACAACCAGTATGTCTTTCAAATTAGCTGACTCTTTAATGGTAATTTTGGTTGCCGACTGAATTTTTATATTTCCTAATAAATCAACTGCTTCTAATTGAATAGCTGAATTACTGTAAATAACTTTTGTTTCGTTATTAAACGAATTTTTCCATTTTCTGTTTGTATCTAAGTCAATAAAATCACTTTCTGCTTGAGGAACTGAAAAAATACTATTAAAGTATTTCTTTCTTTCCAAAGAAAATTCAGGTAACTGATTTCCAACACTTATTCTTCCATCTATTAAATTAGCTCCATAAAATGGCACTCCTGCAATATTCCCTGGTTTAACACCTTGCTTTGGTAAGAGAGCATTACCCTGAATATTTGTTTTCCCCACTAACACTAATGGTTTATTATAATCAGCTAACTGTAGTACTATATTCTTTTCCGAATCTTTTTGAGTTCCAATAAAAGCTACTTTTTTAAAACTAAAATTTTTAATAGTAGCTTTAGATGTTATTTTAGTTAACATTCCCCAGTAAGAACTTTTAACTTTAATAGATTCATCATCATTATCTAATACAAAAATAGAGTCATTAATTGTTAGTTTATTAATCAAACCATACTCAATTCCTTTTTGAGCATTATTAATAGTTTCTTGCACAAAATAATGCTGTTTTTGTATTCTATCTTGTAGCTTAATATATAGTATAAAGGCGCCTAATAATAAGGCTATCACTACCGAAATAAATAGGGTAAGTTGTAAAGCTCCTGCTTTTATTTTAAGCACAACCATTATTGAGCACTAATAATTTTGGTTTCTTTGTTAAACCGTAGATATACCTCTTTAGAAGTTCCTTTTATAAGTTTTACCCTTTCTACTTCTTGATTTTTTTTCAACAAATATTGTTGCTGATTAATCGTTATAATAAATATTTTAGAAGAGCCCCCCTGTTTTTTAACAATTCCTTGATATTGGATTTGTGGCCAAGGAGTTACACTCTCATTATTTTTAGAGTTTTTATTTCCAAACTGATTTGTTTTATTGATAGACTGAGAAAGTTTACCTAAAAAAGGATCTCTCTTTACTTGAGTTATCGAAAATGTATCAATTTTTGTTTTCTCTGGAGAAAAATCTACCGATATATTTTCTACTAATACTTCAGATTCTTCAGGGTTCAAAGCAGATATTATCTTATAGCCAATGGTACCCCAAAGCCCTAAAACAACTACTAATAACAAATATGTTTTTTTCTTTTTATCCAACAATGTTTTATGGCGTAGTTAAACTTCTAGTACTAAAACCTGTTTCGTAATTTGGGTTCTTTGCTTTTACTCTCCATTCATAACTACTAGCTGCCAAAAGTGTAGTTGAAAAACTGGTAGTATTTATTGTAGAATCTGTTACTATTTGTAACGAATTAGTAAAATCTGGTATAGCGATTTGAATAACATATTCATTAGCATCAGCTACAGTACTCCATGTGAAATTTACATCTGTACTGGTTAATACTGCTGTATCTGTAGGAGCTAACAACTCTACTGAACGGTTTGATATATCTACCTCATCTATAATATCATCACAAGAGATAAATACCATTATAACCAATAAAACATATATTTTTTTCATACTTACAACTTAAAGTAATTTATTTTCTTTTTGGCTCTATTAGCACTCTTAAATGTTTTTACAGGACAGCCATTTCCACCTACCAAATCTACAATTTCTAATTGATGCTTATTATTTTCCTTCCAACAAATACCAGAACTATTATAGGCAAAAACAACTGTATCAGTAAATAAAACACGATGTATTATTTCTCCTTTTGAATACAAATTTAACGCATAAGATTTAAGACCGTAAGGAGCTAAAAAAACTTCTTCTGCCTGTTGCATTTTTTCTATATCTACTGTCTTTACAACTAGAGATATTTTAGTAATAAGCTTAGCGTTATCTTGCAAAGACAAATATTCTTTTAAAGATTGGTTTTGCTTTTCTTTTAAGGCATCTAACACACTCACTTTATCGGCTATTGATATAGATAGATAAATAGGCTTCTTTTCTAGAGAATCCGAATATTCAACGTTTATATTTTTACTCTGAATACTATTCGCGTTAGTATAAGCTTTATGAGTTTTCTTAGTAAAGTGATTAGTAGTAACAATTACTTTTACAGGCTTATTAACCGCTACAATAGCATTGTTTGCATAGTTACTTTCTAATAACAAATCTTCTTCGTCTCCTATACAAAGTAAAGAAACAGGCCTTTGGGTTATTGTGCTGTTTTTGGCATCTACCACTACTGTTTTACAACTTTTAAAAAACAGCGATAATATGCATATAAAAAATAACTTTTTATACATGATAAAAATTTTGGTAAATATAAATATTCCTAACCAATTTAATCATTATAGATTACTCTAAAAATATACCCAAAAACTATTGATACTGTCGCATTAATTCCATTATTCTAATTATACTTAATTTTGAAATGATAAATCATCCTAAATGTACAAACATCATCGCTACCCTCCTATCATCATAAAACAAGTTATTTACCTAAAATTTAGATTTACCCTCAGTTACAGAGATATTGAAGAACTATTAGCCATACGTGGCATCAAAATAGACCATTCTACTATCCAACGTTGGGTGTTTAAATTTTCTAAGCAAATAGAGACTAATATGAACAAACATAAAAAACCTACTAACTCTAGTTGGAGATTAGATGAAACCTATATTAAGGTAGCTGGTAAAGAAAGATTCTTATACAGAGCTGTAGATAAACTAGGCAATACTATTGACTTTCTTCTAACTAAACGTAGAATGAAAGGTTCCGCTCAAAAGTTCTTGAATAAAGCTATTGGCAACAATGGTAAACCTAGAATAATAAATATCGATAAATCTGGAGCTAATACTGCTGGAATTAGAACTTGGAACAAGAGAAGTTTTGCTAAAAATAAAGTAAAGATTAGGAGGGTCAAATACTTGAACAATATAATAGAACAAGACCATCGGAGTATCAAGAGAAGATTGAAGATTAGTACAGGATTTAAAGAATTTGAATCAGCGCAAAGAACATTAGCAGGAATAGAAATTGTAAACATAATTAAAAAGGGGCAAATAATTGCCCCAAAATCTACTGTATTTAAAACCTTCTGCTCTTTAGCTAGTTAAACAATGGTTGACTAACAATCTTAAATTCTGATAAGATTAATGCGACAGAACCTTTATTATTGGCTTAGGAGTTTCTGATTGCTTCTCGATTAATTCCAGTCTATACGGTTCTAGTAATGCAATAAGATTCTGTAACTCTGTACGGATTCCGATTGTTCCTATTTCCAATCGTTCAGCTATTCTACGAACAAGTTTTTCTACTTGAATATCGTTGTACAGGTCTACATTGTGTCTGATGGCTAGTACTTCATTCTCTAGCTTATTAACCTTTAAAGTAACTCGAAGCCTATCCAGAGCTGTTAGGTTTATACCTCCTAGTACGGAAATATGTAACTCTTCTGTTTTGTATTCGATTTGGTTTGGATTGGATGTTATTAGCATAACTGTATAATTTGACTCAAATATATACAAATTGTATCTATTTTTACTAATTAGAGCTGTTTAAAAATTTAGTTACATTTGCTCTTATGTCTTTTGGAGCACATTTAAAGAAAATTAGGAAGGGTAATAAAGTAACTCAAGAAGAGCTGGCTAATGCTATTGGAAAGCACGTTACACAAATCAAGAGGTACGAAAGTGGAAGCTCAGAACCTAATGTTACTACCTTCTATGAAATATCGAAAGCTTTGAATGTATCAATAGAAGAGTTATTATCTTACAGCACAAATCAAGATTCTGAAATAGATAGTAAACTCAAAGAAAGCTTTAAGAAACTGCTCGAATTACCAGAAAACAAGAAATTTTCGATACTTGACTTACTGGAAGCTTTTATAAACCAAAATAAAAAATAGATACAAATCGTGTCTTTTTATTATCTTCGTGTTAGAATTTGGGTACACTTTATTTTGACACACCCATTTTAGTAGTATATACTAGCCTTGACTGTGTGTTAATTTAAGTAGCCTAAAAATGACACACTATGAAAGCACAATACATTAGAGTCTCTACATTAGAACAGAATACAGAACGTCAAACTATTATTTCTGGAGCTAAGCAGTACTTAGATAAAATCTCTGGAACTATACCTTTGTTTGAAAGACCTCAAGGAAAGAAGCTCTATGAAGACATAGAAGCTGGCTTAGTAGAAGAGCTTTATGTGCATAGTATCGACAGACTAGGTAGAAACACTCTAGACATTTTAAGTACTATCAACTACTTAAACCAAAAAGGAGTTTGTTTAGTATCAGATAAGGAAGGTATAAGAACTCTTATAGATGGTAAAGAGAACCTAACATCTAAGCTAATAGTTAACATTCTAGCTACTCTATCAGAGTTTGAAAATAACATCCGAAAAGAAAGACAAGCTGAAGGTATAGCTATCGCTAAATTAAAGGGTGTTTATGCTGGACGTAAGAGAGGAACTCTGCTAAGTAGTGATAAGTTTCTAGAGAAGCATAAGAACGTCTTAAAAGAGCTAGAAAAAGGAGAAAGTATTAGAAGGGTTGCTAAGCTTTGTGGAGTAAGTACTGGTACTGTTCAGAAGGTTAAGCGAATTGTAGCAGGCTAATAAAAAACTTGAATTTATAATCCAAAACTCAAACTTAGGTTTTATTTGAAAAAACTTTTTTTAATTTAATGGGGGCGATATATCAAAAATACCGCCTATAAATTCAACAACAGGGTATGGAGGGGTCTAATACCTACCGTAATATATTTTTCTACCTAGAATTTTTGTACTCGTCATTCATTTTGGAAATAAGTTCTAAAAACTGTTCTATTCTATTGCTTATTGTATTTCTATGTAATCCTGTTGCTTTCGAAATACTTTTTCTAGTTATTTTTCCTTGTTTTTCAAAATCCCAATTATCTATTGCTTCTTTAATTTTATTTATTGAATTTTTAATGCGAACCTGACCTATAACTTGACCAACTATTTTTTGTTTCTGCTTTTTATTTAAAACACTATATGGATCAAATACTATTCTTCTAGGTTTATTATAAATTAACTCGACTCTATCTTGTTGTAATTTTCTATTAATTATACCTTCCAATTCGTCATCCCCTAAAGGTTCTTCACACCTTCCATTGATAAAATTCATAAATATTCTAAAATCTTTTTCATTAGCATGATAATTAATCGCTAAAAATTGCTCAGCTATAGCAGATATTTTAGTGTTTCTTTGTCCTACATTGATTATCCAGGGAATATATAAAACTGGAAAATATTCTTTATCATCGTTAAATACAATATAGTCTTTTCCTTCGAAGTCTAACTCATCGTAAATATCATATTTGATTTTAATATTGCACAATACATTAACATCTTTTATTCTTTTTTTATATGCTAATCTATTGTGCATTTTCTTATTTCTAATATCATTAATTTTAATACTAGATTCCTTAGCTTTTATTATTTTGGAGTTATCATTTATATATATGTTTTTATCATAGCTATATATAGTAAATTGAGTAGCTTTAGCTGCATTTTTATCTGCTTTAATATTTAATAGTTCTGTTACATAGAGATAGTTAGCTTGAAAGTTTTCTTGGGTTAATCCATCTATCGCAACTAATACTCCTCTACCTGTATTTGAGAATGATTTCCATGTAGCAAAGAGGTAGGGGTTACTTAAATCAATCTCAATTGAGTTATCAATGTCTATGAACATAAAACCTGTGGCTCCAATAATGTTATTATTGTTTTTATAACCACTAAAAGTAAAGTTTAATGTACAACATGGTTGTTGCATTTTTAATTGGTCATACTCTCTTTTTTTACCATTAATACACAGTTCTCTAGCATGTGTGATAGTAGTTATAAATTCTTGATCGGGGTTCTTTATATATTCTAAAAAGGTATAGATGTCCGAATTTTCAATAACCTGAGGTTTTGTTACTTTTTCATAATGGTTAATTAAGTAAGTACTTGTTTTTTGTTTTTTCTGTCTCATTTTATAACTGTTTTTTCTTGGAATTAGTCCAAGAGTTATTAATTTGACAGTAAGGTATAGTGCATTTAAGCCACTATGAATTAAGGGACTAGAGCTATAATACTAGATTTTTGTTCCTGATTGGAATATCAAGAGGTAAGTTTGTTATAAGGAGGTGCAAAAGGGACTCCTATTTTGAAAAGGGACTAAAATTTAGAAGGTTTAGTACTACTGAACACTATTTAATATGTCAAGGAGTTTTTTTTCGGGTTTTAATTGTTCTATTTGATTTGGTTTAATTAGTTTTTTACCTAATTCAACATTATACCTGTCCTCGAAAAACCTCAAGATTTTCAGATGTGGTTTGTTTCTGCTTTTACGAAAAACACCTTTACTAGAAAGGTACTTGTATAATCTTACAACATTAGCTTTAGATGATACCCATTGATTTGTTTCACTTAAATAACCTTTTTCTTCCAAAATACTTTCTATTTTATAGAAGTATTCTTGATTATCTTGAAAAACAACTGAATTTAAACTCTTATTATCTACCAGATTACTAACAATTATTTTTTCTAATTCATCAATTGTACCTCTTAGAGGCTTAATTAACTCTAATGAACTATATTCGTTAAAAAGTTTTTTAAAGAGCTTTAAATATCCCTCAGAATACTCTTTAGCTATAACTTTTTGTATTTTATTTAGATCTAGATTAACCAGAGAGATAATAGATTGTTCCAATTCTTTCAGTTTACTTAATACGGATTTAGAAATCTTAAAATCTGAATTAAAACAGTCTACCAAAGACTCTATATCTTTTTCATAATTTCCAACATGGTTTCTAACTAATATTCTTAATTCCACTATGAAATTGTTATAACCTACAAATTCCTCAATTTTTGTATCGTTGAACCTATAAGACATCCTTGAACCAGTCCTATATTCATTAATGTTAATTGGGAAACGCTCATAATCCTCTCCAAAATATTGGTAATAATAGCAATCAATACATTTACGTAAACCTTCTTTAATATTCTTTAATTCTGGGGTTAAATGGGGTAAAAAATCATCTGTAAAATCTAAATCTTCTTGATATACGTTTTTTATATCCTCAATAGTTCGTTTTAATTGCCTCATTAAGTAGTTAGTTTTTCTTTAGAGAAGTTACTAGTAAAAATATTATTTCTAAATCAGAATAACACTATTTTAACATTTTAGCAATTACAAATTAACTACATATACATAAGGGAAAAATTTTTGACTCGTAATTTTAGGGGGCTTTTATAAACAAGAGTAAAAATCCTTAAACATACAGTTTTTAGCCGTTGTACAATTAAATACTAAAGTATTACCAAATACAATTATAGCACATACATTAGGTATAAGCTTAGTTATATAAAAATTACTGTTATAAAAAATTAACTAATAGCGTGGATGTTTGGGTAGCCGTGTTTGTTTTATCTAAAAAAACAACCAGATCTAATCAAATCTAAAGAACTCGATAACTTCTGTATCTAAACTATCAGCTATTTTTTTAAGTGTAATACAGGTCATGTTGCGTCTACCATTTTCAATACCTGAAAAGTTATTACGTTCCATATCTATGTCATCACAGACTTGAACTTGGGTCAAACCTTTTTCTTTTCTAATTCTAGAAATGTTTTTACCTATCAATTTCAGATATTTTATATCAGCTGATTTCATTGTAAAGCCAATATCTAATATAAATCGACAGATACAGGTATAATATATTATGCCTTTTGTTTATATTTGGACTAATAAAATAACATAAGCATGAAAAAAACAGTATTACTATTAATGTTGACTCTTTTGGCTAGTACTCTTAAAGCTCAAGAGACAGAACAAAACAAATATCCAGATTGTCAAGTTTCTGAAGGTTTTAAAGAACCTCTTAGAGAGAAGAAAATTGTAAAATGGGCTAAGAAAATGAATAAGTTTAATGAAGGTATGTTTCCTTCTCTTGAAGATATTAAATCTCATGTAGCAATAGAGAACGATTGTGATATTAATGAGGTTACATTGTTAAGGTTATCAGAACAAACAGGAAATGGTATATATATTCTTTGTGTAAAAGGTAAAAAAATGAAGTATAAGAGGATGGGAACTATTATACAAAGACAAGGTCAAAGCCCATTTGCTGAAAAATAAAAGGTATAGAATGAAACAACTACCAATAATAATATTCTTTATAACAGTATTTGGAGGATATAGCCAAACACTCAGACTTGATAAAGACACTGTTTTTGAAGACTATAAAGAAGAAATAACACTTGATACGTTATTACTAAACAACAATAAAGCTTGGATAAAATCTTCTAAAGGAGAAAGTAACCAAACAGTTTTTAAAGTTAATGTGATAATAGGTCCCGGTGTAGTCATTATAGATAAAACTACTAAAGTAATTATATCTGAAAAACCCTCTAAAGAAGTACGCATTTGGTATGTTGAACCTAATGAGTCAAATAATAACAAATAAAATATGAAAGAAGAATTATATAAGTTTCTAAATAATGGTAGCTCAGTTAAAGGTGAGTTTTACTTTGATAATGTTAAGGCTTGTTGGATGGGTACTACAGGATTAAAAGTTCCTATTAGAATTAGTCCTTATAAAAGTAAAGTAGTTTTTCAAAAAAGCTTTTTAACTGATGATGTTTTAACCATACATATATTTTTTGGAGAACATCAAGATGTAAGATTAGCATTAAGAAAGTCCACGGTGAAAAGCATAATAATGAACTCTAAAATTGGCGAGGCTATAATGTTAAATGATTTGCATATTAATGTTTTAGAAGATAATGTTACTAATCCAAGTTTAATGATTGAACACAACTCAATAGAATTTCTCTGCTTAATTAAAGGTAGCAATTATTTGATAAGCTTAAAAAGGCTAGATAGAGTTGACTTATCATAAGTGTTAGACTTATAACAACTGTATTCACATCTTTTGCTCTGCCCCTTTATTGAAGTATCTTTAGGAAAAACTCCTATGGAATTAATACAAGCTTTAATAAACGACATCCTTATTGACTTTCTATTACCTATAGCTATATTTTCTATAGCTTTTGGATTATTTGTTAACCTTTTCCAATTTATTAGTATTTATAAAGATAGAAAACAATCAGAGAAAGGCACTAATAAGTAATCTATGCAGTGTTCTTAGTGAATATGTTAAAGGCTCTTTGTTGTATTTTCCGCTAAGAGTATCTATACCTTTCAATTTATTTACCTCTTTAAAGATTAGATATGACACAACAAGAAGTATTCTTCAACGAGAATATACTAAAAGGAAGAATAGCAGAGACAATCACAGAACAATTATTTACAAGTTTAGGCTACGAAGTATATAGGTATGGTATGGAGACTCAGATCCCCTCTATAATGCCTAAATTAAAAGAAATTGAACCCAACGAAATAATCTACGAAATAAGAAAAACTCCTGACTTTATAGTTTTACATTCTAAATCAAGGAAGATTCATTACCTAGAAGTAAAATTTAGAAAGAGTGGTGAGTTCGACTATAATAGTATTGGAGGGGAAGATTATCCATATAAAAACACAATGTTTATAATCTTTAGCAAGAACGATATTAAATGTATTAGCTATTCCGAATTAAAAGATGGCTATAAAGTATCTCCAGAAACAGAAGACTATTTGCTAGAGAATAATTCCGAAATATTCACAGATAGCCATATACTAGGGGTTTTTAGAAAATTAGCCCTAAAATACTTTAAGTGTGTATAATATTCTGGGGGAAAGCTTAAATAAGTTTCTTTGGTTAAAAAATCGGCTATTATCTTATATACCAATAAATAAAAGGTATAGTTAATTCCAAAGCACATTATATATACTAAAATGTAAGAATATACCCGTTACTTAAGCAGCAGATGGAGAGGGGGTTTTGGTTGTGAGGGGTGGGTAGAGAAACAGCCCACTGAATTAGAGTGAGCTGCTTTTATTTGTTTAAAAATAATTTGATTCTTTAATATTGACAATTGTCATAAAAAACAAAATATAAGTTATACAAGTATAGGTTATAGCTATAATCTTATTCATCTTATTAGATTGTACTTTCTTATCTATATGTTTTTTTAATTTATCTTTCCTGATAAAAAAAAATGTCAACACTAAAGAGATAAGCATAGAAAAAATAATAACAAAAGGAAAAATACCTTTAGGGCTAATTTTAATTAATCCATTAATTATCATAAAATAAAATAAAGTGATAAAGTTCAATGCTATTTCAGCAGAAAAAATCAATCGCGTTGAAAAAATTGAATTATCTGTACTTACAGAAAACTTATTATTTAATAAATATTTTTCATATAAAATTTTATACAACATACTATTCTTTGTTAAACTTATTGTGAACTAATACTCCATTTGCAAAGAAATTATTATTCTTTTCTACATCTGAAAGGTTAAATGTTTTTTGTTGCAATTTATTAATTGTAAAGTTAACCACTTTTATCTCTATTAATTCATTCTTATTAATTAATTTAAAACAAATATCACCAATGTCTAATTTATTTACTTTAAAGCCATAGTTTTTATAGGTTAATTCAGGGTTAACTGAAGCCCAACCTTTGTTTTTCACATAATAAGGATGGTCTTGAGTATTATTATTAATAGTATTATCACTAAACCCTACCTTTACTAAATTAGAATGTATTGGTGTGTCTATTCTTAAAACCTTGCTTATTTCAATTTTATTAGTTTCTATATTGAAAGTTTTAACATAGTCACCTACTTTAACATCCTCAATAGCTTTAAAGCCATTATTACTCATAGATATTTTTGTTCCAGCAGTAAAACAGTACCCTCCATCTCTACCTAAAGTCATTGATTCTCTCCAAGCCTTTCTATCTCCACCAAATTTTTCATCTATATATCTTTGAGTACCAGCTGCCATTGGTTTCATTATATAAAAATAGAAAAGGGAACCACCTATGGCATATGGGTTAGGCATCATACCAACTCTAGTCATGGTTAAATCTAGTGCTAATTCAGTTTCTTTAGCATATTTATTATTAGGGCCAAATGCGTAACCATAATTGCCATCATATGCATATTGCATAAGACTAATTCCCATCGAAGCGTAACCAAACGCATTACCTCCTTTTGTTAATCCTCCTACATTCCCCATAAACCTACTTCTAGCCATATCATAAACTACATTAGGGTTATGCAAGTAAAAAGATTTACCTGTTAGTGAATAAGCATCATATATTTTTCGATAATGAAACGGGTCTCCTATACCGCCTGGTTTAAAAATAGTTGTTGATAATACTCCACTCCAAGCTCCCATCCAAGACAGATAATTTGCAGTTCCATTAGCAAATTCAGAAAAACCATCCTCTATTATTTCAACGCCATCGACCCCAATAACCATCTTTTTACCATTTGACAACTTAATCTCTCCACCTCCTGTATCGTCACTTTCCGTTGTTTTATTAGCAAAAAACTCTTCCCAAGGATTAGTCCCTCCACCACCATTTCCGCTTCCAGTTGAAAAAGAACCATTGCCAGAGTTATACCAAGTAGTACCACTCCCTGAAGCATTAAACATATTTTGTAATAATGTACCAGTATTTATTTCTGAATCAGCACCACTAGGGTCAGCCCAGAATATTGGATTATTATCAAATGCTTGATAAGGAGAATAATTAAAATGAGTTACTGGGTCAATAACAGTCCACCTAGCAATTGCTGGGTCATACTGTCTCATTGCCATTTCATTAATATGAAAATCAAAATCTCCAGTCTCTTCCATACCATTATACCCATACGGATGTGGGCTACCAGAAATACTAGACAATGGACTAGATGTACCATAGTTATGTTTTAAGCCAAATGGGTAGTAGGCTTTGTTTTCCATTATTTCTAGCTCACCGCTAGTAATGTTAATGTTGTCTACATAGAAATGGTTAGAAGTTCCAGTAGTAGGATTGGTTTTTCTTATAAATACTCTAACAATAGCAGTGTTTTCATCTGTTGTTTGATATTGTATACTATTTCTTCCTGAAGCAATATTATAAGTGTAATTAGTTTCTAACCCTACATAATTAGCATCATATTCTACAATTATGATATGTAAAGGGTTGGTGTCTGCACCTGTATCTACATCTAGCTCAATCTTTATATTATTACCTTGACCATTTAGTCCTACATAATCTTTCCATACTTCACCATAAGAATTCGTAAAATCTACCTTTAATTTATTATTCTCTACGCTTATTGTATTTCCAGCTCCCACAAACATACTCCATCCTTCTAGTACATTATCATTAAATTTACTATCATCTAGTACTCGATAGTTACCTGTTTGGTCTCTGTAGCTCAACCTAATATTTCCTAAATGATCTTTGTACTGATAAATATACTGGAAAGGTCTTTCAGTGTTTTGTGTAGGTTCTACATAACCTTCTGGATGATTAAAGAATTCTAAGCCTGCATTAGACTGTCCTGGACCTTGCTTGTAAATATAGTTACCTGCATAAAAAGTACTAGTTCCACTAGATAAAGTAGCTTCTTTAGCGAACTTCTTTAGTTTAACTCCTGTAGCATCGTATACATATTCTATTTCACCAGCTCCAGCAACATTAGCATCGTTATTACTAAAAGTTACTTTTGTAGGTAGATTTAAGTGGTTGTATTCTATAGAAGTAATCTTTTTATTAGCATCAGATGTCATGTTACCGTTCTCATCATAATGATATTCTTCTATTTCATCAGCACCATCCTTAAAGCCTTCTGTATTACCATTATCGGTTACTTTTGTTAACTGATTAAACTCATAAGTATAATCTAATTCATCCATAGAAACACCTGCTACATCTTTTCTGTTTAAGTCTAAGATGTTTCCGTTTTTGTCATACATCACACCATGTAAATCAAAATTCATATTGGTGTCTAATGCAGCTCCCATTCTAGTGTACCCAGAAGTAATTCTGTTTAAAGCATCGTAGTTATAAGCATAACTTCTTTTTTCATTATCAGCAGATGACTTCCAAATGGTTTGTGCAATATTACCGTTATATAATTTTGGTGTAGACGATGCTAAATCTCCTTCTACTGTATTGTAGTTTAATTTAAAAGAAAATAAATCGTTAGTAGATTGCTCTACATTATTAATAGCTGTTAACCAACCTCTAATGTTATATTTGTAATCTACATTTTGTAGCGGCATAGAAGCATTGTTACCAACTCCTTTTTTAACCAATTGTCCTAAATCATCGTAGGTATTATTTACAATTGTTTCTTTTGCACCGCCATTAATAGTTTGCTTCTGAGTTAGTAATCTATTCTGATGGTCATACTTAAATTCATCTACTGTTACAATAGCTGCGTTACTACCAAAAGTATGTGAGCTTTCTGTTTTTAATACATTACCTATAAAATCGTAATCGGTTTTAACAATATCTATAGTGTTTAAATACTCATTTTTAGAAACTATATAAATAGCTCTTGCTTTTTTATCGTACTGAGTAAAAGTAGTAATCCAGTCATTAGTACCTAATACACGTACTTTAGATCCTGTAGCTAACCCTTTAGTTTGAGTAGTAATATTCTCGTCAAAAATAATTGTGGTAGCTAAAGGTAATACAGTATCGAACGTATAATTATCGTAATAATTAATAGTTAATAAATCTATATTAGTATTTGGAAAAATGTTATTAGTATAAAAACAAGGAGAATTGTTTATTGGGCTGTTTGTTACTGTTTTTTCTTCATGGTTGTTCGGTCTAGTATTTAAGGTGTTTTGTAACGTTGCTCTACTTTCAGAAGAATTATAATATCCTGTGTAAACTACTCTTCCAAAAGCATCGTATTTAGTGAACAACCATTTGTTTTGAGCTTTTAGATTTTGGTCTTGAGTTAACGTAGGTCTATCTAAATTATCATAAACAATATACTCCCAACCTTTTTGAGGAATTTTCTTTTCTATTAAACGATTTCTTTCATCATACTTGTATTGGTAACATAAACCGTCTAGTTGATCTTGGTGAATACTATATTCTGGCACTTCAACAGTAAACGTTCCATTTAGTGAGCTAAGTTGAGCTGGTGCGCCACTATTTAAATAGGTGGCAGTTAAATATCCATTCTCAATTGAAAAACCATAGCCATTTAAACTTCCGCTAGTATTAAAATCTACATTAGGAATGGCTTGACTCAATTGATGAATAGAACCAGTTGTAACAAGTGCATTATAAGAAAACTGAATATTAAGATTTAAGGTTAGAGTTGTTCCTGTTAAACTTACTGTAGCAGAACCTGTATGAGGACCAGCCGATTTAGAGCCTAAAGCAAAATGAGTTGCTGAAATAGTATCACTAAAATCAGTGTATTGATTCATGGTAAGCACTGTATCAGATCCTTTTGGAGATAACACATAAGTTAAATTACCAAAATCATCATATACATATTGAGTATCTAAAAGAATATCTTGTGCTCCATCAGTATTTTTTACATAGGTACGCTTTAAAATAACTCTACCTAATTTATCTTTAAACTCTTCGGTGGTTCTACTTAATGAATCTGCAGGAACCCAGTTTTCATCTTTGGTGATTGTTTTGTACAACTCATTAGGTGCATAATTACCATTATAGATAAGTTTTGGTTGTTTATAATCGTTACCTATGAAAGATACTTCATAGTTTCTAACTTTATTAGCTAAATTAGTTTGATAATCAAACTTTATCGTATGACCAGATGTTAAACTCCAATCCTTACCAGGAGCGGCTTGTTGCAACACCCTGTTAAGTGGTGAAGTTTCATGTTCTATTTCAGAAAAAGGGTTTGGTAAACTATTATCTATATCTGTAGAATAATTAGCTATATAATAAGAATTTGTGGCACCTTCAGCATTTGTTCTATACTCTAAAGGAGTACTAGCCTGGGTATCTGCATAAGGTAGATGTGTTTTAGCTTGTCTACCTATAGCATCGTATTCTATATGAGTAACAACATCTTTAGCATTTACATCGTTAGCTATTTCTTGTAAAGTCCACTGGTTACCATTAAGTTTTTGTAATAAAGGCTTGTAAAAATATTGACGTACAGATGTATTTGTAGAGTAATACAAATAGTTTCTAAAATAACTAAAATTTGTACCTGATTTCCATTTAAATTCAGTTCCGTCTAGCACTTTATTTCCATCAACATCATAAACACCACTTTCGCCTGTATCTGGCCCATTATAATCATACGGATGCACCACTCCAACTAATAAATACCAAGTATCTAATTGTGGTAAATCACCTAACCAAAAATAGGGGTTCCCGTTAGCAGTACCATCTAAATTGTTTACATGTTGAACGCCATGGTATGTGTTCCCATTTACTAAATCACTGGTCTTTTTAACCCAAGTAGTATATCTATAAGACTTGGTGTTGTCTACAGGAAATTCGCGGGTATTCCAACCTCCATCTGCATTACTATCTACATCGTTACCACACTTCCATAATAAATCGGTATCTCCAAAAGGAGTTTCTCCGTTTACAATTTCATTTTCTGAAGCTTGACCTATTTGACGGAAAAAAGTACTGGTAATATCTCCTATACTCCAATCGTAATCTAGTTCATTAACTGCATTTATAGCTCCGCCAGCTTTGTGAGCTACAGATTGCATAGGTCTTCCTAATCCATCATAATATGTAACTTGTTCAATTTTATCCTTTTCGTTAGCTTGGTTAATACTCTTTATGACTGTTGTACTTCCGTCTGGATTAGTTACGGTAGTAGCTTGTTCTCTTATTTCTTTATTAAAGGTTGTACTCTTTACGTAGTTCTGATTCGTACTTTGCCCTAATACTAATGCAGGAATAATAAGCACTAGTGTATATAATAACTTTTTCATTTCCTTAATTAGTTTTGGTTTTTATACTTGTATACATTCTGAGATAAAATGTTTCCCTCTGCATCTTTTACATACTCTAAACGATTGAAATCATCGTAATTATACATGGTTAAATAACCTCTAGGGTCTATCATACTTGTAATACCTACCAAAGCTTTATAGGTATAAGTAGATACCATTGCGTTAGGCAAAAGGCTACGTAAAGCATTAAAAGGTGTTGTACTTAAATTATGGTTTTGCAATTCAGTTTCTGTCATATTCAAAGCAGCTGCTATTTCTGCATATGTAGCATTTTCTACTTTAGCAATAGGCTGCGTCTTATTGTGATTCCAGATATATGATATAACTGTTCCATCTTTTAACGATACTTCTAAAGGATTACCCTTAGAATCATAGCTTAAATATTCTAGTCTATCTTCTAATACATCGGTACTTTTAGAAGATTGTGCTATACTAGGTAAGATTAATCCGCTTGTTAAATCTTCTTTAAATAAATTACGTTGTACAGCCAACAACCTCTCTGTACCGTTTGTTTCAACTTTATATGATTCTGTTTGTATAACGGTAGCAGGTCTGTGAAGACGATCAGTATTATTAGGATCAGGCTTTTTTAACTTATTAATAATAAGATCTTGACCAGCTGGTAGATTTCCGCCAACTAAACTAGTAGAAGAAACCACATCTTCAGCATAAATAGTTTTTGTAACCATTTTATCTCCAGTACTAGTTGCTACTTCCGTCTTTGTAGGTAAATAATGATTGTCTCCTTCGTAATAGTATTTAGTCTCTGTCTTTAAAAATGTATTATCATCAAAGTAATTAGTCTCTGTAGTAGAAGATAAGTTTTGAACTTCTCCGCTTAAATAATAATTCTTATACACTTCTGGGTTATGAGGATCAGTATTATTACCCGTTTCTGGCGCTTTATGAACCATTAAAGGTAGTAGATAAAGACTTTTGGTATTTATATGTGTTATTTCACTTAATTCTGGAGTTAAAGAATATTGTGTTCCAGAAAGTGCTGTAACACTATAAACATTTTCTGTAGACTTAATTAATGAGTATTCATTGTTTTCCCTTTTGTATTGCTTTATAGTCAATGGTTTTCCTCTCAGCCATTCGTTATCTATTGGTAATGTATAAGGGAATTTATAAAATTCTCCTCCGTCTGGAATTATCGTAAAATTATATTCTGTCTTACCGTAGTTATTATTATTTACATCTGTTACATACTCTGTAACATAAGCATAACCTTCATGATTTCCTTGGTGATAGGTTAAAGGACTACCAGGTCTAGCTCCAGTTTCAAATGGGTGATCAATGGTATAAAAAGAAGTGTTGAACTCTGCTTCATAATATGCTGGTAAAGAAAAAATCTTACCACTAGTTATATTTGTTCCAGGTTGATTATAATCATATTTTTTAATAATGGTATTACCCTGTTCATCATCTAAGGTAATTTGCTTAATTCTGTTCCCAGATGTATATAAAATACTATGTTCTACCTCTTCTTGAGTAGGTTCATTCCATTTTAAAGTAACAGAGAAGAATTTGTTTTCAAAATCGTCTGGATCTTCAGCACCGGTTGGTGTTACTCTAATTTTATAAAAACCAGGAGTTATAGTTGTTGTACTATTTCCATTAAAAAACTGCCCTACTATATTTCCTAATGAATTAACTAAAGTAATATTATAAGGGCAATTAGTCGTTGCTGTTGTTGAGCTACAATTGTCAGATGGAAAAATATGAACAAAGCTATTTACTAAAGTAGTAGGACTATTAAATGCTTGAGGCTTTATTTCAAAAGGTTGATCTGATTCATAATAAGATCCATTCCACACATTAGGATCAGAGGTTTTAATTAATCCTTTATTTTTTTCTATTAATGGGTTTGGATTATTAAACAGTAACCCACTAAAGTAAGATGGAGCAATTGCTTTGTTAGTTTCATACTCATAAATAGCTGAACCTCCAGTAGGGTACTCGACCTTCGTTAATATTCCTGCTTTATTTTTTAAAGTATCTACTTTTCTATCAATTACCTGATTCTGATAATTTAAAAAAGTTAGAAATTGTCCATTATCTTTCCCATTATAATAACCCCAAACATCTTGAGAGTTAGAAAACCTATTAGGTAATTTTGTTTGATTGTAATAGAATTTATAAGGCGCTAAAAAGACATTTTCGTCAGAACCAAAAGTATCTACTGAATCTAAAAACAATCTTTTAGCTGCAGAAGAGTCATTTGCTACTAAATAAGCTAATGAATTACCATCATTAGAATTAACTGCTTCGGTATAACTATGGTTAAATTTAAATCCTTTAACTAAAGAGCTACCTCCGTATACTTTAATTTTATCCAAAGCGTAGGCTCCTGGTAAATCTTCTCTTGGAGCAGTTTTTCTTTCAAATACTATCTTACCTTCATCAAAACTAATCTCTTTAACTTGGTTTTGAGTTGGTTGTACTCTAGAAAAAAATGAAGTCGGAATCCTAGTATTTAAAACATCTCCAACCGTATTTTTAACTAGCATATCGTAACTTCTTCTTAAATATATAGGTGTTTCTTCCTCATAAGTATAAGAAACCACATTACCTTGTGGACTTACAATATCCAATAAATACCAAGCAGAAATAGGTTCAGAAGGAGTAAATTCTAAAGGTGGGTGAATAACCGTATCAAACTTATAGCTATTTAGTATCTTATCATGATCTTTAGCTGTATCACTACTATTAAATGATTTTCCAAAATATGCCTTATAGCCATCAGGAGTAGTAATTACCCAACTATCAAAAGCATCACCAATTCTTTCTATTTTTAAATCTGAAAAATCCTGAAGAATGGGTTTTTTCGTTTTTTGGTCTATAATAAACTTACCTGAGTACCCCATAAAGTTAAACATAAACTGATCTGGCATGTAATCAAAATCTTTATTTGTACCAGCATTCATCATATACGCTCTAGCATCAGCTCCTTCTTGCGTATCTTGATAGTAATGAACAAAATGATCTCCTTCAAGATAACTTGAAGGATCTGCGATAGTTCCACTTTTTTCATCTGCTCGCCACTTTACTTGTCTAGTTATTACTCCACCAGAATTTAATGTCCAACCCATACCAACTCTAGAGGCAATTTCGTCTACCTTTATACCTTTAGCATGATATGAAATATTAACAGGTATTGTTTTACCGTCTAAGTTAATATTATGTATTGGTATGCTAATATTAGGCATTCCTGTATAATGTGATACGGGAACATCTACATATTTTCCTAAAGAGGTTGCTTCTGGTGTTGGTGGGATAATTTTGGGCAATTCTTGACCAAACAGACTACTACTACCAAGTAGTAGTAACAAAAATAGTTTCTTCATAGTTTAGATTTGTGGATAATTACTTAAATATAATTCTGGCAAATTTAATAAAACTACGTCAACTATTTTTTACAAAAAATAAGTATATTTTAAAACTCACCATTTTTGGTGATGAGTGTTTTTTTCCATAACATTTTTTAATCTACTATTATTATTCTGTTTCAATATCAATATTATTTTCAAGCAAAGCGAATAAATGTGGTGGTGTATTATATCCACTTAAACACTCACCAGTCATAACATTTACCCAATCGGATGTTTTAAGATTATATTCCCATTCTTTATAGTCAAATAGTAATTTAGGGTTACTTTTTTCTAAATTAGTTTCTTTGGATAAGTTAAACCCAAACCTATCAAATATTCGTTTTCCTTTCATAGCTGTTAGAATAGTGTCTAAAGCTTTTATGTATATACAAGCTGTTGAGGTTTCTTTATCTCTTTTCTTCAAATCGGGTTCTGTAAAAATTTTACTCCCATATTTAATTATTTCAATTAATCCGCTTTCTAAATTTGTTACTTTTTGGATGTTTTGTCCTTTTCTGTTAGTAAACTTTGTAGTCCATAATTTAAGCCATTCCTGAAGCAAAACCTCTGCAGTATATCTGTCTTTTGTGATAATATGGAAATGTGGGTTATATGTTTTTTTCACGGGATTGAAATTACACTCTAATGACCGAACCCCTATAAGTAACTTCCCCTTACCTCTTTGGTATCTTTTTCTATGTTTTTCTGTAATTCTTTTTAAAGCCCTGTATAAACTTTTTTATGTATAATTTTAATTTATCTGCTTTACAAGCCTTAACTGTGAGTGTAACAAAATAAGGTTCTTCCCAGTTTTTAATTACAGGATAATATTTGTTTATCAACTCAGCCTTACGAATACTACAACAAAGAGTACAGAAACGATTTTTACAATACTTTCCATATAAGCGACCATCTGCTGTAAATATGTTCTGTTGACAGTAATATGTATTCCAATAGGATTTTTCTAATTCTGTCTCTCCATTTTCTTGAGCTATTTCTATTAATTTAAGCATCATAATTTGTGTAATCGTCTTTCGTTTTGCTCTACCTTTTAATGCTTCTACTTTGCTTAAGTCTGAGCCTTCCCCATTGACAATCACGTGATTTTGTCCTACTATGTTTGTCCCACTTTCTGCTAATGTATACATACTACCATTTTTTTGAGGTTTTTAGATCCCAACAAAAAGAGGTTAAGCCCTTTTATATTTAAGTGACTTAACCTCAGCTAAAGCATTCTCTAAATCTTGTCTTTTTATAAGAAGTATTCTACCAACTTTTTGAGCTGATAAAAAGCCTCTTTTAATGTAGTTGTGTACAGATTGCTCAGAGACCTTTAAAATTTCTGCTGTTTCTTTTACGGTAAGATTTTCTGATTTTTCTTCTTCTACTGGTTTATTTTTAATTTCTAACAGTAGGTTTTCTATGTTTGACAACCTTTCATTAATTGTCTCAAATGGATTGCTCATAACAAATCTCTTTTATTATTTGTTACAAACCTATTTTAGGAAAGGCAAGGTAACCATAAAGTAACGGTTACCTATTTATAGTTACCTATTCTTTGTTTTAGCTTCTTTTAATTCTTGAATGGCTATTTTTTTAGCTTCATCAAAATCTTTAAGCATTACATTTATAACAAAATCTATATTAGAAATTTGATTTCTTGCAACTCTATTTGTTTTGTAATGAGCTATTTTATTATATACTTTTTGGAAATATTTAGGTGTTGTTTTCAACTCTTCTTTTTCAATTAACTCTTTAATAGCATTTACTTTACCTTCTGGATGATTTTCAAAAAAACCAAAATCACCACTTTGCTGAAGGTAATAATAATATAAAGCATATTGAGGAATTGACACTCTTCTTTCTTTTTTACTATTACCGCTACTGATTTCACTCTTATCTTCTTTTTCTTCAATAAAAAGCTTGTTTTTATAATAACAAAGTTTACTATCAAAAAACTCTTTTTGAAGCTCTAAATAATTATCATCTTCCTTTTGTAAAACTTTATTCTCAATTATACCACTATCTATTTCATTCAAAGTATTATTTATAACTCTTATATTATTAAGGTCAGAAGATTTAGCAAACATTTCAGATAATGATAAAAAACCTGCATGAAGACAATAGCGACACATTTTATCTAAATCAAAATACATTTTTCCTTGACCTTCAATAAAATGTAAACAATCAAAAAAGTTTATAGTTAACTTCTGTAAAACAACTTTATTTGTTAATAAAAACTTATTTCTAAATACTATTCTTAAGAACTCATTACCTGCAACAAAATATGTAAACATCATTTGGGCATTATACTTTTCACATAATTTATCACCTTTATCATCACTAAACCCCAAACAAAACTTGCATTTTTCTTTTCTGTCTTTAGGCAAAGCTTTTTTCATACAATCTTTGACCGCATCAAAAGCAATTTCATAGTTTTTTTCTCCACCAATAAATTTCTTCAGATAGAATATATAGTTTTTTTCGTTCTGGGTTTTGAAGTATTCATTCATCTCTTCGGACATTGGTATATAAACCACTTTTGAATCCTCAGGAATATTTATTTCGCAGCCAATTCTCTTATTTTTCATTACTTAGCTTTTTTCAATGGAACATCTTCTAATCTCCAAACTGTCTGCATAAAACCTTTTCTATCATCATTATTTGGTTTATAGTACTTATTAAACACCTCCAAACTTTTATGCCCCGTATAACTCATTATCACTTTGTCAGGGATTTTTTTGTTTTTCATTATTGTAATAAAGCTTCTTCTTGCCGTATGTGACGAAATACGCTCATACATTGGATTGATTTGTTCTATTAGGTCTTTACCAATTTTAATAGTCTTCTTGATATTCTCATCATATCCCATTAATTCAAATACTTCTTTGATATAATCATTAAACTTCTGATTTGATAGCTTAGGCAGCTTATATTCATATTTTTTAAGTATATAGCTAGAAAAATCATTAAGAGGAACTTCTAAGGACTTATCATTATTCTTTTCATCACGAACCTTTATAATACCATTCTGAATATCTTTTTTTGCTACTTTTGAGTAATTACCGTAACGCATACCTGTTGCACAACCAAAAACAAATAAATCTCTTACTTTTTCTAATCGTTCATTATTACTCAAATCAAACTCAAACACTTCTTGAACTTGAACTAAGCTTAATGCTATTTCATCTGTTTGTTGCGCTTTAGGAGCTTTAAATTTTTGAAAATCTGTTTTATATGTATGCCCATTTTCTAAAGCCCAATATAAAAAGGTCTTGAAGAGACCTACATTTCTCCTAAGTGTATTAACAGAATGACTCTTTTGATTTACACAAAAGTCGATAAATGAATTATAAAACGCTTTGTTAACTTGATTAAAATGTAGCTTCTTCTTTCGATGAGTTTGAAATTCACTCAATAACTTTTTATTATACTCATATCTTTTTATAGTTGTTTGTGAATTAGCGCCTTCTGTATAATCATTTTTCTTTTCTGTTAAGAATATATCATAAACCTCAAAAAATTTACTTGATATAGATTTAGTTCGCTTAAATTCAATATCAAAATCATCCTTAACATCTGATATTATAATTTCTCGATTAGCCAATTTATAATTTTGGATAGTATCTGAAAAAAAGTTTGAATATCTATCTAACTGTCTTTTTATCCCTCTTTGTTTATTAGCTTTTTCAGTTCTACCGTTGAGGTTCTTTGGTTGCTTATTTTCAAAATCCCAATCATTTGGATGAATAGATTCACCAGTAGAGTAAACAAATTTGCGCCCTTCATTTTTAAAATATGAAGAAAACAAGATTAATGTTTCCTTGTCTTTCTTGGGTTCTTTAAGATTAAATGTACTTCTCATAACTTTTTATCAGTTGACAGAATCGTTGACAGTAAAGTTATGTTTTAATATCATATTACGATATGAAAAGATATTAAGATTTTTAACAACTTATTGACAATTAAGGGTTTTAATAAAATTAACTATATCAAAAGACAAAAGGTTCAAATACCTCTTTCTCCGCTTAATAAACGAAAAAGCCCAGTAATCACTGGGCTTTTTTATTTTTGATCGATAATGTAGTTGATTATTCTATATCTTTTAATGATTATGACCTGAATGATTATCTGACTTATTTTCTCCAGACTGATTCATTTTCATACTATGATCGTATTGACAACAACCAGGTAGGTTTTTATAAGCTTCTTTACTTCCAGCTACTTTTTCTGTATCGTAACCTGAAGCTGCAATAGCATTATGAATAGCCATTAAATTTGTTTTAGACTCATCAAAAGACACATCTATTTTCTTTTTGTTTCCATCCCAATTTGCACTAGTAACCCCATCAACACTATTTGCTGCTTTTTCTATAGTATTTTTACACATACCACAATTTCCTCTAACTCCAAAAGAAACATCCTTTATTACTAATTCTTTAGAGTTTTCTATTGCTGCATTTTCTGTTTGTTTTTTTTCTTGATTATTACATCCTGTTAATCCAATCATTGCTATCATTGATAGACTTAAAATCACTTTTTTCATTGTTTAAAATTTAATTATTGTTTTTCTATTACTTGTTTTACTTCTCCACATTTCAGCATCATATCACCAAAATACGGATTAAGTATTTGCTCTTCTTTACTCAACCAGTAAGCTCCTTTATCATTATTTGCCATTGGACAAAACTGAATGTACAGCTTATCGTTAAGCTCATCAATATTCTTAACTATATCAATCAGTTTATCTGAAATGATATTGAATTCTTTTCGTTGCCATTCTAAATCCGCTTTTTTATTTATCTCTTTAGATGCACTGTGTAATAAAAACCAATAGTTATGTGTTTTATCTCTTAACTCTACAGGTATTTTTTCTAATTGCTTTCTAAATGCTTCACTCTTAGATGATGCTAACAAAACATCCGATTTAATTAATGCATCTTTAAGTTCTATATAAGAGTCTATAACTCCATTAAATGATTTTTGTACATCGGAATCAAAATCTATTTCAATAGTATTTTCTTGCCCTTCTGATACATTACTATCATTACTCTGATTCATCATAGATTTTTTACCTTGTAGCTGAGCAGACGCATCTACAGTAAATGTACCATTGCTTACTATCTCATCACCATTTTTAAGCCCTTCTATAACCTCATATTTATCTCCTAATTGCAATCCTAGTTTTACAACTTGCATTTCAAAAACGGGTTCTTTTGGGTTTGTTTTTAAATACACTACAGAACGTTTACCTGTCCACATTACAGATGATGATGGTATTATTATTTTTGATTCTGATGTAGAAACTGTCTTCTCTAGAATCCCTTCAACAAACATTCCTGCCTTTAATTCACCTTTTTCATTATTTAAAACTACTCTAAGATTAGCAGTCCTCGTCTGTTGACTTAATATTGGGTCTATAAAATCTACCTTACCCTTTAACTCTTTGTATGGATAAGCATTAGTAGTTATTGTAATATTTTGCCCCTTTTTAAATAATTCAATTTGATTTTCATAAACATCGAACAATGCCCAAACAGTATGTAAGTTAGCTATTCTTAATAAAGTCTGTCCCTGTTTCACATAATCACCTTGGTCAACTAATTTTTCAGATACAGTACCCGAAACGGTGGCATAAATAGGAAAGTTTTGCATTACTTTACCTGATGATTCTATCTGATTAATTTGACGATCTGAAATTTTCCATAATTTCAATTTATTACGAACAGCTTTGTACAATGCAGGCTGTGAATCTTTTAATGAAGAAGCTGTAATTAATTCTTGTTGTGCTGAAAACAATTCAGGCGAATAGATAGTAGCTAATAACTGTCCCTTTCTAACCTCTTCACCTACAGAACTAATATTTAAACGTTCTATTCGACCTGAAAAATAACTTGCTTGTACTACATTCGTATTTTGATTTTCCTTTATCTTTCCTGATAGTTTGATGGTATTACCCTCCAAAGGGACATTTCCTACTATAGAAGTTTGGATATTAGCTAAAGCCATTGCGTTTTTAGTCAATTTAAACTCATTAGGTTTTAAACCACCTGCACCGGCCTCGACAGGTATTAAATCCATACCACATATTGGGCAATCTCCAGCTTCTGGCTGCATAATTTGTGGATGCATAGAACAAGTCCACATCTGATTTTCTGATACCTTTTCAGAATGATTATGCTCATTTTTAATGTTAGATGATTCACCAAACAACAACCAACCTAAGAGCAATCCAACAATTAGTATTCCGATATAAATTATATATTTTTTCATATTAAAGTGTATTTAATAACATTAATATTGCCATAATTATCATAATGGCATTCTCTATAAACGTAGCTTCAGTCATAGGAAGTTTTAAGGCTGTACCCAAGCAAGCACATCTAATAGATTTTTTATCTAATAGTGTTTTAATAACACCAATAGTTGTTATTCCTAATACCACAAGTGTAATTATTAGAGCGATTTTAACTTCAAATCGCATTAAAAACATTAAACCTAAAGCTGTCTCAATAAATGGGTAAATCCACCCATAAACTGGGACTTGTTTTGCTAAGGGGTCATACATTCTAAAAGACTCTGGGAACCCTTTTAAATCTAGCATTTTAAAAAAACTAAAAACTATGTAGAACAAGCCCATAAAGTCGATCATAAAATCGCTCCAACTCCAATTTTTAAAATGTAGCAGTATACTTGCCGATGTTATATAAAAAATAATTAACAAAAGTGGTTTAAGCTGTCCTAACTTGCTTTTTTCTTGTTGAATTTCCAAACTTGATGTGTTTGTTGTAACGAACTTTTTTTCAGAAATACTGTATTTTGATGGTAATATCTTTTGCAATTCTATTATATCAATATGTTTACTCATCGAAATGCTTACTTCTCCTTTTTCGAAATCAACTTCAACATTTTCAACATCTTGCAATTCACTTATTTTTTTCTCTATTGTGGCTTTACAATTACCACAAGTCATTCCAACTATTTTATAAGTATGCTTCATAACTATTTAGTTAAGTAATTAATAATGGTTCTCTGTAAATAATACTTCTTTACTGAGTCGATTTGGTTCATTTGAAATTTTAATTGTAGCTCTTGAACATCTAAAACATCATTAAAATCAATGGTTCCAGTCTCATAGCTTTTCACTAAAATGCTTTCAGCATCTTTTGCCTGTTTCAAATTTTTAGTTTGTGTATTATAACTTATTCTTGCCGAATTACTGTTTTTAATTGCTTTGTCAAGTAAAGTTTCTAGTTTGTTTAATCTGCTTTCCTTTTGAACTAAAATCTTCTGTTGCTTTAACTCATTTTGTTTTGAAATAGATTTATACTTATTATTAAAAATTGGTATAGAAACACTTAACATAGGCATAAGAATATCCTTTCCATTGTCACTAAAATCCATATTTGGACGTTCTGAAACAGCTATATAATCCAAGCCAAAACCTAACATTGGGTTACTTTCTTTCTGATTTAACAATTCGGATTGTTCTACTGAGATGTATAGCTTATCGTATTTTAATAACTCAGGATGTAAAGCCAGATTATCTGAATTAATCAATTCACTCTCTAAAGGGATATCTAATTTATTTGTAATTATTACTTCTGTGGTTTTATCTCTATTAAGTAGCTTGTTAAATGTTGTTAGTTCTGCCAAATAATTTTGCTCTAAAACCTGTTTTAACTGTTCTAATTCATTCTGTCTCATTTGCAATCTTAACACATCAACAGCGGAAGCTTTATCAACTTCAACTGAAGTCAATGCTAATTCTTCATAAGTTTTAAGCAGTTTAATGTTATCATTTAAAATAGCTTGCTTTTCTGTTATTGTATATAGGTTATAATAAGATTGAGATACAGATACAATCAGTTTTCTTTTTTCTAAAGTTACGTCTTCATAAACAGCATCTGCCAATGAATTAATATAATTTTCTCGTGCTGATATTACCCCAAAAGAAGGCAACATTTGCTTTATTGAAATTTTAAATCGTTGCGCTCCTGTTCTCGTTTCAGGTTCACTAGCAAAATATCCAACTCCTAATTGCGTATTAGGTAAAGTATTAGCTTCGTTAACCTTTTCTTTTGCTACTTGATACTTTAATTCAAAAGCTTGTATCTTAGGATTACTCAATAATGCTTCTTCAATTACATCACTTAATTGTTGAGCTTTAGATATATTAAATATTGAGACTACAAAAAGGAATATTAATAACTTTTTCATCTTAATTCTTTTTAAGTTTTAATTCTTGTTTCCAGCTGTACAAAACAGGCACAACAAACAGTGTGATTAATGCAATTAACATACCTCCAAAACTTGGAATTGCCATTGGTATCATTATATCACTTCCTCTTCCTGATGATGTCAAAACTGGTAATAATGCTAATATGGTTGTTGCCGTGGTCATTAAACAAGGACGAATTCGTTTTGTACCTGCTTCAACAACCGATGCTCTGACTTCTTGTTTTGTTTTGGGTGCATTTCTGTCGAATGTTTGTGTTAAATAAGTTGCCATAACAACACCATCATCGGTAGCAATTCCGAATAAGGCTATAAATCCAACCCAAACTGCTACACTTAAATTAATTGGGTGCATTTGGAATAAATCTCGTAGGTTCTCACCAAAGAAGTTAATATTCAAGAACCAATCTTGGCCGTATAACCATATCATTAAAAATCCTCCTGCAAAGGCTACAGCTATTCCTGTAAATACCATTAATGAAGTAGCTACTGAACGGAATTGAAAGTACAAGATTAAAAAGATGATCATTAAAGCTAATGGTACAACTACAGATAGTGTCTTTTCTGCTCGAAGTTGATTTTCATACGTTCCTGTAAACTGATAGTTAATACCTCTAGGAACAACCAATTCACCTGAATCAATTTTAGACTGTATTAAATCTTGGGCATTTTCAACAACACTTACCTCAGCATAATCATTCAGCTTATCAAATAGAACATACCCAATTAAGAAGGTATCTTCACTTTTAATAACGTGTGCGCCTTGTTCATATTTTATAGTTGCCAATTCACTTAAAGGAATAAAGCTTCCTTTAGCTACAGGAACATAAATGTTCTCTAAATCGGTTGGATTTGCTCTTAACTCCCTCGGATAACGTACTCTAACACCATAACGCTCTCGACCTTCAACAGTTTGTGTTATTTCCATACCACCAACAGCTACCTTTAGGACATCTTGCACATCTTGAATTGAAATACCATAACGCCCTATCTTATCTCTGTCAATATCAATTAATAGATAAGGTTTTCCTACAATTCTATCAGCAAAAACAGCCTCCTTCTTAACACCTTCAACTTGTTTTAAAATGCTTTCTAACTCAACCCCAAAAGCTTCAATCTGTTTTAAATCTTGCCCTTTCACTTTAATTCCCATTGGTGCACGCATTCCCGTTTGAAGCATTACCAATCTGGTTTCAATTGGTTGCAATTTAGGTGCTGAAGTAACCCCTGGTAATTTGGTTACTCTAACAATTTCTTGCCATATATCGTCTGCTGATTTGATTTCTGGTCGCCAATTTCTGTAAAACTCTCCATCATCATCTTCTATTAATCGAGACCTTTCGACTCCACTCAAGGTGACATTTTTGGAGTTATTCGGATTTGCTATAAAAGAACCATTTTTCAACTCAAACAAACCATCCTCATTCACTTTATAGCGTTGGCGTTCTCCATTATCATTCAACATGTATTCAGGTTTATACTGAATTAAGTTTTCATACATGGATAAAGGTGCTGGATCTAACGAAGATTCTACACGACCAGCCTTTCCTACTACGGTTTCAATCTCTGGGATACTAGCTACTGCCATATCTAATTGTTGAAGAACACGCTTATTTTCATCAACCCCTGAATGTGGTAATGATGTTGGCATTAAAAGAAATGAGCCTTCGTTTAATGATGGCATAAATTCCTTGCCTGTATTCTTCATTATTAAGAACCCACAAATAACAATAGCTGTTGGAATAGATAGGAATAACAGTTTATAAGCTAAAGCCCAATGTAAAATACGCGTGTAATATTTTCTAAATACAGTAAATACTCCCAATAATCCAAAACAAATAATACCAACAAAAATCAAGTTCAAGAAAATACTTTTATCGACACCTAAAGGTCTCCAATATTCAGCCAATAGGAATACTATAGCTAAAGCTGAAATAATGATATTGATAAGATTGGTCTGTTGTTCTTTTATTGTATTCTGAAGTTTTAATATGGATGTAACTCCAAAGGCAATTAGAATTATACCAAGCCAATAACCAAAAATGACAGCAGTTATTCCTAATAGAACTACAAGTCCATTTAAAGCATAATTAAAGCTTTGTTTAATATTTTTCTTTTTAAATAGATAGGCCGCAAATGGTGGAATTAAAAACAACGCTACCAATATAGATGCTACAAGTGCAAAGGTTTTTGTAAATGCCAATGGTCTAAATAGTTTTCCTTCGGCACCAATCATTGTAAATACAGGTAAAAAACTGATGATAGTTGTTAAAACTGCTGTGATAATTGCACCTGAAACTTCTGATGTAGCATTGTAAACCACTGTATTAATTGATAACTTCTCCTCATTGTCATCTAAATGTCTTATAATGTTTTCCGAAAGGATAACACCAACATCTACCATTGTTCCAATGGCTATAGCAATGCCTGAAAGAGCAACAATATTAGCATCTACTCCAAAGAACTTCATAGCTATAAATACCATTAACACAGCTACAGGAAGTAAGCCTGAAATTAAGACCGAAGCACGTAAATTAAATACCATTATGATTATTACCAAAATGGTAATTAAAATTTCTAAAGTCAATGCTTCATTAAGCGTTCCTAATGTTTCCTTAATTAGTTCTGTTCTGTCGTAGAATGGAACTATTGTAAGTTGTGATGTTGTACCATCTTTGAATTCTTTTGAAGGCAATCCAGCACTAATATCGTTAATCTTAGCTTTTACATTGTTTATGACTTCCAAAGGGTTAGCTCCATATCTCGATACTACAACACCACCAACAACTTCTGCACCTTCCTTGTCTAAAATACCACGTCTTGCTTTTGGTGCAAGTGATACATTTGCAATGTCCTTTATTTTGATAGCCGTGAAATCTTCAGAAGTTACTACAGCATTTTCTATATCTGAAATTGACTTGATATACCCCAAACCTCTTACCAAATATTCGGCTTGATTAATCTCTATGGTTTGCGCTCCAATGTCCTTGTTACTTTCTTTAACAGCCTTTACAATATTGTGTAGACCAATATTGTATTGACGCATTAGCTCTGGGTTAACATCAACTTGGTATTCCTGAACATATCCACCAATAGAAGCTACTTCAGAAACGCCATTTGCAGAAGACAAAGCATACTTTACGTAATAGTCTTGAATACTTCTTAATTCATGCAAATCCCAACCACCCGTAACGTTTCCTTGTTCATCTCTACCTTCTAAGGTATACCAAAATATTTGCCCTAATCCGGTGGCATCTGGTCCTAAAGATGGATTAACATTCTCGGGTAATAAATTGCTTGGTAATGAGTTTAGCTTTTCAAGGATTCGGCTTCGACTCCAATAGAAATCAACATCTTCTTCAAAAATGATATAGATACTTGAAAATCCAAACATAGACGAACTTCGAATGGTCTTTACACCCGAAATTCCTAATAAAGATGTTGTTAATGGGTAGGTAATTTGATCTTCTATATCTTGCGGTGAGCGACCTTCCCATTTTGTAAATACTATTTGTTGATTTTCACCAATATCAGGAATAGCATCTACAGCAACAGGATTAGTTGGTAAGAACCCAGTGTCCCAATTAAAAGGTGCATTTACTGTTCCCCATCCTATAAAAAGAATAAGAAGCAATACAGCAACAAGCTTATTTTCTATTAAAAATTTAATGCTTTTATTTAGCATAGTTTTGATAATTAAACAATTAGACATAGGTGTTAAAAAACACCAAATACAACAAATTATCCACACGACATAAAGCCACTGGATAACAAAGTCTATTGTTTAAAAATCAAATTAGGTAAGTCTCATCAAGCTTGTATATCTGCCTGACGACCAAAGGAGGTTTATATTCTTGAATAATATTAACATTCTTATCTACTTCTGTAAATAAATGAATGTAAGTATAAATAAAAGAAGCTAAGAATAATTGCTTTTCAAAAGTAATAGTATCAACAGATTGCTTTAGCTCGTCTTGACCTTTAATTGTAATCTGCTTATCATCGCAGCAACTTTTTTTAGAAATAGAGCAACCTTCAGTTTGAGGTGATTCCATATCCATCCCACATCCCTTAGCTTTTTTAAATATAGCTGTATCTACTAAAGTATTGCCACAATAATGCATATCAACAGTTAATGACATTGTAGAAAATAAAACTACAAAAGCCATAAATAGTGACCATATTTTATTCAACACTTGTTTCATAAAGCTATACAAAGTTACTAAAGTTTAATTAAATCAGTTATTTTTTTTACATAGCTTAATATTTAAGTTCCTGTAGAAACAAAAAAAGCAGCTTTATAAGCTGCTTTTAATATTGAAAAGTAAAAACAATTACTTTTTAAGTTTGTTACTTAATTCTAAAGATAATGCGGTACGTTCAAACTTAATTTTACCAGCACTTGTTTCTATAACACAAGTGTTATCGGTGTCATTTATTTCTACTATTTTACCGTGCATACCACTTTTAGTAACTACTTTATCTCCTTTTTTTACTTCTTTAGTAAAATTAACCTCTTGTTTTTGTTTTTTAACTTGAGGTCTTATAAAAAATAAGTACGCTACTACAAATAACAATAACATAGGAGCCATAGATCCCATCGACTGTAAAAATTCTTGCATATATTATTATTTAGTTACCGCTGGAGTTTTTGCAACTGGTTTTGCTAAAGTTACATCTGCTTCTGGCACTTCTACCATAGCTTTGATTTTAACAGTTTCTCTTCCTTTTTCAGTGTTAGCAGTAATGGTTACAGTTTGTTGTGCTAAATTTTTCTTTCCTCTAGAGTTGAATTTAACAGAAAACTTTCCTTCACCACCTGGAGCAATTGCTTCTCTTGGCCAATCATTAGGGATAGTACATCCACAAGATCCTTTAATACCAACTATTACTAATGGCTTCTCTCCTGTGTTTTTAAAATTAAAAGTAGTTTCTACTTGATCTCCTTGCTTAATAGTTCCAAAATCATGCTCAACTTTATCAAAAGTCATTACCGGAAACTTTCCTGAATTTGCATCTCTTTCAGCAGCAGCAGAAATATTCGCTTCGTCAATTTTAGCTGCAGCATTTTCTTGCTTACATGATACTAATGCTAATCCACATATAGCCGTTAAGGCTAACATTTTTATTCTTTTCATATCGCTATTTTTAAATAATTTATTTTAAAGTGTCGTAAATGTACTAATTTCTGTGTATTACATCAAGCCTCTACCCATTTTTTGAAGTTTATTTGCTTCCTTAAAATCTTTAGATAAACTATCTAAAATACCATTTATAAATACACTACTTTTCTTTGTTGAATATTCTTTAGCTATTTCTAAATATTCATTAATAGTTACTTTTACGGGGATAGATGGGAATTTTAAAAATTCACAAATGGCCATTTTCATTAAAATAGCATCTATTGTAGCTATTCTATCTGCATCCCATTTTGGTGTTTTTTCATCTACATATTTAGCCAACTCATCATCGTTTAAATACACTTTATTTAATAAAGTTCTTGCAAACATTTTATCTTCTGCATCTTTATACAGCTTAACCATTTCTAATGGCTCGGCAATATTCATCTTTTTTAATTGCTTAAGTATAACTGTATTTACAATTGGTAAATCGTCTACCCAGCTAATGCATGAATCTTCATAATAAGAATACAACTTATCGTTAGGTGCTATAATTTTCTTGAATACAAATAAAATTAATTCTCTATCCTTTTCGAATGAACTCGACTCTTGAGTATATTTTTGATAAAACTCAGAACTTAAAATTTCATTTAAAAACAAGCTCGCATATTCATCATCTAACTCCCAATTAGCTAACTTATTATTTTCTATAAACATTGCTAACTCCTGACTAGAGTTAATATGATTAAAGAACATATTGTTCACTAGTCGAACCGCCTTGTCGCTTTTATTAGCAGATAATAATGTTTCTTGAGAAGCTTTGTTTAGTTTCTGGGCCTTTTGTAAGATTACTGTAAATAACTGTAACTGTAAAGCATATAAATTATGTACATTTTGTAAGCTATCGTTTAGCTTTTTATATGCTGGATCTAAATTCTGACTATTAGTTAATTGTAATTCAAAAAGACTTTGCATTACTTTTTTACGAATATGTCTTCTGTTTAACATGGATAAGAACTTTTTATAGAAACAAAGCGAAAGGAACATCCTTTCGCTTTGCAAAAATACTATATTATAATCTAAAACCTACTGCTGGTTTTCTTTTTTTCTAGTTTCAATTCTAGCTTTTGCTACTTCTAAAGAAGCAGCATGAGTAGTAATACCTTTAGAATCTGCTAAATTAAATATCTCTAGGGTTGTATTGTAGATATTTTCTGTTTTACGCATGATTTCTGTTTTACCATATCCTTCTAACTCTGCATAAACATTTATAATACCTCCTGCATTTACAACAAAATCTGGAGCATATAAGATACCCTTTTCTTGTAACATATTTCCGTGAACTACTTCGTTAGCTAATTGGTTATTAGCTGCTCCAGCAATAATATCTACCTTTAACTGGTTTATTGTTGCATCATTTACTGTTGCACCCAATGCACATGGAGCATAAATATCTGCATCTAAACCATATAAGTTATCACCTGTAAATATAGTAGCACCATATTTTTTACTAACCGCTTCTAAACGCTCTTGGTTAATGTCTGCAATAACAACTTTAGCACCTTCATTAGTTAAATGCTCTACAAGAGATTCTCCTACGTGTCCAATTCCTTGAACAATTACTCTTTTATCTTCTAAAACATCAGATCCATATTTTTGCTTTGCAGCAGCTTTCATTCCCATAAAAACTCCATAAGCCGTAATAGGTGATGGATTTCCTGCTCCTCCTCTGCTTTCAGAAATACCTGTAACATAAGGTGTTACATCTCTAACTAAATCCATGTCTGAAGTTTCCATTCCAACATCTTCTGCTGTAATATACTTTCCACTTAGAGAATGTACAAACTCACCGAATTTTTTCATTAACTCAGGAGTCTTTTGAGTTTTAGCGTTACCTATAATAACCGCTTTTCCTCCTCCAAGGTTTAAACCGGCAACAGCAGATTTAAAAGTCATTCCTCTAGACAAGCGCAAAACGTCATTCAACGCTTCCCACTCATTATTATATTGCCACATTCTAGTTCCTCCTAAGGCAGGTCCTAAAACTGTGTTATGTATACCAATAATTGCTTTTAATCCGGTATCTTTGTCGTTACAGAAAACAATTTGCTCATGATTATCAAAAGATAACTGTCCAAAAACGGGGTCAACTTTTGGTAAATCTTTACTGTTAATTATTTCAGATGTCATTAGTTATATTGTTTTTAATTAATACCGAGATTTTTATAAATCTCTCAAATTAGGAGTGCGAAATTACACGATTATTCATTTTTAAACAAAAAAATGCTTTATAAAATGAATAATTATCAACAAAAAAGCTCTGCGATGAGCTCATATTAAATGAAAGAACTTAAATACCTTAATCGTTATTTTTTAAAACATAAGTACCGCTTATTTATTGGTTTATTAATTACCGTAATAGCTCGAATATTTTTAGTTTTCACTCCTAAATTTTTAGGAGATGCTATAGCTATTATTGAAACATACATTGAAACCGAATCAAACGATATAGCTACTTTAAAAAATGAATTACTGTATTATATTATGCTTATTATTGGCGTTAGCTTAATTGGTGCTTTCTTTACTTTTTTAATGAGACAGACGCTTATTGTCATGTCTAGGCTAATAGAATTTGATTTAAAAAATGAAGTGTATCAGCACTACCAAAAACTTTCATTGTCTTTCTATAAGCAAAATAGAATTGGAGATTTAATGAATCGTATTAGTGAGGATGTGGGTAAGGTTCGTATGTATTTTGGTCCAGCTTTAATGTATAGTATCAATACCATTACTTTATTTGCAATAGTTATTCCTCTTATGGTTAGTACTGCTCCTAAACTTGCTATGTATACTTTATTACCTCTGCCAGTTTTATCTATAGCTATTTATAAATTAAGTAAAGAAATTCATATAAGAAGTACCATTGTACAGCAATACCTTTCTAAATTAACTATTTTTACTCAAGAGTCATTTTCTGGTATATCTGTAATTAAAGCTTATGGATTAGAACAAAATGTAAGTTCTAAGTTTACAACCTTATCTAATGATAGTAAAGATAAAAACATGAGCTTGGTAAGAGTACAAGCTTGGTTTTTCCCGTTTATGATTTTATTAATAGGTTTAAGTAATATATTGGTAATTTACATAGGTGGACAACAATATATAGAAGGACACATACAAGATATTGGAACCTTAATAGAATTTATTTTATATGTTAACATGCTTACATGGCCTGTTGCAACAGTAGGATGGGTAACTTCTATTATTCAACAAGCTGAAGCTTCTCAAAAAAGAATCAATGAATTTTTAAAAGTAACTCCTGAAATTAAAAATGAAAACAACAGTACTTACCCATTTGAGTCTGATATCGTTTTTAACAATGTAAGCTTTACTTATCCAGATACCCAAATAACTGCATTGAAAAATGTTTCTTTCAAATTAGAAAAGGGAAAAACTTTAGCAGTGATTGGTAAAACAGGTTCTGGAAAATCTACCTTGTTACAACTGGTTTCAAGATTGTATAACATTAATTCTGGAGAGTTATTAATTGGAGGTAAACCAATTAACCAACACAATTTAAACCTCTTGCGGTCTAATATAGCCACTGTACCACAAGATCCGTTTTTATTTTCGGATACTATTTATAATAATATTGGCTTTGGCATTGAAAACCCAGATAAACAAATGGTGATTCAAGCTGCAAAAGATGCGGTAGTACACGATAATATTTTAGGTTTCAAAAATAAATATCAAACGGTTTTAGGAGAAAGAGGTATTACTCTTTCAGGCGGCCAAAAGCAAAGAGTATCTATAGCCAGAGCCTTAATAAAAAATCCCGAAATATTATTATTAGACGATTGCCTATCTGCTGTAGATACAGAAACTGAAGAACTTATTTTAAGTAACCTTAATAGAGTTACTCATAATGCAACTACCATTATTGTAAGTCATAGAATTTCTTCTGCAAAGAATGCAGACCAAATTATTGTATTAGAGAAAGGTAGCATAATTCAAAGTGGTACACATCAAGAGTTAGTGAATATAGAAGGACATTACAAAGATTTATACGAAAAACAACTTGCTGAAAAAGAAAATTAAAAAAAGTTGGCAGTACGCATTTTTTTTAGCATTTTTGGGTATCAATTTTAATAATACATTTTAAGAAACGATTATGAACGATAAAGAATTATTAGAAAAAGAAGATATTTTTTCTAAAGTATTAAGAGCTGGAAGAAGGACTTATTTCTTTGATGTAAGAGCTACTAAGGCTGGAGATTATTATTTAACCATTACCGAAAGTAAAAAATTTACTAATGACGATGGTTCTTTCCATTATAAAAAACATAAAATCTATTTATACAAAGAAGATTTTGCTGCTTTTAATGAAATAATTGGCGAAATGACCGATTATATTATTGGAGAAAAAGGAGAAGAGGTAATTTCTGAGCGCCATCAAAAAGACTTTAAAAAAGAATATGAAACTATAGAAACTAACAAGAGTTCAGACAGTTTTACAGATATTAGTTTCGATGATATTTAATCGAACTCACAATATTTATAAAAGCTCAATTATATATAATTGAGCTTTTTTTATGCAATTTTGGTTCCGTTACTTACTTGTTGCTCTGGTTGTAAAAGTACAACTCCATCTTTACCTCCTACCCCTCCTAACACTAAACACTCACTCATTATATTGGCTATTTGCTTTTTAGGAAAGTTAACTACTGCTACCACTTGTTTACCTACTAATTCGTCTGTGTTATATAGATCGGTTATTTGGGCAGAGCTTTTTAAAACACCTAAATCGCCAAAATCAATTTCTAATATATAAGCAGGTCTTCTAGCTTTTTCAAATACTTGAGCTGTAACTATTGTACCTATACGAATGTCTATTTTTTCAAAATCACTCCAACTTATCTCCATATCTTATATTTTAAATCTATATATTTATTTCTAATAAAAAAGCTTATAAATTTAGTGCTTTAATTAATTAGTATCTACAAAAAATAAAACAAAAAATCATGGCAAGAACACCATCTAATATGTTAGCTTTAGGTACAAGAGCTCCTCATTTCGAACTCCCTGATACTGTTAGTAATCAAATATTATCATTAGAAAATTTAAAAGGTAAAAACGGTACAGTTGTAATGTTTATTTGCAATCACTGTCCATTTGTTGTTCATGTAAACAAAGAATTGGTAAAAATAGCCAAGGAATATAATAGCGAAGGAGTTTCTTTTATTGCTATAAGCAGTAACGATGTAGAAAACTATCCTCAAGATGCTCCTGATTTAATGACAGAACATGCTAAAGAAAATGAATATCCTTTTCCGTATTTGTACGATGAAAGCCAAGAAGTAGCTAAAGCTTATGATGCTGCATGTACTCCTGATTTTTATCTATTCGACAGTGATTTAATGCTAACCTATCGCGGTCAGTTAGACAACTCTAGACCTGATAACGGTATACCCGTAACAGGAGAAGATTTAAGGAAAGCTATACAACATACTCTTAAACAAACAGCTATCAATTTTACTCAAAAACCTAGCATTGGTTGTAATATTAAATGGAAAAATAAAAACGTTTGAGTACCTAAAAAGAAACATTTACAGTAAGAAGAAATTCTTATCTATTCAAGTAAAAACTTGTATCGAGAATAAAATTTAGTACTAAATAGTTCTCAATACAAGTTTTTACCCTTTTAAATCCATACTATTTACCTTAAAAAGAATTGTGTATTATTTATTCTCTAACTTCAAATAATATTGGTAAGGAGTATGATACTGTTACTGGTTTACCCATTTGTATTCCTGGTTTCATCTTTGGTAAAGAGTTAACTACTTGCTCTGCTTCTTTAACCAATTCAGGATGAGGAGCTCTTGCACGTACTTTAACCACATTTCCTTTCTTATCAATTTTAAATATTACACTTATTCGCATTTTTCCAGAAAGACCTAAATCGGCAGCTAAACTATTATCAAATTTTTTACTTACAAACTTGGATATCTTAACAGACATGCATTTTTTACGATCTGAATTTGTTTTATAGGTTTCACAGCCCGGAAATATAGGAACATTTTCTATAACCGTAAATGGCACTTCTATTTCTTCTTCTACCTCATTTATAATTACTTCTTCAACTTTCAATTCTACGGTTTCTATTTCTTCAGATTCATCGGTTTCTGTTGACTCAATTACAGTTTCAATAATTTCTTCTTCGTTTTCTACAATTTCAATTACCACTGGTGCTGGAGGTGGCGGCGGAGGTGGAGGCAAATTTTTTAATTCTGTTATAGGTATTTCTTCTTCACTGCTAGCATCTACTTTCAATACTATTACCTCTTGCTTAGCTTTTTTATAAGATTTATGGTTCATACCTAAATAAACCACAAACATCATTACAGCTAGCCCTAACGCAAAATAAATCGAGCTGCTTTTGGAAATGTCTATATTGGGATTTTTTTTCGCTTTCATGACTCATCTCCTTTCTTAAAAACATACCGTAAATATGTCTTATTTTGACCTCATACATTTTTGGTCACACATAGCAAGAATACTAATAAACTTGCTTTCATTAAAATACGAAAAAATCAAGAAAAAAACTAATTATAGCTCCTGATTCAAGCTGTAATACTAGGAAGTACTTTTTAAAAAAATGATAAGGAAATTAATTCAGTTCTTTACTTTCTTCAACTCTAAAGCATCGTTCTTCTCCTAAGTAATTAGGGTCTCCATACTCTTCAGACCAAAAACCTTCTAACAGAGATTTCGTCAAGCATTTATATACTACTACGCCTGTATACAATTTATTATCGTCTCCATAATAAGAAAAATTAATAACAAGAATATTGTCC
Source organism: Pseudofulvibacter geojedonensis (assembly GCF_042675745.1). Taxonomy (NCBI): domain Bacteria; kingdom Pseudomonadati; phylum Bacteroidota; class Flavobacteriia; order Flavobacteriales; family Flavobacteriaceae; genus Pseudofulvibacter; species Pseudofulvibacter geojedonensis. Next base: position 39,368 of record NZ_JBHTJM010000008.1, on the reverse strand, counting down.
TTGAAAAAACCTATACCCGATTGTTTTTGAGTATTATTAATGACCCACTTGGCTATTACTCTTCGGTTTTGGTCTATACTTAAACTTAAAATTCCTGAATATGTAACTTCTGTATCTTCTTGGTTTTTACCTATAACATTGTATGTTCCAAGTATATCATTAATATTCATTACTAAACCTGAAATGCTATAGTTTTTCTATTTTCTCTCCTAAATAAACCAATTTCATATTATGGGCAAACTCTTTGTTTTCTAGTTGAGAAGTAATTACATCGAGCTTTCCGTCTTTATTTTTAATAAATAGAGGTGCAGAGTTATTTTTTCCATTAAACAAACTCATTATATCTTCGTAACCTACTCCGTCTTCTAGATCTATTTCACCAATATAAGGATAGTTTTTTGTAATGCTAGTTAGGTTTATAAAATCTTTGTTAATGGGAAAAAGCCAACCGTTTTCATCATTTGGGTCTTGTACTTCTCCATTGGTACGTACTCTAAAATATCCATTCTCTCCAAACTGCTTTTTAAGCCTAGTAACTGCAGAGGTATTAATATTTGAACTTCCGGTAAGAGCCAATAAATATCCTATATCATTCAATTCTATATCATCATCTAATTCGCTTGAAAAAATATCGATATTTAATGCTTTTAACCCTTCTGAAATAGATTTTTTAACATTTTCTTCATTGGTATCAATCAAGACCACGTCTCTATCGTTTTCTTGTAAATAAACTGCTATTAATCGCGATAACTTAGAGGCTCCAATAATCAATACTCCCTCAGAGTTTTTCAAAAACACACCTACTAATTTAGCAAACAATCTAGCAGTTGTAGCGTTTAGCAATACAGTACCTAAAACAATCATAAATACTAAAGGTGTTATATACTCTGCTCCTTCAACACCCTGCTTAATTAGTTTTCCTCCAAATAATGAAGCTATACCTGCTGCAACTATACCTCTAGGTCCTACCCAACTAATAAAAAGTTTTTCGTTGAACTTTAATTTAGATTTTGTGGTACTTAACAATACGGCAATTGGTCTTACTACAAAAACTACTAAAGCAAAAAGTATAACTGTTTCCCAGTTATATAACAGCATCATATCACTCATATTAATATTTGCTGCCAACAATATAAATAAGATTGATATTAACAATACACTTAATGACTCTTTAAAGTATAAAAGTTCTTTTATATTCTTTAATTTGCTATTACCTAAAACCATACCCATAACAACTACTGCAAGCAACCCAGATTCATGAGCAAATATTTCTGACTCTACAAAAACTAATAATACTGTAGAAAGCGAAACAACATTTAGTAAATAATGAGGGATAAATTTTTTATTAATAGCAAAAGCTAATGCGTGTGCAAACGTAAAGCCAAATGTAGTACCAAAAAGTAATATTTTTCCAAACTCTATCAGAGCTGTTTTTGTAAAACCTCCACCTCCACCAACGCTAATAAACTCAAATACTAAAACGGCAACTAAAGCCCCTATAGGATCAATTAAAATACCCTCCCATTTTAATACAGCAGACACATCTTTTTTTAAAGGAATATTTCTTAATATAGGTGTTATAACGGTTGGCCCTGTTACTATAATTAGTGCTGAAAACAAGAAAGATAAATCCCAACCTAGTTCAAAAACAAAATGAGCTATGATACCAGCTCCAAAAAAAGTTATAGCAGAGCCTAAAGTTATTAATTTAGAAATAACTGGACCTACATTTTTTATTTCATCTCTTTTTAATGTTAAACCTCCTTCAAAAAGGATAATACTAATAGCCAGAGACACAAAATAGTATAAACTTTCTCCTGGAAAAAGTCCTTTTTTACCATTCCAAACAGGTTCAATCCATTTAGAACCGTCTGCACTCAAATATTCAGCTGCAATTGGCCCAACTAATAAACCAATTAAAATTAGTGGTAAAATAGCTGGGATTTTAAATTTCCAAGCTACCCATTGTGCTAAAATTCCTAATATTATTATTCCTGCTAATTCAACCATATATATAAAGTTATTGAACCTTTTTTAACAATAAAAATAGTACCTCCATTGCTTTAAATTCATCAGATTCAAATATAATTAATTTATCATGATATTTTTACTCAAAAAAATAAATCAAGCATTATAGACAATAAATAACATTAATCTAACATGATATATATCATTCTTTAAAAGAATACTACTGTATACTTTTACATTAAAGTTATATATAATATGTCTTTAATACAGAAATACAACATACCAGGACCTCGCTATACCAGTTATCCTACTGTTCCATTTTGGAATGAAAAAGATTTTAGAACTATAAACTGGGTTCAGTCATATCAAAAATCATTTTCTGAATCCAATCAAAAAGAAGGCATTAGTTTATACATACACTTACCCTTTTGTGAAAGTCTATGTACTTTTTGTGCTTGCCATAAACACATTACCAAACGCCATGAAGTAGAAGACTCTTATATTGATACTGTTCTAAAAGAGTGGAATCTGTATTTAGATTTGGTGTTAGAAAAGCCAATTATAAAAGAAATTCACTTGGGTGGTGGCACACCAACATTTTTTAACACTCAAAATTTAACTAGACTAGTTAAGAGCATTCTAAAACTAGCTGATATTCATCCAAATTATGAATTTAGTTTTGAGGGACACCCAGGAAATACCACTAAAAATCACTTAGAAGCTTTATACAAATTAGGATTTAGAAGAGTTAGCTTTGGAATTCAAGACTATAATGAAACCGTACAGAAGGCTATTAATCGTAAACAAACTTTTAATCAAGTAAAACAAGTAACAGAATGGTCAAGAGAAATAGGTTATACTTCTATTAGTCATGACATCATTTTTGGTTTACCATTTCAAAAACTACAAGATATAGAATACACTATTTCTAAAACCAAAGAACTATTACCAGACAGAATTGCTTTTTATAGCTATGCCCATGTTCCTTGGGTTAAAGGAGTTGGTCAAAGAGGTTTCAATGAAAGTGATTTACCCCAAGATAAAGAAAAACGCATGCTGTATCAAAAAGGAAAACAATGGTTAGAAGAAGTTGGTTATATCGAAATAGGCATGGATCACTTTGCTTTAAAAACAGATAATCTATATGCGGCTACTGAAACTAACACATTGCACAGAAACTTTATGGGTTACACTGCCAATAAAACCCAGTTAATGATTGGCCTAGGTATGTCGGCTATTAGCGATTCTTGGTATGCATTTGCCCAAAATGAAAAAAGTGTTAAAGCATATATTGAGCAAATTAACAAAGGAAAGTTAGCTATTTTCAGGGGACATATATTAAATAATGAAGACTTGATATTAAGGCAACATATTTTAAATATTATGTGTCATTTCAAAACAGAATGGCAGACTCCGTCTTTAAAAATTAAAGGTTTAAAGCTACACCTTAAAAAGTTAAATGAACTCATAAAAGATGAGCTAGTTATACTTAAAGAAAACTCACTAATAGTTCCTGATCATGCAAGAGCTTATGTAAGAAATGTATGCATGGCTTTTGATGCTCATTTACAGCGCAAAAAACCAGATACTCAAGTTTTTTCAAAAACAATTTAATAACAACTAATTATAATTTACCATTATGAACAAGATTTTAGTACCAACAGATTTTTCAAAAGAATCTGAATACGCTTTAGAAACTGCAGCAAAATTAGCTAAGAATTTTAATGCCGAAATCATTGCACTACACATGTTAGATATTCCAGAAACCATTTTAACTAAAGAAACTTCTGAAGAGTATCCTGAACTATTATTATTTAGCAAGCTTGCTAAACAACGATTTTCTGATTTTTTAGATAAAGACTATTTAGGTGGTATTACTGTTACAGAAGCAATACAGCACCACAAAGCTTTTGAAGGTATAATAGATTCTGCAAAAAAAGAAGACGCAGATATTATTATAATGGGATCTCACGGTGTTAGTGGGGCTAAAGAATTGTTTGTTGGCTCTAATACTGAAAAGGTAGTTAGAAGTTCAGATATTCCTGTATTGGTAGTTAAAGAAAACCAAGAAGATATATCTTTCAATAAGTTTGTATTCGCTTCAAACTTTGTTGAAGATTGCTATGAGGCTTTTAAAAAAGCTAAAAACTTTGCTAAAACCATTAATACAAAGATCAACCTTCTATATATCAATACACCTAAAGACTTTAAAAATAGTACAGAAATAGAAAAACAGGTTTCTCTATTTTTACAAAAAGTAGAAACTCCTGCCGATGAAATTAGTTTTGCTATTCATAACGATTACGATGTAGAACAAGGAATTTTAAACTACTGCCAAAAGGTTAATGCCGACTTAATTGGTATTCCAACTCATGGTAGAAAAGGTTTGGCACATATTATTAAAGGTAGCATAGGAGAAAATGTTGCTAATCATGCTGATATTCCTGTTGTAACATTTAAAATATAAATAATAAAAAAAGCCTCATTTTTAAATGAGGCTTTTAACAACTAACCTAACTAACTCTTCTACTTATTACATGCACAAGTAGGACAGTTTTTTTTACAATTCTTCGTTGGTATTAAAGACTTTTTAATTGCATTAAAACCTCCGTTAATATTAATTAAATTATTGAAGCCTTTTTGCTTTAAAAAGGAAATCGCTATTACAGATCTATATCCGCTTTTACAATAAACAAAGTATTCTTTTTCTTTTTCAAAACTATTAGCTGCAACATGTATATGATTTAATGGCAAATTCTCTGAAACATTTACCCTATCATCACCGAATTCTTTTATACTTCTTACATCTAAGAAAGAGCTTTCTTTATCTAATAATTCTAAATCATCTGCTTCTAAATTTTGAATCGATTCTATAATTAACCCTTCTTTTTCCCAGGCATTAATTCCTCCTTTTATATATCCTAAAACATTATCATAACCAACCCTAGCTAATCTTGTTACTGCTTCTTCTTCTCTTCCGTCAGGAGCCAATAGTATTATTGGTTGATTTATATTTTCTATTAAAGTACCTACCCACGATGCAAAAGTACCATCTAAACCAATGAAAACTGAATTTGGAATGTGCTTCTCTAAATATTCCTTTGGAGACCTAACATCTAATAACATAACATTTTCTAAAGACAAATAGTGTTGATATTGATTCACTTCTATTGGTGACATTCCTCTTGCTATAATTTCATTAATAGAAGTATTAACTCTCTTATTCATTTTAGCGTTTTTAGGAAAATATTGAGGTGGTACTGCCAAACCGTTCAATACTTGTTTAACAAATTCTTCTTTACTTAGATCTGTATTCAAAGCATAGTTGACCTTTTTTTGATTCGCTAAAGTATCATAGGTTTCATTACTCATATTCTTGCCACATGCTGAACCTTTACCATGATTTGGATAAATTAATACATGATCTGGTAAACCCAATATTTTTTCGTGTAATGAATAATATAACTTTTCAGTTAATTCTTCTTTGGTAATTGAACTTGTTACTGCTAAATCAGGTCTTCCAACATCGTTAATAAATAATGTATCTCCAGAAAACAAGCAATATTCTTTCTCCTCTTCATCAAATAACAAATACGAAGAAGACTCTAAGGTATGACCTGGAGTATGCAATAATTTTAATTTTAAACGACCTATTGTAAACAACTCATTATCTTTTCCCTTGTAAAAATCAAAATCAGCAGTAGCAGTTGGCCCATAAACTATAGTAGCTCCTGTAGCCTTAGCTAAATCAACATGACCGGATACATAATCTGCATGAAAATGGGTTAGAAAAACGTATTTAATTTTAGCTTTATCTCTTTTCGCTTTTTCTAAGTAAGAAGCTATATCTCTTAAAGGGTCTATAACTGCTGCTTCACCTTTAGACATTATATAATAAGTAGCTTCAGATAAACATTTGGTGTATAATTGTTCTATTTTCATACATCAAAATTACCTCCTGATAATTTTATATGAAATGATAATTATCATAGTTATTCATTTTTTTAAATAACTATATTATCACTACTAAACTAAGTAATGTATGATAAATGTTATTTCTGCTATTTTATATGTAATTTCATAGTTATATTCGTACCTAAGAACATTACTGGAGAAACTATTTTACTTTTAAACTAAAAATTATGGAAAATGATTTAAAAACTTTTTTTCAAAAAGTTGGTAAGGTATTATACGCTATTGCGATTGTAGATAACAATATTGCAGAAGAAGAATACAAAATAATTAAACAAATAGTTGATAGAAATTGGGATTTATACAATTTAGATTCTAATAAAACTAAAAATCTACCTCAACTTAAAAACGTTTTTGATCATTTATGCAAATACCCACAAAGCGTAGATGAGATTTTAGAAGAGTTTAAAGCATTTAAATCAAACAACCCTAATTTATTTTCTGATGAAATAAAAACATTTATTTACAAAACTGCTAACGAAGTGGCTTCTAGCTATGCTAACAAAAATAAGTCTGAACTTATTATTTTGGGTAGACTACATTTTATCTTGAAAGACTAATTAACTAGTCTATGAATTTTAAACTTTTTGTTTTTTTCTTTGTCAAATACTTCTACCCAACATTCATTTATATTATCCTGATAAATTTCTAATTTTACTTGATACGTTTCTCCTTTATCAGAATTATAAAGAGTTCCTCCAGATAACACACCATCCTTATAGCACATATTTTTTAAAATTACTAACCCTACTATAGGTTGATTTCTTAGGTCTTTATTCGGGTTTTTATTATCTAAACCATTTCTATTATATATAGGAAAATTAGATCTCTTGATAATTTTACCTTCATAAATGCCATTATTTTTATAAATCTCAACTACAGATCCACCTAACAATTTCCATCTACCTAAATAATTTTCAGAAGAAGGTTGACCACAAAAAATGAATAATAGGAAAATCAATAATAATCTCAAAACAAAACAATTTAACCGTAAATATACAAATACTTATTCATGACAATATTTAGCCGAGATATTAATGAATAGTGTATTGTCTGAGGGTGAAACATAAGGTATACCCAAACCTAATCCTCGTAGAATAAAGAGTATCCCTATAGCAACAACAAAAAATGGTATTATTCTCTGTAATTGCTTTTTAAACTTTATGGAAAAGCTATTCTTGATATATAATAAGACACTTAATAAAGGAACTGTTCCTAAACCATAAAGCAACATATATAACGAAGACTCTAACAGACTTGGCATAGCAATAGCTCCTACTAAAGCTATATAAACCATTCCACAAGGAAGAAAACCATTAAAAAAACCAAAACAAAACAGTGCATAATAAGAGTCCTTTTTTAAATATAATCCCATTTGCTTTTTCAATCTTGTCAACAAAATATTAATTACCAACAAACGAATTGTTAGTCTATTACTTACTTTAGGGAACACTACCAACAGAATCATTATTACACCTATTAAAATTGACAGTTGTTGTTGAATTCCAGCAAATTGAAATCCTTTACCCGCTATCCCAAATAATAATCCTAAAATAGAGTAAGCAACTATTCTACCCAAATGATACAATAAAATTTGACCATGCTTTTTATTTAGTTGATTGTTACTAATAGGTAACATTACGGCCAAAGGTCCGCACATACCTATACAGTGAAAACTTCCTAAAAAACCTAATATGAGTCCAGACCAAACTAACATTTATAATATCAGTTCTTTTTTATATAAATAAGGAATATCATTATGGGTAAAATCTATTACTAAGTTCCAGCGACCACCCACAAGATCTTGTTTCGGTAAAAATAAGATGTTGGAAGAAATTTTTAGAGGAATTTCTATATCCATATTCTTGTTAGATGGTCTGTACAGGAACACTTTTCCGTTTAATTTATGAGGGTTTAATTCATCAGGAAAACTTATTAAAACACCATCTGCTTTTAGTTCTAAACCTATAGGGTCTAAAAGCATATTTAAGTTTTTTTCTTTATCGATTTCTTCTTGAAAAGCTAATTCGCTTTTATAATAATTTTCGGTTACTAAATCATGATCATACTCACTATTTGTAGACATTTTTACTACAAAAAATAATATAAACGCCATAAATAAAACTATAGCTATAACTATTCCTCCTCCCCAATTTATCTTCATATCATATCGTTTTAATAACTACCTAAATTTTCTAGGCCCTAAAAAATTAGTAGTTGTGGTTTCTATTTTCTTATTATTAGAAAAAATTCCTATTTTAATTTTTTCTCTGTCTTTTTTCAATTCACTTAATGGAATATTAATAAATAAAGTACCTTTTGTAAGTGCTTGTTTTTTTAGTATAATACTATTAATTCCTACTGGTTTCACCTCTCCTGTATGAGATAATAGCCTAAACTCTATATTGGTAATATCTTTTACCGTTTTATTAACTAACTTATAGCTATAAACATTACTTATTGTATTATTCTCTGTACGTTCGTATAATTGACCTGGTAATTTAATTAGAGTTGCTTCTACATCATTTCTCATAAAAAGCATTACCCCCATAATCCCCATTAGAACTATTAATACTGCTGTATAAGCCTTTTTTCTAAAAGTAAAAATGTTTTTTTCTCCTTTGTTAATATTATCTTCAGAATCATAACGAATTAATCCTTTAGGTAGGTTTACCTTTTCCATCATAAAGTCGCATGCATCTATACAAGCAGTACAGTTTACACATTCTAGCTGGGTGCCATTTCTAATATCTATACCTGTTGGGCAAACTTGTACACACTGATTACAATCTATACAATCTCCTTTTCCGCTAGCTCCCCTGTCTTCTTTTTTTTTAAATTTTGCTCTACCTTCTTTTTTTTCTCCTCTTACATAATCATAAGCAATGTTGATGGTTTTATTATCTAACAAAACTCCTTGAAGCCTACCATAAGGACAAGCTATAATACATACTTGCTCTCTAAACCATAAAAACACAAAAAAGAAAACGGTAGTAAAAATTAATAAAGAAACTAAAGTACTTATGTGTAAGGTAGGCTCCTTGAATATATACTGTATTAATATATCTCCACCTATGAAATAAGCTAAAAAAGCATTCGCTATTAAAAAAGATATGATAAAGAAGATAATCCATTTTAATACTCTTTTCTTTATCTTTTCAGTATTCCAAGGTTGCTTTTTTAAGCGAATTTGTGCTCCTCTATCGCCCTCAATTATATATTCAATTTTTCTAAAAACCATTTCCATAAAAATGGTCTGTGGGCAAATCCAGCCACAAAATATTCTACCAAATATCACTGTAAATAAAACAACAAAAATCACCCCAATAATCATTGCCATTACCACTAAATGAAAATCTTGTGGCCAGAAAGGGAACCCAAAAATATTAAACTTACGATCTAGTACATTAAATAATAAAAACTGATTGCCATTTACCTTTAAAAAAGGAAAAGAGAACAAACACAATAATAAAACCCAACTTATATATGTTCTATACGAATAGAATTTCCCTTTTGGTTTTTTCGGGAATATCCACTGACGCTTACCTTCGCTGGTAATCGTTCCAATAGAATCTCTAAACACCTCTTTTCCTTGATCTCCCATTTAGCTTTACTTGTTTACTTGTAAAGTATCTATTACTAATGAATCTGCTTCTTGCTTTATAACTTCTTCTTTAACGGTATCATCTTTCCATAATTCTCCCTCGGCTTTTTTAGCTTCTGGAGGGTTTGTACCTGAAAGAGTGGTTATATATGAAGCTACTTGTTGAATATCGTATGACTTCAAACCATTTTTAGACCAAGGTTCCATTCCTTTCCCAGGCCTTCCTCCTTCTGAAATAGATTTAAATATATTATTAATCCCTCCTCCTAAAATCCAGTAATTATCTGTTAAATTAGGACCAATATTTCCGCCTCCGTCTGGTTTATGACACACCGCACAATTTTGCATGAAGATTTCTTTTCCAGAAGCAATATCTGAAGCTTCTGTTAATATGGTAGCTGTCTTATAGTCTACTAAATTCTTAGCCGTTTTCTTGTATTCTTCAATATCAATCTTTGCTTGAGCCATTTCAGTCTCAAACTCTTGCTCCTGCGTTTCACCACCAAACATGTGATATCTAGCTAAATAAATTACCGCAAAAAGTATAGTTGCATAAAATCCCCAAACCCACCAAGGTGGTAAAGCATTATCTAGTTCTTTTATACCATCATAATTATGATTCAAAAAAATCTCTTCTTCTTCATCTATAGGTGTTGCATTAGTTGCCTTCTTTAAAAAACCTGACCACCAATTTGATTCTTTTATTGCTAATTTAGCTTCTCGTTCTTCTTCTGTAAGTGTATGCCATAAAACACTATTAATTGCTGCGTAACAGGCTTCAAAAGAAATCAATACTAAAAGTATAATAGCTAATAAACCTAATACTTCTGGTTTCTCTATAAAAGCAGGTAATTCTTCTGTATCTATTGCGTATTCTAATATAACAGCAGAAGCAAAAAAGATAAGTGGTAACCTTATATACCAAGGGAATAAATATTTCATTTGCATAATTTTTAATGATCTAATGGTAAATTACTTACCTTTTCTATATATTCTTTTTTTGATCTAACTACCCACCAAAACAAGGCTATGAAAAAGATGAAAAAAATGAGTAGCGATATGATTGGATACACTTCCACTCCATCTATAGTAGCCATATGTTGTTTAACAAATTTTAGCATGGTTAATCTTTTTTAGGTTGAACATTCTCTTTTACTTTTATATCTGTCCCTAAACGCTGTAAATAAGCAATTAAGGATATAATTTCTCTTTCTTTTAGAGGAACAAAACGATCTCCGTATGCAGCTCTTTCTTCATCAAATGAAGCTTTTATATCTTCATTACTTAATAAATCTTCTGCTATTTCTTGGGCTTGTTTATTAATAGATTCTTGAGCATTAGTAATCTCTTCTTCAGAATAAGGTACTCCCAAATCTACCATGGCATTCATTTTACTTTTTGTTTGAGTATAATCTTGTTTATTACTTATCAGCCAAGGATAACGAGGCATAATAGATTTTTCTTCAATAGCTTGTGGATCATACATATGATTGAAATGCCAAACATTAGACTTTTTACCTCCTTCTCTATGTAAATCTGGGCCTGTTCGTTTTGAGCCCCATAAAAACGGATGATCATATACAAATTCTCCGGCTTTAGAATATTCACCGTAACGTTCTACTTCCGACCTAAATGGTCTAATCATTTGTGAGTGACAAGAAACACAGCTTTCTCTGATATAAATATCTCTTCCTTCTAACTCTAAAGGAGTGTAAGGTTTAACACTTGTTAAAGTAGGTATATTAGAATCTACCATAATTGTTGGTACAATTTGGATAATACCACCAATTAAAATTGCTATAGTAGCCAAAATGGTTAACTGCACTGGCTTACGCTCTAACCAAACATGAAAAGTTTCTCCTTTTAATCTACCCTTTCTAACTTTTTTAAGAGCTGGAGCTTCAGCTAATTCGTCTGTTACTTTAGTTCCAGATTTTACTGTCTTCGTAATATTAACTAACATAACAATAGAACCAAGTATATATATTGACCCTCCTATTGCACGCATCCAGTACATTGGAATAATTTCTACCAATGTATCAACAAAGTTGTAAACTAATGTTCCTTCAGGAGTAAATTGTTTCCACATTTCAGCCTGAACAAATCCTGCTACATACATTGGTAGTGCGTAAAGAATAATACCTAAAGTACCTAACCAAAAGTGAGCATTAGCCCATTTAGTAGAATATAGTTTAGTTTTAAACATTCGTGGTACCAACCAATAAATCATACCAAAAGCCATAAAACCATTCCAAGCCAAAGCCCCAACATGTACGTGAGCAATAATCCAATCTGTAAAATGAGCAATTGCATTAACATTTTTTAGTGATAACATTGGGCCTTCAAAAGTTGCCATACCATAACCCGTTATAGCTACTACCATAAACTTTAATACAGGATCTACTCGTACTTTATCCCAAGCCCCTCTCAAAGTCAATAATCCGTTTATCATACCTCCCCAAGAAGGTGCTATCAGCATTACTGAAAATGCCACACCTAAATTTTGAGCCCAATCTGGTAATGCCGTATATAATAAATGGTGTGGTCCTGCCCATATGTAAATAAAAATTAAAGACCAAAAATGAACTATTGACAGTCTATATGAATACACTGGTCTTTCAGCAGCCTTAGGAACAAAATAATACATCAATCCTAAAAATGGCGTGGTTAAAAAGAATGCCACCGCATTATGCCCATACCACCATTGAACTAAAGCATCTTGAACACCTGCATAAACAGAGTAACTCTTTAAAAATGATATTGGTAATTCTAAACTATTGAATACATGCAAAACGGTTACTGTAACAAAAGTTCCTAAATAAAACCAAACAGCAACATATAGGTGTCGTTCTCTCCTTTTAAAAATTGTCCATATCATATTGGCTCCAAAAGCCAACCAAACTAATGCTATAGCAATATCTATTGGCCACTCTAATTCTGCATATTCTTTACTTGTAGTATACCCTAATGGTAGGGTTATAGCAGCTGCAATAATTATAGCTTGCCAACCCCAGAAATTAAATTTGCTTAAAAAGTCACTAGCCATTCTTGTTTTTAATAATCGCTGTAACGAATAATAAACTCCTGCGAAAATGGCATTACCCACAAAAGCAAAAATTACAGCATTTGTATGCAATGGTCGCAACCTACCAAAACTTAACCATGAAATGCCATCAGTAATATTTGGAAAAATAAACATTACTGCTAAAAGCAATCCAACAGACATCCCTACTAGCCCCCATAAAATGGTTGCGTAAATGAAGTTTTTTACAATTTTGTTGTCATAATAAAATTGTTGTAATTCCATAAAATTTTATGATTTGTTGTTTTTAGAAGAAGTAACTTTTATTTCATCATCAAAAAGCATGCGCACAGATGGTGTATACGAATCATCATATTGTCCTTTTTTTACAGCTATAATAAATGCTATGAAAAAAACCATTGCCACAATAAAACTAATAGTGATTAAAATGTAGATCACTCCCATATCTTAATTTTTACCTTAAACAAAGGTATGATGAGCAACTAGTAGAAACTATGACGTTTGTTAGCTTAAAAACTGATAAATATCATGTTTTTTAAGCTTCAGGTTTTTTAATCGTTTTTGATATTAATGATGTAGATAAAATTGTAACAAAAACTACTACTGATATAGAGCTCAAAGGCATTAAAATAGCTGCTATTATAGGTGATAATTTTCCAGTTACAGCAAACGAAAGTCCTATAATATTATACAGAAAAGACAAAACAAAACTTGCTATAATTATCTTTTTAGATTGTTTTCCTATATGTAACAATCTATCAACATATTTAAACATACTTGCATCTATAATTGCATCACAAGCAGGAGAAAATACATTCACATTTTCTGCTATAACGACCCCCACATCACTCTGAGCCAAAGCTCCAGAATCATTCAATCCATCTCCTACCATTAAAACTTTTTTATCACTTAGTTGTATTTCTTTAATTTTTTCTAATTTATTAGATGGAGTTTGATTGAATAATAATCGGGTTCCTTTTGGAGAAATTACTTCTAAATAGTCTTTCTCAGCTTCATTGTCTCCAGAAATTATATACATAGAAGTTTTATTTAATCTCTTGAATAGCTTTAACATTCCTTTTCTATAACTGCTTTTTAAGGTAAATTCACCTTTAAACTTACTGTCTATCTCAATAAAAACTTTTGTACTATTATCATTAGTTTTATTGACATTTACCAGTAAATGAGATCCTATTTTAATTTCTTTACCTGCTACATCGGCCATTAAACCCTTACCTGGTATTTCTTTTACATTAGAAACACTATAAAAACTCTCTTTATCTATATTTAAATGATTAAACAATAACCTACTAAGAGGATGATTAGAGACTCTCAATAGTGATTTTATAGCTATTAATTCTTCTTTAGAAAACTCTTCACCACTATATTGAATTTTACTATTACTGCTATAAGTTAATGTTCCTGTTTTATCAAAAACAATAGTATTAATAGAAGCTAAACGTTCTATAACTGAAGCATTTTTTAAGTATATTTTTTCTTTCCCTAAAAGTCTAAGAATATTTCCTAATGTAAATGGAGCTGATAATGCTAAAGCACAAGGGCAAGCAACTATCAGCACTGCTGAAACTGCATTAATTAATAAGCTACGATCTACTACATACCAGAAAACTGCTGTAAGTAAAGTAATTAACAATATAATTACAGTAAAGTACTTACTAATTTGATTGGTCAAACTCTCTATTCTATTTTCTTTATCAATAGCAAAAACTTCATTGCTCCATAACTGAGTTAAATAACTCTGATTAATACTCTTAGTTGCCTCCACCTCAATTATACCACCCTTTTGTTTTCCTCCTGCAAAAAGTTTATCACCCGACTCTTTGTTTATTAAATTAGCTTCACCTGTAACAAAACTATAGTCGATTTTTGCTTCTCCTTTTATCAAAACTCCATCAACAGGAATAAGTTCTTCATTTCTAATTAACAGCCTATCTCCTTTCTTAATTTTATGTACAGGAATAGTTTCTTCCAGATCATTAACAATCTTAGTAATTGCTATAGGAAAGTATGATTTATAATCTCTTTCAAAAGATAAAAAGCTATAGGTCTTTTGCTGAAAAAACTTTCCTAACAACAAAAAGAAAATTAATCCACATAAACTATCTAGAAAACCTTGTCCGGTTTTAGTATAGATTTCATATACACTTCTAGTAAATAATACTATAATACCTAGAGCTATAGGCACATCTATATTCAAAATTCGATGCTTTAATCCTTTATATGCTGAAACAAAATAATCTTGTGCTGCATATACAACTACCGGTATCGAAAAGAACAACATTATTGAATGAAAAAATGGTTTATATTGATTAAGCCAAAATTCATCAAGTTCAAAGTATTCTGGAAATGATAAAAACATCACATTCCCGAAAGCAAATCCTGAAGTAACTAATTTGAACAGTAACGAATTATTAACCTTTTTTTTCTTTCGTTTACTATCATCTAGACTTATGTAAGGCTCATAACCTATACTACTCAATAACTCAACTATACTTTGCAAACTAGTTGTTTCTTTCTTATAACAAATTCTAACTGTCTTTTTAGGGAAATTAACTTGAGTATTAGCTATATGAGTATTGAGTTTATGAAGGTTTTCTAAAACCCAAATACAGGAACTACAATGTATATGTGGAATATAAAGATTTACTATTTGTAACTCTTCATTATCAAACTCTAACAAACTATCTACAACCTCTTTATTAGATAAATACTCAAATTTAGTTTTTAACTCACTGGGAGCTTTACCTGGTTTAGACTCTAACTCATAATACTTTCCTAATTCATGATGATTTAAAATCTCATAAACTGTTTTACAACCATTACAACAAAAGTCTTTTTTATCAAAATGTATATAAATTGAGCTAGTATCTCCACAGTGATAACAAGATTGTTCTTCCATAACTTATTTTTACCGAACACAAATTTCTCAACTAGTAACATTTGTTACAATGATATTTATCATATTTAAGGTATATTTGTTATATATATTTAGTAGTAATGGGTAAGTGCCAGCAATGTATCATAAGACATTTTAATAGTTTTAAAACTTTAACTACAGAAGAGCTAATGTGTATTTCTAATGCGAAATCTGAAGTGGTTTTTAAAAAAGGGCAAGTAGTTTTTACAGAAGGTAGTTCTATTAATGGGGTTTTTTGTGTAAAATCTGGAAAATGTAAACTTACCAAACTAAATAGCAATGGTAAAGAACAAATTATTCGTTTTGTAAAAGGTGGGGATGTTTTAGGTTATAGATCGGTGGTTGTAGATGAACCTGTAAGTTTAACTGTTACTGCTTTAGATGAAATGAAAGCATGTTTTATCCCTAAATCTGATATTATGGAGGCTCTAGAAACCAACCCTAAGTTTACCATAGATATGATGAAAACAGCCTGCTCTGATTTAAAAGATGCCAATATGACTATTTCAAGTATGGCCCAGAAAACAGTAAAAGAACGAACTGCCGACTCTTTACTATTCCTTCATGAAACCTTTGATACAAACGATGAGGGTTATATCGATATTCAATTAAGTAGAGAAGAAATTGCAAGTGTAATAGGTACCGCTACAGAATCTGCAATTAGATTACTATCTCAATTTAAAAAAGATGGTTTAATAGATTTAAAAGGTAAAAACATTAAGGTTTTGAATATCCCTAAACTTACTTCTATATCTGAAGGTTTTTAAAAACCTTATTTCAAATTCATAAAACTATTGATATTTTTCTTACATGATAAATATCATGTTATATACAAGTTAACTCACATAACTTTGCTCATATATTAATTTAATACTTAAAATTAAGATGAGTACGATAACTACAGCTAAAAGCATTTTTGCTAATGGTAAATTCTTAGAAACTAAAATAAAAGCAAGTGATATTTTTCTTGTAAAACTCTATAAAAGATTATCAATAGAATTTGAAGAAGCTTATTACCTAAACGCTGCAATAACAATCATGCTGCAAAGTGTTATTGGAGCCATTGCAGCAATGGTTATATTAGCTAATATGAAAAATTCTAATTACGGTATATTTCAGTTAGGCTTATGCATTGGTTTAAGCTCTATTTTTAATGCACTTATATTAGGACAAATAAAACCTAAAATAGTTTTTAAAGGATTGTTATTATCCGTAGTCGTAAACATATTACTCATTGTAATTAATATTTAAACAAATAAAACGTTTAAAATGAATAAAAAAAGACCAGTAAAAACTGGTCTTTTTAGTTTAGCTCTAAAAACACTATGCCATTGCTTCTGCTAACTTATTCTGTCTTGCTGCAATATCTGGACTCGTAAGTGTTCCCCAAGTTTTTTGCATTTGTTTAATTTTATCGGTAGCACCTGCTTGTTGTAAAATATTGTTTACAGCATTATAAGCAGAATCTAAAGCTCCTACAATCCAACCGTGATGTACAGAACAACATTCTCCAGCTATATTTAAACAACCATTAAACTCTGGTGTTAATAAGGTTGGGTATAAGTTTTTAAATTGTCCTGGTGAAAATAATGCAAAAGCACCACCTCCAACGTGATTATCCCAAAACCATGTTTTAGTAGTTACTTCTGGGTTGTATCCTGCAAAAGCTTCATATACATCAACTTCAGGATATAGGTAGGCAATACCTTTTAAGCATTCGTTAACGCGCTCCTCATCAGTAAGTGCTCCCATTCGTTCTGCATCTTGTGCCCAAGAATAAATTTGCAACACTCCTCCATTTGCTTCGTAACCATACGAAGGATATACTACTTGTCTGTTGGGTCTGTCTGTTGCAGCCACACCCAGTCCTTTTCCTTGACGGTTTCCTAGTTTTGCCCAAAATTGAGTTTTAAAAGTCAAAAAGGCTTTAAAGGCTGGCATGTAGTTAGACTGTCGAATAGCGCGTGCTTTAGAAAATGATAAATTATCGAAAAAATTAGTCTTCAAAGCTCCATTTAAATAAGCTCCGTTTGGCAAAGTACTTATTACATATGGATATTGCTTTTCTATAGATTCGATTTTTCCAGTAGTCTTATCCTTTTTTTCTACAGATATTTTCATTCCTCCATGATTGTCAAATAAATGAGGATCGTGCTGAACTGCCACAACTTTATGGTTCATATAAACACGTTGCTTTTTAGCTGATGGCTTTCCTTCAATAGGCTTAGGTGCATCTGCATGCGGTACAGAAGCTGGTGGTTGAGCATCTTTAGTTAAATTAGAAGGAGAATACCCTTTTTTACCATTTAATCCTGGAATCATACCTATTTCCATTTGAGCACTGTAACCGTCAGTTGGTAAAACACCTTCTTCTAAATCTAAAACAGTTCTACAAGCATCTGGAAAATGTTGCATTCCTTTATCTACAGTAATCATGTATATGTTCTCATCTTTCTTATCGTAAGGGTTTTTACTCCCCCCCCAATCGTAAACAGCTATTACCATTTCTACAAATGAGACTCCATACATGCCTGTACCAGCATTCAATGTTTCTAAATAACTTGCTACATTATAAGGCAGTAAATCTGTCCTTTCTCCCATTTCCGAATTGTAATATTCGCCTAAATCTCCTAGAGTAAATACATTGGTTAAATAAGCCCACATAGAGTAATTATCGTATTGCATTAATAGTTCGAAACCTTCTGCAAAAGATCTGTCTATAGCAGCTAAAAAGCGCTCGTTTACTTTATCTAAAACTTTATTAATAGGTAAATATACCTCTCCGGCTTTAGAAGTAACTTCTGTAACCCATACCATAGGCAAATCGCCACCTTTATCTATGCCAAAATTTAGTGAATTGGTTGATGCGTCTTCGGCAGTTATGGCTTCTTTCATATTATTGTATCTCAAACGCTGTACGTTTGAATTGTAATAAAACTTTCTCCAGTTTACTAACTTATCATTTAGTTTATTACGTTTAAGCACTGCGTTTAAGGATAAGGTTAGATGCTGTACTGGCAACATGTCTTCAGAAAATTGAGGAACACGCATACCCCCAACTTCTCCATATAACCCACTAGCATTTTTATCATTAGCATTGTAATTCGTAGAGTACCAAGTATCTATTCTACCGCCTACTCTATCAGAACTTTCAAATACTTCGAACTCAATCCCAAGAGACTGTAAAATTAATCCTGAATACAATCCTGCAAAACCACCACCAATAATGCCTACTGTTGGTGTTTGTGCAGACTTTTCTGTTGAAGAACCAGCTATGTTTTGCTTTAAATGTTGTGCTTCTTTTCTAGCGCGCTGCTTCTTTATTTCTAGCAGGTAATCATTTCCGTAATTTTCTATCAACCAGTCAGAAAAAGCTTTTTTTACAGAACCTTTAGATTGGCTAATATTGCTAGCAGCTTTGTTTTTTGGATTAAAAGAATGGTAACTCATAATATATATTGTTGGTTAGTAATAGTTTCTATCTTGCTTTTTATTGAAAACAGTATGAAACAAATTTACTAGTATCAACTTTACTATTTACGAGTATTTATACCTGTTCTTTTAAATTAACCTAAAGTTATAGAAGTAATTATACGGTAATAGTGAATTGTTTTAAATAGTTAAAAACAACTCTGTAACTTATTAAATATAGAATAGTTATTATAAGTATCTATTTTGAAAAATCTGGCAAAACCAATATTGGTGTATTTCCCTGAAGGGTTAACTCTTTAATTAAATCCTCTTTAAAATAGCGTTCTATAATATTTAGTTTATACCTCGTAAAAACAGATAAACCATCTCCTATTTCTTCTAGATAATTGATGAGATTTCTTGATTTTAATTGATTATTCGAATGGTTTAAATCATCTAATAAATCTTGTAATTGCAACTTATTCGTTACTTGCTCATTATCTAACTCATTAATTTTGCTAGTATCCAACACTTCAATAGAATAATTATTTACAATACTTATCAAAGTTAACATTTTTAGCTCTTTAGCTATAAATGCCCTTTTAAAGTTTGTTGGAAAAACCAACCTATTTATATTTTTAAACTTATACTTTTCTGGCACTACAATAATGGGGCAATGCTTTATATTTTCTATTATAGTTAGGGTGTTAGTCGCTTTAGAAGAGCCCTGTATATTATTTACTCCGCTAGTACCCGAAATAATTAAGTTGATATCTTTTTCAAGAATTGTTTTATGAATTGATTTTATAAGTGAATTAGAGTCTACTTTGTACTCATAAATAAAAGTAGACTCCTCTCTATTTAATATTTCTATAAGATATTTTAATTCATCTGTTAGTTCATACTCAACTTCATTAAACCATTTTTTATTTTGTTCGGTACTTAAGAGTAATGATTTATTACTAATATAAACATCTAATAATACAATCTTAATTGGTTGATTCTTAAAAAGCTTTTTGGTAAAATTTAAAGCTCTAATTGCTGACTCTGAAAAGTTATAGGGAATTAAAACATTCATATTTTTTATTCAATAGCTTTTAAAATACCTCTGAATTCTTCTATATCAAAATCATAATTAAATATTCTTTCAGATTTACTTATTAAATCTTTAGCTACAGTTTCAGAATACCCCAATTGTATAGCATACCTTAAAACTAAATTTCGTTCTGGACTATCTAACTGATGATCTGAAAAAATTATTTTAAAAAAATCTAATATTCGTTCTAACCTATTATCTAAATTACTTTGAGGAATTATAGGGTACTTATTAGGTTCTTCTGCTATTTGGTAATATTCATCATCTGTTATATCTAGTTTATCTTTAAACTTTAAAATGATTCTTTTTTCAGATTCATTTACCTCCCCGTCAGATATTGCTAAATTATAAATAGCTGCAAAATGAGCCATGTTGTTTCTATGTTCACTCGACTCGAATAAATCAATTATACTCATAATCTTATTTTCTTTTTAAGTCAAATTACCATGAATACTTGGTAATATTAATATTGGTACTTTGGAATAAAAATCCCTATTATAAATTCCGTTATTTTCAGTTAAGGCATTAAAAAATACTCTTTGATGATTTACAAAAACTATCATTTGGCTATCTAAACCATCTATATCTTTCTTAATTGAAAATAAGTTGGAGTTTTTTTCGTCAGAAGAAATGTAATTAATTTCCATATCTTCAAAATATGCTTCTAGATCTTTCTTGTTGTTTTCCTGTTCTTCAGAAAATGAATTTCCTTCAGCTAAATTTAATACTTCTATGGTCGATTTATAAATAAGAGCTATTTTTATAAACTCTCTTAGTTCTGGAGAGTTAAAACTTTTTTTAAAATCGGTTAAAAAAGTTATTTTTTCAATAAATGAATAATTATAGTTATGAGGTACCAATAAAATAGGAATACCAAACCCACTAGTAATTATTTTAGAAACTTTTTCTCCTATAAACTTATCACTTTCTTGGCTATTAAACTTTGTGGTTAATATAATTATATCAATCAATTTTTTATCTATAATCTTTCCTAATTCTAATAGTAAATCTGCTTCCGCATCTAGTTCATACTTTCTGTCAAAAAGAGATTTTTTATTAGATATAAAAGTTTTTGCTTCATTGTTTAAACTATTACTAATATCAAACAATGAAACCTTAACCTTCTCACCTTTAAAAAGCGAAATAGTATAATCAAAAACAGCTAATGAAGTTTTTGAGTAATCGTTAATCACTAAAACATTATCCATATTTAAATATACTAAAAATCAGTCTAGTTCGAATAAACTAGACTGAAAAAAAAATTATAATTTACGAAGTGATTTTAACTCATATACAATCCATTCTTCTTCTTGACCATCTTCATTTTCCATTTTCTCGGTTCTGGTTACATAAGTTATCGAAAAATGGTGTCCATCATAAGCGTCAGACTCTAAGTCGTATTGATTCAAAATTGTATTCGGAACCTCATCAAACTCTATTGTCTCTTCTAAAAACTCATCTCCTCCTTCTATTACGAATGTATATGTTCCTTCAAAGAACCCTTCATAAACTGCTTTAGTAGTTACTTCTTTTTGAAGTTCTGTATTCGTTAATCCTATAAATAATATAACTAAAATTGATATTGCTTTCATTTTCTTTTTTTTTTAAATTATTACTTGTTAAATCAGGATTTTTGCCACATCAAGTCCTTAGCTTTTAGTAACACCTATCTATAGGTATTATCTGTGGGGTAATCTTTACTTCTTACATAAGCTTTATTATAAACATATCAATAACTTCAACTAAAATAAGTAGGATAATAATCCATTCTAATTTTTTACTTTCATTATGATCCATAATATCTTTAAAGAGTTCTAAATTTTCTTTAATAATTTCTATTCTATGGCTTAACCTTCTATATCTATCTTTTAAGTCAAAAGTTACTTTAAGCTTTTGATCTAATTGATTTAACAGCTCATCTTCCCAAATAATATCGGGTGAATCAAAAATGTACAAGTTTTCTAATATCCCGTTTTTTATATTTAAAACTCTACCAATAAACTTTTTTAAGTTATTCCCAGATATATTTAACTTTCCGTGTAGCTCTAAATATTTGGTATACTTAGTGGTTTCTGCAATTAGTTTTTCTGTTATTTCACCATACCTGTTTAAAGCAACAGACTGCGATGTATACAACATTACTAGCCTAATTATTTCTGGATTAATTTCTGGAATAATTACCTTATTAAATTTTACAAGTATGTTGGCATTGTTAATTTCTACTTCTAATTCTTCTTTTAACTTTTCATCAAAATATTGCTTACAAGCTCTTTTTAACTTACTAATTATAGTTTGTATTTCTTGATTAGAAATTCCGAAAAAACTTATCATTCCAAATTGAAAAGCATAGATAAACTCACCTTCATTTTTTTGATAAAAAACCTCATCGCTGTCTTCAAACAAAGGATCTAATGAAAGTATATCTGTACACAATTTTAAATCTAAATAACTACCTATTTGATATGCTACTACTTTATTCATAATGTCTCGTAATTATTGCCACTTAAAGAGTCTTTAAACAAGAAAATCGTTATAGCTCTTATGGTAGCTCGATAATAAAATATCTTCTACTACAAACCTTTCTTTAAGTTTTAACTTATTAGAAGCCTTAATAATGTTTACCCAACTAAGCTCAGAAAATTTAAATGTTTCTAATAACTTAAACTGAAACTGTTCTGGATTCATTAATAAGTAATAATGGTTTTCTTCCTTTTTATTTCCCTTAGCCATTGAAAACGATGCTAAATATCTCAAGTCTTTCTTAGCTACTTTTGCTCCTATTTCTTCGTATACTTCTCTAATTAATCCTTCTTTTAAAGTCTCTTCTTTCTTTACAACTCCACCAGGAAACGTATAGCTTTTCTTTATATCTTTTTTTAAAAGCAATAGTTTAGAATCGTGAAAAATGACTATACGTGCTCTTTTAATTGTTTTCATTTCGTTATAAAAGCTTTAAGTCTTCTAGCTTAAAAATTATAAAATCATCACTTTCAAACTCATCGTATGATTCTGAGTACGTTATCTCAAAAACCATATCAATATGTTTATTAGATTTTAATTGATACTCTTTAGATATGCTTGAGTCTACCTGTTCAAAAACAATTATATCTCCATTAGCTAATTCAAAAGAATAGTATCCATTAAAATGTTTTTTAAAAACTCCTATTGCAGTTCTTAACTCTTTATATTCTATATCGTACATAATTTTAATCGTTTACGTAATCATTAAACTCATCGTTTTCTAAATCTATATCTAAATCATCATCAGAAAAATTTTCCATAGCTTTAGTTAGTTTTAAACCTACTTTTACTAAGTAAACTGTATCATTTGTTTTAATTTCTACAGCTTCTATTTCTTCTCCTTTAGCATTTTTAAAACCAATAATATCTTCATCTCCATATCCAGCTGGAAATTTGTTAACTAGCTCTTCTAATAATTCATTAGTTATTTTTTTATAGTCTACTATTACTCTTTTCATAACTACAGGTTTAATAAATAAGCAAATATTAGTGGCGCTACTATTGTAGCATCAGATTCTATAATAAATTTTGGTGTATCTATATCTAACTTACCCCAAGTAATTTTTTCATTAGGCACAGCTCCAGAATAAGATCCATAACTAGTAGTTGAATCACTTATCTGGCAGAAATAACTCCAAAAAGGAGTTTCTTCTTCCTCCATATCTTGATATAGCATAGGCACTACACAAATAGGAAAATCTCCTGCTATACCTCCTCCAACCTGAAAGAAGCCAATACCATTTTTAGAGTTTTCTGTATACCAACTAGCTAGAAACGTCATGTATTCTATTCCAGATTTCATAGTGCTAGCTTTTAGTTCTCCTTTAAGTACATATGAAGCAAAAATATTCCCCATAGTACTATCTTCCCAACCAGGAACAACCATTGGTAAGTTTGCTTTAGCCGCTGCTAACATCCATGAGTTATTCGGATCTATTTCATAATACTGCTCTAAAACACCCGACATTAAAAGCCTATACATAAACTCATGAGGAAACAATCTTTCTCCGTTATTTTCTGCTGTTTTCCAAATATCAAAAATGTGCTTTTGCAAACGTCTAAATGCTTCTTCTTCTGGTATGCAGGTATCTGTTACTCTATTTAATCCTCTCTCTAATAAATCCCACTCGTCTTTTGGAGTTAAATCTCTATAGTTAGGTACTCTCTCATAATGAGAATGTGCAACCAAGTTCATAATATCCTCTTCTAAGTTAGCACCAGTACACGATATAATATGAACTTTATTTTGCCTAATCATCTCTGCAAATGTTTTTCCAATTTCTGCAGTACTCATAGCTCCTGCTAACGATACCAACATTTTAGCATTTAAATTTAATTGCTCTTCATAAGCTTTAGCTGCGTCGACTAAACTTGCAGCATTAAAATGTAAAAAGTTGTTTTCTATAAACTGTTTAATATTACCGTTATTCATAATCTTCGTCTTCAAATTGGTTGTTTTTATTTATTTTTTCTTCAGAAAACTCTACTTCAAACTCAAAATCCTCTTTTTCTAATTCAAACTTGTAGCTAAGCATTTTGTAATACAATTTAGCTGCTAAAAAATCTGAAGCTTTATCTTCTTTATTTGGGCATAATTCTACTATATCGAATCCTACTACATTTTTCTCTTGAAATACTTTTTTAAGAAATTCTAATGTTTCATACCACAATAAACCTCCAGGTTCCGGAGTACCCGTTGAAGGAAATATAGATGGGTCTAACACATCTAAATCTATAGTTATAAATACATTATTAGTCATTAAATCTATAGCGTTTTCCATCCAATAATCATCGTTAACCATATCTTGAGCAAAAAACACCTTGTCAGGATCCATAACTGTTTTTTCAACAGCATCCATACTCCTTATTCCTACCTGAATTAGGTTAGTTGTTTGACTGGCCTCATAAACAGCACACGCATGGTTACAACTAGATCCCTCATAGGTTTTTCTTAAATCTGCATGAGCATCTAATTGAAGAACCGTTAAATTATTAAAAGACTCGTTAAACGCTCTAATTGTTCCTATAGAAACAGAATGCTCACCACCAAATATGGTTACAAACTTCTTTTTGTTTATAAAGGCTTTTACAACTCTATGAACTTCTTCTACCATTGCTTCTGGCGATGTTTTTTCTAAAACTTCTGGAGCTAAATAAATACCGTTTTTATATACTTCCGAATCGGTTTCAATATCATATAACTCCATATTTTCTGAAGCCTCTAAAAAAGCTTTTGGTCCTTTATCTGCTCCTTTTTGCCAAGTACTAGTTCCGTCATACGGAACAGGAATTAAAACGATACCAGACTTATCTAGCTTTGCGTACTCATTTGGGATTCCTGCATAATTATTCATATCCTAATATTTTTAAAAAATCGTTATGTGTTTGTTTTTCTTTATAAACAGAAGTTTTAATATTTCCTTCTGCATCTTTATTAATTAAAATGTGTTTTGGTTGTGGTATTAAGCAGTGCTGTAAACCACCATAACCACCTATACTATCTTGATAAGCTCCTGTATTAAAAAAACCTATGTATAAAGGAACTCCTTCTTTGTATTTAGGTAAATAAATAGCGTTTATATGTTGTTCTGAGTTGTAATAATCGTCACTATCACAAGTAAGTCCTCCTAATAAAACACGTTCATAGTTATCGTTCCACCTATTAATTGGCAGCATAATAAATCGCCTGTTTATTGCCCAACTATCTGGAAGAGTTGTTATAAACGATGAGTCTATCATATTCCAGCTTTCTCTATCATTTTGCTTTTTCTGATAAAGAACCTTATAAATATTCGCTCCGCTTTCTCCAACTGTATAACTCCCAAACTCTGTAAAAATATTTGGTGTAGCAACCTCTGCTTCTTCACAGGCTAGTTGTATCTGGTTTATAATTTCATCAATCATATATTGATAGTCATAACTAAACCCTAAAGAAGTTTTTATTGGAAAACCTCCTCCTATATTCAAAGTATCTAAACTCGGACAAATGCGCTTTAAATCTATATAAACCTTAAGACACTTATTCAATTCATTCCAGTAATAAGCATTATCTTTTATACCTGTATTAATAAAAAAGTGAAGCATTTTTACCTCTGCTTTTTTATTGCTTTTAATTTCTTTTCTATAAAAATTTAAAATATTCTTGTAACCTATACCCAATCTAGAAGTATAAAACTCGAACTTAGGCTCTTCTTCAGAAGCTATCCTAATTCCTAGCTTTAACTTCTTTTTAGTTTCTTGCTGAAGCAAGCTTAACTCTTCATAATTGTCTATAACAGGAATACAGTTCTTGTGACCGTTATTAATTAAACGAGCAATATTTTTTATGTATTCATCTCTTTTAAAACCGTTACATACAACATATGTTTTATCAGATATCTTTCCTTCTTCTTTTAATTTTTCTACAATGTTGATATCAAAAGCCGATGATGTTTCAATATGAATATCATTTTTTAGAGCTTCGTTTAATACATGTTTAAAATGAGAGCTCTTAGTGCAATACGAGTAAAAATACTTGCCTTTATAATTATGCTTTTTAATGGCATCGTTAAACCATTTTTTAGCTTGCAAAATGTTTTCACTTATTTTTGGTAAATAGGTGATTTTTAAAGGAGTACCGTGTTCCTCTATTACTTTAATTAAGTCTATGTTATGGAAATTTAGTGTTCCGTTTTGTAAATAGAATTCTTGTTGAGGAAACTCGAAAGTTTGCTCAATTAAATCTATATATCTAGTATTCATGATATAAAATGTGATTAAAGCCCGGGAAAAACCAAGCAAAAAAATTAATAAATAAAACCTAAAGTGATTTTATTCTAATCAAATTCTATAAACAAAAAGGTCTAATTTAGTTTTGAATAAACTAAATGATGAGGTCATAAATTGTTTTTTAGAAGCCAGCCCTATGATTCGGTTTTCAATCCCTTGAAAAGCTTTGGAATTAGACTTCCTTATAGTCCAAAGCCCGAACATGAAATTACGTTTCATTATATTTATGGCACTGCGTCTAGAACATATTTTATGCAATAGACTCATATTACACTAATATCAAATGTAGTATTTTTTTAAATACAAAATAAAAAATGTTTAAAAAAAATATTTTTTTTTAAAACCCTTGATAAACAGTCGATTGAAAGATATTTTTGTACTAAAAAAATAAAATATTATTACTTTTTAAGACTAAAATCATTAAAAAAATAAGGCAATTAAATCAATTATTGAGCTTAAAATATTTTTATCCCTAACTTTTGCTCAAGGTGTAGCGTAAGAATTTCACCCATATTTTTACAGTTTTTAAACTCTTCGTTTTTATGGTAAGCACCCAATTCTTTTTTTAACCTATTAATATGCTCTATAGTAGAAATATTATCTCTTCTCATTTTACGTAAAAGACTTTTAGTTCGTTGCCTTGAGGCTAAAAATCTTTTTCTCATTGCTACTCTTTCTTCTCTTGCATATTGGTTAGAAATTTCTGGTAACAACATTTCTTGAGCATGGTTTACTAATTTAATATTGTCTCTAAAGTATTGTGGTAAATATAAACTCTTCCTACCTTCATAACTTTGCTGATCAAAATCTATTGAACGCATTCTATATTGAACATTGTCAAAATCTTGAATAATTTCAATTATAAAATTATAAGCCCTAATATCTCCTAATAAACGCACAAAACACCTTTCGTTAAACTTAACAAACTCCTTAGCAAATCCTAGCCTATTTTCTATCTCTATATTGCTATAGGTTTTTATAAATTCATCACAAGGAATTCCTACTATATGTTCTATAACAATAGTACTATTGTTTACTAAAAAAGAAACCTTGTCTGGAGAGAATATTTCTTCTAACTCTAAACCGTAAACTCTAGAAGAGTCTGCTCTCTTAATATAAAAATAATCATGATTGTCGTTTATTTCATTTTTCACCTTAATCCTAAAAGGCTGCGAATTTCCAAAAGAGCAAAATTCAATTCGTTCAATCTTTAAAAAGGGCACCTTATCACCATCGGCCACTAATAATTCGTAAATTTGAATTAGCTGCTCGTATATTCTATCTATATCATAACTATTATAAATTACCAGCAACCACAAATTAGATTCTCCTGCATCGTTGGTAACTGGAATTAAATCTTGATATACCGTTAAATCATCGTAAGTTAAAGGTAAATCAGCATACCTAGAATAGGTTTTTAAATGCTCTTTTAAAGGGGCTTTTATTTTATAAGTTGGTTTTTTATATTGTTTTTCTTCTTTATTCATATCACTTAAAAACATTATTACAATACTTGTCTAAATTACTATACTTTTTAAAACTTTTAAGTAGCTTTTATAAAAAGTAAACCATGCGTTTTACTATCCCTCTTTGTCTAAGCCATCAAACATTACACTCCCTATAGAAGCCGGAAAAGATAATATTAAAATGCGTTTAATAGATGTTAGTGTATCTATAAACAAAGAAAGCTTATTAATGGTAATTAAAACAATAGATGCCATTATAATGGTTATTATATAATTTAATATAGTTCTTTTAATTATAATTCTAAAAGTAATGACTTTAGGAGACTCAAATACAATAAAAGCTGTGTAAATCATAATAAAAATTAACGAAATAACAACCATTAAAACAATATTATAGATTGGTAAAGAAAAACTCAAGTCCCAAAACTCTTTGGTAAATGCAATAGGTAGAGACACTACTGTAGACCCGATGATAATTTGGGCAAAATCTTCTTTATTAAAATACTTCATAATTTATTTTATTGCTATTTTTGAATGTATTAACCGTAAGTTTAAACAAATGCGATATTTGCTGCTTTTAGCCTTTTTACTGCTTATTTCATGTAATCAAAAAAATCCAAACTTAAACAAGTCTGGAAAAGATGAGTTACAATCATTAGAATTAGATCAGAATATCAAATTAGATAAAATCAAATATCAAGATAAACTATATGTACCAATATATTCTGACATATATATCGATAAACAAAATCCTAAACAGTTGTTAAGTGCAACTCTAAGTATTAGAAACACAAGTTCTAAAGATTCAATTTTTATATCTAAAATTAATTATTACAATACCAATGGTAATTTAGTAAAAAAGTTCATCAACAACTTAATAAGCATACCTCCAATGGCAACTATCAACTATGTTATAGAAGAAGATGATGACACAGGAGGTAATGGTGCAAATTTTATTGTAGAATTAAGTAGCTTTTCTAAAAACACAAAACCATTAATACAAGCTATAATGATTGGTCAGTATAGCAACAAATCATTTGCATTTAAAACAGATGCCTATTCTTTAAATGAATAAATGGCAATCATTGTAGTTTTTTACTTCTCCGTAATAGGTATTTCTATACTTATGCAGTGTTTTAATTGGTACTCCTAAAAAATACTTTTTTACATAGGTAACTTTAGATATCAACCTACCCATTTTTTTAGAAAATATATTCTCGGTTTTAGTTTCTCTTTTTACGTATATAAATTTCATAATTATGATAAAATAAAGTTTTCTTTATAGCTTTCTTTTGTATGTTTAGACCATGCGTTTAGCATCCAACTTGTTTTTTCTAAATCACTTATATATCCGCTAATAATATCTATTGTTCCTTCGTCTTTCGCTTCAGATGATTTTTTAATTACCTTATTCATTTGAAGCAACAATATTCTATGGTCTTTTAATAATATTTCAACCATGTCTTTATCGCTTTTGTATGGAGACTCTTCTTCTATAGAAGATACTTCTAAGTACTTTTTATAACTACTTATAGGATGATATTGCAATGTTAAAATTCTCTCAGCAATTTCATCAATTTTAGACCTAGAGTCTATGTACATACTCTCAAACTTTTCATGAAGTGTAAAGAAGTTTTCTCCAGTAATATTCCAATGAAAATTCCTAAGCTTTTGATAATAGATTTGATAATCTGATAATAATTGATTCAACTCATTAACAACTGGTACAATATTTTCGTCTCTTATGTTTAAATATTTCATTTTTTTTGTTTTTAAATTTTGTATTGTTTTATAAATCAGTGGTTTGACAGTGATCTTACCCACCAACTTTTAGGTTATCCCTGTATTTTTAACTTTGTTATACTATGCTAAAACTTCTAGTATTTATAAAAACAAAGGCTTAAAAAAGAAGTTTTCCTCTTTAGAAACATCGGTATTAACATACTCTACAACCAATTCATTTTTATTGTTGTAGTATAAAATCATCTTCTTACCATTTATAATTTCTTCAAGATCTGTTTTAGTTACCTGTACGCCTCCCTTTTTTATAAATAATGCGTTATCATCTACATGTATATGTTTTTTAGAAGAATGGTCTTGCATAAAAAATAATTCAGACTTTAAATCGTAAAAAGAATCACCATCATTATCAATATAAATTGTTTTAGTTATTGATTTAGGCGAATGAATTAAATCCTGATTCAATTCTTGTTTCTGATGTGGGTTAAGTGCTACAGACTGGCTTTTTGTTGTTACTACTTTTACCTTGGTAGTATTTAAAACTCCATCTTTTAAGTAATCATTAAATTTTACTTTTGTAGTTTTAATTGTGTTCGTTTGAGCGTTTAAAGATGCTATACAGCTAAATACAAATATTGTATTCAATATAAATTTCATAATATTTAATTTTTAAATACTAAGTAATTTTTTTATCAAGATGCTTACTTTTTCACATCTTTTAGCTCACTAGTTCTTTGGGTGCATATTTGTTTTTATTTGTTTAACACAAAACTATAAAGTAGCTAACTTCATTATTAACTCATATCATTAAATAATTAACTCATATAGTTATTCTCATAAAATATAGATTTAATTTCTTGCTGTATTCCTCGTTATAAGCTATTTATAAATACCACTATAAAACTTACAACACTATAAATTGTTTTATCTGTTTGTATAAAATCTTTCTTCAAAAAATATGCTTACTTTAGTAACTAACTATACTTGTTTAATTTAATTAGGTATAGAAATAAACGTGCTTTTAGCATTAATTTACTTACTTTTATTTAAGTTAAATACATTAATCATTTATTTAGAATAATGGATAGTAGTTCAAAAACAATTCTACTCTTTCATAAATTTGAAAAAGTAATCACTATAATTGTCTCTGTTATTATAGGGTTTATCATTATTATTTCACTCTTAAGAGTGATAAGCGAATTGTATAGTATTATCTCTTCAGATATATTATCTCCACAACTGATACAGTTCAAAGATTACCAATCTTTATTTGGAAAAATAATGACACTATTAATCAGTTTAGAATTCTTAAATTCTATTTTAAAAACTCTTAAATCTCACGAAATAAAACCGTTGGTTTTAGACGTTTGTCTTATAACAGCACTTGCTATAGCTAGAAAATTAATTATTTTTGATTATACTAAAAACGATCCTTTATTAACAATATCTTTTGGAGGTATTTTAGTTTCTATAGGGGTATTTTATTTCTTAATAAAACACCATGCATTAGTAAAAAAATAACTATTCAAAAAAACAATAAACACAATCTCTTTACTATTTTCGTTATCTAAAAACATCCAGATGAAAAACAAATTACTACTACTTTTATTTGCTTTTACTTTAACGGTAACCGCACAAGAAGAAAATAAGCAAACTGAAAAAAACACGTCTAGATTTGGAATTAAAGGAGGTTATAATTTAGCTTCTATTAAAACCGATAGCAATGGAACTACAGATAACAGACACGGATTCCATATAGGTATATTTGGCGAATCGTTTATTTCAGATTTTTTTTCTATTCAACCAGAATTAATGTATTCACAACAAGGTTATAAAATAGAAAATGAGTTGTATGAACTAGAACAGCGTTTAAACTATTTAAACCTTCCTATAATGTTAAAAGTTTATCCAGACGAAGCTTTTTACTTAGAATTAGGACCTCAAGTAGGTTATGCTATTTCTCATAAAGAAGAATTAAAATCCAATATCTTAACTACAACCAAGTCATTTGAGCCCAACTCTTTTGATTGGGGAGTTAATGCCGGATTAGGTTTTAGAAGCAGGTCTGGTTTTAGCATAGGAGCAAGATACCACTTGGGACTAGGAAAAATATATGAGGATTCCGATACTTTTAATAGGTTAATTCAGTTTTCTTGTGGTTTAGATTTTTAGCACTATATGTAAAATGGAAATAAAAGAATCATCTATAAAAAGAATTGGGGGGTATTTACACAGAATAGTTCCTATTGCCAATAAGTCTGGCGAAATTATAAGCTACACCCTTAAACCGTTGATGTTAGAATTTAAACCTAGAGACATCATGCAAGTAGTTGTAGGATCATCTTTAATGGCCATACCTGTGGCACTTACAGAAGAAGCCTGGAACCTAGGTCAATTTCTCCCCAACACAAATGTGCTGTTAATAGCCCTAATATCGCTTCTTTTAATATCTATTTTTGTCTACTACAATTTTTACAAAGTCACACTTAAAGGATACGTCTTTGAATTTATAAAAAGAATACTAGGCACTTATTTAATTTCATTAATTATTGTTGCTTTAATTTTAACTATAATACAAAAATGCCCTTGGGGAGTAAACAACCTCATAGCCATTAAAAGAATAGTTATTGTAGCATTCCCAGCTGCCATGAGTGGTACTTTAAGCGATACTATAAAATAGTTTTTATGAAATACAATCTTATTTTTAATACTATAATTTCAGGTATAATAGTTATTACTTTAATACTATCTATACAGTTTATTAAAAGCGGAGTTAAAAAGTTTAGTATTAGTAAAGGAATAGATAAGAATAGAAGAAAAGTAATATTAAATGCTTCATATTTATGTATCTATCTCTTATCTGGAGTACTATTAGCCTTAACGTGGGGTATTAAGTTTAATGAATTTAGCTTATTTATATCATCAATTCTTGCAGTATTAGGAGTTGGCTTCTTTGCTCAATGGTCTCTATTATCAAATTTAACTTCTAGTGTCATATTATTTTTTTATCACCCAATGAGAATAGGCGATAAAATAAAAATTATTGATAAAGATTATAATTGGACTGGAACTGTGGTAGATATAACTGGTTTTTATGTTTTTCTAAGAACAGACCTTGGCGAAAATATTACCATCCCAACATCTTTAGTACTACAAAGGGGTATAGAAATTTTAAAAGAATAGCAACCCATTATTAACTAAAGAAGTAATGAGTGAAGAAACGGAAGTGCTGTGCAATAGCACTTAGCATGCAGTTTCGAAAACGAATTGTGATTAGTGGTATTTTGCCCTCTTGAAGATTTATCGTAAAATTCACACCGAAAAAGTGTTGTAAAAATATCTCTCGTCATAAGATGTGGCAGGCGAGTGTCAATATTTTGAAGATACCGTAGAAAAGAAATGCTGTTTGAGCCTTGGCGAGTTCATTTCTTTTAGGTGTCAAAAAATTAATTGACCTCCGAACATCGAAGACTAGACTGTTTTGTTTCTTTTAGTTCGTATAATTTTTACTGCTTTTCAAAGGAACTCATGAATACTGCGCATTTTTCGGCGATGGAAAAAAGAAAAGCCCTGTAAGTACAAAAAGCATTAAACCATTCATAAAATATAGCAAGCCAATATTAACTTTTAACTTCGTCAGACTACAGAAGTAATGAGTGAAGAAACGGAAGTGCTGTGCGATAGCACTTAGCATGCAGTTTCGAAAACGAATGCTGCGAAGCAACTTCCTAATGTCTGACTTGATTTTTTTGGTTCGTTTTTTTATCAAGAAAAAAATGAACAACAATCCACATCATGAGCTCAATAAAAAATTAACCCTTACTCAATAGTAAAGAAAAGTTAAAGCCATGTCAAAGCCATGTTTACTTCACCAAAAGCCAACAAAAAGCATACCCCTTATTTGCCGATACAGAAGTTAGCAAAGATATTCCCTAATAAATCATCAGTAGTGATCTCCCCTGTTATCTCACCAAAATGAAATAAGGCTTGGCGGATATCGATTGCCATTAAATCACCCGATAATCCAATGTCAATACCATTTTGTACTTTATGAATTTCTTCTAAAGCTTTTAATAAAGCATCGTAATGACGGGTATTGGTTACTATGGTTTCGTTATTACGCAAAGCACCTGTATTTACAAAAGACACCAGCGTATCTTTTAGCTCCTCTACTCCTATTTGCTGCTTAGCCGATAGCAATTGCAAATTATTAAACTCAAACTCTTGAGTAATTAATTCTTTATTGGCCTTGTCTATTTTGTTCGCAACAACAACTAATGGAGTTAACGGAAATTTATTTTCTAACTTTTTAATCTCAACAATATTATGCTTGATTAAATCTTCAGATTCCGACACTTCTGATGCATCAAACAAATAAATAATTACCTGAGCTTGCTCTATTTTTTCAAAGGTTTTCTGAATACCAATGCTCTCTACCACATCTTTAGTCTCTCTAATACCTGCGGTATCAATAAAACGGAAAGAAATTCCGTTAATAATCAATTCATCTTCTATCGTATCGCGAGTAGTACCTGCAATATCAGATACAATTGCACGCTCTTCGTTTAATAAGGCATTTAATAAGGTTGACTTACCAACATTGGGGGCGCCTACAATAGCAACCGGAATACCATTTTTAATAACATTCCCTACCGCAAAAGAATCTATTAATCTTTTAAGAACTAACTGAATTCTATTAATTAAATCCTGAAAATCTTTCCGATTGGCAAACTCTACATCTTCTTCTGCAAAATCGAGCTCTAACTCTATTAAAGACGCAAAGTTCATTAGCTCATCGCGTAACTTTTTAATTTCCGACGAAAAACCACCACGCATTTGCTGCATAGCTAACTGATGCGATGCTTCAGAATCACTAGCTATTAAGTCGGCTACTGCCTCTGCTTGAGACAAATCTAGCTTACCATTTAAAAAAGCACGTAAGGTAAATTCTCCAGCATCTGCCATTCTACATCCCTTACGCAACATCAACTGAATAATTTCTTGCTGAATATAAGGAGAACCATGGCAAGATATTTCAACTGTAGGCTCGCCGGTATACGAATTGGTTCCTTTAAATAACGAAACCAAAGCTTCGTCTATAAATCGGTCACCATCTACTATATGTCCTAAATGCAACGTATGACTAGCCTGATCTACAAGCTTTTTACCTTTAGTTACCGATTGAAAACACCTATCTACTATAGCAATAGCATCCTTACCCGAAACACGAATAATAGCAATAGCTCCGCTTCCTGAAGGAGTTGCCAAGGCAACTATAGTATCTTGATGTATCATAAACTAAAATTTGAGGCAAAAATAACATAATTACCAATGGCCTCCTAATAACTAATTCATTACTCATCATTACTTATAGTCAAGCAACAAAAAAGGGTTAAACCTAATGGTTTAACCCTTTTATCATATCTATTTTTTTATAATTAAGCTTTATCCTTTTTAGCAGAACAAGCTTTTTTAGATTTCTCACAAGACTTTTTTGCTTTAGAACAGCTTTTAGTTGTTGCCTTTCCTGAATCTCCATCTACTTTAGAATCTCCTCCTGCCATAGCTTTAGATTTACTAGCACAACATGCTTTTTTAGATTTCTCACAAGATTTAGCAGCTACCTTACCAGCATTTCCTTCTACAGAAGCTTCTGCACCTTCTAATGTCTTTTTAGACGCTTTACATTCTTTCTTTGCTTTAGCACAAGCTTTTTTATCTGCCTTGCTACATTTCTTTTCTGTTTTAACTTCTACTTTTTCTGCTACTACTTCTTGAGCATTAGAAAATGCCATACAGCAAAACACAAAAAGAAAACTCAATACTACTTTTTTCATAACTAAATTTTAAATTGATTAAACGTAAATTCGTATAAAGATACTCTTTATCAGTCAATAATAGTCTAAAACTTTTGTTAATCCTTGCTATTGTTTCTTCGCTTTCTTGCTCCCTTCGTACATTTCGTACTTCACTAAACGCGATTCTAACTTACCATTTAACAATTTAATTTTTCTAGAAGGTCTTAAGCCTACTGCTTTTAAACCTTCCATATTAGAAGTAATAAACCAAGCATTTGTATTGGCATAACCTTTTTTTAAGGTATCTCCAATTTGCTGGTAAAACATATTAACATCTACAGGTAAACGCTCTCCATAAGGCGGATTAAACAATATATGTAAAGGACCTTCATTTGTTTTTTCAGTCTTGAAAAAATCCTCATGCTCAACAGAAATGTAATCAGCTAGGTTCGCATTTCTCACATTTTCTCTAGCTTTTCGCATAGCCGAGGGTGCTTTATCATAGCAAACTATTTGATGATGAAACTCTCGTATCTTATTCAAACAAGACTCTTCTATTTTATTATACAATTCTTCATCAAAATTTGGCCACTTTTCAAAACCAAATTCTTTTCTATTAATATTTGCAGGAATATTACAAGCAATCATAGCTGCTTCTATAGCCAATGTACCACTACCACACATTGGGTCTAACAAGTCGCATTGTCCATCCCATCCAGATAACATAACCAATCCAGCTGCTAAAACCTCGTTAATAGGAGCAATATTTGTAGAAGATCTATACCCTCTTTTATGCAACGATTGTCCAGAACTATCTAAAGAAATGGTACAGTCATGTTGCTGTATGTGTACATTAATTCTTAAGTCTGGATAATCTAAATCTACATTAGGTCGTTCTCCTTTTGTATTTCTAAACTTATCTACAATGGCATCTTTAGATTTTAACGCAATAAACTTAGAATGAGTAAACTTGGTAGAGAAAACAGTTGCATCAACAGCTAGAGTATCTG
The DNA here is from genome assembly GCF_042675745.1 of Pseudofulvibacter geojedonensis. NCBI lineage: Bacteria > Pseudomonadati > Bacteroidota > Flavobacteriia > Flavobacteriales > Flavobacteriaceae > Pseudofulvibacter > Pseudofulvibacter geojedonensis. The sequence continues at coordinate 2,533 of NZ_JBHTJM010000008.1, read as the reverse complement.
AAGAATTCATATACTTGCTCCATGCAATTCTATATATTTGATCATATAAATCTTGTTCATTTCTAACTTTAAAACGCTTAATGGGTTTTAAAATTTTTATAGCCGTTCTTAAACATAAATTGGCCTTATACATAAAACCAATATCACCATAAAAACTTACATTCCTAACACCTTTTTTTACGTCTATTGCACCTAAGTTTCTAAGCTCTTTAGCTAATAAATCTTCAAAGCCAAAAAGAGTTTTGGCTACCATTTTAAAATTATCTCCCATAGCTTGCAAAAATACAGTATTTTTGCCGTTCAATGGAACAAAAAGTAAAAGAAGAAAATAATTGGTTTGCTTCGTGGTTTAACACACCCTACTATCATATCTTATATAAAGATAGAGATGAGCATGAAGCAGAATTATTCATGAAGCATTTAACAAACTACTTAAATCTTCCTGAAAACGGAAGTATTTTAGATTTGGCTTGCGGAAAAGGAAGACATGCTATTTACTTAAATAGTCTCAATTATAATGTTACAGGAGTAGACTTATCTGAACAAAGTATTGCACATGCCAAACAGTTTGAGAATGATACCTTAACATTTAATGTTCATGATATGCGCAAAAAATATCATAAAACATTCGATGCTGTTTTTAATTTATTCACCAGTTTTGGTTACTTTGAAAACGATTCAGACAACTTAAAAGCTATTAAAGCCATTAAAGAAAACTTAAATGACATGGGTTTTGGAGTTATCGATTTTATGAATACAGATTATGTCATAGAAAACCTTGTTCCGAATGAAGAAAAAGAAGTAGAAGGAATTCTTTTTAAGATTAAAAGATTCTTAAAAGATGGTTTTATTCATAAAGAAATTAAGTTTACAGATAAAGGGCAAGACTTTTCCTTTGTAGAAAAAGTAAAAGCTATTAGCTTATCTGATTTCGAAAACTATTTCAAGCAAGCTAATATTACTTTATTAGATATCTTTGGAGATTATAAACTAAACAAGTTCCATAAATCAACTTCAAAAAGATTAATTCTTATTTTTAAATGATTCAGTATTTACTACCTATAATAGCTGTAGTGGTTGGAGCTTTGTCTGTTATTATTTTTAAACCACAAAAAAAGAAAAACTTAAAGCTTTTATTAGCCTTTAGCGGTGCCTTTCTGTTAGGAATTACCATTTTTGAAATGCTCCCTAATCTATTCATAGATAAAGAAAATAGCAAATCTGTTGGTTTATTTATTATTCTAGGGATATTATTACAAATATGCTTAGAGTTCTTTTCTCAAGGTGCTGAACATGGTCATGTTCACTTACATAAAAACAGCAAACAATTTCCTTGGTTATTATTTATTAGTCTAAGTATTCACTCCTTACTAGAAGGAACTCCTTTAAAAGGACATGACAATATTCTACTAGGTATTGTAGTACATAAAATACCTGTTGTTATTATACTTACAACCTTCTTTTTACAATCTGCATTATCTAAAAAGTCTATAGTTTTATTTTTATCTTTATTTGCTTTAATGACTCCTTTAGGCACCTATTTAATTAGTAATTACCCTTTATTAACAGCGTATAACGATCAAATAACTGCAGTTGCTGTTGGTATATTTTTACATATTTCTACTACTATTTTATTTGAAAGTAGCGAAGGACATAAATTTAACTTAGTAAAGCTTCTCATTATTAGTTTTGGTTTATTAGCATCTTATTTTATTTAATTATTATGTTCAGCAAAGAAGAATCTAGACAACTAAGAGAATTGTTTTGGACTAGTTACGGAAAATCATTTCCTAGAAAATGGATTTTGTATAATACCAAAATTAAAGACTTTTCGTTTAAATTTCAAGCAGATAGAAAAACGGCTTCAGTTTGTTTAGATATTGAAAGCCCTGATGAATATGATCGTTTACTTCAATTTGAAAAGCTAGAATCTTTAAAAACAATTTTAGAAACTGAATTCTTACCAGAAGTAATTTACGATAACGATTATTTCTTGGAAGAATCTGGTAAAACCATTTGTAGAATTTATGTGATGCATGATAAAAAATTTAGCATTCATAACAAAAATACTTGGAGAGATGCTTATGAATTCTTTAATAAAACTATGGATGCATTTGAACGTTTCTTTTTAGAATACGAAGATTTTATTAAAATTACCGAATAAAGAATTTACTCCTAAAACAAATAATATAGGTTTGGAATAACTATATAGTTTAATTTATCTAAACCGATTGAGTCCTAATTTAACGTTTGTAAACTAGCTTAACCAACTAATACATCATGTAAATATCATGGGATTTCCCAGAATGGTATAACTCTTATCAATTACAACTTGTATATCTCTGAAATAGAGATAGATAAAGAATAACTATGATTATTCACTATAGAAGATGAAAATTCTGCTATTACAATTTCCTTGTTGTTGACTACTATCAGAATCAATAACACTATCTGAAGAACAAGAAATTATAAACTTACAATATTAATGATTATTTATATTAGAATTCATTGTATAAAAAAACCCTCAACATTT
>NZ_JBHTJM010000007.1:0-6648 GCF_042675745.1 Pseudofulvibacter geojedonensis | reverse complement strand
TACAATATGATTGTCCTAACGGACAATCTGCATGCGTCTGCGACGCACGCATTTTATATCAAACGTTGTACCGCATTTGAAACCATAATGGATAAAAAAATAATTGATAAATATTTTAATATCGTTTTATTATCAGATAAAGACGATAGTTTTTTTGATGTATATGATATTTTAATCCCAAAATATATTAAAACCGACACAAACGAAAACAGGAAATATTTACTTGATTTGAAATCAGGAATAATTGACTTTGGAGTAAAAGAAGGATATTTTAACCAATTTAACAGTGGACATTGTGAATTAACCGACAAAGGAAAATTAGCAAAGAAAAAAGGCGGACATAAAAAATACTTAAAATCTGAAAAAAAATACTGGATGACTAAATACCAAGCTATAAGTTTATTTTTTGTCGTTTTTTTTGGTATCATAGCTATTTATCAAAGGTGCAACAACAATTCCTATAAATCTGATTCTGATTCTGTAAATCCTGAATATAATCACGCTGATTCTTTATCTGTTTCTCACCAAGAAAAAACAAAAGAACAGCAAGAAAAAAAGCTAAATGACTCATTAAAAACCAAAAGTTTGTCGGATTAGAAAAAACGCGGTACAACAACGTGTATAATGCATTGCTTCGGACATTTCTTTTCGGAATATCCTCGCATTCGTTCAATTTCTCTTTATTTTCCATATCTTTTTATAAATTTACGCAACGACATCATACACAAGTACGTTAGCTACCATTTGAAAAAAAAATTGTCCTATTAATAAATTTTTGTATTTTTGCAAGTGATTACTCACTATTAATGACTGACAAAAAAGAGAAAATACTATCGAGTGCATTGGATTTGTTTGCCAACAATGGAGTCAATGCAACTTCTACCAGCAAAATAGCAAAGAAAGCAGGTGTTTCCGAAGGATTAATTTTTAGGCACTTTAGCAGTAAAAAATCACTTTTAGATTCATTAATGCAAAGCGCTGAAGAACAAATTAATCTACTATTTGAAAAAATTTACAATTCGACTGACCCTAAAACCGTTTTACGAAAAACTATTGAACTTCCTTTCTCAATCAAAAAATCCGAATATGACTTTTGGAAACTTCATTTCAAATTAAAATGGGAAGAAGAATATAATAATCAAAGCATTTTGCAATTATTAATAGACAAATTGACTTGGGCTTTTCAAGAGTTGGAATTTGACAATCCAAAACAGGAAGCCTTTCTTCTCACTCAAATTATGCAAATAACTTCAACGGATTTGCTCAAAGGAAACCTTAAAAACAAACAAGCATACAAAGATTTTTTAATCAATAGATACATAAATTAAAAAAAAATTGAAAACCAAAAAAAGTAAGTACTCACTAAATAATATCAAAATGAATAAAACAGCATTAATTACTGGAGCAAGTAGCGGAATAGGAAAAGAGTTCGCTCAAATTCACGCAAGTAAAGGAGGTAATTTGGTTATCATCGCCAGAAATGAAAACAAATTAAATGAACTTAAACAAGAATTAGAGGAAAACTATAAAATCAAGGTACTAATCATTACCAAAGACTTGTCACTACCAAATTCAGCCAAAGAAATATATGAAAAAGTAAAAGCTGAAAACATCAAGGTTGACTTTCTAATCAATAATGCTGGTTTTGGTGGTGTTGGTATGTTTAGCGAAAGAGATATTGAACAAGATGTTGCTATGGTCAATCTGAACATTAATGCTTTGATTTCATTAACACATTATTTTCTGCAGGACTTTATCAAGAACAATTCCGGTAAAATATTAAATGTTTCCTCTACCGTAAGTTTGATTCCTGCTGGTCCTATGCAAGCTGTCTATTTTGCTTCAAAATCATTTGTAACCTCATTTAGCAATGCAATTGCCGAGGAGTTGAGCGATACCAATATTACCGTTACCAATTTAATGCCTGGAGCAACAAAAACGGCATTTGGAGAGTCGTCAGGAATGAAAGGTACTGACATATACAAAAACCCAGCAAATGCCAAAAAAGTAGCAGAACAAGGTTACAACGGAATGATAAAAGGAGAACTCGATGTAATTGCAGGAGTTTCAATGAAGGACAAGATATCTTTAAAACTTATGCCAATACTTCCAAAGAAGTTGGTCTTAAAACAGATTAAAAAATTGCAACAAAAATCTGAATAAAAACGGTGGCTAACAACGTGTATAAGCAATAGCGGTTTAAGTGCAAACTTGAACCGTTATTCATTTTATTAAAGTATATTGTAAACCGAAAAGTAGTCGCATAAAATCCGCTACTGCTCATACACAAGACCGTTAGCAATAATTACCCTATCACTACAACCCCTTTTTGTGTCCCATATCTAACAATAATATTTGAACAATCAACTTCTTTGCTTTGAACTTGATATTCAGTATTAGGTAACAAAACCTGATTGTTAAAACCTAACTGTTTAAGTTCTCCATCATTTTTAACAACCGAAAAAGCAACTTGATTTAACACAATAGAATTAGCTGAAGAATTAATAATTTCAAAATAAAGTTCACCTGAATCAACGGTAACCATTACACTTAAATTATTAAATAATAAAAGTTCACCTATTGAATAAAAAGTTATTTCTTCATCAATTCTCAAAAGTTTCTTTATTAAAACATCTACATCAGTAAATGGGTTTACGTCATAAACATCTTTTGAAGCAATATCTGACTTTTGCATATACCTTAACCAAGCTGAATTTTCAATAGCATTATCAGTCAACCCTTTAATTACGGGATATATATCGACATCTCCTCTTTTAGAATAATCAGGAAAGTAGTTTTCATTGCTTAAGAACTTTTGCTCTATAATATCTTTAGATTTATTATATACGATTGCATTTTTCTCAAAATGCAACAATACCCAATGTTCAAATGAAATACTTGAAAAAGCTATATTTACTTTTTTGCCATTAATTTCTGTTTGAGCTAAACCTAAAGCTTCTTTATGTTTAGTATATCCATCTTTATCATATACAACCCAAACTTCATCAAATTCATTTATTTTATCTAGTGCCTCATTAATCAAGCCAATAGGGTCAGATTTATGTTCACCATTTTCTCTATCAGGATAAATAGTTAAAGCAAAAATATTTTCATCTTCAATTTGCTCTTTAATTCTTTCAAAATAAATTGGCTCCGTATTTTTTCCTTCACAAGCAATAAAAATTGTTTTAGGAGGAACTCTCTTTCTTCTCTTAGCCATTATTCAAAAATAAATTCAACTTCTTTAATTTTTGGATTGCCACCAAACTTCCCTGTCCTATACCATAATTCAAAATTGGTATTGTCTCTTAAACCTTCAACATCTCTCGCTGAAAAAAGTTCTGTTTCTCCATATTTATCCTTTTCAGTAAACCAAATTTGATCCTTTCTAAAAACATCTTTATCTAACAAAGTGACTTCATGAGTAGCAAATATTAATTGTGCATTATTAGGATTACTAATTGAGTTATTAAACAATCTGATTAAAAATTTACAAAGCTTTGGATGTAAACTATTATCAAGTTCATCAAACACTACAATTCCTCCATTTTCGAGTGCTTCTAAAATTATACCTCCTAACGCAAACAAAACTTTAGTTCCTCTAGATTCTTTCCTATTTAAATCAAATTCAGTTAAGCCTACTTCTCTTTTATCATCATACATTTTATGTATAGCAAAAGTTCTTAATTTATTATCTTCATAAAATCTATCTTTAATACTATCTGGAATTTCATCAGGTAATTTAAAGTCTTTTTTCTTTAATTCTTTTGCACTTAATCTTTCAATTTTCGTATCAGCAATCCTAATAAGTTTACTTAATCTATTATTAAATTTTTCATTTATAGGGTTCGCTATCTTTTTTGAAATTTCTCTACTTAACTTATTTACATCTCTTGAATCTAAAGCATTCCACACCTCAATATCTTTGAAATATTTATAAACTTCCGTTAATTGTTTGTGAGGCGTATCTGAACCAAATTTTGATATATACAACTGATTATCAAATACTTTTTTAGAAATCCTCTTGTCTAATAAGTTTTTACCAAAACTTACTTCAACAAAATCATCCTTTTCGTTCTTTTTATCTACAAATCTCTTAAACAAATTAGCAGGAGCTCCTTTAGGATAATAGTCTAGTATTTCACTTTCTACATAATTGTCTTTAATACAAACTTGATAAGAATACTTGATTTTTTTTAAAATAAATGTAATTGAATAGAAAACCGATTCATCTTTTGTGTTTACATCCAACTCAAATGGTTCATAGCAATCTATATCATCTTCAACCTTAAAATCCATTGAATTAGTAACAAGCCACTTCAAAGCATATAAACTTTTAATAAAGTTACTTTTACCACTCCCGTTAGCACCATAAACAACTGCTGTTTTCAAAAGTCTAATTTCTTTACCGTCTTTTAGTTCAACTAAAAAAGTATTATCTAATTTACTTGAACTAGAATCTGCTAGCATAGTAAAAAAACTCTCTTCTTTAAGAGATCGAAAATTTTTAACCGAGAAGTCAATAATCATATCTAATTATTTCTTTTTTTGCAAACATACGACAAAAATCCTACTTTTTAGGCTTTTTAAACCACTATCAAATACTTTAGATAATGAATTTAGTAAAAAAACTATTGCTAACAACGTATAAAAATAATAGCGGTTTAGACGCTTAAACCAAACAGCTTTCTTTATATTTAAAATCAAGATTAATTTGAAAAGTCAGCGATTCAAGAATCCGCTACTATTCTTATACAAACCGTTGCCACACATTTGAAAAAAAATGAGAGATGAAAATGAAATTATTGCCGAATTAAATGAATTTTCTTCTCATTCCGACTTTCTTACTATTCTACTCTATTTAGTCGGAGAAAACTTAAACTGTTCGACCGACCAATTAGCTACAAGAAATTTTAGAGCATTATTGAATGAAAATGAAATAACATTTCTATTCGGTCTTTGGCTAAAAAATCGACATAAAAAAGTTTACAGCAAAGACAGTTTTAAAGTTAGAGCTGGTAAAATTCATAAATTAATGGATGATTACCATTTAACTTTCCTAAAACATTTTCCAAAACCTGGAGAAACTGAAAATTTTCATTTAGAATTTAGAACAAATCCTGCATCAGTAAGAGAAACCGTTTTTTATGGACCTTCAGGTGCATATGATTATCAATTTGTAAATTTCTTAGAAACAAAATATTCTCGAGATAAAAATTGGCTAATAGCTAACAAAAATTACAATCTAGGTGATGCCAAAAATCTCTACATAAGTTTAAAGTCAATTATTAATTTCAAATTGAATGTCAAAGATTTTGGAGATGACTTTATTAGCCTCTACTCTTTCAATTTTAACAACTATATTTTTAAGAAAAATCCAAATTTTACGAAAATATTAGATTCTTTATCGTTCGGAGAAAATGAAATTTTAAATCAAGATTTCAACGGAATCGGAGATTTAAATCAGTTTAAGATTAAACCTGTTATTAAAACAGACACAAGTTATATTATTCCTTTACCCTATTCTCTTGCAGAAGCTATTTATGACAGTCCATTTTATTGGATGATTGACGATAAAAAATATAGAAATAAAGCACAAAAAAATAGAGGTGATATAGCAGAACAAATAGTAGCTGAACTACTATCAAAAAAGATAGATTCAAATCTTATTCATTCTGAGGTTGAAGTAAAAGAAGTAAAAGCGACAACAGTTACTGACATTGATGTCTGCGTTGTTAAAGACGGCAAAATGTTAATCTTTCAAGTCAAATCAAAGAGATTGAGCCAATTATCAAAAAATGGAGATATAGAAACTTTTGAAAAGGATTTTAAACTTGCAGTAAAGGACGCATATGACCAAGCCACTTTACCTTACGAACTGATTTTAAGCAATAAATGCTATTTTCAGTATAAAGAGAGTGGAGAAAGAATCGAGCTTCCTAAAATAAATGAAATTTATTGCGCTTGTGTAGTTTTGGATAGTTATGCTTCAATAACTGCCCACACAAGATTATTCTTTCAAGAAGAAAAAGTTACGCCAATAACTATGAGTATTTTTGACCTTGAAATAATAATGGAATACTCAGATAACTTTGACTCTTTATTTGATTATTTTAAGAAAAGAACACAAAATTCAAAATACTTCATAGCAGACAGCGAACTCGGTTTTTTTGGAGGCTATTTAAGAACAAAATTACAGAGAAGACCAAATTCAGATTTAGTGGCATTTGACGCTGATTTTGCACAAAGATTTGATTTAGATTACTACAAACCGCTTATGGAAAAGTATGAAATGAACTTCCCTGAATCAATTAAAAATATCGGAAGAAATGATTACTGTTTTTGTGGAAGTGGAATTAAGTTTAAAAAATGTTGTGGATAAAAAACGTGTGGCAACAACGTGTATAGCTCATTGCTGGTCAATTGCTTAAACCAAAGGTAAAGCGTATTTGGAAAGTCGCCAAATTTTTAAATTTGATGATTTCCAAGAAAAAGATAAATAGTAAAATTTAAAAATTCGGCTTGTGGCTCAACCGAAAAATAATCGCTAATTTGCACGCAACGAGCCATACACAAGACCGTTAGGGGCAATTGTATTTTCTTATCAGTATTACGGAACATAATGTATAATTCTCCTAATTATTTTAA
>NZ_JBHTJM010000006.1:451492-453979 GCF_042675745.1 Pseudofulvibacter geojedonensis | reverse complement strand
AACCACTATCTACTGTTACTGTTACATCATCAGTATCTGTACAACCTGTTGCTGTTTCAGTAATTGTTAAGGTATAAGTAGTTGTTGCTGCAGCTGTTGATGTTGGATTCGAGATCGTAGCATCATCTAAACCTGTTGCTGGCGACCATGAATAGGTGAATCCTGCAGCGGAAGCAGCTCCTATTTGTACACTTGTTGTTGTACAAGTAATGGTTCCATCTGATCCTGCATTGGCTGTTGGTAAAGTGTCGTTTACTGTTACTGTAGCCATATCGTTATTACAAGGGGTTGTTCCAGTTACTGTGTAAGTGTATGTACCTGAGCCTGCAAGAGCAGGAGTCCATGAACCTCCAGTGTCTGGGTTTCCACCTAATTCAGCGAATAATTGAGCAGCTGTAACTGTTGTTCCAGTACATATAGTTAAACTACCGTTGTTACCTGCATTAGGAGCTTGTATAGAAGAAACTGTAATGTTATCTGTAGCGCATAGATTTCCCTGAGTAATATAACAAGTATAGGTTCCTGGTTGAGTTGCATTATATGTTTGGTTATTTTCACCAGCTATTGTTGTGCCATTAAATAGCCATGAGTAATTAGTAGAAGCATTGGTTCCAGTTGTTGTCGCAGTTAATGTAGTAGGGAAGTTATCTGAGCAAACATTTATGTCGTTTCCTAAATCTACAGTAATAGATGAAGGAGGACTTGCTTGTAAAAATACAGCAGAGTCTAATGTTTCATCACCTCTATCTGCAATAACCATTTTCATGTGGTAGGTTGTTCCAGGTGTAACCGCGTGAGATGCAGTTAACAAGTCGGTCCACCCATTAAAATTAATAGGATTTGCTGCATTGCCAGGGCTATTGTATAGAGCTGTATTTACAGCAGGGCAACCACCTGCATTGCTTCTAATTGTACCAGAAGACACAATTTGACCTCCAGGTAGCACTGCAATATTTGTTCCAGTTATTCCTGGGTCATTAGGGATACCTGGACCAGATAGTATAAAGGCAAAACCATCCTGATAAGTAGGGGTGCATTCGAATCCACCTTCTAAACCTTTAGTGTATTCTTCAGAAGAAAAAAGATATTGAAAACTAAATACATTGTCCAAAGGAGTAAAATCAAACTCAACAATTGTAGCGTTATATGTTTGTTCGTTACCTGCAATGTTATTATCTAAAATAGTTTTCAAATCTGCATCTCCTGGCCAACCACTATTTACTAAACCAGTTAAGTCTCTATAGGTATTGCCTCCTTCGGTTTCTGTAGCTGCTCCATTAGATAGAATGATACCTCGGTCTATCGGAAAGTTTGCTCCTGCATATGTAAAATAAGCAAAGCTTTTTGCCGTATTAGTTATTGGATCAATATTTTGATCATAAGCTCTTACATCTGATCTGGAGACAGATGTGATATTAGTGACAGTTGCGCAAGATTGACCTAAAAAAACATTTTCGATTAGTTGCTCTAAAGTCATTGATGACTCAGGAGTACCAGTTGGGTTAACATCAATATTTTGTGAGTGTAAACAAATCGAGCTTATAAAAAAAGCAATTAATAATAGTGACTTTTTCATTAATTGTGAGTTAAGGTTGTGTAAAAATCATCGTTAAAATACCTTATTAACAATTGATAACAACTTTTTTTGAACTCATAATTAACTCATATGGCTTCAAATAATCGACCAATAGCTTGTTTTTTTAGATGAAATACTAAATATAATTACAATAGCACTTTTTATCGTTTTATGAATAATATGTTTTATTTTATGTAATTAATGATAAAAAACCACTATTTGTTAATAGTGGTTTTTATTTCATCTAAAAGAATGTTATTTATCTTTTAAGCGAGAAGTTAGCTTTAAATTCTTTTTGCTGATTGTTTTCTATATATATAATTTTAAACCAGTAATCTGTAGAAGGCATAGGGCTACCATTATAGGTACCATCCCAACCAGCTCCATCAGGATCTAATTGTTTTAATAGTTTACCAAATCTATCGAAGATGTAAATCTGCGAGATTGGAATACCATCTATACCGTGAATCATCCAAGTGTCATTAGCTCCATCGCTGTTAGGAGAGAAGAAATGCGGATAATCAATTACAAAAACAGGGTAACTTACTAGTGCACATCCTTTGGTGTCTCTAATCCATACTACATGTGGTCCTGGGTTTACATCAGTAAATGTTCCGCTACTCTGGAAAGTGTCTCCAGGTCCTGCAGCATTACCTAAGCTATATTCAAAAGTAACTCCAGGTACAGTAGATGTTGCAGTGGCTTCAATTACATGGTTTCCAGCAAATGCATTAGTGGTAACAGTAGCGTTGTAGGTAGCAGGGCTAGCAGAAATACTAATTGTAGCAGTAGCTGAGTTTTGGCATAACATATCTGTTGGTCCAGATGCTGTAACACTATAATCTCCAGCTTGGCTTACCGTATAAGTACTACTATTTGCTCCTGGAATTTCTACACCGTTAAACGACCAT
>NZ_JBHTJM010000006.1:450549-451415 GCF_042675745.1 Pseudofulvibacter geojedonensis | reverse complement strand
AAATTCATCTACACACAATACATCTTTAGTACTGGTAATAGATACTTGTGGTACAGGTACGTGAATTTTAAAGTTTGTTAGTGTGTAACATCCTGTTGCAGCTGTGTTAGTAGCTGTATCACCTGTATTGGTAACACGAACCCAGATAGTTTGCCCATAGGCTACAGTATTGTAAAAAGTAGTAGGGTTTGTAATAGGGTTTTGCTCTAAATTAGCATCAGATTCAGATGTGTAATAAGCTGCAGATACAACCGTTTCTCCGCCAATAATATCGTCTTGATATTCGGTTAAATCAAACAGAGCATATCCTTCTTGTAGTGTTCCTGGTCCTGTTCCATCGTTTACACAAGATTCCATACTTTCTCCGTTTGGAAATAAATCGGCTAAATCAGATGGGATTAAAGGAGTAGGGTTCGGGTTTACTACAATTTCTACTAATTGCACACTGTAGCAACCTAAAGCATTGTCTACTCTTATAAAAATATCTTGAGGATTTACTGTGTTAACAAAAGCAGTAGTATTACCAATAGGGTTGGTGTTGGCTTCTGCCTCTGCTTCACTTAAGAAATAAGTAAAAGTATTACCTGTTTCTGTAGTAATCATATCTTCAAACAATGTTAAGTTGAAGGTTTGATTTGGTGTTACATTGTCTGGTACGTAATACTGATCGTCACACAATGGCATAGAAACAAATTCTGTTACAGGAGGAATAGATACTTCTAATGTAATCGCTTTAACGCTTCTACATTGAGTACCATCGCCTGCATTTCCTTCATCACCTGTATTGATAACCTCTACATAAATAATTTGAGGGTTACTGGTGTTGTTGTAAGCCGTATCGTTTGTTATAGGATCTGATAATGTAT
>NZ_JBHTJM010000006.1:0-450498 GCF_042675745.1 Pseudofulvibacter geojedonensis | reverse complement strand
AAGTCGAAAGTTGTTAAACCGTCTGTTAAGTTGGTATCGTTATCATTGTCATCACACAAAGCAATTGGATACGGGTCTTGAGGGTTTAAAATAGGACTGTTAAGTACTAATAGGTTAACTGGAATGATTGTGGTGCAGTTTAAACCAGGGATACTTAGTTGTGCATATATTGTTTGAGAGCTTGGAGTTACATTCGTGTAAGTAGTTTCTAAAATAGGAATGTTAGAGTCTCCACTTTCAGCTTGTGCTAAAGTACTATAAAAGTTAACCGTTACTCCATTGTTGTTTCCAGTTAATTGATTGATGATTGAGGTTAAATTAAAATCAGAAAAACCATCGTTATCTGGGTCACAAGAAGTCAAAGGTTCTGATAAAGGGAATCCTTGAGGAGCTAATGAAACAATTAAGTTTAGTGGGGCAGTACTAAAACAATTAGTATTTGTATTGGTTACTCTTACATATATAGTTTGGTTATAGGCAACAGTGTTAGTGAAAATTAAGTCTAAAGGATTAGAGTTGTTTGTTGCCTCATTTAGAGTTTCGTGTAATGTGACTAAATGACTTGTGTTGTTTGTTGCTTCATTAACAATATTAGTTAAATCAAATTCTGTAAGACCATCAGAAGTTTCATCATCACATACCATTCTATCGGTTAAAGTGTTTACGTCTGGATTAGGATTTACAATTAAATCGAATTGCATAAAAGTATTCACACAATTTGTGATTGTGTTTTCTGCTCTAACAAAAATAGTGGTATTAGAGGTGTTAAGATTCGTATTTAGAGGGTTCTGATTATTTTGAGCATCTAATAATGAACTATGGTAGCTAACATCTAAGTTTGTGTCTCCACCAGTTATATCATTTAAGTTGTTCGATAAATCAAAGTCAGCTAAAGCTGTATCACTACAGGCTTGTAAGTTGTTTAAGATGTTTGTGGCAGGAAGAGGATTGACATTAAGAGTGATATGATGTCCTAAACCCAAACAAGCATTAACATCATTGCTGTCAATTCTAACCCATATTTCTTGAGTGTTAGGAGTTGTATTTTGATAGTTTGAAATATTTTGAATTGCATTAACTTCTATTAAAGCATCGTTTTGATTTTCATAATAACTGATGTTAATATTGTTATTTCCAGGAAATAATCCTAATATTTGGTTACTAGCATTACTAAAATCAAAAATTGTTATGCCATCAAAATTATCATCACAGTTGGAATATTCTAGAAGAAAGTTAGGTGGTATTTGAGTTGTACCTACAACTAAATTTATTTGGCCATAGTTAACACAACCTTCGTTAGATATAACTCTAACAAATACATCATTACCTGTATTGCTTGTATAAGCAGTTGGGTTAGTAATTGTGTTACTGTTGTTTTGAGCGTCTGCTAAAGTGTTAAAATAAGTAAAAGTTTCGTTGGCACTATTGCTAGATAATAAAACGTTAGCTTCTTCTAAATTAAAAATAGTAAAACCATCTGTATCGTCATCACATTGTTCAAGTGTTACAGGGCTATTTATTATTGGTAATGGATTTACAACTAAGTTTAGTGGAACTACACTGGTACAATTAGTAATAGAGTTTAATAACTTGATATAAATTGTTTCTCCGGTAGAATCATAACTACTAGCTATTGGGTTGGTTCCGGCAAGAGCATTTGCTTCGCTACTGTGGTATGAAACAACAGTTACATTGCTGTTTCCTAACATGTCTAAAGGTTGATTGGCAAGTGCTTCATTGTTTGCGTCTGGCAAATTAAAAGTGCTAATCCCGTCAGAAGAGTCAAAACAAGCCTCTAATGGAGTTAAACTATTGACAACAGGTTTAGGGTTTATTGTGACAATAGCTTCACCTAAGTACGGACAATCACCATTATTAGGGTTTACTTCTACAATATAAGTTCCAGAAGAGTTAACAATTAATTCGTTCGCTGGGTTTGGAGTTGGTATTGCATTCCCATTTTGAGTCCAAGTATATGTAGCTCCAGCTAAGTTGTCTGTGTTTAGGGTGAATGTGTCGCCTTCGCAAAGCGTAAGAGTGTTCGTAACAGTATTCGGATCGTTGTCTGTATTTATAATATCGACTTTAGGAGCAAATAATGATTGTATAAAAGGAGGTAGGCCAATTCTAGAGGCTTCTTGTTGCGGAGTTGCTGCTAAATTAAGTGCAATTCCTTGTTCTATATAATTACAAGCTTGTCCGATATTTTCTGGTTCGTTAATTACACCCAAATATGCTCCGTCATTAGCATTAAAGTTAAACAGAGCTCTATAAATTTTTCCATCTGGAGCTAATTGTAAAGCACCGTGTGAATATAAGTTTGAAGAGTTGATTATTTGTTGACTTGCAGGAATGTTAGTACTAGTTAAATCATATTGAACCAATTCAGAGCCCATTTGTCCGTTTGCGGAACCACCAACAGTTGTATATAATTTTTCTCCACTAGAAGAAAATTCAACTCCGTACGGACTGTTTCCGTTGTTAGGGCTATAAAGAACTTGTTCGTTTGTAACTACTCCTGTTGCTGGATCAAAATCGTATAGATAAGTTCCTCCAGCTCCATCTCCTCCTTGAGTCGTTGCAAATCCGTAGTGAGCTACTGCTAGTTTACTACCATCGGGAGAGTTTTTAATATACCCCAAAGCGTTTCTTCTGTAACCTGAAATAGGAACAGAAGCTTGAGAGGGACTTATAATAGGGGTATTGTTAACACCTGCAACTGTAACTTCAAATGAGTAGAAGTTATTGATAAAATGAGTAACTACCCAGAACGAATTACAATCACTACTTTTTACTGCAGTTATTTTTTCTGCACATTTATATTTTCGTTCTAGTGGTACAGCAGGGTTATATGTAACCAATGCAATGTTTTTCTCAGAAGTGACAACAGCCCCATTTCCACCGTTTAGAGATATATCTACAGTTGTATAGTTTAATCCGTGATTAGAATTCTCGTTTTCATTGTGGTGTGGTTCATCTACGGTAAAAATATAATATATGTTAGAGTCGTTTGGTTTTGGTACTATAATAGCAGAAGAAGTACTAGAGGGATCACCGTTTAAACCAGTTCCGTTTAGCATTATATTATGGTTTTTATCCCAAACAGTAATTCCATCAGTGTAGAATAGTAAATCTCCGTTAGAGTCAGAAATTGTAGAACATCCTTCAGTAGTATTTATTTGTCCTCCAGAAATTGGTACGGGATTTCCACTGCTAAAATCCAATCCGGCATTGGCGCCAAAATACCAGTTATTGGCTTCACCTTGGGAGAATAAATTAATACTGTAAATGAATAGGGTTAGTAGGGTGATTTTTTTTAACATTTTCTGAGATTAGTTTTAATAAATGAATGATTTGGGTAAAATCATTTATTAAGTTCTTCAAATATAGGGAAATATAAATTTATGGCACAAAAAAAGCCCCTTCTTAAAGGAGCTTTTTTAAATTATGATAATAAGTTTCTTAAGCTTCAAATGGAACTATAGAAACATAAGACTTGTTGTTTCTTTTCTTAGTGAATTTCACTAATCCGTCAACTTGTGCATGTAAAGTATGATCTTTACCCATATACACATTTTCACCTGGATGATGTTGTGTACCTCTTTGTCTTACAAGAATGTTTCCTGCAATTGCAGCTTGACCACCAAAAATCTTAACTCCTAATCGTTTCGATTCTGATTCTCTACCGTTTTTAGAACTACCAACTCCTTTTTTATGAGCCATCTCTTAATAGGTTTTATTTGTTAATAATTTATTTTGATAAAGCAGCAATTAAATCGGCTTTCTTCATAGAAGAAATCCCTTCAATTCCTTGACTTTTTGCCATTTCTTTTAATTCAGCTACTGTTTTAGAGCTTAAATCATCTGAACTTGCAGTTTCTTTTTTAGCTTCTTTTTTTGGTGCTGCTTTTTTAGCTCCTGAAGCTACAATGTTTTCAATTACGATTTCAGTTAAAGCTTGTCTGTGACCGTTCTTAACACGGTAACCTTTTCTTCTTTTCTTTTTGAAAACAATTACTTTATCACCTTTAAGGTGCTTTAAAACTTTAGCTTCTACAGAAGCTCCGTTTATAGCTGGGGCGCCTACAGTAACATCTCCACCGCTGTCTACTAAAAGTACATTGTCAAAAGAAACTTTTTTTCCTTCGTCAGTACCTAAACGGTGAACAAATACCTTTTGGTCTTTTTCAACTTTAAATTGTTGCCCTGCTATCTCTACAATTGCGTACATAGCGTTACGTTTAAATTAAAATGTCGGCAAATATACGTTTAATTGTGTAAAGAACAAATCATTAGTGTTATTTTTCTTCAATGTTCCAGCTGGTTTTAAATAGCTGCATAAAGGTTAATGATAAGATTACTGTAGATGCAATTCCTTCCATAAATATAGTAACCAGTAATATTTTTTCAGGATTGTTAATGTTCCAGCCTAATTTAGTCATTAATCTTTCTGAGAATCCGGTATCTATATGGTACATATAAATAGCTAGAAAGGTTACAAATATACCAGTGGCAACTAAACCACTTTTGATTCCTAACCCTATTCCATCAAAGTAATTAATGTGATTGTTTAGATATTCTTTGTTCTTTTTAATTGCATAGTATATACCGTAACCTAGTATAATTCCATTAATTAAACGTAACCAATAAACTTCTGCTAGGCCCAATGAACGGATTATTAAAAAATACCCAATAAGTACCGATCCGATAACAATTCCATATTTAATAGCTGATTTTGACTGCTCCATAATTGTTTGATTTTCATGGTTTTATTGTATTAAATATCGGGTTTTTTTGTGGTTTTTTAAAATTTTATGATATAAATATTATTTAGATTTAGAGAAAGGAAGAATATTTTTTACGCATATACTGTAACATTTATTGAGTTTGAGCGTCAAACTCTAAAATTTAATTAATATATAATGAAGAAAAGTATCATTTATCTCGCTTCATTACTTTTACCTATAAGTATTATGGCGCAAAAAGTAACGTTTGAGGAATACGATTTAGACAATGGATTGCATGTAATATTGCATCAAGACAATTCGGCTCCGGTAGTAACCACATCTGTAATGTATCATGTTGGAGCAAAAGATGAAAACCCTGAGCGTACAGGTTTTGCACACTTTTTTGAACATTTGTTATTTGAAGGAACGCAGAATATTGGTAAAGGAAAATGGTTTGAAATTGTTACATCAAATGGGGGTAGTAATAATGCTAATACTACCGATGATAGAACTTATTATTATGAAGTTTTTCCATCTAATAGTTTAGAATTAGGTTTATGGATGGAGTCTGAAAGAATGTTACACCCAGTGATTGATCAGACGGGAGTAGATACACAAAATGAAGTTGTAAAAGAAGAAAAAAGATTACGAGTAGATAACCAACCTTATGGAAATTTCTTAGCAGAAATTAAGAAATTATTATTTACTAAGCATCCTTATCGTTGGGCAACTATTGGTTCTATGGAACATTTAGATGCTGCTACTTTAGAGGAATTTCAGGCTTTTAATAAAAAATACTATGTGCCAAACAATGCTGTATTGGTTGTTGCAGGAGATTTAGATGTTGCTAAAACAAAGAAAATGATTCAGAACTATTTTGGTTCTATACCAAAAGGAGCTGATGTACCAAGAATTTCTATAAAAGAAGAACCAATAACAAAAGAAATAAAGGGAGTATATCACGATCCAAATATTCAGATTCCTGGTATAGTTGCTGCTTATAGAACCCCTTCAATGAAGACGAGAGAGGCATATGCTTTAAATATGGTTTCTACTGTTTTAAGTGATGGGAAAAGTTCTCGTTTATACAAAAAGTTAGTTGATGAAAAGAAAATGGCTTTTCAGGTGGGTGCTTTTAATGTAAGTCAAGAAGATTATGGAATGTACCTAACTTTTGGTCTTCCTTTAGGAGATACTAAGTTAGAAGATTTGGTTAAAGAAATTGACGAGGAGGTAGTTAAAATTCAAACAGAGTTAATTACAGAAAGAGAGTATGAGAAATTACAAAACAAGTATGAAAATCAGTTTGTAAATGCTAATTCAGGTGTAGAAGGAATTGCTAATTCTTTGGCAAGATATTACATGTTGTTTGGAGATACTAATTTAATCAATAATGAAATAGATATTTACAGATCTATTACTAGAGAAGAGATTAGAGAAGTAGCTAAAAAATATTTAAACCCTAACCAAAGAGTTCAGTTAGAATACCTTCCTAAAAAAGATAAATAAGATGAAGAAAATATATAACATTTTAGCATTAGTTTTTATAGGAATGACGACTATGCATGCACAAGTAGACAGGTCTAAGCAACCAGTAGCTGGACCAGCGCCAACTATTAATATTGAAGCTCCTAAATCGTTTAAATTGTCAAATGGCTTAGAAGTAATGGTGGTAGAAAATAACAAGCTACCTAGAGTTTCTGTTAGTTTAACTATAGACAATCCACCAGTTTTAGACGGAGATAAAGCAGGTGTTTCTAGCTTAACAAGTGCAATGTTAGGTAAGGGGTCTAAATCAGTTTCTAAAGATGTGTTTAATGAAGAGGTTGATTATATGGGAGCTAATATGAATTTAAGCTCTAGAGGAGGTTTTGCTAGTGGGTTATCTAAATACTTTAACCGATTAGTAGAAATGATGGCAGACGCTGCAATTAATCCGAACTTTACTCAAGAAGAATTCGATAAAGAAAAAGAGAAAATTTTAGAAGGGATAAAGTCAGAAGAGAAAAATGTTAAAGCAGCAGCAGATAGAGTTAAGTATTTATTAGCATACGGTAAAAATCATCCATATGGAGAGTATGAATCTGCTCAAACAGTTGGTAATGTAAATTTATCTGACGTAAATAAGTTTTACCAAAACTATTTTGTTCCAGATAATGCTTACATGGTAGTTGTTGGTGACGTAAAGTTTAAAGATGTAAAAAAAGCCGTAACAAAAAACTTTAGTAATTGGAGAAAAGGTTTAGCACCATCAATTACCTATCCAAAGGCTCAAAATGTTCAGTTTACTCAAATAAACTTTATTGATATGCCAAATGCGGTACAGTCTGAAATTTCTGTCGTAAGTACTGTAGATTTTAAAATGAATGATGAAGATTATCATGCTGCGTTAATTGCTAATAAGATTTTAGGAGGAGGGTTTAATAGTATGTTAAACTTAAACTTGAGAGAAGCAAATGGTTGGACTTATGGTGCGCGTTCTTCATTGAGAGCAGAAAGAGATGCAGCAGCTTTATTTACTGCTGGAGCAAGTGTACGTAATGCTGTAACAGATAGTGCTGTAGTAGAAACATTAAAAGAGATCAATAATATTAGAACAGTAAATGTTACAGAAGATCAATTAAAAAATGTTAAAGCTAAGTATTTAGGAGATTTTGTTTTAGCTATGGAAAAGCCACAAACAATTGCTCGCTATGCATTAAATATTAAGCGTAATAAATTAGATAAAGATTTTTATAAAACCTTTTTATCTAAAATAAACGCTGTTACAGTTGAAGATGTTAAAAGAGTAGCAAATAAATATTTCTTAGCAAATAATTTACGTGTAGTTATAGCTGGTAAAGGAAGTGAAGTTGTTGAAGCATTAGAGAGAGTACAGTACAATGGAAAAAAATTACCAATTAAGTATTTTGATAAATATGGAAATGCTACAGAAAGACCAGTTTTTTCTAAACCTATTCCAAAAGGAGTGACTGCTAAAACGGTTATAGAAAACTACATAAAAGCAGTTGGAGGTGAAGAAAAATTAGCATCAGTAAAAACATTGCACTTTACAGGAGATTTTAATGCTATGGGACAAACTATGAAGCTTAATAAAAAGCAAATGATCCCTAACAAAGAGTTGCAGGAAGTGCTACATCCTCAAGCAGGACCAATATTTAAACAAGTATTTGATGGAGAAAAAGGTTATTCAGCCCAGATGGGACAACAAAAGCCATTAGAAGGTGAAGATTTAGAAAAATCTAAAGCCAAGAAAAATGTATTATTTGAAGAGTTGGTATTAGATATCTCTAAAGCAACTTTAGAGAGTGTTGTGTCTATAAACGGAGAAGATGCTTATTTAATTAAAGTAGGTGATGAATCTAGATTTTACAATGCTAAATCGGGTTATTTGGTAAAAGTAGAAGAAACTATTGAGGCTCAAGGTCAAAAAGTTTCTGTGTCTACAGAGTATAGTAACTATACACCAACTAATGGAGTTCAATTTCCATTCTCTGTAACTATTAAACAAGGTCCGCAAACTTTTGGAATGATTATAAAAGAAGTAAAAGTAAACGAAGGTGTTACTGAAGCTGATTTTAAATAAAAGTAGTTTTAAATAGTATATTAAGTCCGAAGTAATTACTTCGGACTTTTTTTTGCTTTTTTATTAGCTAAATAAACTCCTAACAGAATAATTCCGGCTGCAATTAATTGAAGCATGTTGAGCTTTTCGCCATATAGTGTTCCTAAAATAACTGCAACAATTGGTATGGTATAAGTAACCGAGCTTGCAAAAATGGGAGTAGCTATTTGTACTAATTTATTAAACATTATTTTGGCAATTCCTGTGCCAAAAACAGCCAAGGCAAGTACACTAATGATTGCATTTTTTATCTTATAATTATTAGAAAAATCTAAATCGAAGAATTTAGTAAAATAAAGCATAATTGCAGAGGGGATAAAAATTACAATAAAGTTTCCTACAGCAATACTAATAGGGTTTAGGTCTTGTAAATGCTTTTTGATAATATGAACATTAAACGCATAACAAATAGATGCAGCAAGAACTAGTAAGCTATACAAGTAATTTTGGTTTGGATTTAATCCTTTGCTTAAAATAATAAGTATAACGGTTCCTGTTAATCCAGTTAAAACTCCTAAAAGTTGATTTTTAGTGAATTTAGAAGAAAATGCTAAATAACCAAAAATGATAGTGTTTAAAGGAGTAAGAGAATTAAGGATAGAAGCAATAGAACTGTCTATTTGAGTGTGTGCATAAGAAAATAAAAACACGGGGAAAAAGGTGCCTAAGAAAGCAGATAAAGCGACCCACTTAACATGTTTTTTTCTGATTTTTTTGATTTGATTAAAACCAATTACAAAAAGGAATAAGGAGCAAATTACAATACGTAAGGCGCCTAGTTGTAAAGCAGATAGTCCATTGTCTATGGCTATTTTCATTAAAACAAAAGAACTTCCCCATATAACAGAAAGTATAATAAGAAAGATCCATTTAAGATTGTGATTGTTCATGTTGCAAAAGTCATAATTTTAACTTACTTAAAGGGTTTATTTCTTAAATTTGTAATGAATTAAAATTAAAAGGTATAGATATGAAAATTTCAAAAATAATTTTATTACTGGTATGCTCGGTTTTTGTATTGGTTTCTTGTAAGAAAGAAGCTTCTGCTCCTGAAGAAGTAACAGTTGAATACAATGAAGAAGAGAAAAAGCCAATAGCTGAAAATGCAACTATAGCTAAAGCGAAATTCAATATTGATGGAATGACTTGTGCAGTAGGATGTGCAGCGAAAATAGAAAAAAGTTTAGCTAAAATGGACGGGGTAGCTTCTGCAAAAGTAGATTTTGAAACGAAAACTGCTGAAGTTTCTTATGATGTAGATCAAGTGACAACTAGTTTATTAAGTGATCGAGTTGCTAAAACAGGAAGTATGTATAAAGTAAAAAATATGCAAACTATAACAGAGTAATGTGAAATCATGAAAATGATAATACAGTTATAGCTTACAATAAAAAAAGCCTCTTGATATTCAAGAGGCTTTTTTTATTGTAAAAAGTAAATACACTTTTTTAGTATCTATAGTGTTCAGGCTTAAATGGGCCTTCTATAGTAACACCAATATATTCAGCTTGGTCTTGGCGTAACTCAGTTAACTCAACTCCAATTTTAGCTAAATGTAGTTTTGCTACTTTTTCATCTAAATGCTTAGGTAGCATATATACATCATTTTTATATGCATCAGCGTTATTCCATAATTCAATCTGAGCTAAAGTTTGATTTGTAAATGAGTTAGACATTACAAAACTTGGGTGACCAGTTGCACATCCTAAGTTTACTAAACGTCCTTCAGCTAAAATGATAATATCATTTCCTTTTACATTGTACTTGTCTACTTGTGGTTTGATTTCAATTTTAGAATCACCATAAGTACCGTTTAACCAAGCCATGTCAATTTCATTATCGAAGTGACCAATGTTACAAACAATGGTTTTATCTTTCATAGCTTCAAAGTGTTGTCCTTGAACAATATCTTTGTTTCCTGTTGTAGTAATTACGATATCTGCATTACCTACAACTGTTTCTAATCTTTTTACTTCAAAACCATCCATAGCAGCTTGTAAAGCACAAATTGGGTCAATTTCAGTAACCGTTACAATAGAACCAGCTCCACGGAAAGAGGCTGCGGTACCTTTACCTACATCTCCATATCCACAAACTACTACTCTTTTACCTGCCAACATAATATCTGTAGCACGACGAACAGCATCTACAGCAGATTCTTTACATCCGTATTTGTTGTCGAACTTAGATTTAGTAACAGAATCGTTTACGTTAATTGCTGGCATTGGTAAAGTTCCGTTCTTAACTCTTTCGTATAAACGGTGAACACCCGTTGTAGTTTCTTCAGATAATCCATTAATTCCAGCAGCTAACTCAGGATATTTATCTAATACCATATTAGTTAAAT
Source organism: Pseudofulvibacter geojedonensis (assembly GCF_042675745.1). Taxonomy (NCBI): domain Bacteria; kingdom Pseudomonadati; phylum Bacteroidota; class Flavobacteriia; order Flavobacteriales; family Flavobacteriaceae; genus Pseudofulvibacter; species Pseudofulvibacter geojedonensis. The sequence continues at coordinate 439,799 of NZ_JBHTJM010000006.1, read as the reverse complement.
CTCCTCCATCATCTAAAATCATGTTTAATGGTTTCTTTTCCTCTCCAAAGAATAAAGTTTGTTCTATACACCAATCAAATTCTTCTTCGTTCATACCTTTCCAAGCGTATACTGGAGTTCCAGCAGCAGCAATAGCAGCAGCAGCTTGATCTTGAGTTGAGAAAATATTACAAGAACTCCAAGTAACTTCAGCACCTAAAGCTTGTAAAGTTTCAATTAAAACTGCGGTTTGAATAGTCATATGTAAACAACCTGCAATACGAGCTCCTTTTAAAGGTTGCTCATTTTTGTATTCTTCTCTTAAACTCATTAAACCTGGCATTTCAGCTTCTGCCAGCTCTATTTCCTTTCTTCCCCAATCTGCTAGAGAAATGTCCTTTACTTTATAAGGAACATAAGTTGTTGTTTTTGTACTCATACTTATTATCTTTGTTTTTATAGCAATTTTTGCGACAGCAAAGTTAAGGAATAACTTTTACTTTTTAAATGCCTTTATTTAAGACTATTAACCATAGCAAAAGAACAGTAGTATATATCTGGAAGATAGAAGAGTCTTTAGAACAACTTTATAATGAAGTTGTTTTAAACGATAGGAGTTCTAAAAGAGTTGCAGGAATGAAATCTGAATCGCATATAAAAGGATTTTTGGCGGTTAGAAAGCTACTTGAAATTGCCGGTTATACAGATTTTGATTTGTTTTATACAGAAGACGGTAAGCCGCATTTAAAGGATGGTAAAATAATAACCATATCTCATTCATTTGATTTTTCGGTAATCGCTATATCAAACGATACTATTGGGATTGATATTGAAAAAAACAGAGAGAAAATTAAACGAATAGCTCATAAGTTCGTTGGTAAGGAAAAAGAGTTTTTGGTTGAAGAAAATTTAGTAGAACAACTAACAGTTATTTGGGGGGCAAAAGAAAGCTTGTTTAAAATTCACCCAGATGGAGGTTTACTTTTTATTGAACATTTACCCATTGATGAGTTTAATTTATTCCATAAGCAAACTAAAGGTTATATATTAAAAGAGCCTTTAAACGAATCCTATTCTATCTACTTTGATATTTTTGAAGGCTATTCTCTTGTTTATGCAACCAACGATTTACCTTTGTTTTAGATGAACTCTATTTATAAAGATATACTTATAGCTAAAAAACAGCAAAAAAGACTATTAGCTGTATTATTAGATCCAGATAAATTATTGGCTAAAGATGTAGCTAAAATAGTTTATAAAATAAATGAGAGCCATGCTACTCATATATTTGTTGGGGGCAGCACTGTTGCTAATGGAGAGACAGAAACTTTAGTTGTTGAAATAAAAAAACACACTAGTTTACCTGTAGTACTATTTCCTGGAAATTTTAATCAGGTGACTTATAAAGCAGACGCTATTCTATTCTTGAGTTTATTATCTGGAAGAAATCCTGAATATTTGATAGAGCAACAAATAAAAGCTGCTCCGTATTTAAGAGAAATAAATTTAGAAATTATTCCTACCGGATATGTTTTGGTAAATGGAGGTGTGGAAACAGCTGTTCAAAAAGTTAGTAGAACAGTACCAATAGAGCAAGAAAACACTGAATTAATTACCAATACTGCTTTAGCAGGAGAATATTTAGGTAAAAAGTTAATTTATTTAGAAGCAGGTTCAGGGGCAATTCAAACGGTAAGAATAAAAAATATATCTTCTGTAGCTAAAGCATTATCTATACCTCTAATTGTTGGAGGCGGAATTCGCTCACAACAACAAATGCAACTAGCTTACGATGCTGGTGCTGATTTAGTAGTAATAGGAACAGCTTTTGAAAACGATTCTACATTTTTTGAAAAATAAATTCAACAAACTGCAACAAATTAAAAATGGTTAAGTCTTTACTCTGACTAACTACTAACTCTAATGCAACAACAAGAAATCATTCAATTGGTTGAGGGCTGTAAAAAACAAAATCAAAAAGCGCAATTGGCACTTTATGATATGTTTTATAGAGCTATGTATAATACAGCTTTGCGAATTGTACAAGACAAAATGTTGGCAGAAGATATTATGCAAGAAGCTTTTATTACGGTATTTGCAAAAATAGAGAGTTTAGATGAAGTAATTACATTTCCTAAGTGGTTAAAACAGATTGTAGTAAATAAGAGTTTAAACTTTTTAAAAAAGGAAAAACGTTTTACTTCTTTAGAAATGAGTTCGTTAAAAGAAGAGGTTGATGATGGTTTTTGGAGTGTAGAAGAAACAAAAGATGTTAAGCAAATAATACTAGCAATAAACGATTTAAAAGAAAATTATAGAGTCTTACTTACCCTTTATTATATAGAAGGGTATGATTATGAAGAAATTGTACAGATAACTGGTTTTACACATGTTAATTGTAGAACTCTTTTGTCTAGAGCTAAGAAAAGTTTACAAAAAAAAATGCAACCATGTTTGAAAGCGATTATATAAAAAACAGGTTTAAAGAGCAGGAAGGTTTTTTAGATACAGAAGAACCAAGTGCACATCATAGAGATAAGTTTTTAAAAAAACTTCAGCAAAATGAAGCTAAAAAAGCTAATGTAAAGACCAATAAAAAATGGTGGCAATATAGTGTAGCAGCTGTATTTATATTAAGTGTTGGTTTTGCAGTTTTAAATATGTTTCAGCAAGATGTAACAGAAGAAGTGGTTACAACAGAACACAGTAAGTTACCTCAGGAAGTGGTAAACATTCAGTTCTATATGGAAGAAAGTATTAGAAAAGAGTTAGCAAAAATAGAATTGGAGAGAAATTCTGACACCGAAGCTATCATAGAAGCTGCGTTTAAACAATTAGATTTTTTAGAAGCTGAACAAAAGAATATACAAGAAAAGCTAAAGCTTAACTATGATAAGAGATTAGTTAAATCATTAATAGATAATTTTAATTATAGAGTTCAATTACTAGAAAATGTAATGCAACAGATTGAAATTAGTAAGGAGATTACAAATAATAACCAAGAGTATGAAGTTATATAAAATTGTATTACTACTATGTTTTTTATTGGTTAATCAGTTTTTAGAAGCGAGTAACGGTGAAAAATTTAGCCACATGGATGAGAAAAAAATCCATAGAGAGTTTAAGTATAAACCAGGAATGTTGTTAAATGTTCATAATTCGTATGGAAACATTGATATAACCGCTTGGGAAGGAAATAAAATAATTGTAGACGCACTAGTAATTGTTAAGGGGGAAACTAAAGCAGAGGTAGATGAGTTGTTAAAGAAAGTTGATATTGCTTTTTCTGAAAATTTAAAAGAAGGAATAATTACATTATTAACTAGAAAGGAAACATATAAGTATAATGACTATAGAGAGATCCACTATCAAATTAAAGTGCCAAAAAGTTGTCATTTAAGCATCACAAACAACTATGGAGATATCTCTCTAGATGCCTCTAATGCTTCAGTAAGTTTAAAAGCATATTATGGTAATATTAAAGCAGGAAAGCTCAACGGTGTGGCTAAGATAGAAACCTCATTTTCACAAAGAAACTCATTCGATTATATAAAGAAAGGAACAATAAAAGGACAATTTTGTGATTATAAAATTATGAAGTCTGAAGTACTAGAAATTAGAGATATGGCCTCATCTAATGGTGTTATACAAGAAGTTTCAAATTTAAAGTACAAATGTAATTATGGATCACTAACAATAGGAAACGTAACTAATAGTCTAGAAGGAAAAGGAGAATATCTTACAATGAATATTGAAAATAGCAATGTGCAAGAGAAAATGAAGATAGAGGCTTATTATGGCTATGTAGATATTAAGAATTGGAATAATTATTCGGCAGAATTCGATATAGATAATGCAAAATTAATATTAGGGTACAACAACAATATATCTTTTGGTTATAATATATTAACAAGAGATTGTATAGTAGAATCTATTATTAACAATCTTCCTAAAGATTTTAAACGACATCATTCAGATGATAAAGGCAATAACCAACGAATTTGTGGTTATTTTAAAGAAAAGTTTTCTAAAAACTATTTATTGTTAGAAATGGTTAATAGCATTTTAAAGTTTGAAAACTCGAAACCTATAACTCCTTAAATATCTCTTGTATATAAATGCTTTTATCGATTCAATAACTCGATAAGAAATACTCTTGTCTAAAAAGAAATGACAGCAACTATTTATTATAAATAATAATAGTATTAACAGGTTATATGATAATATTAACTTTTTGTAAATAAAAACCTGTTTATTAAAAATATATTTTCGTTCAAAAAATAAAGTAATCAATGAAGAAAAATTTAGTAGCTCTTAGTCTATTATTAGTAAGCTTTTTAACCAATGCTCAAATAACTGGTGTTGTAACCAATAATAAACAAGAAGTTTTGCCTAGTGTGAATGTTTATTTAGAAGATTCTTATACAGGAACAACCACAAATGAAAATGGTATTTATGAATTAGTAATAGATCAAGAAAGACAATACACTGTGGTGTTTCAGTATTTGGGGTTTAAAACTATAAAAAAGACAATACATATTACACAATTTCCTTACGAGTTAAATGTGGTAATGAGTGAACAAGAAACTTCTCTAGATGAAATAAGTATAGAGGCAAAAGTAGACCCAGGAGCTACCATTATAAAAAAAACAATTCAAAAACAAAAGCAGAATATATCTAGAGTTAATCAATATACTTGCGACTTTTATTCAAAAGGAATTTATGGAATAAAAAATGCTCCTAAAAAAATATTCGGGCAAGATTTAGATGATTTTTTTGTTGCACTAGATTCTACAAGAAGCGGTATTGTTTATTTGTCTGAAACAATTTCAAAAATTAAATTTAAAGCGCCTAATAATTTTAAAGAGCACATGTTAGCTTCTAAAGTAAGTGGTGATGATAGCGGATTTAGTTTTAATTCGGCTTCAGAGTTTAATCTCAACTTTTACCATAACACGGTGAATCTAGATGAGGCTGAAGTAATTTCACCGTTAGCCAAGTTTGCTTTTACGTATTATAAATATCAATTAGAAGATCTTATTTATGAAAATGGTGTGGCAATTAACAAAATTAAAGTAACGCCTAAAAGACCACAAGAGCGTGTGTTTGAAGGCTATGTTTATATAGTAGAAGATCAATGGCAGTTATACGGAGTAGATCTAAAAGTAACAGGAAAACAATTGCAAAGTCTTGCTTTTGATCAGATGCTTTTAAAACAAAATTTTAGATACAATAAGGAAAATAAATTTTGGGTATTACTTTCTCAAGAAATGGAATTTAAATTCAAATTTTTAAAATTAAAAGGAGACGGAAGATTTACAGCTGTTTATAGTAATTATAATTTTAATCCAGAGTTTGATAGAAAGACATTTAACAAAGAAGTATTGCTGGTAGAAAAAGGAGCCAATAAAAAAGATAGTTTGTATTGGGGCGCTAATAGACCTATGCGTTTAACAAGCTTAGAAAAGAATGATTATAAGGTAAAAGATAGTATAAAGGTAATAAGAGAGTCTAAAGAATATTTAGATTCTATAGATAGAAAAAATAACAAGTTTAAATTAGGTGATTTAATTACTAGTTATACATATAATAATACACATAAAAAGTGGTATTGGGGAGTACGTTCTCCGTTGTTTGCAGTGCAGTTTAATACCGTACAAGGTTGGTATAGTAATTTAAACCTATTTTATGGTAAGAGAAATAAAGATAAAGGAAGCTTCACTCATATTTCTTCTAAAGTAGATTATGGCTTGTCTGAAGAAAAATTTAGACTTTCAGGTAGATTTTTTAAACAGTTTAATAGCTTTTCTAGACCGACATTAGTTGTTTCTGGAGGAAGAAAATTATCTCAGTTTAACGAGTCAGAACCTATATCTCCATTGGTAAATACGGTAAGCACTTTGTTTTTTGAAGACAACTATGCTAAATTTTACGATAAAACTTTTGCTGCAGCAACTTTTGGAAAAGAAGTTATAAACGGGTTAAGAGTTAATATAGGAGCTTCTTTTGAAGAGAGAAAACCAGTTTTTAATACAACAGATTATGTAACTATTAATGAAGATGATAAGGTGTATACAAGTAATAATCCGTTAGATCCATTCAGTAGCTCAGCTATTATAAACAAACACAATATTACGAAAGTTAAACTATCTGCTTCGTACAGATTAGGGCAAGAATATAGTACTTATCCAGACGGAAAGTACAATCACAATTACTATAGTGAAACTCCATTGTTTTTAATGAGTTACGAGCGAGCTATTGGTGCAAGTAATAATAATTATAAGTTCGGATTGTTAAAAGCGGGTATTAGACAAAATAAGAGTCTTTCTAACAAAGGAAAATTAAGGTATAGCTTAACAGGAGGCTTGTTTATGAAAGCTGATGGCATTTCGTTTGTCGATTATAAACACTTTAACGGAAATCAGACACATGTAAGTTTAAGAGAGGATCTTAATAGTTTTAACATTATGCCTTACTATACTTTTAGTACTAATAATAACTATGCAGAAATTCATGTAAAGCATGATTTTAAAGGGTATGTGTTAGGGAAATTACCTCTTTTAAATAGATTAAATTTCAACTTAACTATAGGGAGTCATATAGCGTTTATAAATAACACCAAACCTTATAGTGAATACTCGGTAGGATTAAATAACATAGGTTGGGGTAAAATGCGTTTTTTGAGTGTAGATTTTGTAAAATCTTTTCATAATGGTCAATCAGAAAGCGGTTTTTTATTCGGTGTTAAATTAAATTAATATTAGCTGAATTCGTTGAGGGTTGTTCTGTGCCATTAATAAACCTTCAGCGTATTCACTATGAATAACTAATCAATAAAAACAGATTCTCTACTTAAATGTATAACCGCCTAAGGGCGGTTTTTTTATTGTAAATTTATTTAAAAGTGTAACAATTTGAAAAAGAGTGTTACTCTATAATAACTAACTTACTAAATGTCATCATCAATTAAAATCGAACAGTTATTAGAACAGTGTAAGCAAAACAATAGGCTTGCACAAATGAATGTGTATAAAGCCTATTGTAATGCCATGTATAATGTTGCTTTTAGAATAGTAAAAAATGATGCTATTGCAGAAGATGTTGTTCAAGAGGCTTTTTTAACAGCTTTTACAGATTTAAATAAGTTAGAAGATTATAATGCTTTTGGAAGTTGGCTAAAAAAAATTGTGACTTTTAAAAGTATAAATGAGTTAAGAAAAGATAAAAATGTTTTAACGCCACTAGAAGGAGTAGCGTACAAATTAACCGACTCTGAACCTGAAGAAATAAACATAACAAATTTAAAAATTCAAGAAGTTTTTAAATTTATTAATGAGCTAAAAGACAACTACAGGTTATTACTTACGCTTCATTTTGTAGAAGGGTATGATTATGATGAAATTGTAGAAATAACTGGTTTGAGTTATGCCAATTGTAGAACTACAATCTCTAGAGCAAAAGAAAGTTTACGTAAAAAAATGGCTATTTATGCTTAAAGACAATAAACATATACAAGATTTTTTTCAAGAAGGTATAGAGCATCTTAATACTAGAGAAATGTCTAAAAATCACGAATTGCGATTTTTAGAGAAGCTTGAAAAAAACAAGAAAAAGAAAACAAATAAGTTCAGGTACTTAAGTCTTGCTGCATCTGTTGTTTTATTATTAGGTTTTTTTGTGTTTAAAAACACGAATGGCTTTAGAGAGGTAGAAGAACCAAACTCTTTTCCTCAAGAAGTAGTCGAAGCTCATCAATATTACGATGGCATTATAATGAAACAGCTAGTAAAATTAGAGTCGTTTATAAATGAAGATAACTCGGTTTTAATAGCCGATACGGTTGCCGAACTTAAAAAATTAAAAACAGAAGAAGAAGAATTGTTAACTCAATTAGAGAATAACTATAACGAGAGAATTATTAAGGCCTTAATAGATAATTTTCAAATCAGAATTAATTTGTTAGAAAACGTTATACAACAGGTTAATGAAATCAATCAATTAAAAAACGAATATCATGAAGAGATTATATAAAGTAATACTGCTATTGTTGTTACCCTTTTTGGTAACAGCTCATAACGGACATAAAAAAGGGAAACATACAGAAGAAAAGAATTTCCAGCATGAAGTATCGGTTAGCAAAAACGCAATAGTAGAAATATCAAACAAGTTTGGAGACGTTAATGTTACATCCTGGAATCAGGAAAAAGTAAAAATTGATGTTAAAGTAAGTGTAAATGGAGATGATAAAGAATTAGTGCTAAAAAAACTAAATAGTATTACAATAAATTTTAGTGGAGATGCCAATCGTGTTAAAGCAGAAACTATGTTTAATGACTTGAAAAATAGGTGGGGTAAAGGTAAAAAGCTAAACTTTGATATTACTTATGTAGTTAAATTACCTAAGAGTAATTCAGTAAATATAGAAAATAAGTACGGCAATATTTATTTAGATGAGTTAGATGGTAACGCAATTATTTCGTGTAGTTACGGAGATGTTTCTTTAGAAGCTCTTAACGGCAACGATAATATGGTTAAGATGAATTATTCTGGTGGTTCTGAGATAAAATATATTAAAAACGGAAAGATTAAAGGGAACTATAATACTTACAAAATAGGAAAAGCAGGAGATTTGCAAATCAATACAGGGTATACTAAAACATCAATAGGTAAAGCTAACACAATTATCTATGATGGAAATTACGGAGGATTAAATATAGATGAAATAGAAAATTTAACAGTAGATGCTAATTACTTAGGTTTAAAATTGAAGAAATTGTTATCTAAATTAAAATTCGACGGGAATTATGGTTTGGTAAGAATTGATGATATAGAAAAAACAGTTGAAAAGATTGATGTAGATAGTAATTACTCTAAAGTGTTATTAAAATATTCTGAAGGCGCAAATTTTGATTTTGATTTGGATATAAAGTATGCTGGATTTCAGAAAACAGACGATGTGATTATAGTTACTAAAGAAAATAAAACATCAACCAGAGCTTATGAAGGTTTTGTAGGTAGTAAAAATTCGGGTAATGTTATTATTATAAATTCAAATTACGGAGGAGTAGAATTGAAAAAGAAAGATAATTAATTGTCAGAAACTTAAGGCTTGCTAAAATATTTTGTAAATTCCATCCGTTATAGACATAAAGAACAATCATGAAGAGGTTTTTAGTATTAGCCGTAATAGTACTGTTTACAGTTCAGTCTCAGAGCCAAACATTTATAAAAGAAAAAGGAACCGATTTACCGGTTTCTTTTGCTACCATTTCTTTTGGAAACGGAAACGGAATATTTGCCGACGATGAAGGGAAGTTTATCTTTACTAAAAAACTATATTCAGATATAGATTCTTTGTTCATTAGTTCTATTGGTTATAAAGAGTTAAGGGTAGCTACAGAAAACTTACCTAGTACACTTTTTTTAGAGCCTTCTCAAGAAGAGTTAGATGAGGTTATAGTTAATAGCAAACCTAAAGGCAAGTTTAAAATAGAAGAGTTAGAACCGAATTTACATGAAGATTATTTTAAGTGCTGGTTGCCATCTATAGAATCTGAAATAGCTGTATTCTTTCCAAGACATAAGAACAAACAAAATAAAGTAGAAAAAGTTTTGTTGCCCATAAAAGTAGAAGCAGCAGATTGGGATAAGCGAAAAAGAAAGAATGTTGTTAAAAGGCCATTTTCAACTCTGTTTAAAGTGAACTTTTATGAAAATATCGATGGTCTGCCAGGTGATGCTTTAACTTACGATAAAATTGTATTTAGAGTTACCGAAAAAAGTGAACCTGTATTTAAGCTTGATGTATCAGAAAACGACATATATATACCTAAAAACGGAATGTTTGTATCTATACAGGTTTTAGGGTATACAGATAAATTAGGTAAGTTGTTACCCAATAAGAAATATAGAGAGATTAAAACTAAAAAAGGAATTGTTAAGGTATCTACTACCTTTAGACCTTTATTACCATTTACAGATAAGGTTAAATCTCAAAAAACATATGTAAAAAGAGTTTTCTTAAATGGGAATAAATGGGTGAGTTTTGAAAAACAGAATATACAAACTCTATCTAAGCTTCTTAAAGAAGGCTTGAATAATTACGGTATGGGTTTAGAATTAAAAGTGTATCAAGAAGATTAGACTTTAGTTAAATAAGGCTTAAAAATTTCATAATCTTTAATATCGTCAAAAATATCAATATCATTAAGTGTCTCTAGTAAAGACACTTTTTTATGTTTAAGGTTTTCTAAGGTGTCTTTTCTTACCGTTTCAGTTCCCCATTCTTTATTTTCAAAAACAGATTGGTTGAGTTCTTTCATTCCTAAAAGATAATAACCACCATCTAAAGCTGGCCCAATAACTACATCATGGTTGTCTAATTGGTTAATTGCATCTTCAATGTGTTGAGGTGTTAAATCGTATAAATCGCTGCCAACAATTAATACTTTTTTATAACCGTTTTTAAAGGAGTCGGAAAATGCATTGCGCATACGAATACCTAAATCGCCTCCATGCTGTTGATGCTTTTGGTAAATAGCAGCATCCCAATAATCATTATCTCTAACTTTAACAGAATAATAAACGGCTTTATCGCAATCTAAACTCTTAGTAATATTTACAGTATGCTCTAATAACATTTTGTAGACCGTTAAGGCATTTTCGTTTCCAATAGTTTTGGCTAAACGAGTCTTGCATTTTCCTAATTCTGGGTTTCTTGTAAATATGAGTAATAAAGTATCGTTCATTTTGAATTGATTAGTGGGGAATAAGTTAGTTACCAAATCTGTTCATTTATTCCAATTAATTTTTTGAGTACTTGATTATAACGAAACATGATTCGGATTTTACTTTGACTTATGTTGGAAATATATTTATAGCTTATGTTGTAATTTTTAGAAATATTTTCTCTCTTTTTTATTGATTCGTCAGTTGGCCATCCAACTCCAATGCATAAAAGATGATAATTACCAGATTTAAAGTCTATTTGAGCTTGCTTTTCATTATACTTGGAAAAAAACTTAGTTTCGAGAACAGAATCTCTATAGATAGCTATTTTTTTGTCAGATATTCTAAGTTTTAAAGTATCACTAATGTCTTTTAAGTTAAGATTGAATTTTTTGCTAAAACGTTTTAATTGTTTATTTACAATTATTTGAATAGAATCGTTTTTAGAATGAGTAGTAAACTTAAAAACACCACTTGAGTTAGTTTTTAACTCTTTTATAGTGTTTTTTTCTATTAATTGAATGCTGCTTTTTCGGTTGTTAAGATTTCGAGAGTATTTATCATTTGGATTATTAGGGAAAATAATTTTAGTAGCATCAGATTTATAAAATTCAACTTTTCCAGTAATTACATTTTGAGAGTATGAAAGTAGTTGGAGGAGTAAAATACTAATTAATGCTAAAATGGCTTTCATTTAAGAGATGTGTTTTTTGTTTTAATCCAAACTGCCCATTCTTCATTATACGGGTGAACTTTTTTTATTAAGTTTCCTTCGTTGTCAATTACATCTTTTTCTTCATTAACCCATTTAAAAATACCTCCATATAAGTTGTATACTTTAAGATCTTTTCGGGCTAATTTCTTTCCAATAAAATCACTTCTGGCACCAATAGAACAATAAACAACAATAGGCTTGTCTTTAGATAATAACTTTAAGGTTTTTCTTAAGTTGAATTCTTTATCACCAATATATATAGCATCAGGCAAATGACTTACATTATATTCAATCTTCTCTCTAGTGTCTAAAATAATGTATTGTTGGTAGTGATTATTCAGTTCATCTGTAGAAATAAAAGGAATACTTGGTTTAAAAGTGTTCGCTACCATTTCATCAAAAGATGAGTTTTGACTCCAACTAATAGTAGATGCTAATAAAAAAAGAATAAATAGTTTTTTCAATGCTTTGTAAATTATGCCACAGTACCTTGGCAGCTACTACCAGCACCTGCAGTACAACCATAGCAATGTTGGCTAATAATAATATTTCTATCTTCTAAAATAGCTTCGTTATATTCAGAAATATGCTGAATTTTAGAAGCTACTTTTAAATCTAACATTTGATTAAAATCACAATCGTATAACCAACCATCCCAACTTACAGATATGGTGTTGGTACACATTACATTTGCTACAGCAGAAGGGTTAAAAGCTTCTACTAATGCGTACATATAATCTTCGTAGTTGTCTGAAGCGATTAAATATTCTAAATACCTACTAATTGGCAAATTGGTGATAGCAAATAAGTTGTGAAAATCAATGTCAAAATCTTCTTTTAAAGCCTTTTTAAAATCTGCCTCTAAAGCTTCTTGATTGGTAGGTAAAAATGCTCCTGAAGGGTTATATACCAAATCTAATCGTAACGAACTTCCAGGAACTCCATAACCTACAGCATTTAATTCTTGTAGTGCTTTTATAGACTTGTCAAAAACACCGTCTCCACGTTGTTTATCTGTTTTTCCTCTGGTATAGTGAGGCATAGAAGAAACAACATGTACATTGTGCTTTTTAAAGAATTCAGGTAAATCATAATATTTCTTGTTGGCTCTAATAATAGTTAGGTTAGAACGAACAATAAAATCTTTAATACCTACTTTAGAAGCTTCTTCAACAAACCACCTAAAGTTAGGGTTCATTTCAGGAGCTCCTCCTGTTAAGTCTAAAGTATGAGCGCCTGTCTTTTTTATGACCTCTAAACATTGTTTCATGGTTTCTTTGGTCATAATTTCTTTTCTGTCTGGACCAGCATCAACATGGCAATGTGAACACACTTGGTTACACATATAGCCTACATTTATCTGCAGAATCTCCAATTTTTTTGGTCGTAACGGAAACTGATTCGTTTCTTTTATTTTTTTAGCGAACGTTGGTAATTCGCCATTAGAAAAAATACCATTACTAAGTACTTCTAACTGTCTTTCAGGACTAGCTAAGTCGTCTTTTCTGGCTAAAAGTGATTTTGTAGACATATAATTTATTTGTTGTCAGGTCGAGCGAAGTCAAGACCTTAATTTATGATCGATTAGGTGCTTTTTATTGATGAAACCCAGATTTATGTTGAGATAAGCAATTTAATTTCTAACCTTTTTTAGGAAAGAACGGAAGGTCTACTTACATAGACAACTTATCGTGTTTGTTCATCATCTGAACACCGTGTACTAAAGTAGCACCACTTTTAATAGCTGCTCCTACATGTACAGCTTCCATCATTTCTTCTTTAGTTATTCCTCTTTGCAATCCATCTTTGGTATAAGCGTCAATGCAATATGGGCATTGTTCTGTATGAGCAACAGCCAACGCAATTAATGACTTTTCCCTGGCAGATAAAGCACCATCTTCAAATACTTTTCCATAGTATTCAAAAAATTTATTTCCTAGTTCTTCATTCCATTCTGTAATGTTTCCAAACTTTCTTAAGTCTGATGGGTCGTAATATGTTTTTGACATAAAATTGGTGTTTAGTAAGGTTATAAGTCGACTAAAAATTCATAGTCTTACATAATCAAGATGATAAATGTAATTAAAATAGCGTAATTTTGTCCCATGAGTCAGGATTATCGATTATCAAGTTGGTTGCCAACTACTAATAAGGAGGTGAAGATTAGAGGATGGGAAGAATTAGATGTAATTCTTTTTAGTGGGGATGCGTATGTAGATCATCCATCATTTGGACCTGCCGTAATAGGTAGGATTATTGAAAGTTGTGGATTGCGAATAGCGATTGTTCCGCAACCTAATGTGAATGATAATTTACAAGACTTTGTTAAGCTAGGTAAACCTAACTTGTTTTTTGCAGTTACTTCTGGAACCATGGATTCTATGGTTAGTAATTATACAGCTAGTAAAAAGAAACGAGATAAAGATGCTTATACTCCTAATGGAGACAAAGGGTTCAGACCAGATTATGCAACTACTGTTTATACCAAGATACTTAAAGAGAAATTTCCAGATGTTCCTGTTGTAATAGGAGGGATTGAAGCTTCTTTAAGAAGGGTGACTCATTATGATTATTGGAGTGACCAACTCATGCCTAATATATTAACTACTTCTGGTGCAGATATGTTAATTTACGGAATGGGAGAACAGCCTTTAAGAGAGTTAATAGCCTTACTAAAAAAAGGAGTTCCGTTTTCGTCTTTAAGAACTATTAAACAAACAGCATATTTACAAAGTAAAGAGGATAAGCTACAGAAGAATAAAAATTGGGAAGATGTAGAGATTGCTTCTCATACTAAATGCTTAAACGATAAAAAGACTTTTGCTGGTAACTTTAAGGTGATAGAGCAAGAGTCTAATAAAACCTTTGGAAGAAGAATTTTGCAAGAAGTAGAAAATGATTTATTGGTTATAAATCCTCCTTTTCCAACGATGACGGAAGAAGAGATTGATGCTTCTTTTGATTTACCATATACAAGATTACCACATCCAAAATATAACAAGAGAGGTCCTATTCCAGCTTTCGAAATGATCAAGTTTTCTATAAATATTCATAGAGGTTGTTTTGGAGGTTGTAGCTTTTGTACCATATCGGCACATCAAGGAAAATTTATTGCTAGTAGAAGCAAGGAGTCTATTTTAAAAGAAGTAGATACGGTGGCAAATATGCCAGACTTTAAAGGGTATTTTTCAGATATTGGAGGTCCTTCAGCTAACATGTATCAAATGAAAGGTAAAGTTCAAGAGATATGTGATAAGTGTGTAGCTCCATCTTGTATTAATCCGGTTATCTGTAGCAATTTAGATACTTCGCATAAACCACTAACAGAGATTTATCAGGCAGTAGATAGGCATCCTAAGGTTAAAAAATCGTTTATAGGAAGTGGTATTCGTTATGATATGTTAGTTCCTGAGTTTAATAAAAATGCTGATCCAAAGGAGTTAGAAGAATATACAGAAGAGGTAATTACTCACCATGTTTCAGGTAGGTTAAAAGTAGCACCAGAACATACATCTGATCCGGTTTTAAAATTAATGCGTAAACCTTCGTTTAGTAATTTTCATCAGTTTAAAAATATATTTGATAAAATAAATATTAGAAAAAAACTAAATCTTCAGTTAATACCTTATTTCATATCAAGTCATCCAGCTAGTGAGTTAGAAGATATGGCAAATTTAGCGGCAGAAACTAAAGATATGGGGTTTAAGTTAGAACAAGTACAAGGTTTTACTCCAACTCCTATGACTGTTGCTACCGTAATTTATTATAGTGGTTATCACCCCTATACTTTAAAAGAAATGAAAACTCCTAAATCTAAAAAGGATAAAGAAGACCAACACAGGTTTTTCTTTTGGTATAAAAAGGAAAATCAACCATGGATTAAAAAGGTGCTAAAAAGCGTAGGTAGAGAGGATTTAATTGAAAGATTAATCCCAAAAGAGGAAGAAGTAAGAAGGCCAAAAAGACAAAAGTTTACAGATAAAAAAGGGAAGCAAAAAGAGTTTGTAAGTGTCTTAAAAAAAGAAAAAACTTCCTTTAAAAAGAGGGGAAAACGAAATAAAAGGTAGAAAAAGCTTTCATAAATTATAAAATTTAATTGATTTTTTTGAAAACTGAATAGCGTATCTTATTGCTATTCAGTTTTTTATGTTTCTTTATTTAAAAAAGTAAGAATTTACTTTAAAAAAAAGTAAGTATTTCTTGTTTTGTAAGATTTACCGTTTTAAGTTTGCTTTAAATAATTAAAGAATCAATGCAAATCGAAACTGAACAAAAAATAAAATCTTTTTCTAAGGAATGGTGGGAGTATTTCATAGACTATACGGGTAATATGACTGTTCCGAGTGTAGTAAAAAATACTTTTAATAACGATGTAGGAATTTTGAGGGAGAGTATTTTTGAAATGTTGCAGAATTTGAAAAAAGATAAAAGTTTAATTCCTTGGCGAGTTTGGGTAGAAGGAGAATTAGATAAAGGGTTAAAGGATAGAATTATAAAGGATCCTGTTAAGAGTGAAGATGATTTTTTAGATTGGGAGAAAAGACATTTTGGAAATAAAAAATATGGAATCATATTGAATACCGGTCAGCGTTACAGTGAGAAAGGGAGAGATGTTATTTCTGAATATTTTAAACCATTTTTAAAAGATAACACTCCGTTTGGAGGAATTAATTTTTCAATTTTTATTGGAAATTATGGCTGGACTCCAATAGGTATTCATGAGGATCATACAGGTTCTTTTGTGATGCACTTTCACTTAGGTCCAGGAAGTAAGACCATGTACATGTGGGATCGAGCAAATTACAAAGAAAGTTTAGAAGGAGGAGAGAATAATGATAATCCTGAAAAATACTTGCCTTTTGCAGATTACAAGTGTGATTTTACTGAAGGAGATGTGTTTTTTATGCCATGGAATTATTATCACATAGGAAGGTCTGATCAAACTTCATTGGGTTTAACGGTTTGGTTTAACTATACAACAGTAGATGGTTTATTAAATGGAGTGTGGGAGAGTGGATTGAAAGAGGTAAACGGAGAAAATTTAAATGATGAACTCTTAGTTTCTAATGTCAAGGATGTTGGGAGTATAGATGATATAGATATTACATTGTCTAAACTCGATGAAGATAAACTCGATGAAACATTAAAAGAGTTTATTTATCAAGAGTTAGATGATTACTCAGGAGCATTAAAGAGTAGTGATTGGTATGATAGCGGAGATATTAAGGATGCAAATCATGCTATAGAGATAAATGAAGATATGTATTTGCGTATCAATAAGTCTAGTATTCATTATAGGCAAGATGGAGATTCTATAAAATTATTTCACAGAGGCGATAAAGTCTCATTTCATAATCATGATGACATAATAAAATTAGTTAGCGAGCTTAACAATGGAAAGGAAGTACAAGTTAAAAAATTACTTTCTGGACTTTTTCAAGATTGGCCAGATGGGATTGGTGTAAGATTGTTAGAAATTTTATTAGAGAATAGTTTTTTACAAATTATAAATGTATAAGAAATGATGGAAACGGAGTTAATATGCAAAGTTCATAAGGGGTTTACAAGTTTATGGTGGGATGAATTTGTTAGTAATACAGGTAATTTAGAGGAACATTATGTTGTAGAAAGTGGTTTGTCTGAAAAAGAAATTGAAAATCTGAATGTAGTTATTGAAGATGTTTTAAAAAAAGCGATAAAAGATAAAAAAAATCAAGATTATCTTGGTGTTTGGAAGAATGGAAAGCAAGAAGCAAGACAAATAGAGTTTTTAAGTGACAACCCAATTGGTCAACAAGAAGGAGTAAAAGAATGGAAAGAAAGGGTGTTAAAAAATGATAAGTTAGGTTTAATTCTTAATAACGCTGAAAGTCATTCAGACGAACTGTCGAATATCATAATGAAGTACATGTCTCCATATATCGAAAAGTATGGGTTTCCAGTTAATGGTATTAATACAACAATAGTTGCAGGAGATAATGAATGGGATTCTTTAGGTATTCATAAAAGTAGCAAGGGGACTTATTCATTACAGATAAACTTAAGTGATTTTGTAAAAGAAGCATATGTGTGGACTGATGAGAAGATAAAAGAACTAGGTTTTAATGGAGAGGTTATTTCTGAAAACTTTAAGGAATTTATAAAAAACTATTCTGACAAGTATTCATTTAGTAAAGGAGAAATTTATTCTATGTCGGGTAATTATGCTCATACAGAAAAAAATAATGGATTTTCTGTAGGGCTTATAATAGACATTAATAGATTAACAGAAAAAGAGCTAATAAATAACCTATGGTTTAAACTTGGAAATGAATTGTTTAGTAAAAACTTTACAGGCGATAAAGCAACAATATTACCATCTTATCAAGAAGAAAACCATTCAGAGTACATAAAAAAACTTTTAAAAGGTATAAGGTATCGAAATATAGATACAAACCAGTCAATTCAAGACGCATTGAGAATATGCTTTCTAGAGCATAAATTATCATTAGCAAGTAATCAAGGACTTCAAACACCACCTGTCGTAAATACTAATACGTCTTATCAAGAATTTAAGAAAGCACTAGTAAATAAATCAATAGTGGCGGCAAATAATTGTAAGATATTGTGTTATGAAGAAAAAGAGCACCTTTATTTATTCATCCGTGGAAGAAAGTTTAAAATGATGCAAAGCGAAGGGGTTATATCAATTATAAAAACTTTAAATGAAGGAGAATGTTTAAGTTATTCAACACTTAAAGAGAATTTTTTTAACGGATGGGGGGATGAACCTGTTCTTATGTTTTTACACTTGTTGTTTAAGAACAAGGGTGTGAAACTTCAACTTAGTAAATAGCTATTTTATATAAATTAATTATTAAACTTTAAAAATCAAAATTATGAGTAAGAGAAATTTAGACAAATTCTTAGGAGCAAAAACTAAATCACCATTAAACACTGACAAAATTTACGGAGGTTCTGCTGCAACTGTAACAGTAGTAAGAGTTGTACGTGTTGTACGTGTTGTACGTGTTGTACGTGTTGTTGTTCGTTAATCTAAATATTGAGATTACTACAAAGGGCTCTCTTCATTTTTTGAAGAGAGTTCCTTTTTGTTTAAGGGTATAAACTATCATCAAGATTAGTTTAGTATAATAAGCTATTTTATCCCAAAAAGAGATTGATTGTTAAAAATTGAAATAGTTTAAATTTTTAATAGAATTAAACTGCCTACTAAATAAATGAAGTATACTTACTTATTGTTATTACTTGCAACCTTAACTTACTCGCAAGAACTAAAAATATACGAAACGCAAAGAATCGATTCAAGTTTAAAAATCGATGCAACAATAGAAGACGAGTGGAAAAATAAGAAGGTAAGCTTTATACAAACTGCACCCAATAATGGGGAATTGTCTGAAAATGAAACTGCTGTTGGAATTTTATATGATAATGAGTATTTATATGTTTCTGCAAAGTTATATGTAAAAAATGGTGATGATATTAATAAAATTATAACATTTAGGGATGACCTAGGAAATAGTGATTATTTTGGAATTACACTAGATCCGTTCGGGAAAGCTTCAGAAGGATATAGTTTTATTGTTACACCAGCGGGAGTACAATATGATAGTAAATATGGTACCGGAGGTAGTGAATTTCCTGAATGGAATGGGGTATGGGAAAGTAAAGTGAAGGTTTTAGAGAATTATTGGGTTGTAGAGTTGAAAATACCTTTTAATTTTTTGCGATTTGATAAGAATAATTTACTAGACTTTAAATTTAACATGGTTCGTTTTACTAGTAAAACAAACGAACAATCATGGTGGAATCATATCAATCCAGAAAAGAATGGATTTTTAAATCAATTCGGAAAATTAAGTGGAATAGAAAACATTTCTCCTCCAATGAATTTGTCATTTTATCCATTCACAAGTATACTATATAAAGACAATAAAATAACGAATACAGATGATTTTGATTTTTTAGCTGGATTAGACGTAAAATATGTATATAAGAATTCATACACATTAGATGTTTCTATAATTCCAGACTTTAGTCAAACAACATTTGATAATGAGGTGCTCAACCTGTCTGCCTTTGAAGTTAAATTTGATGAGAATAGACAGTTTTTTACAGAAGGAACAGATTTATTTAATAAAAGTGATTTTTTCTATACTAGGAGAATAGGAGGAACACCTTATTTATCACCTCCTAATAGGTTAGACGATAACCTTAAAGAAAATCCGAATTCTACTCAAATACTTAATTTAATTAAAGTAACTGGCAGAACAAAGAAAGGTTTTGGTATTGGAGTATTAAACGGGTTAGTTAACACAGAATATGCTAAATATGAGTCTGGAGCAAAAGAATTAATTAATCCATTATCTAATTATAACTCGGTTGTTCTTGACCAAACATTGAAGAATAATTCATTTTTATATTTTGCTAATAGCTCAGTAATAAGGAATGGAAGTTATACAGATTTTAACTTAACAGAAGTTAAGTTTCAAGGATATGATAAAGCTCAGAACTACTCTCTTTCATTATCGAGCTCGCTTTCACAGCATTATGCAGATAAAGTACAACTAGGCCATTTTTATAAAGCTGCAATAGAAAAAGTGGGTGGTAATTTTAGAGGAGGAATGGTGCATGAGTTTTACGATGATAAGTTTAATCCTAATGATTTTGGTTTTTTATCTAGAAACAATCTATCATCTTTTTTAGGTTATTTATCATATACTAAATATAAACCATTTTGGTTGCTTAACGGAATGAGTTTAAGTTTTTCTGCTAATCAAAATTATTACCAATCATTGTGGAAAAGAGAAATGACCAAGTTTCAAATTAATTCTAGGTTAACATTTAAAAATAATGATATTTTGAGTTTAGGAAGCTATCTAACATCTAAAGGTAGAGACTTTTTTGAACCTAGAGTAGAAAACAGATTTGCCTTAATCTCTCCATATATAAGACCATATCTTGAGTATGTGTCAGATATCAATGACAGATTTAATTATCAAGTTTACTTTTTTTACAAAAAATATTTCGACAACCCTTTTAATTACGAAATAGAGTCAGGTTATAATTTAAATAAATCCATTGGAGATAATTTGAGGTTTACTTTTGGTCAAGATTTTAGCTATCTTCCCTCAAATTTTGGGGTTTTATATGTTGATGGTTCTCAGTTAGATGCAGATAATAATATATATTATTCTGAA
Source organism: Pseudofulvibacter geojedonensis (assembly GCF_042675745.1). NCBI lineage: Bacteria > Pseudomonadati > Bacteroidota > Flavobacteriia > Flavobacteriales > Flavobacteriaceae > Pseudofulvibacter > Pseudofulvibacter geojedonensis. Next base: position 419,177 of record NZ_JBHTJM010000006.1, on the reverse strand, counting down.
CGCAATGTTTATAACTTAACAACAAGTTTAAAAGGAAGTTATTTATTAAGTAATAAAATGGGGCTTTCTTTAAATTTAAGGCACTTATGGGCTCAAGTAGAAGATTTAAATCCTTATTACATAGATGGTTCAGGGAAGCTTCATGAAAGTGATTTATCAATTGATTTTACTAGTAGTCAATTAAATTATAATTTATTTAATTTTGATTTGCTGTATAAGTGGCAGTTTGCACCTGGAAGTGAATTATCTATAAATTGGCAAAAGGTTTTAAATGTAAGTAATGAGAAATTAGAAAATAATTTATTTAATAATCTGTCTAACACTTTTAAAAGTAGAGGTGTTAACACTTTCTCTTTTAAATTGGTTTATTATCTAGATTTTAATGTAATAAAAAGACATGTTTTATAAAATGTTCCCATCATATATACAATCTGAAGCGAAAGATTGTGGTCCATCTTGTTTAAAAATTGTAGCTAAGCATTATGGTAAAAATTGCGATATAGAGTATGTTAGAACGATTAGCGAGACAACTCGAGGTGGAACCTCATTAACAAGCTTAATAAAAGCAGCAGAATCTTTAGGGTTTGATGCTGTTGGAGTAAAAGAAAACTTTAATACTTTAAAAGAAGAAATACCATTACCTGCGTTGGCTCATTGGAATCAAGAGCATTTTGTAGTTATATATAAAATTACAGATAAGTATGTTTATATATCTGATCCAGAATTAGGAAGGGTTAAATATAAAATTCAAACCTTTTTAGAGCATTGGTTAGATGAAGAAAGCTTAAAAGGAGATCAAGAAGGAATACTTCTTTTGTTGTGTCCAGGAGAAAATTTTGATGAATTAAAAGAAGAAGGAGATTTTGGAAAACAAACAAAAGATTTCTTGAAGTTACATTTGTTTAAATATAAAAGATCCTTTGTAAAAATATTAGGCTTAGTTTTATTAATAAGTGTTTTAGAATTAGCCTTCCCATATATAACTCAACAAATAATAGATAAAGGGGTACAAACTAAAGATGTGCCTTTTATTTATTTAGCAGCAGTAGCTTATATAGTTGCGTTTATAGGATATAAGACGGCTAATATTGTTCGAAATTGGATTATCATTAAGTTAAGTATGAAATTCAACATTAGCTTAATTTCAGATTTTATAAAGAAACTAACCATATTGCCAATTTCTTACTACGACTCTAAATTATCAGGAGATATATTTCAAAGAATAAGTGATCATGATAATCTAGAGAAATTTTTTACGTCAAATTCTGTTGTAGCTCTATTTTCAATATTAAATATATTAATTTTTAGTGGTTTGTTTTTATGGTATGATATTGATGTATTTTTAATTTTTGCTGTAGGAACAATTGTTCATGTGTCTTGGGTGTTGCTCTTTTTTAACAAAAGAAAAGTGTTAGATTTTAAGTATTTTTCAATAAAAACAAAAGAGAATAATAAGATTATAGAACTAATAAATGGAATGCAAGATATTAAGTTGAATGCATACGATGAGGTTAAGAAAAATGAATGGAAAAAAATAAGGGAACAGCTGTATAAAAGAGATATGGAAAGTATGAAGGTAGAACAGTTTCAGTTAGATGGAGCGTCTTTTATAAATGAGATTAAAAATATTTCAATAATTATACTGTCTTCTATTTTAGTAGTAAATAATAACATGACTTTTGGTACATTATTAGCGGTATCTTATGTTATAGGTCATTTGAGCTCTCCAATCGAAAAAATAGTACTATTTCTTAACAATATACAAGATGTGAAATTGGGATTAAGGAGAATAATGGAAATTCATAATAAAAAGAATGAAGGAGACGATATGATGTTTAAAAAAGAATTTTCGATTGGAGATATAGTATTAGAAAATATAGATTATAGATATACAGGAACTTCTAAAAACGTATTAAATAATATCTCGTTTACAATACCTAAAAATAAAACAACAGCAATTGTAGGGCCTAGTGGTAGTGGTAAAAGTACAATATTAAAATTGTTGCTTAAATTTTATGACTATAACTCTGGAGTTATTAGAGTAGGAGATTCATTAATTCAAGATTTTGACTTTGAAGCTTGGAGAAATAAATGTGGGGTTGTTATGCAAGAAGGATTCATTTTTAATGATTCTATAGAAAATAATATTGTAATTGCACAAGAAAGAGATCAGGAACGGTTAGAAGAAGCTTGTAGAATGTCTAATATAAAAAGCTTTATAGAAGAACTACCACTAAATTACGCAACAAAAATAGGAGAAGATGGTCTAGATCTTAGTACAGGCCAAAAGCAAAGAATATTAATGGCTAGAGCTATTTATAAAAATCCAGAATTTTTATTATTTGATGAAGCTACTTCAGCTCTTGATGCAAAAAATGAAAAACAAATATCTAAAAACTTAGAAAGTTTTTTTAAAGATAGAACGGTATTATTAATTGCTCATAGGTTGAGTACAGTTAAAAATGCAGATCAAATTATTGTTCTATCAGAAAGTGGAACCATAGTCGAAATAGGAAACCATACCGAATTACTCCAAAATAGAGGCTATTATCATAATTTAGTAAAGAATCAGTTAGAAATGAATTAAATTTTAAGTTAATTTATCTCTGAAGAACTTTTAAATTAAAAGAAACTATTGCTAGACTTATTTATTATTTAAATAGGTTGTTTGTAATTAATCTTTCTTGGATAAAAAAATCAGAATTACCTATAAATTCCGTAATTTCGCGTACTTATAAATTTTGATATAAAATGAGTACGAAGTTTACTGAATACAAAGGGCTTAACTTGCCAAATGTTGCTGAAGAAATCCTTAGTTATTGGAAAGATAACAACATTTTTGAAAAAAGTATAACTAGCCGTGATGATAATAAACCATTTATCTTTTTTGAAGGGCCACCTTCAGCAAATGGTTTGCCAGGAATTCACCACGCTATGGGACGTACCATTAAAGATATTTTTTGCCGTTACAAAACTTTAAAAGGATACCAGGTAAAACGTAAAGCAGGTTGGGATACTCATGGTTTGCCAGTTGAGTTAGGTGTAGAGAAAGAACTTGGTATAACTAAAGAGGATATTGGAACTAAAATATCTGTAGAAGAATATAATATTGCTTGTAAAAAAGCGGTAATGAAATATACAGATATCTGGAATAACCTTACAGAAAAAATGGGTTATTGGGTAGATATGGATAATCCGTATGTTACCTATAAACCAAAATATATGGAGTCTGTTTGGTGGTTATTAAAGCAGATTTACAACAAAGACTTAATGTACAAAGGTTATACAATTCAACCTTATTCGCCTAAAGCTGGAACAGGATTAAGTTCTCACGAGGTAAATCAACCAGGAGCATATCAAGATGTAACAGATACTACTGTTGTTGCTCAGTTTAAAACAGTGACTAGTAGCTTGCCAAGTTTTTTACAAGATAAAGGAGAAATTCACTTTTTAGCGTGGACGACTACTCCTTGGACACTTCCAAGTAACACAGCTTTAACAGTTGGGCCAAAGATTGATTATGTATTAGTAAAAACATTTAATCAATATACCTTTGAACCAATTCAAGTAATATTAGCAAAACCTTTAGTTGGAAAGCAATTTGCAGGAAAGAAATTTAATCAAGTTGAAAATCAAGCAGACTTATCTAACTATAAAGCTGGAGATAAACAAGTGCCATATTGTGTGGTTCAAGAATTTAAAGGATCTGACTTGGTAGGTATTCAGTACGAGCAATTATTGCCTTATTGTTTGCCATATGAAACTCCAGAAAAAGCTTTTAGAGTAATTCCAGGAGATTTTGTTACAACAGAAGATGGAACAGGTATTGTTCATACAGCGCCTACATTTGGTGCAGACGATGCTTTAGTTGCGAAAGACGCGGGAGTTCCACCAATGTTGGTAAAAGATGAGAATGACAATTTAGTACCATTAGTAGATTTACAAGGTAGGTTTCGCCCAGAAATGGGGGAGTTTGCTGGTATGTATGTAAAGAATGAATACTACACAGAAGGAGAAGCTCCAGAAAAATCTGTAGATGTACAAATAGCTATTAAGTTAAAAACAGAAAATAAAGCCTTTAAGGTTGAAAAATATGTGCATAGTTATCCGCATTGTTGGAGAACCGATAAACCAATTTTATATTACCCATTAGATTCTTGGTTTATTAAAGTAACAGACGTTAAAGAAAGAATGCATGCTTTAAACGAAGAGATTAATTGGAAACCAGAAGCAACCGGTACAGGTAGGTTTGGTAACTGGTTAAAGAATGCAAATGATTGGAATTTATCTCGTTCTCGTTATTGGGGAATTCCATTGCCTGTTTGGAGAACAGAAGATGGAAAAGAAGCCAAAATAATGGGTTCTATAGAAGAGCTGAAATCTGAAATGAAAAAATCAGTTGCAGCAGGATTGATGACAGAAGATGTATTTGCAGATTTTGTTGTAGGTGATATGTCTGATACTAACTACGATAAAGTAGACTTGCATAAAAATGTAGTAGATAAAATTGTATTGGTTTCAGATTCTGGTCAACCAATGAAACGTGAATCAGATTTAATAGATGTTTGGTTTGATTCTGGTTCTATGCCATATGCACAATGGCACTACCCGTTTGAGAATAAAGAAATGGTAGAAAACAGCTGGAAAACAGCTGATTTCATTGCAGAAGGGGTAGACCAAACAAGAGGTTGGTTCTATACCTTACATGCAATTGCTACTATGGTTTTTGATGATAAAGCCTATAAAAATGTAGTATCTAACGGATTGGTGTTAGATAAAAACGGACAAAAAATGTCTAAGCGTTTAGGTAATGGAGTAGATCCGTTTACCACATTAGAAAAATATGGTCCAGATGCTACCCGTTGGTATATGATATCTAACGCAAACCCTTGGGATAACCTAAAGTTTGATTTAGATGGAATTACAGAGGTGAGTAGAAAATTCTTTGGTACATTATATAATACGTACTCATTCTTTAGTTTATATGCGAACTTAGATAATTTTACTTATTCTGAAGCTGAGGTAACTTATAATGAAAAGCCAGAAATTGATCGTTGGATATTATCAGAATTAAATAGTTTAATAGAAAACGTAGATAAGTTCTACGCAGCATATGAGCCAACAAAAGCAACTAGAGCAATTTCAGATTTTGTTCAGGAGCACTTAAGTAATTGGTTTGTTCGTTTAAGTAGAAGAAGATACTGGAAAGGTGAGTATGGAACCGATAAGATTTCTGCATATCAAACTTTATATACTTGTTTAGAGACTATCGCTAAGTTGGGAGCTCCAGTAGCACCATTCTTTATGGATAGATTGTATAAAGATTTAACTAAAGTAACAGGTAAAGCAGAAGCCGAAAGTGTGCACTTGGCAACTTTTCCAGTAGCTAATAAAGAATTGATAGATTCGGTTTTAGAAAGTAAAATGGAAAAAGCTCAAACAATATCTTCATTAGTATTGTCGTTAAGAGCTAAAGAGAAGATAAATGTTCGAAAGCCGTTACAAAGAATTATGATTCCAGTTTTAAATGAAGAGGATAAAAAAGCTATTGAAGCAGTTTCTGGATTGATTAAATCTGAAGTAAATGTAAAAGAGATTGAATTATTAGATGATGCTTCCGGAATCTTAGTTAAACAAATAAAGCCAAATTTTAAAGCTTTAGGTCCACGTTTTGGTAAGGATATGAAAGCTGTTTCAGGTGCTATTATGCAGTTTAATCAAGATAATATCGCAGAAATTGAGCAAAACGGCGAAATTTCACTTGATATTAACGGAAAAAATATTAAATTGAGCCTAGAAGATGTGGAGATTTCTTCCCAGGACATTGAAGGTTGGCTAGTAGCAAATGCTAACGGTTTAACTGTAGCGTTAGATGTTACTATTTCTGATGAACTGCGCAAAGAGGGGATAGCGAGGGAACTAGTAAATAGAATTCAGAACCTACGTAAAGATTCTGGTTTTGAAGTAACCGATAAAATTAAGGTAACACTTCAGAAAGACGGAATTGTAGAAAATGCTATAAATGGCTTGTTAGAAGATTATATCAAAACGGAAACTCTAACCGAAAATATTAATCTAACAACTACTGTAAATAATGGTATAGATATTGCTTTTGATGATGTTGAAACCAAATTATTTATAGAAAAAATTTAAAACAAATATGGCAGAAGATGTAAAAGTAAGATACTCAGATTCTGATTTAGCTGAGTTTAGAGAGTTAATTGAAGCTAAAATAGAGAAGGCTAAAGCCGATACAGAATTATTAAAAAGTGCCTATATGAACGATCATAATAATGGTACAGAAGATACTTCGCCTCAATTTAAAGCTTTTGATGAAGGATCTCAAATCATGAGTAAAGAACGTAACATGCAGCTGGCTCAACGTCAACAAAAGTTTATTCGCGATTTAAAAAATGCTTTAATACGTATAGAGAATAAAACATATGGTATTTGTAGAGTTACAGGGAAATTAATTAATAAGGAACGATTGAAATTGGTTCCGCACGCTACACTTAGTATTGAAGCTAAGAATATGCAAAAATAAATTTTAACGCCTCTTTCGAGGCGTTTTTTTATCGATGAATATTTTATATTTTATAATTTTTGTAACCTCTTTTAGTGTTTTTTCACAGAAAAAGCTAGTGAAAGAATTTCCTATAGAGAAAGGAGTGAGTCATATTTATGTAGACTTAAATAATGTGTTTACGGTTAAGATCAAAACACATAATAAACCTTTTGTGAAAATAGAAGCTCAAAGCGAAGGTGAGTATGCTAATAATTTTGTTTTACAGAATAAAATAAAAAACGAAAGCTTGTTAATTTCAGGCTCAGTTTCTTTAGGTATTGTGTACCCTCAAGATAAATTGAGTGCCCACAAAGTGCATGTTATAGAAGTTAGTTTGTTAGTCCCAGAAAATAAACATATTGTTTTTACAAGTGATTTGGCTAACGTGAAAATAGAAGGAGAGTATAATTCAGTTTTTCTGAATTTGTATTCAGGTAATGTTACTGCTAAAGATTTAATTGCTAATTCAATAATCAAAACGGTTACGGGGGATGTGGAGTTAGCTTTAAGAAGAGGGAAAATAAATTGTGAATCTAAATACGGAAAGATTGTAAAAGAAGATGTTCCTGAGGGAAGTTTGCTATATCAATTAAAAACTCTTAAAGGAAACATAAACATTCAAACTATCCGCTAATATTTTATTACTTTAGCCATCATTTTTTTGAGATATGAGTTTAAAAAAGGCTTTCGGTATTATAACATTGATTCTAATTGTAGATCAAGTTGTAAAACTTTATATAAAAACGAATTTTAATTTAGGAGAGTATATTAATGTTTTTGGTTTGTCTTGGTTCGAAATAAGATTTGTTGAAAACCCAGGTATGGCCTGGGGAAGCAAGTTGAGCGATTTTTTACCTATAAGTGAACCTTCAGCAAAAATATTTTTGACATCTTTTAGGTTGGTAGCTATAGGGTTTATAGCTTACTGGCTAGTTAAGTCTGTTAGGAAAAATGCGCCAAAATTATTAATAATAGCAATTTCGTTAATTTTTGCTGGAGCTTTCGGTAACAATTTAGATTCGTTGTTTTACGGGTTAATTTTTGACTCTGGAACTACTTTCAATGAACAATACAATGATTGGATTGGCTATACAGGTGTTTCTCAAATGAATGGTGCTGGTTATAGCAATATGATGCAAGGTTGTGTGGTAGATATGTTGCGTTTCCCTTTTGCTTCATGGACATGGCCAGAATGGATGCCAGGTATAGGAGGTAAATATTTTACGTTTTTTGATCCAGTATTTAATATAGCAGATATGGCTATAAGTACAGGAGTAGGAATTTTATTGGTGTTCAATAAAAAAGTATTTCCTCAAGAAGAGAAAGTGGTATTAGTAGATGATAATATTTCTGAAGAGGAATAATTTGTAAGAAAGTAGGAAAAGTGAAACGATTTTTAAAAGGAGTATACTTTTTCAGGTGTTATGCAATAATCTAAAGGAATATCTCCTTCAAAAGTATCGGCTATCTCATTTTCGGCTTCAAAAAAAGATAAGCCAATTTTAATACAATCAGGAGAACAGTTAGCTAACATTTTGTCGTAAAATCCTTTACCGTAACCAACTCTATTTCCTTTTTTATCAAAAGTTAAGAGAGGGATAAATACAACATCTAATTTGTTATGAGGTACTTCAATTCCATCAATAGGTTCTGGAATATTGTATTGATTCTTTTTAATTTTGGTGTTATCCGTTAGCAAATAATTAGTTAGTGTATTGTTTTCAAAATTAGATTTAGAAACTACAATTTCTTTGTCTTTTGCATGAAGGATATGAAGAATATATTCGGTTTGGATCTCTTTTTGTTCTTCAATACTTAGAAATAAATGGTAGTATGTTTTTTCCCAGATAGGTAATTTTAACAAGTTGTTGGCAATTACCATACTTAATTGATCTATTTGATCTAAGCTGAGTTTGCTTCGTTTTACTTTGTATAGTTTCCTAAGGTCTTTTTTAAACATTTTTTTAATTTAGATAATCTATAATTGTTTTATGAAAAGAAAATAATGGGGCTAATACTTCGTCTTTTCTTTCAAAAAGCAAATGGTATTTACAAGAAACTTCAAATTGTAAATTGATTGATTTTCCCTTTATTGTAGGTTCGAATAAAAACTCTTTAGCTAGTTTGTTGAGATGTAGAAAGCTATCAGATTTTTGTAAATGATTTTTAAATAAAGAATCGTTTCCTTTAATGTGAATCCAATCTTTCTTTCTGTTAAAGAGTTTGTATAAAACATCTTTAGTAAATACTTCAAATTCTTTTTTTTCAGATTGACTAGGTAATGAATATCTAATAGTTGCAGTGTTATGGTGTCCAGTATCACACATATAATATATATGAATACCTTTATACTCAAAATCTAATTGGTGTCTGACAAAATGAAGGTGTGAGCCCCAGTCAGCATCTGCTTTTAAATCAGATCTGTTATATTTTCCGTTTTCATTAATAGCTATTTCTTGTAGTTTAGCTTGAAGCATAGTAAGAATTAAAAGTTTAAAAATACGTAACTTCGTTTATTATGAAGAAAATACTATTCGGAATTTTAATTTTTTTAGTGGGTGTTTTAGGAACTTTGTGGTTAACCAGAGAAAAGCACAGTTCTGTTTCAGAATCAGAGATTATTTATAATGGATTAGAGCAGTTGTCTAAATTGCAGGTAACGGAAGGATATTTTACAGAAGTACACCGTTATCAAGATTCTAAAAAGTATTTTAATGATTTAGTTTCTTTCGACAAAAAAGCATTAGTTGTAGTAAATGCTAAGGCGCAAATAGGCTATAATTTAAAAGAGTTAGTGGTTGAGGTAGATTCTGTAAATAAAAGAGTTTTAGTTAAGAAAATTCCAAAACCCGAAGTAACGATAATTCCAGATATTACGTATTACAATGTGGAGCAAAGCACAATGAATCAATTTAATGCTTCAGACTATAACAAAATTAAAAGAGAAGTCATGCATGAGCTAAAGCAAAATAATGTAGTGACCGATTTAAAGCATCAGGCTCATAGTAGGCTATTCGAAGAATTATCTCAATTGTTATTACTTTCCAAGCATTTTAATTGGGAAGTGGTAGATGAAACAGAAACATTAGATTTTAAATTGTTGGGATCTGATTTATGAAAAAAACATTATTATTTATCTGTTTTTTGATCACGGTTTCTTTTGCTTCATCTCAAGAATGTAACTATCCAGAAGAATATTATTCTCTAGTAGCATCTGCTCGTAAAAAAGTAAAAATTGAAAAGTTTAAAGAAGCTGAAAAAGATTTTAAAGAAGCGTTTAGTTTAACAGATTTTCCTTTAGGAGATGACTTAGGTTATGCTTTGTATGTAGCTCAAAAACGAAAAAATGCTAATTGGGCAAAAGAAATTGCTATTCAATTGGCTAGGGGCGGAGTGCCTTTAAGGTATTTTGTAAAGTACAAAAGGTTTAAATGGTTTAATGGTTTTAAGTCTAATTTTAAAAAGTATAAAGATTATTATCATGAAAACTTTAATGAAGGTTTAAAAATAAGATATAAGAAATTGTTGAAAGATGATGTGGTTTATAATGAAAGATATCATCAATGGAGAACAAGAGAGATTGAAATACCTCTGAATGAATTAGTGAGTAAAGCTTCTGAAATTGTTTCTGAATTTAAGAGTATAACAGACAAATATGGTTTTCCAACAGAGCGTTTAATGGGGTATAATTATGTATATAAGAAGAATGCTATAGAGAGATTCTATTCAGGTGTATTGGTCGTTCATATTTATCAAAGAGGTGTGTTGGTATTTCAAAATGAAATTGGTAAAATAGTTTGCAATGGGAGCTTACATCCTAATATGATTAAAACTTTAAAAATGATTAGAGGTTATGGTGATAGTACAGGAGTTGAACAAGAAATGAAAGTGAGACATAAAATATTTAGAAAAGAGTTATATGAAGAGTGACTTTTCTTTTGTCTAACCTTGCGCGTTCTTTGTGTATCTTTGTTAAAATTAGAGAAATTCGTGTCAAATAACCTACAGCTTCAAATACAAACATTACCTAGCAGACCAGGAGTCTATCAGTATTATGATACTGATGATAAGCTATTGTATGTGGGTAAGGCTAAGAATTTAAAAAAAAGAGTTTCATCTTATTTTACTAAAAAGCATGATAATGCTAAAACAAGTGTGTTGGTAAAAAAGATAGTTTCTATAAAACATATAATTGTAGCTACAGAAACAGATGCTTTGTTGTTAGAAAATAACCTAATAAAGAAGTATCAGCCACGTTATAATGTTTTATTAAAGGATGATAAAACCTACCCTTGGATATGTGTTAAAAAGGAGTCTTTTCCTAGAGTGTTTGCTACAAGAAGAGTAGTGAAAGATGGGTCAGAATATTTTGGACCTTACACTAATTTTAAAACAGTTAATACTCTATTGGATTTAATAAAGGGGTTGTTTCAGATTCGCACTTGTAATTACGATTTAAAACCAAGTAATATAGCATCAGGTAAATACAAAGTATGTTTAGAATATCATATTAAAAATTGTCAAGGCGGATGCGAAGGGTTGCAGACAGAAACTAGTTATAATGAACAAATTGTAGCTATTAGAGAAATACTGAAAGGCAATTTTAAAAACTCAATAAAAGCGTTTAAAAATAGAATGAATGAGTTTGCGGCTAATCTTCAGTTCGAAGAAGCGCAACAAATGAAGGAAAAGATAACTGTTTTAGAAAATTACCAAGCAAAGTCTACAATTGTAAATCCCAAAATATCTAATGTAGATGTGTTTTCTATAGTAACAGATGAGAGTTATGGTTATGTAAACTTTTTACAGGTTTCTTATGGTTCTATAGTTCGGTCTCATACCTTAGAAATGAAAAAGAGATTAGCAGAAACCGATAAAGAATTATTAGAAATAGCGATAACAGAAATAAGAAATCGTTTTCACTTACAAACCAAAGAGCTGTTATTGCCTTTTAAGGTAGATTTAGGAGAAGAGATAAAGCAAACGATACCTAAGTTAGGAGATAAAAAAAGGTTGATAGACCTGTCTGAGAGAAATGCTAAATACTTTAGGATGGAGCGTTTTAAGCAAGTACAATTAACAGATCCAGACAGGCATGCTAATAGAATAATGGTTCAGATGAAAAAAGATTTACGTCTTTCTGTAGAACCAAGACACATAGAGTGTTTTGATAATTCTAATATTCAGGGAACGAATCCGGTGGCAGCTTGTGTAGTTTTTAAAAATGGGAAGCCAAGTAAAAAAGATTATCGTCACTTTAATATTAAAACAGTAGAAGGGCCAGATGATTTCGCTTCTATGGAGGAAGTAGTTTTTAGACGTTATAAAAGACTGGTTGATGAAGGTCAGGAATTACCTCAGTTGGTTATAATAGATGGTGGTAAAGGTCAATTGTCTTCTGCATTAAAAAGTATTGATGCTTTAGGCTTGAGGGATAAAATAGCAGTAATTGGTATAGCAAAACGGTTAGAAGAATTGTTTTATCCTGGTGATAAGTATCCGTTGTATTTGGATAAGAAGTCGGAGACCTTAAAAATAATTCAACAATTGCGTAATGAAGCGCATCGATTTGGTATAGAGCATCATAGAAATAGAAGAAGTAAAAATGCTTTACAAACTGAGTTGGAAACGATTAACGGGATAGGAGAAAAGACGATAGTAGAACTGATGAAAAAATTTAAATCGGTTAAGAGAATTAAAGAGGCTTCTCTAGAAGATTTACAAAAGGTAGTGGGCTTTTCTAGAGCTCAAAAAATTTATCAAGAATTTCATTAATAATAGTTGTTTAGCTAGTGTAAATCACCTAATTTTAAACTCATAATCAGTTTTTTACTTTTCTTACAATATAATGGGGAAAACTACTATTGTAATATTTATTTTTTTGTTTTTCTGTTTGGGTTTTTCTCAAGAGGTTGAGCCTAAAGATGACGTGCGTATTGGTTTGGTGCTTAGTGGGGGAGGAGCCAAAGGTATGGCTCATATAGGTGTTCTAAAAGTTATTGAGGAATCTGGAGTTAGAATAGATTACATAGCTGGAACTAGTATGGGGGCTATAGTAGGGGCAATGTATGCTTCGGGGTACACTGCTGATGAGCTATTGGAAATTTTTAAAGAAGTAGATATAGAAGAGCTCATTAGAGATGACTTTAAAAGAAAAAATAAATCTTTTTTTGAGAGAGAAGATGCCGATAAAAGAGCTATAACTCTTCCGTTTAATAAGTTTAAAATATCTTTCCCAACTGCGTTATCTAAAGGACAAAATATTTATAGTTATTACGTAGAGAAGTTAAATCACGTAAAAGATATTAATGAATTCGAAAAATTGCCTATACCTTTCTTTTGTGTTGCTACTAATGCAGAAAATGGTAAGCAAGTTGTTTTAGAAAGTGGTTATTTGCCAAATGTTATTGCAGCAAGTGGAGCTATTCCATCTTTGTTTGAGCCAGTTTTATTAGGTGATAAATTATTAATAGATGGAGGGGTTTCTAATAACTACCCAATAGATGAATTATTGGAGAAGAACGTTGATTATGTAATTGGTGTTGATGTACAGGATAGTTTACGTAAAAAAGAAGATCTTCGATCTATTTCTGAGGTAATGCTACAAGTGTCTAATTTTACTACAAATAGACAGATGAAGGAAAAGATAAAGAAAACAGATGTGTATATTAAACCAGATATAGGAGATTTTACAATTGTATCGTTTGATAAGGGGAAAGAAATTGTAGAAGCTGGTTTTGTAGCAGCAAAATCACATTTGAATGATTTAATAGAACTGTCTAAAAAACAGAGTTTTGAAAAAAATCATTACCAGAAGAAAAAAGTAGGCGAAAGTTTTTTCATAAAAGATGTTTTGGTTTTAGGAAATGAAAAATATACACAATCTTATATAAGAGGTAAATTAAAAATAAAAGCCAATTCTAAAGTCACATACAAACAGATTGACGATGGAGTTAAAGCTTTAGCAGCAACCAATAATTTTCATGGGATAAAATACAAGGTAGATAAAGATAACTCGTTGTTAATAGAGGTAAACGAAACTAAAACCAAGACATTTTTAAAGTTAGGAGCTCATTATGATAATTTATATAAAAGTGCAGCATTAATTAATGTAACAAATAAGCAATTAATTACAAATAATGATATTTTAAGTTTAGATGTTGTATTGGGTGACCAGATAAGGTATGATTTAGAGTATTATATAGATAAAGGGTTTTATTGGAGTGTTGGTATGAGGTCTACTCTTAACACATTTGAAAGAGATGTTAATAAATTAGTTTTTGCTAATACGATTTCTTTTCCTGAAGAAAATGTAAGAGCAGAATTAGAAGTGTTGTCTTTAACCAATATGGTGTATTTAGAGACGTTGTTTAAAAAAGAATTTTCATTTGCTTTAGGAGCAGAACATAATAGGGTTAAATTCAAAAGTAACTCTGAAGACTTAGATATTGATGATGATAATTATTTTAGCGCTTTTGGCAGATTAAAGTACGACGGTTTAGATGATAAGTATTATCCAACCAAAGGTTTGTATTTTGATGGAAAATTTAATCTTTATTCTTTAGCGCACGATAAAAAAGATGATTTTGAACAATTTTCAATAGCTAAAGCTAGAATGGGATTAGCTAAGACTTTTTTTGATAAAGTTTATGTAAATCTATTTACAGAGGGGGGGATAAGGATAGGAAACAATACAATATCCACTTTTGATTTTCTTTTGGGAGGGTACGGAAATGATTTTACATTAAACTATAAACCTTTTATAGGCTATGACTTTGTGTCTTTGGCAGGTGATAGTTATGTAAAAACAGATGTAGATATACATTACGAATTTTACAAAAATCACTTGCTAACTGCTAGTGCTAGCATTGCTAATATAGACGATGGATTATTTAAGGATTCAGATTGGTTATCTCTTCCAGAATTTCAAGGATATGCCTTAGGTTATGGAGTAAAAACATTTTTGGGCCCTATGCAAATAAAATCATCTTGGTCTCCTCAGGTAAAGAAAGTACAGTGGTATGTTAGTTTGGGGTATTGGTTCTAGGCTTTTTGGTATAATTGTTTATTTCATGTATTTTTTTTTCCGATATTTGTAGTCTATGCAACCTTTTTGGCAAGACATATTAATTTATCTACACTATCTTATTAAAAGGAATCCAGAGTAAATGATCTAATGGATCAACTATATTATTGTATAAAATGTCTCAATTCAAAAAATAAAGAATTGTTATGTTAGTTATTAATTCATTAATTCATTAAAAATGCCTTTTTATCATAAACTAGGAAATATACCTCCTAAACGTCACACACAATTTAGAAAAGAAGACGGTAGTTTATATTATGAACAATTATTTGGAACTATCGGTTTCGACGGCATGTCAACCAATTCATATCACGAATTTAGACCTACCATGGTTAAAGAAATTCGTAAACAATATTCTATTGCGCCTAAAATTGCAAAAGAAAATAATATTCAGTCATATCGCTTTAGAGGATTTCAAGTCCCTCAAGTAAGAGATTACTTAGAAAGTAGAAAAGTTGTATTAACTAATTCAGATTGTAATATTATATTATCGGCTCCAAAAGAGTCAACCAACGATTATTTTTATAAAAACACTGATGCAGATGAGGTGATTTTCGTTCACAAAGGAACAGGTAAGTTACGCACAATGTATGGTAATCTAGATTTTAAATACGGAGATTACTTAGTAATTCCTCGTGGGATGATTTATAAATTAGATTTTGATGATGCGAATAACCGTTTGTTTATTGTAGAATCTTACAGACCTGTTTATACTCCTAAAAGATATAGAAACTGGTTCGGACAGTTATTAGAACATTCGCCATTCTGTGAAAGAGACATAAGAAGACCAGAAGAATTAGAAACTCATAACGAAAAGGGAGACTTTTTAATAAAAGTTAAGAAGCAAGATGAGATAATTGAAATGGTATATGCTTCGCATCCTTTTGATGTAGTTGGCTATGATGGGTATAATTATCCTTATGCTTTTTCAATCCATGATTTCGAACCGATAACGGGTCGTATTCATCAGCCACCACCAGTACATCAAACTTTTGAAACAGATGCTTTTGTTATTTGTAGTTTCGTGCCTAGATTGTATGATTATCATCCAAATTCAATTCCAGCACCCTATAATCATAGTAACATAGATTCAGATGAAGTTTTGTATTACGTAGATGGAGATTTTATGAGTAGGAACGATATAGATGCAGGTCATATTTCTTTACATCCAGCGGGTATTCCTCACGGTCCACACCCAGGTGCAACAGAGAGGAGTATAGGAGAAACTGTTACAGAAGAGTTGGCAGTAATGGTAGACACTTTTAAACCTTTAAAAGTAACTGAAGAAGCAATGAAAATTGCAGATGAAACCTATTACCAATCTTGGTTAGATAAATAAAATTAAAACAGCACACAGATACTACTATTTATCTTATTGTTAGTATCAAAAAAACAACAGACAAATGTCAAAAGAAATAAAATCAGTAAACTACGGTTTAGAAAAAATATTTGAAGGAGCTCAAGATTTCCTTCCATTATTAGGAACAGATTATGTAGAGTTTTATGTTGGTAATGCCAAACAAGCAGCTCATTTTTATAAAACAGCCTTTGGATTTCAATCACATGCATATCGTGGGTTAGAAACAGGAGCAACAGATTCTGTAAGTTACGTGTTAACTCAAGATAAAATTAAGTTAATGCTAACAACACCCTTAAATAGTAAATCACCAATTAATGATCATATTGTAAAACATGGTGATGGTGTGAAAATTGTAGCCTTATGGGTAGAAGATGCGCGTAAAGCTTATGAAGAAACTACATCTCGTGGAGCTAAATCTTATATGGAGCCAACTGTCGAAAAAGACGAACATGGTGAAGTGGTAAGAGCAGGTATTTATACTTACGGAGAAACGGTACATATGTTTGTAGAACGTAAGAATTATAACGGAGCGTTTTTACCAGGATTTGTAAAATGGGAGTCAGATTACAATCCACCAGCAGCTGGTTTAAAGTACATAGATCACATGGTTGGTAATGTAGGTTGGAATCAGATGGATGTGTGGGTAAAATGGTACGAAGATGTTATGGGGTTCGAAAACTTTTTATCGTTTGATGATAAACAAATACATACTGAGTATTCTGCTTTAATGAGTAAAGTAATGTCAAATGGAAACGGAAGGATTAAGTTTCCTATTAACGAACCGGCAGAAGGTAAGAAACGTTCTCAAATTGAAGAGTATTTAGATTTTTATGAAGGAGCTGGTGTGCAACATATAGCTGTAGCAACAGATGATATTTTAAAAACAGTGTCTCAATTACGTGCTAACGGAGTAGAGTTTTTGTCAACTCCTCCTGAAGAATATTATAAAGCAGTACCAGGACGTTTAGAAGAGTTTGATCATGAATTAAGAGAAGATATTGAAAAGTTAAAAGCTTTAGGTATCATGATTGATGCAGATGAAGAAGGGTATTTGTTGCAGATTTTTACCAAGCCTGTAGAAGATAGGCCTACTTTGTTCTTTGAAATTATTCAGCGTATGGGAGCTAGAGGTTTTGGAGCTGGAAATTTTAAAGCTTTATTCGAATCTATAGAGAGAGAGCAAGCTAAGAGAGGAACTCTTTAAATGTAAATAATATGAATAAGCGCCATTACTTGAGTAATTGGCGCTTATTACTTTTGTTATGAATAGGTTGACAATTTATTTAAAGACTAAAATGGTTTATAAAAACATTAAATCGCCTTTTTCTTAAATATATGTTTAAGGAAAGAAATTTAATAACTTATAAACAAAGAATACAATGTCATACAATAGAGAAGAATTGTTGAAAAAACTTGATGAAAAGTTTTCCGCAATAGGACAAGATACAGATGTTCATTTAAGCGGTTTATTACATAATACCCCAATAACATATTGGGACTACGTAAAAACAGAAGCTTTACTTGGGCTTCAACAGCAAAGGACAAATTTACCTGATGAAATGATTTTTATAATTTACCATCAGATAAATGAGTTGTTGTTTAAAATGATTTTATGGGAAATTGAACAGGTTTCTAAACATGAAAATTTAACCCCAGAATTTTTCTCTTCCCGTTTAGATAGAATAAGTAGGTATTTTGATGTTTTATCATCTTCTTTTACAATAATGGGAGATGGTATGGAGGTAGAGCAGTATATGAAGTTTAGAGACACACTAACTCCGGCTAGTGGTTTTCAGTCTGCACAGTATAGAATGATAGAATTTTCTTCTACAGAGTTAATTAATTTAATTGATGCCCGTTTTAGAGAGACAATAGATAGAAATACACCTTTTACTCATGCTTTTGAACACTTGTATTGGCAAGCAGCAGGAAAAGATTACAAAACAGGAAAAAAGAATGCTCTTTTAACCAATTTTGAAAATAAATACAAAGAAGAATTTTTGTTGTTTATGCAGGAGTATAATACGATTAACTTATGGACTAAATTCAAGAGCTTGCCAAAAGAATTTCAAGAAAATAAAGAATTGATTAATGCCATGAGGCATTATGACCATACTGTAAATGTAAAATGGGTAATGGCTCATTACAATGCTGCGGGTAAATATTTAAATAGCGGAAAAGGGTCGGCCGAAGCAACAGGAGGTAGTGAATGGCAAAAATATATGCATCCAAAATATCAAAGAAGAATGTTTTTTCCCGATTTGTGGGATAAAGATGAATTAGATAATTGGGGAGTGACTAATTTAGAGAGTCATAAAATAATTTAATAGCTAATTTTTTAAATTATGTTTATGGTTTTGCGGTTTTTAGTTTGAAAATGATAAAAATATGTTAAATTTTTATTTTTCGTTGCGAAATCTGTAATTAGGTGGTACTTTTGCCCGCGCAAATGGGGTGGTTCCCATTTTGGGGCTTTAAATTATTCATAATTTATAGTTTTGGTTGGTTAATAGAATAAAAAACTCTATCATATAATTGATAGAGTTTTTTTGTATGCTTATTTTTGGAATAGTAATTGTAATCTCATTAATATATTAGATATAAAAAATAATTAATATGAAGAAATCATACTTATTTATAATACTTGTTTTGTTAATGAGTAATTTAATTACAGCTCAAGAAGACCCAGCTTTTGATTCAGGAGAATGGTTTAAGTTTAGAATACATTACGGAATGTTTACTGCAAGTTATGCAACTTTAAAAGTAAATGAGGCAACATTAAATAACAAAACAGTTTATCACGTAAAAGGAAGAGGGAAATCAACAGGTTTACTAAGTTTGTTTTTTAAGGTAGACGATGATTACCAAAGTTATTTCGATAAAGAAACTGGGGCTCCTTATCGATTTATAAGAAAGATAAATGAAGGAGGTTACACAAAAGATATTCAAATAGATTTTAATCACGATACGTATAAAGCTGTAGTTCACGACAAGGAAAAAGATAGAAAAACTACTCATGATTTTAAGATGAATACTCAAGATATGGTGTCATCATTTTATTATTTAAGAAATAAAGTAGATGCTACTAAGCTTAAGGTAGGTGAAGAAGTGAATATTAACATGTTTTTTGATAAAGAAAATTTTGGATTCAAATTAAAGTTTTTAGGTAGAGAGGTGTTAAAAACTAAGTTTGGAAAAGTGCCAAGTTTAAAGTTTAGACCGATAGTACAATCAGGTAGGGTGTTTGAAGAAGAAGAAAGCTTGACAGTTTGGGTTTCAGATGATAAAAATAAAGTTCCATTACGAATAAAAGCAGATTTGGCAGTTGGTTCTTTAAAAGCAGATTTAGACGCTTATAAAGGGTTAAAACATCCTTTTAAAATGGTTTTTGAATAAAATAAACTTTAAGAAAAAAATATGTGTTTAGAATTATCTAAGCACATATTTTTTTTGGATATTTGGCACTGATACTTAAACACCTGAATGTAGGTATATGAAGATGAAAAATATAGTATTTGTATTGTTAGCGATTATAGGGCTATTTTCTTGTAAAAAAGAAGAGAAGAAAGAAGTTCTAAGTATAGAAATTCCTGAAAAAGTTAAGCCGAAAATTGAGTTTGGGTTTAATCTAGATAATTATATTGTAGATTCAGATACGGTTAGATCTGGAGACAGCTTTGGTAAGATTCTATTTGAGAGTCATATAGGCTACGGAAAAATAGAAGAGTTGGTAAAAGAAGGTAAAGATACTTTTGATGTTAAAAGACTTCAAATCGGTAAAAAATATACGGTTTTAAAAAGTAAAGATTCATTAGAAAGAGCACAGGTGTTTATCTACCAACCTAATAAAATAGAATATACGGTTTTTGATTTTTCAAATGATTCTATTTCAAAAATATATAATGGAAAAAAACCAGTTAAATTGGTAGAAAAAGAAGCTTCTGGAGTAATAACTAGTTCGTTGTCTGAAGCCATGGATAAAGCTGGTTTAAATGTATATATTTCTCATGAGTTAGCTGATATCTATGCTTGGTCTATTGATTTTTTTAGATTGCAAAAAGGAGATAAATATAAAATTATATATACAGAAAAATATATAAATGATTCTATTTATGCAGGAGTAAAAGATGTTAAAGCGGCTATTTTTGAACATAATGGCACGCCTTTTTATGCTTTCGATTATAAAAATGATACAATACCTGGTATTATGGATTATTATGATGAAGAAGGAAAGACACTTAGAAGTCAATTTTTAAAGGCCCCAGTTAAATTTAGTAGAATATCTTCTCGTTATAATTTGAAAAGAAGAATAGCTTATTATGGTAATAGGGTTAGACCTCATAGAGGGACAGATTTTGCTGCTCCAATAGGTACTCCTATATTAGCTACAGCAAGCGGAACGGTTACAGAGTCTACTAGAAGAGGAGGTAATGGTAAATATGTAAAAATAAGGCACAACAGTACCTATAGCACTCAGTATTTACATATGTCAAGAAGGGCTGTAAAAGTAGGAGATGTTGTGAAACAGGGAGATGTAATAGGTTATATTGGTATGACAGGGAATACAGGAGGGCCACATGTTTGTTATCGATTTTGGAAAAACGGAAGGCAAGTAGACCCATTAAGAGAAAAGTTGCCAGCTGCTAAACCTATAAAAGAAGAGTTAAAAGCAGAATATTTATCGTATATTCAACCTTTAAAAGAGCAATTAGATAATATTCAATATCCACAAGATACAACCTTGTAGTTTTTTAATGAGTTTTTCAAAAATAAATCCAAAGAAAACAAAATCTTGGCTAAAGCTTAAAGAACATTACAAACAAGTGAGTACTATTCACTTAAGTGAGATGTTTGCTGCTGACAAAAATAGAAGTTCTAACTTTAGTGTGGGGTTTGATGATTTTTTTGTTGATTTTTCTAAACAAAGATGGACGAGAGAAACCCAACAATTATTTATAAGTCTTGCAAATGAGTTAGATTTAAAAAACTCTATTAGGAATTATTTTAGAGAGAATGAATTCAATTTTACAGAAAAAAGAGCAGTGCTCCACACCGCCTTAAGAAGTAAAGAAGAGTCTGTATTACTCAATGGTAAAAATATCATTAGAGAAGTACGAGATGTTAAAGCAAAGATCAAGTGTTTTACCAATAGCGTTATTTCAGGAGAATATAAAGGGGCTAATGGTAAAAAAATTACTGATATTGTTAATATTGGAATCGGTGGTTCAGATTTAGGTCCAAAACTAGTTTGTAATGCACTAAAACATTATCAAAATCATTTAAATATTCATTTTGTTTCAAATATAGATGGAGATCATTTGTACGAAGTGTTAAGTGTTTTGCCTCCAGAAACAACACTTTTTATAATTGTGTCTAAGTCATTTACAACAGCAGAAACTATAAAAAATGCTACAAGTATAAAAAAATGGTTTGTAAAGAATTTAGAAGGCGAAGCTTTCCAAAGACATTTTGTAGCGGTAACAACAAATATTGAACAAGCTGAAGAATTTGGAATTGAAAGAGATAATATATTTCCAATGTGGGATTGGGTTGGTGGACGTTTTTCTTTATGGAGTGCAGTAGGCTTGTCTATAGCTTTGAGT
Source organism: Pseudofulvibacter geojedonensis (assembly GCF_042675745.1). Taxonomy (NCBI): domain Bacteria; kingdom Pseudomonadati; phylum Bacteroidota; class Flavobacteriia; order Flavobacteriales; family Flavobacteriaceae; genus Pseudofulvibacter; species Pseudofulvibacter geojedonensis. The sequence continues at coordinate 397,563 of NZ_JBHTJM010000006.1, read as the reverse complement.
ATTGGTTTTAATCAATATGAAGAATTACTTTCGGGAGCTCAAATAGCCGATAAGCACTTTAAAGAAGCTAGTCTAGAAGAGAACTTACCAGTTTTAATGGCTTTTTTAACTATATGGCATGTTAATTTTTTTAAAGCAGATCAGGAGGCGGTGATACCATACTCTCAATATTTAGAAGACTTAGTTCCATATTTGCAACAAAGCTTTATGGAGAGTAATGGTAAGAATGTAGATAGAAATGGAGAAAAAATTAATTACCATACTTGTCCAACAATTTTTGGGGGAGTAGGGTGTAATGCTCAACATGCTTTTATGCAGTTATTCCATCAGGGTAAGCATCTAATTCCAACTGATTTTATAGGGTTTTGTAATCCTTTAAAAGCAAACAAAGAGCATCATAATGTTTTAATGGCTAATTTATTTGCGCAAACAGAAGCTTTGGCTTTTGGGACTTATGGTAAAAATATAGACAATTCTTTCAAAATTTTTAATGGTAATCAACCATCTACAACCATTTTGATTAAAAAGTTAACTCCTAGTTCATTGGGTAAACTATTAGCCATATATGAGCACAAAATTTTTGTTGAAGGAATTTTGTGGAATATTAACAGTTATGATCAATTTGGAGTAGAACTGGGAAAAGAGCTGTCGAGAGGAATTATTGAAAAAATAAATGAAAATAATGAAAAGCAAAGAGAATCTTTGTTGTTAAATTTTTATAAAAATTAATCACTATGTATCCAACATTAAAATTTTTACATTCATATTGGGCTTATTTAGTACTTGTTGTTGTTGTATTGGCAACAATAAATGCTTTTGCAGGTCTTGCTTCAAAAAGAGAGTTTTCTGCAAGAGATTTTAGATTAGCTTTGTTTGCTTTAATTGTTACTCATATTCAATTGTTATTAGGAATTGTTTTGTTTGTAGTAGCTAATGATTTTGGAGAGAATAGCATGGGTGAAATAATGAAGGATTCAATATTGCGAATGAGAAATGTAGAACACCCTTTTACAATGATTATTGTAGTAATGTTAATTACAATCGGTTATTCGAAGCATAAAAAGTTAAGAACTTCAGCTTCTAAGTTAAGAACAATCACAATTACTTATGGTTTAGCTCTATTAGCAATGTTAGCTATGATTCCATGGAAAAACTGGTTGAGTTAGTATAATAATAGAATAAAATATATAGAAAATAGCTGCCTTTTTTGGTAGCTTTTTTTATTTTTATAAAAATAGATTGAATTAAAATTAATGGATATTGAATTTAAAATTAAGAAGCTAGGGAAAGATCTAAAAAAGATTTCTAACCAAATACAATATTTTAAAAAAGGGGTAGAAAAAACCAAACTAGTTAAGCCAGCTTTAATTCAAGACGGTATTATAAGAATTGATGAGAGTAAAAGTGCAAACGTTTTTAATGATGTAGAAAATAAAGATATTGTAGCATTTATTCCTGCGTCGGGGGCGGCAACTAGAATGTTTAAGGAGTTGTTTTTGTTTTTAGAAACAGGTATTGCTAATGATACTGTAGCTGATTTTTTTGAAAATATAAATCGCTTTTTATTTGTGAATTCTATCCCTAAAGAAAAGAAAAAATCTGAAAGAGAACTCCTAGAGTTTGTATTAAGTTCAGAAGGTTTAAATTTTGGTCAATTACCTAAGGGACTCATACCTTTTCACAATAAAACAGCTTTCGAAGAGCAATTAAAGCATACATCATTGTATGTAAATAAATTGCATTTTACTATTTCTGAAAATCATTTAAATAATTTTGAGTTAAAACTTAAAGAAGTTAATTATCAAAAAGAAGTAAGTTTTTCTTTTCAAAAACCTAGTACAGATACTATTGCAGTAGATTTAGAAAATAACCCTTTTGAGGAAAATGGTGAATTACTTTTTAGACCTGGAGGCCATGGAGCTTTAATAGAAAATTTAAACGACATAGATGCAGATATTGTCTTTATTAAAAACATAGATAATGTAGCTATTGAAAAAGTAGAAACTAAAAATATTGTTTATAAAAAAGCTTTAGGAGGTAAATTGTTAGAGCTGCAAAATAAAGTGTTTGGTTATTTAGAATTGCTTTCAAATCCTCTTGGGCCGACTGAAGTTAATGAAATAATAGATTTCGCTAAACAAGAATTAAACATTGTAATGCCAGAACAAATTAGTAATTTGAACAGTTTTTTAATAAAGAAACTAAACCGACCAATACGTATTTGTGGAATGGTAAAGAACGAAGGGCAACCTGGTGGAGGACCATTCTGGGTTTGTGATAAAAACGGAGACGTTTCTCTTCAAATAGTTGAAGGAGCTCAAATGGATAAAAATGATCCAGAGCAATTAAAAATAATGAATCAAGCTACTCATTTTAACCCAGTAGATATTGTTTGTGGAGTAAAAAACTACAAAGGAGAAAAATTTAATTTGCTTGAGTTTGTAGATGAAGAAGCTGTTTTTATTACTCAGAAATCAAGAAATGGAAAACTAATAAAAGCATTAGAAAGACCTGGATTATGGAATGGAGCAATGGCAGATTGGATTACTGTTTTTGTAGAAGTACCTTCTCATACATTTAATCCGGTAAAAACGGTTAATGATTTATTAAAACCAAATCATCAAAATGGATAAATCCATTATAGTTTCAGAATGTGTTTTTAAAGCTGTAAGAAGTTCTGGAGCTGGTGGGCAACATGTAAATAAAGTATCCTCTAAAATAGAATTAACATTTAATGTTTTTAATTCTTTAGGATTATCCGAATCTGAAAAAGAATTGCTTCAAACTCGCCTAAAACTTACCAAAGAAGGCAGTCTGATTTTAACTTGTTCTGAAAGTAGAAGTCAACACAAAAACAAAGACTTGGTTATTAAAAGATTATTTGAATCATTAAGTAATAATCTTAAAGTTAAAAAGAAACGTATGGCTACTAAAAGAAGTAAAGCCTCTATTTTAAAGCGCTTAAAGAATAAAGATCATAGAAAAAATATAAAGAATAATAGAAGAAAACCAGATTTAGAATAAAATCAGTTATCTTTGTCATCGTAAACTTTAGGAGTAACTAATTGTTTTATAGTTAGTTTGAGAAATATCCTTAGAACCTGATTTGGCTGAAACCAACGGAGGGAAAAGTTAATTGATAAGACTCTTACCAAATTACTCTGGGTTTACTAAAATTTTAGGATATGATTACTGTAACAGTAAACCAAAAAACAGAGCAAATACAAGAAAATACATCATTGCAAAAACTAATAGATGAATTAAATATATCATCTAACGGTATTGCGATTGCTATTAATCAAAACATTATTAAAAGAGATAATTGGACTAGTCAAAGGTTATTAAGCGGAGACAACATCTTAATTATTAAAGCAACTCAAGGTGGCTAAGCCACATTTGTGATAGATATAAAAAGTGAATTAAAATAAAAATTAAGTACTCATTACTTTGTACTGATTACTCAATACTATTAATATTATGAAGAAAAAAGACACGGCGCCAAAGCAAGGGATTACAAGAAATCCTTTTCCTAATTCGAAAAAGATTTATGTATCGGGAGAAATTCATCCAGAGATAAAAGTAGCTATGAGAGAAATCACATTAAGTGATACTAAAGATACTATGACAGGTAAGTTAACTCCTAATGAGCCTGTAACTGTTTATGATACTTCAGGGCCTTATACAGATCCAAATAAAGAAATAAATATTCATAATGGTATTGAGCGTATTCGTGAGCAATGGATTACGGATAGAAATGATGTAGAAGAATTAAATGAGTTCTCTTCAGAATATTGTAATGAGCGTTTGAATGATGAAAGTCTAGATCATTTGCGTTTCAATTTAAAGCACAAGCCTAAAAGAGCGAAAGAAGGAAAAAACGTAACCCAGTTACATTATGCTAAACAAGGAATTATCACTCCAGAAATGGAATACATTGCTATTCGTGAAAACCAACGAATAGATGAAATGACTGAGATTGTAAAGCAACATAAAGGAGAAGATTTTGGAGCTTCAATTCCCCAAAAAATAACTCCAGAGTTTGTTAGATCAGAAGTAGCTAGAGGGCGTGCGGTAATACCTAATAACATCAATCACCCAGAATCTGAACCTATGATTTTAGGTAGAAATTTCTTGGTAAAAATTAATGCAAATATTGGTAATTCAGCAACTACTTCATCTATAGAAGAAGAGGTAGAAAAATCGGTATGGGCTTGCCGTTGGGGAGCAGATACTATCATGGATTTATCTACCGGTAAAAACATTCACGAAACTCGTGAATGGATTATTCGTAATTCACCAGTTCCAATTGGTACCGTTCCAATTTACCAAGCTTTAGAGAAGGTAAATGGAGTTGCTGAAGATTTAACTTGGGAGATTTTCCGTGATACTTTAATAGAACAAGCGGAACAAGGAGTAGATTACTTTACTATTCATGCTGGTGTATTATTACGTTATGTGCCTATGACGGCTAAGCGTGTAACAGGAATTGTTTCTCGTGGAGGATCAATTATGGCTAAATGGTGTTTAGCACATCACAAAGAAAATTTCTTATACACACACTTTGAAGAGATTTGTGAAATATTAAAACAATACGATGTGGCTTTCTCTTTAGGAGATGGTTTACGTCCAGGATCTATTGCAGATGCTAATGATGAGGCACAGTTTGCAGAATTAGAAACTTTAGGAGAATTAACAAAGTTAGCTCGTAAGCATGATGTGCAATGCTTTATAGAAGGTCCAGGTCACGTGCCAATGCATATGATTAAAGAAAATATGGACAAGCAATTAGAAGCTTGTGATGAAGCACCTTTCTATACTTTAGGACCTTTAACTACTGATATAGCTCCAGGTTACGATCATATTACTTCTGGTATTGGAGCAGCTATGATAGCTTGGTACGGTTGTGCTGTATTGTGTTATGTAACTCCAAAAGAACACTTAGGCTTACCTAACCGTGATGATGTACGAGAAGGAGTTGTTACTTATAAGTTAGCTGCTCACGCCGCCGATTTAGCTAAAGGGCATCCAGGAGCGCAGCACAGAGATAATGCATTAAGTAAAGCTAGGTTTGAGTTTAGATGGGAAGATCAATTTAATCTTGGTTTAGACCCAGAAAAAGCAAGAGAGTTCCATGATGAGACTTTACCAGCTCAAGGAGCAAAAATAGCTCACTTCTGCTCTATGTGCGGACCTAAATTCTGTTCAATGAAAATTTCTCAAGAAGTTCGTGATTTTGCAGCTGAGAATGAAATTGACGAAAACAACGAGATTTTTGCTAAAGGAATGGAAGAAAAGTCAGAGGAATTTAAAGAAAAAGGTTCTGAGATTTATTTATAAAACATGGTTGTTCTTATAGCTCCAGAAAATGATATTGATAATGAAATTCTAATCCTGAATCAGCTTTTTGAGGCAGGATTAGAATATTATCATTTTAGAAAGCCTAATAAATCATATCAAGAACATTGTGATTATTTAGATGCCATAGAAACTAAATACCACAATAGAATTGTAATCCATTATCATCATGAGTTAATTAATGAATATGACTTAAAAGGAATACATTTTCAGGAACAAAAAAGAAGAGACCATATAGATAATCCGGGTCATTATTTTAAAGACCTGAATATGTTTGGCAAAACCATCAGTTCTTCTTTTCATGAACCAGAAGAATTAGAAAATTGTTATTTTGAGTTTGATTATCATTTGCTAAGCCCCGTTTTCTCTTCTATATCTAAACAAGGATATGAAGGAAGAGGGTTTGATGTTAATCATATCGACAAGTTAATTGTTGGTATGGGAGGAATCAATTCTAAAACCTTAGCTAAAACAATTGAATTAGGGTTTAAAGGAGTTGGAGTTTTAGGAGGAGTATGGAATACAGATAATCCAGTTGAAAGTTTTAAGGAATTAAAAGAGGAATACGCTACAGTTGAAAGCAAGACCTAATATACTAACCATTGCAGGATTCGATCCTTCTAACGGAGCGGGTTTAACTGCTGATGTGAAAACATTTGAGATATTAAAATGTTACGGCTTATCGGTTTGTACAGCTAATACGGTACAAGATGATCAGTCATTTCAAGATTGTTATTGGTTACCAATAGAACAAATAACGGCTCAAATAAAAGTGTTGTTTAATCGCTTTCAGATTGATGTTGTTAAAATAGGAATAGTAGAAAATTTTGAGGTTTTAAACACAATTATAGAAACAGTTTTAAATCATAATTCCAAAACGAAAATTGTTTTAGATCCAGTTTTAAAGTCGAGTTCTAATTTTCAGTTTCACTCAAATGTCACCTCGAGCGAAGTCGAGAGGTCTTTTGATGATATTTTATCTAAAATTTACTTACTAACTCCAAATTACAACGAAATTGAATTATTATATCCGGATAAGAATATAGAAGAAACAATAACTCATATAACTAAGAAAACCAACTTGTTTTTAAAAGGAGGACATCGTTTAGATAAATTAGGTAAAGATGAGTTGTATACTAAAGAAGGTAAGAAATATTCATTGAATCCGAAATTACCTAATTGTTCAGAAAAACATGGTAGCGGTTGTGTGCTTTCATCTGCTATTGCTAGTTATTTAGCTTTGGGTTTTCCATTGTTAAAGGCATGCTATAGAGGAAAAAGGTATACGGAGAAGTTTTTAAGTTCGAATAAGAGTTTATTGGGTTATCATTCAAAGAAGTAATATGATAAGTAAGTTACAATACATATCACAAGGAGCTACTCCGCAAGAACATTTAGAGAACATACAGAGAGCTTGCGCATCTGGAGTTGAATGGGTTCAGTTGCGATTAAAGAATCTAGATGATAATACAGTTCTTGAAACCGCAAAAAAAGCTAGAGAAATTACGGCTCATTTTCAAACGAGATTAATTATCAACGATCATTATAAAGTAGCAATTGAAGTTAAAGCAGATGGCGTTCATTTAGGTAAAACAGATGCTTGCCCTGCTAAGGTTAGAAAAGAATTGTACTCTTGGCAAGTAATTGGTGGAACAGCTAATACGCTTGATGATAGCAAGGTGTTAATTGACAAGAAAGTAGACTATATTGGTTTAGGACCTTTCAGATTTACTAAAACCAAAGATAACTTAAGTCCGGTTTTAGGAGAAAAAGGATATCTAACTATACTAGAAGAATTAAATACAGATGTTCCAGTTATTGCTATAGGAGGTATTACTCAGAATGATGTATTAGATATATTAATAACAGGGGTGTATGGTATTGCAGTTTCAGGAGAAATCACTCGTAACTTTAATAGCATATCTAAGTTTAAAGAAATTATAAATGGTGGCCCAACTCAAGAACAACGTTGGCAACCAGAAGAAAATAAATGAAATTAATAGGAATTAAGGAGTTGAGAAGTTAGGGTTTTAGTAAGCTAAAACAGAAGTTAAGAAGATTCGTGTTTTATTATTCTACTTAACTTCTGCTTGCTTTGTAAGCTTTTACTTCTTAATTACTAAACTCCTCAAACAAAAAAAAATGTTACAAATAGCAGATAAAGAGTTTAACTCAAGATTATTTACAGGAACTGGTAAATTCAGTTCCTCTAAATTAATGAATGAAGCCTTGTTAGCTTCAGAGAGTGAATTAGTAACAGTAGCGTTAAAAAGAGTTGACGTTGAAGATGATCAAGATGATATATTAACTCATTTAGATCACCCAAGAATTAATTTATTGCCTAATACTTCTGGAGTTAGAGATGCAAAAGAGGCAGTGTTTGCTGCTCAGTTATCTAGAGAAGCATTAGAAACTAATTGGATAAAGTTAGAAATTCATCCAGATCCTAAATATTTATTACCAGATCCTATAGAGACTTTAAAAGCTGCAGAAGAATTAGTGAAGCTAGGTTTTGTAGTGATGCCGTATATACATGCAGATCCTGTTTTGTGCAAGCGTTTAGAAGAAGTAGGAATTCAATGCGTAATGCCTTTAGGAGCTCCTATTGGGAGTAATAAAGGTTTAAAAACCTTAGAGTTTTTAGAAATTATTATAGACCAGAGTAATGTTCCTGTGGTAGTAGATGCTGGAATTGGTAGTCCGAGCCATGCGGCTCATGCTATGGAAATTGGGGCTGATGCTGTTTTGGTAAATACGGCTATTGCGGTATCTCAAAATCCGGTAGAAATGGCTAAAGCTTTTAAAATGGCAGTAGAAGCAGGTAGAATGGCTTATGAAGCTAAACTAGCTCCAGTGGTGCATAAAAAAGCCGAGGCAAGTAGCCCGTTAACTAGTTTTTTAAGCTAAGTAAGATGAATAAAACTTTTCAAGACATATTCGATACATATAATTGGGATGATACCTTAGCTAGTATTCTTTCTAAAACAGAGAATGATGTATTACATGCTTTGCGATCTAATAAAAGAAATTTAGAAGATTTTAAAGCTTTAATATCACCTGCTGCCAGACCTTATTTAGAAGATATGGCTCAGTTGAGTAGGCAACTTACTAAGAAGCGTTTTGGAAATACAATACAGATGTATTCTCCTATGTACTTGAGTAATGAGTGCCAAAACATATGTACTTATTGCGGATTTAGTTTAACCAATAAAATTCCGCGTAGAACCCTTACAGATGCCGAGATATTAAAAGAGGTTGAGTATATAAAATCTAAGGGGTACGATCATATTTTATTAGTTACGGGTGAAGCTAATAGAACAGTTGGAGTAGATTATATTAGCAATGCTATAAACTTAATTAGGAAGCATTTTTCAAATATAACGATAGAGGTTCAACCATTAGATCAAGAAGAGTATGAGCGATTAATTGATAATGGTTTGTATGCTGTTTTGGTTTATCAAGAAACCTACCATAGAGATGAGTATAAAAAGCACCATCCTAAAGGGAGAAAATCAAATTTTGATTACAGATTAGATACTCCAGATAGATTAGGAAAAGCAGGAATTCATAAAATAGGTTTAGGAGCTTTATTTGGATTGGAAGATTGGAGAGCTGATAGCTTTTTTACAGCGTTGCACTTAAAGTATTTACAGAAAACCTATTGGAAGACTAAGTATTCTATTTCTTTTCCTAGGTTGCGACCACATTCAGGAGGGTTGGAACCAAAAGTGGAAATGACCGATCCAGATTTGGTACAGTTAATATGTGCGTTTAGGTTGCTAGATGAAGATGTGGAGTTATCTATTTCTACTCGCGAAAGTGAAGTGTTTAGAAATAATATTGTGAATTTAGGAATTACCTCTATTAGTGCAGAATCTAAAACAAATCCAGGTGGTTATGCAGTAGAACCACAATCTTTAGAGCAATTCGAGATATCTGATGAACGTAGTACAGAAGAAATTGCTACAATGTTAAAAGAGCAAGGTCTAGAAGTAGTATGGAAAGATTGGGCTAATAATTGGGAGTAAGACACTAAGTGTCATTTTAATAAAATAATTAAGCGGATAATGTTTTTGTCGCCAGAAGAAAATAATCAATACAACCGTCATTTAATTTTAGATGAAATAGGAGAATCAGGCCAGTTAAAATTAAAGCAGGCTAGAGTTTTAGTCATTGGTGCTGGAGGTTTAGGTTGTCCGATTCTTCAATATCTAACAGCGGCGGGTGTAGGATCAATTGGTGTAATAGATCACGATATAATAGATCAGAGTAATTTACAACGTCAAATACTTTATTCTCATGACGATATAGGAAAATTTAAAGCAGAGGTAGCAGCTAATAAGTTATCGGGTTTAAATCCGTTTGTAGAATTTGAAATCTATTTACAAAAAGTAACTTCAGAAATAGCGATTGAGTTATTTTCTAGGTACGATATTATTGTTGATGGGAGTGATAATTTTCCAACTCGATATTTAGTAAATGATGCAGCTGTATTAACCAATAAACCAGTTGTGTTTGGGTCTATATTTAAGTTCGAAGGTCAAGTATCGGTATTTAATTACCAAAACGGACCAACCTATAGGTGTTTATATCCAAATCCTCCAAAACCAAACGAAGTGCCTAATTGTTCAGAAATTGGAGTTTTAGGTGTGTTACCGGGTATTATAGGTAGCTTACAAGCCAATGAAGTATTAAAGATGATTTGTGGAATTGGTGAAGTGTTATCTGGCAAGCTACTGACGTATGATGCTTTGAGTATGCAACAACTAGTTTTAGGTTTTGAAAAGAACGAAGCCATTGTAATTACTCAATTAGATTCCGATTATGATTTTTTCTGTGGTTTGCCAAAATCTAATCTAGAAATAACTCTTAAAGAATTAGAAGTGTCTTCAGAAGATTATAATTTACTAGATGTTCGAGAAGATTATGAGCATGCTCAATATAACATTGGTGGTCAGCACATTCCGTTAGGTCAGTTACATGATCGATTTACAGAGATTTCTCAAGAAAAAGATTTGGTTGTGTATTGTAAAGCTGGTGTGCGTAGTAAAATGGCTATTGATATTTTAAAAGATAAAGGGTTTACTAAACTATTGGTTAATTTAAAAGGAGGCGTTTTTGGGTATTAAATTTAATAAAGTAGTAATGGTGCAATTTATTGTGTCATGTGTTAATTTAATTTTCTTCCTTAGATTTGAGTTTAGTGTGTTAAATCCAATGTTGGTAATTTATGGATCTGTAATTACGTTCTTTTTAGGTTTAGTAGGATTGTTTCTTTTTGGTTATTCGGTTTCTGTAAAGAAAAAGAATTTTTGGGTGTTATTTTTTAGCATATTGCACTTAATATATTGCCTAATAGTTTTCTTTGTAATTCTTTCCAGGTTACACTAGTTTAAATTTAGAACTTTGCTAATTGGCCTAAAAACAAAAACTAATATTAAAGCAATTATAAGTAATCTAGCAATAAAAGTTGTCTTGTTGTTATTTGGGTAAGCCTGAAAGGATTCAAGTGGTAAAATGTTAATTTCGACAGGTTTGTCAACTTTAGAAGTATATGCTTTTTTACTCTTCGGTAATACCCAAGAAATTACTTTTGAAGAAATAAAAATGAGTATCAAGAATGAACCCATACACAAAAACATTCTTTCAGGTTCTATTTCATAACCATATAAGCACCTAATATCAAAAGCATGAAGTAATATCATAATACTAAGTTGCTAACTATTAATTAGATACCCTTATCATATTATTGCCTAAGTTATCCACTCGATAAGCTCGTAAGCAGTGTCCGCCAGTTCCTTCTGTTTGTTGTCCTGTAAGCATCTGGTATTTGTTTCCATCTCCACATTCACAACTTAATTCAATACCAACTCTAGACATTAAAGAACATTCGCTTGGTGCATGTGCTGGATCACTAGCTTCAAAAGCAACAATAGAGCTTCCGGTGTTGTATAAATAAAAACCCTTTACACCATATCCAGATATATACTCGGTATTGCCTGTAAATTGCAAACTGTTATAAAAGGTTAAGTTAATAGTAACTTCAAATCCATAGTTGGGTAATTGCCTGCTTACACAACTAGCGTCTGCGTTGTCGTTATTACATCCAACAAGTAGGGTAAATACAGAAATAATAAGAAAAAAACGCTTCATATAACCAATGGTATTATTTGTCTGCAATGTAAGCATATAACTAATAAATTTATTATATTTGTTAGAGGAAATCCTGTTTATAACGGGATTTTTTGTGTTATATGATGTATGAAGTAAAAAAAGATTAACAAAAGAAGTTATGAGTAAAATATCTTATTATTCTGCAGAAGGATTAAAAAAATTAAGAGAAGAATTAAATCAATTAAAAGATATAGAGCGTCCAAAAGCTTCTCAAGCTATTGCAGATGCTAGAGATAAAGGAGATTTATCTGAAAATGCAGAGTACGATGCAGCTAAAGAAGCTCAAGGAATGTTAGAAATGCGTATATCTAAGTTAGAAGATACGCTTGCTAACGCAAGAATTTTAGACGAGAGTCAGCTAGATACTTCTAAAGTATTAATTCATTCAATAGTTAAAATTAAAAACGAAATGAACGGAATGGAGATGACTTATACTTTAGTAGCAGAAAGTGAAGCCGATTTAAAATCGGGTAAAATATCTGTAAGTTCTCCAATTGGTAAAGGTTTATTAGGTAACTCTGTAGGTGATATAGCAGAAGTACAGGTTCCTAGTGGGATTATGAAGTTTGAGATTTTAGAAATTTCTAGAGCTTAATTAACAATGCCATTGCTAAAGTAGATTAAAACTATACCAACCATGTCAACTATATTCACGAAAATAATTAACGGAGAAATACCTTGTTATAAAGTAGCAGAGAACGATAAGTTTTTAGCATTTCTAGATATCAATCCAAATGCAAAAGGACATACACTTTGCATACCTAAAAAAGAAACCAATAAAATCTTCGATTTAGAAGAAGATGAATATACAGAGTTAATGCAGTTTTCTAGAAAGGTTGCATTGGCAATGCGTAAAGTAATCAATTGCCAACGTATAGGTATGACAGTTATTGGTCTAGAAGTGCCACATGTGCATGTACATTTAATTCCGTTAACTACAATGGAAGATGCTCGTTTTATCAATAAACAGCAATTAACTCCAGAAGACTTTGAAGCTGTTGCTAAACAGATTAATGAAGCATTCTGAATATAAAGAAAAAGATAGTGTAATTCTTTTAAAGAAAAAGACTGAAGATAGTTTTTTTGAAACTATGCTTTCAGAAAGCGTATTAGGATTTCTATATTTTTTATTTAGAAGAAAAAAATATGACTACTTAATAGTTACTAAAACGAGTGTTTTAAAGTATTACAAAAACAAGTTATTTAAAGAGTATTCAATTACAGATCTAGAGAACTTAGTTTACTGCCCAATATCATTTAGTTTAAAATTAAATCATGATGATACGTTTAAAATTTCACTGGTTAATTTTAGAATATCTTATGAAGAATCTAAAATAATACAGCAAAATCTTGAAGGTTTTAAACAACTGTTTTTAAACTAATTTGCATAGTTGTTCCTTTGTCAATTTCAGAGTTTAGCACTTTTATTTTTCCGTTGTGGTAATCTTCTATAATTCTTTTAGCTAGTGATAAGCCTAATCCCCATCCACGTTTTTTAGTAGTGTGTCCGGGTTCAAAAATCTTTTTAAATTCAGATTTAGGTATTCCCTTTCCAGTGTCTTCAATTTTTATTTTAACAAAATCTTCTAAAGGAGCTATAGATATTTTTAAGTTACCTTTTCCTTTCATAGCATCTATTGCATTTTTAACCATGTTTTCAATAGTCCAACTAAATAATTGACTATTAATGTTGGCGTAAATTTCTCTCTCTGGAGCTTCAAAAGAAAAAGTAACCAATTTAGATGATCTAGATTCAAGATATCTAAAGGTTTCTTCGGTTTCAATAACAATATTTTTGCGTTCTAATTTAGGAACTGATCCAATTTTAGAAAAACGATCGGTTATGGTTTGAAGCCTATCGATGTCCTTATTAATTTCTGTAATAGTGCTTTTATCTATGTCTTCAGTTTTTAGCAATTCCACCCAACCAACTAAAGAAGACAAAGGAGTTCCTATTTGGTGAGCTGTTTCTTTAGCCATTCCGGCCCAAAGTTTATTTTGTACTGCATTTTTGGTAGATCTATAAAAGAAGTAAATAACGGCTCCAAATAGAAAAATGATTAATAGTAAAGCTAAAGGGTAGTATTTCATTTTGTTTATTAATGGAGCATTGCCATAATAAATAGTTTGATTTAAGTATTTACTAGTAACTTCAATAGGGGTGTTTTCTTCTTTAAATTGGTTAATCAGGCTTTTTATTTTACTGCTGTCTGTAGATTTAACGTTGTTAATGTTTCTAAGATCGTATTCTCCATTAGAATTTACTAATATCATAGGAGTTGTTGTGTTGTTATTTAGTATATCTACAGAAAAAGTAGTAACATTAGCGTTTAAGTCGTCTACATTTTGTAAAATATCATTATAAGCCAGCGACCATATTTCCATTTTCTTTCTTTCTTCTTCTTTAAATTTTTGAGAAAATTGGTATGTGTTCCATAAAATAAGAGCAACGATAATGAAAGAAATAGCAATACTAATCCAACGAAAAATATTTTTGTTTGTGAACATAGCTGTTTATAAATCTATAAGATTGAACTAAAATAAGGTTTTTTGTTCAATGAATTATGGTTATTTTTGGGGCTCTAAAAAGCCGATAAATGTTATCTATAAAACCAAACGAAGTTTCTACAGCAAAATTGCATGGATATTTATTAGGAAGTGTAGCTCCAAGACCTATAGCTTTTGCGAGCACAGTTGATGAAGAAGGAAACCCTAATTTAGCCCCGTTTAGTTTTTTTAATGTATTTAGCGCGAATCCACCTATTATGGTTTTTTCTCCTGCTAGAAGTGTAAGAGATAACACAACCAAACATACATTAGATAATTGTATTGCAACTAAAGAAGTGGTAGTAAATGTGGTAAATCATGATATGGTACATCAAATGTCTTTGGCTAGTACAGCATATCCAAAAGGAGTGAATGAGTTTGAAAAAGCTGGTTTTACAATGTTGAAATCAGATGAGGTTACGCCATTTAGGGTTGCTGAAAGCCCAGTTCAGTTTGAATGTAAAGTTAACGAAGTAGTTGCTTTAGGAGAGAATGGAGGAGCTGGAAATATGATTGTTTGTGAAGTGGTTAAAGTGCATATAAATGAAGCTGTTTTAGATGAGGAAGGAAGAATAGATCAGCATAAAATTGATTTAGTAGCAAGAGCAGGAGGAAGTTTTTACAGTAGAGCTAAAGAAGGATTTTTTGAAATACCAAAACCAATTGCTACTATGGGGGTTGGGGTAGATGCTATTCCAGATCATATTAGAAATAGTAAAGTTTTAACGGGTAATGATTTGGGAATGTTAGGTAATGTAGAAGCAATTCCTTCAGATGAAGAAGTAAATACATTTATAGAGCAGACTCAACAACGCTGTTCTCATATATTAGAAGCAACTCAAGAAGAGATGCATAAAAAAGCTCAAGACTTTTTAGCTAAAGGAGAAGTTGTAACTGCTTGGAAAATATTATTAGCAAAATAGAATAGAAGAATAAATAGATAGAAATGGAAGTACAAGGAAGAATTAAAATGATAGGGCAAACTCAAACTTTCGGAAGTAATGGGTTTAGAAAAAGAGAGGTTGTTGTAACTACAGAAGAGCAATATCCTCAACATATTTTAGTAGAGTTTGTTCAAGATAAATGTGATTTGTTAAACAATTACCAAGTAGGGCAACAGATTAAAATTTCTATCAACTTAAGAGGTAGAGAGTGGGTAAATCCACAAGGAGAAACTAAGTATTTTAACTCTATTCAAGGATGGAGAATAGAAAACTTGCAGCCAGCTGCTCCAAGTACACCAGATATGCCACCAGTAGCACCTGTTGATGCATTTGAGCCAGTTTCTGATTTTAAAGAAGAAGATCACGACGATTTACCTTTTTAATAGTTAAGGTAAAATACAATTTAGACCTCACAGGTTATTTACAGAGCTTAGGCTAAGTATACTTGTGAGGTTTTTTATTTGAAGATATTTAGTAATTTAACACCTTTAAGAATTACTACTCCTTATGAATATTACTCAAACTATAGAAACAGTATTTAGAAAGGTTCTTCCTTCTCCTTTTACTATAGCAATACTTCTTACCTTATTAACAATAAGTTTAGCGTTTTTTTTTACAGATTCAACGGGTTCAGAAAATCATCTATTTACAATTCTAGGATATTGGGAAAACGGTATTTGGAATAATAGTCTTTTGGTTTTTGCTTACCAAATGATGTTAATTTTGGTTTTAGGGCATGTGCTAGTGCTGTCTAAGCCAGTAAGTAAGTTAATACTATTGTTAACAAGAATGGTTACATCTACAGCAAGTGCGGCAATATTGGTTAGTATTTCTACTATGATGGTAGCGTTTTTTAATTGGGGGTTAGGGCTCATTTTTGGGGCTATTTTAGCAAGAAAAGTAGGGGAGTATGCTCAGCAAAATGGTATAAAATTAAATTATCCGTTAGTAGGTGCTGCTGGGTATGTAGGTTTAATGGTGTGGCATGGTGGTATGAGTGGTTCAGCTCCTTTAAAAGTTGCAGAAAGTGGGCATTTAGAAAAAATGTTAGGGAGTGATATGTCAAGCAGGTTGCCAGATTTAATATCGACTAGTGAGACGGTATTTAGTTGGTGGAATTTATCAATATTTGCTGTATTACTTATTTGTGTTCCGTTGTTTTTACGTTTTATTTCTAGTAAAGTAAAACCAACAGAATTGAATTTGCCAGAATATCAATTTGAAACTTCAGAAGGAAAGATAAGTGGTGCAGAAAAGTTAGATCACTCTAAAATATTAGCATATGTTTTTGGGTTGATAGTGTTGATTTTTTATGGTTATAAATATGGAAAAGATGCTTTGGATTTAAATTTAGGGCTAAACTCATTGAATTTTTTCATGATTGGTTTAGCAATTGTGTTACACGGTAGTTTTAGTCGTTTTATCAAGGCAGTGGAGGAAGCGATAAAAGGAACTTCGGGTATTTTAATTCAGTTTCCGTTATATTTTGGTATAATGGGAGTCATGAAAAGTACTGGAATGGTAGCAGATATATCCGATTTTTTTGCATCAGTGGCAACAGAAACAACGCTACCTATATTTACATTTTTTAGTGCTGGCTTGGTCAATATATTCGTTCCTAGTGGTGGAGGTCAATGGGCTGTTCAAGGGCCTATTATTGTTGAGTCTGCCTTAAAGTTAGGAGTGCCATTACCTAAAGCAATTATGGCTTTAGCTTATGGAGACCAGATAACAAATATGTTGCAACCATTTTGGGCTTTACCTTTATTGGGTATTACTAAACTAAAAGCACGAGAAATATTACCTTATACCTTGTTGTTAATGGTTTTAGGCTCTGTTGTTTATATACTAGGACTTTTGTTGTTGTAGAAATAATGAAAATAAAAATCCTGATTTTAAAATCAGGATTTTCGCTTTATGGTTATAGGTTTTAGACCTTACATAAACAAATTTAAAAGCAATGATGAACAAAATTTATCCAATAAGATCTCTTACAAATTTGCTCAAAAAAAGCTTGAATTCAAAGGGATTCAAGAGTTTTTAGATGAATGGTAAGGATGTTAGTCGTATATTTAAACTTTATAAATTAATTCATGCATATTCTTTCTAAAGAACTTTTATTCCCTAATCCAGTACAAGCCTCCCCAGAAGGATTATTAGCTATAGGAGGAGATTTGTCTATAGAAAGACTTTTATTGGCCTATAATTCTGGAATATTCCCTTGGTATAGTGAAGAAGAACCTATTTTGTGGTGGAGCCCAGATCCTAGAATGGTTTTGTTTCCTGAAGAGTTAAAAGTGTCTAAAAGTATGAAGCAATTGTTGAAAAAAGAGGTTTTTCAAGTGACATATAATACTTGCTTTGAAAGAGTGATAGAAAATTGCGCTAAAATATATAGGCCAGATCAAGAGGATACTTGGATTACTTTAGAAATGATAGAAGCATACAAAGGGTTGCATAGATTAGGAATAGCAGTTTCAGTAGAGGTTTGGAAAGAAGATGAATTAGTAGGAGGTTTGTATGGAATAGATTTAAAAGACAAAAAAATATTTTGTGGAGAAAGCATGTTTTCTAAAGTGAGTAATGCTTCAAAATATGGTTTTATATGTTTAGTAGAAAAACTTAAACAACAAGATTATCGACTTATAGACTGTCAAGTTCATACCGATCATTTAGAAAGTTTAGGCGCTAAAGAAATAGATAGAGAAGTTTTTTTAAGTTATTTATGATTTACCTATATCATCAATTTCGTTTTTAGGTAATGTATTGTAATCTTTATTGAATAAACTAGCAATAACCCATAAAATGCCGATCATTGCACTTAATATTAAAAAAGCGTTTCCGCCAGGCCAATGCATTAGTTTCAAAAAAGAACCTCCAACTAATAATAAGGCTCCAAACCAAAAAAAGATAGTTGCTAATATGTTTTGTTTGGTTGAAGTTCCTTCATATTGAAATTTTACCACTAGGTACGCTAAAAGTAATATTTTATATAAATGATTTAAGCCTAGAATGTTGAAGTCTAAAACAACATCAATAAAAACATAGATGGTAAAACCAACAATTGTGGCAATTTTAAAATATTCAGATGTACTTTTTTCTTTTGTTTTAAAGAATTTTATGCCATAAAAAAGCATTAGTAAAAAAGCAGAAGCGATTAGTAAAAATAATGATCCCGGCCAGTGCATTGATTTAAAAATCAATGCTATGATAAGTGGTATTAAAGATAATCGAGAAAGAACTTTAATTGCTTTCATTTTTTACCGATAAACTTTTACTTAGGTTATCTAACATAGTTTTAGTCATTGCTTCTAAGTTGTATTCGTGTTTCCAATTCCAATCTTGCTGCGCATTGGTGTCGTCTATACTTTTTGGCCAAGAATCAGCAATTGCTTGTCTAAAGTCTGGAGCATAACTAATGGTAAAATCAGGAATGTGTTGTTGTATTACTTTTGAAATTGTGTCTGGAGTAAAACTAATACCTCCTAAGTTGTAAGAAGATCGGATTTTAATATTTTCTGATGGTGCTTCCATGATACTTATGGTAGCTCTAACGGCATCATCCATATACATCATAGGTAAAGCAGTGTTTTTACTTAAAAAGCACTCGTACTTTTTATCTTGAATGGCTTTATAATAAATGTCAACTGCATAATCTGTTGTTCCTCCTCCGGGTAAAGTTTTCCAACTAATTAAACCTGGGTAGCGAATACTCCTAACATCTACACCATATTTAGAATGGTAATATTCACACCATCTTTCTCCAGTTTGTTTGGTTATACCATAAACAGTTGTTGGTTCCATAATAGTATGTTGTGGAGTGTTTTCTCTAGGTGTTGTTGGCCCAAATACAGCAATACTAGACGGCCAAAAAATCTTTTTAATTATCCCGTCTTTAGCCAAGTTTAAAACATGAAATAAAGAATTCATGTTTAAATCCCAAGCTTTCATCGGAAACTGTTCTCCAGTAGCAGATAACATGGCTGCTAATAAATAAACATCTGTAATTTGATGTTTCTCAACGCAATTTTTAACAGCATCAAAATCCATGGCATTAATAATTTCAAAAGGACCAGATTGCATTAAAGCATCGCTGCCCTCTCTAATATCAGAAGCAATAACATTTTCATTTCCGTGTTTAGTTCGTAATGATAATGTTAGCTCAGATCCAATTTGCCCGCAGGCTCCAATTATTAATATTTTAGGGGTCATGGTTTTTACATTTTAGGATTGCAAAGATAATTATTTCTTAAAATTTAATCAGTATTCTTTATAGAAGCATTTATAAATTATATTTGTGTAAAATGAGAAGGTATGATTTATAGAATTATAGCAATAATGTTGTTTGTAAGTAGTATTGCTTGTAAAAAAGAACCAGTTGTTCATGAAACAAGTAACAACCAACAAGAAATAAAAAAGGATAGTACATTAAATAAAAAAATAGCGATTAAAAAAAGTGCACCATTGGTTGATGATTGGGCAGAAATAGCTGGTTTAGAATTGGAAATAAATCAACTGTTCTCAAGAGAGATTAGTACCGTTAAAGATATAGAGCTGTTAAAAACAAAATTAGAAGAGCTTAAAAAGTCTATTCCAGAAAAATTTAAAAAACCAGCTATAGAAGCTAGAGTAAAAGTATTAGAAACTGAGACTTTGATGTTAGAGCAGGGTTTAAAAGACAATGTTGTTACTAATGTAGATACTCAATTAAATAAGGTTTTGTTAGCTTATAATACTTTTGTAGGTCAAATTGAGGCTTTAATTATAAAAGAAAAAGACTATGAACTGTATAAGTAAGGCAATATTAATGTTTGTTTTTTCTGGGGTTCTTTTTGCACAAGAAAAAGAACAAATAAACGAGGTTTTAGATAAGTGGCATCAAGCAGCTTCTGAAGCAAATTATGATCAGTATTTTGGTTATATGACAGACGATAGTGTTTTTATTGGAACAGATGCTACCGAAAATTGGCAGAATAAAGAATTTAAGGAGTTTTCTAAACCTTATTTTGATAAAGGCAAAGCATGGAGTTTTACCGCTATTGATAGAAATATATATGTAAACGAAGAAATAGCTTGGTTTGACGAGTTACTCGATACTCAAATGAAAATATGCAGAGGTTCTGGTGTAATGCAACTAATTAATGGGGAATGGAAAATTAAACATTATGTGTTGTCTATTACAGTTCCTAATAATAATGTAGAAAACTTAATTAAATTAAAAGAAAAATTTGATGATTCCCTCATTCAAAAACTTAAACAAGCAAGAAAGTAAAAGATAACCAAGAATTAATTCTTGGTTTTTTATTTCTTAAAGGATTGTTAAAACAATGAGATATGGACAAATAAAGACTTAAAAATCACTACATTGAGCATCGCAAAAAAAATCAACTAAATGAACTTAATTAAAAAATCTGTATTACTTACGTTAGCAGCTTCAACAGTTGCAGTAAGTTGTAAGCAAGAAAAGAAAGCTACAGAAGAAACAGCCCAAGAGGTTGCAGTAAAGGTAGAAGAAAAAGTACCGGGTATCAATTTAGATTATATGGATGCTTCTATTGCTCCCAATCATGATTTCTATAATCATGTAAACGGAAAATGGATGGCCGCTACAGAAATACCTTCTGATAGGACTCGTTGGGGAAGTTTTGATGAGCTTAGAAAAATGACTGATGATGATATGTTGTCTATTTTAAAGAAGGCAATGAACGATGAGAATTTAGATTTATCTTCAGATCAAGGAAAAGCCGTTCTATTGTATAAATCTATAATGGATTTAGAAGCTAGAAATAAGGCTGGGGTTACTCCAATTCAAAAAGAGTTAGCAATGATAGATGCCATAAAAAATGCTGAAGACTTGCAAGCTTTTATAACTAAAATGGAACCTAATGGAGGAGCTGGTTTATATGGAGTTTATATTGGAGCAGATTCTAAAGATAGTAATAAGAATGTAGTTAATTTTGGAGCAGGAAGTTTAGGTCTTCCAGATAGAGATTACTACGTGAAAGATGACGCCGATTCTAAAGAAAAGAGAGAGAAGTATGTGGCTCATATTACAAGAATGCTTCAGTTTTTAGGAGATTCAGAAGAGCAAGCAGCTGCACAAGCAAAACAAATTTTAGCTTTTGAAACTAAATTGGCGACACCAAGATTAGACAAAGTTGAGCGTAGAGATGCTAGAAAGCGTTACAATCCTAGATCTGTAGCAGATTTGTCTAAAATGGTTCCTAGTATAGATTGGAAAAAGTATTTGTCTGGTATCGGGTTAGAAAAGGTTGACACCTTAATTGTTGGTCAATTAAAGTATACAGAATCTTTAGAGAACATATTAAAAGAAAATGATGTAGATGCTTGGAAAGCATATTTACGTTGGTCTACTTTAAATGGTGCGGCAAGCTCGTTGAGCTCTGAAATAGAAAAAGCTAATTGGGATTTTTATTCTAAGGAATTAAGAGGAGCAAAAGAGCAGCGCCCTCTTGAAGAAAGAGCTTTAGCAAGAGTAAATAGATCTTTAGGAGAAGCATTAGGCCAATTGTATGTTTCAGAAAAGTTTCCGCCAGAAGCAAAAGAGAAAGCGCAGAAAATGATTTCTAATGTGTTAAAAGCATTCGGAAATAGAATTAGTGTATTGCCATGGATGAGTAAAGAAACTAAGCAAAAAGCTATTGAAAAATTAGAAGCTACTACAGTAAAAGTAGCTTACCCAGATAAATGGAAAGACTACTCTGAGTTAGAAGTTAAAGAAGGAAACAGCTATTATGATAATAGAATGGCTGCAATTAAATGGGGATTCAATCAAAATATAGAGAAGCTAGGAAAACCAGTTGATAAATCGGAGTGGTATATGGCTCCGCAAGTAGTAAATGCATATTTCAACCCTTCATATAACGAAATTGTTTTTCCAGCAGCTATTTTACAACCACCTTTTTATAACTACACAGCAGATGAAGCTGTAAATTATGGTGGAATTGGAGCAGTTATTGGTCATGAGATTTCGCATAGTTTTGACGATTCTGGAGCTCGTTTTGATAAGGATGGGAATTTAAATAACTGGTGGACAGATGAAGATTTAAAGCAGTTTGAAGCTTTAGGACAAGCTTTAGCAGATCAATATAGTGCAATAGAAGTGTTGCCAGAAACTAATATTAACGGTGAATTTACATTAGGTGAAAATATTGGAGATTTAGGAGGAGTTAACGCAGCTTACGACGGATTGCAAATGTATTTTGAGCAAGAAGGTCGTCCAGAAAATATTGATGGGTTTACTCCAGAGCAACGTTTCTTTATGTCTTGGGCAACTGTATGGAGATCTAAGTATAGAGATGAGGCATTAAAAAACCAAATTAAAACAGATCCTCATTCTCCAGGAATGGTAAGAGCTACTCAACCATTATTAAATGTTGATGCATTTTATAAAGCGTTTAATATAAAAGAAGGAGACGCTATGTATATTAAACCAGAGGATAGAGTTAAAATCTGGTAATAATAAAGTAATCATAAAAAAGGCAGCCATTTGGCTGCCTTTTTTATGAGATAAAATTTTTATTTTTTCTTTTCAACAGGAACTCCATTTTTCTGAGCTAACAAGCCTTTTTTGTTTTCTAAGGCTAAAACAAATTTTGGATCTATTTTTAGAGCTTCATCAAAAATAGCAATGGCTTTATCTACATTGGCTTTATCCATACTATATTCTATCAAGCCTAAAACATTAAGAAAAGCAGCTTTTACTGAAGTTTCTAAATAACTAGCTCCTTTAACGAAAATCTTTACTTTTTCGTCTTTAGCATTCTGTAAACCAAAATTAATAGTAGCTTTAGCTTCTCCGTAACGTTGAATTCCATATTGTAATTGAGCCAACTCGTAAGCATCTAATACACTTTTGTTTTTACTAATTAAGGTTTCGTAATTTTCAATAGCTTGTTTTGGGTTGTTTAAATTTTTAAAAGCTAGAGCTTTGGTACGTAAAGCTAAATCAGATTTTGATTCTCCAACTACTTTTATAGCTTGTAAAGCTTTGTTGGCTTGTAAATATAAATAGGCTAAAGTATCTTTTCTAGACTGAGTAGGCTCTATAATCATTAAATGGTTTAAACCTTCAATAGCACCATTTAAATCTCCGTAAGATTTCATTTGTTTGTAATAAGCTTCATAATGACTCTTTAAAGCATTATGATTATTGTTTTTTTTCTTTTTTTGAGCAAATGATAAGCTTAAATTTAGAGCTAGAATAGTAGTTAATAATACCTTCATATATAATATTTTTTAATGTTCTTAATAATTAGATCTTGCTAAAGTATGAAAAAAGTTATAACCTTAGCTTTTTGTATGTACAAGCAAAAATGGTATCAGGATTAATTTTTATGAATAAGAGTAGAATCTTGTTTCTTAATGTTAAAATTGATTGTTTGTTTCGAAATAATAGCGTCGTTAATAACAAAGGGTTTTGGTATCATGTTGTCTTCTCTTTTAGCTACATTTAATTCTTTATGGTCTAATAAATCGTATGATATTTCTAAAAGTTCTATATGTGGTTTTTTGTTTTTATCGATGGTGAAATCAATTTCTAAAGCTTGTTTATCTACAACATAATAAACAGCCATTTTAGACTCATTGTCTTTTAAAAACCTAGAGTTACTACCTTTAGTTTTAATAGTTGTTCCATTGATAGAAAAAGAATCGAAATCGGGTTTTGTGTTTGAATTTATATGAATAGTGTTGATTTCTCTGTTTGGTATTAAACAAAGTTTAATGTTTCTTTTGTTGTCAACAATAGTATCAAACATAACAGAAGCTTCTCCAGCTGGTATGTGTATATGTTTAGAGTCGGCTATTTGTGTAAATTTGGTGTTGTATTTGCTATTAAAGTTAATAGATATAGAATCATTAGTCAGATTTTGAAAATAGCCTTGATTCCAATTATCTAAAATAGAATCATAAGTAAGCCAGTAGCTCTTGTGCGTATCTTCATCTGTATATAAAACCAAACTATTAGGCTTAGGCTGCAAACTTGTAAAATCACTTTTGCTATGTGCAACTATAAATATAATTAAGGAAGTTATTAGTAAGGTATAACCCAATAACTTTTTCCTTCTTATAAAACCAAAAACAGGTAATAACAAACCAAACAATAGAGTTGTTAAAGCGCTTGCAGCTACAGATAGTTTCATTCCTAGAGCAATAGGGAATTGTTCTATAAAAGGAGTGAAAATATAAATGGCCGGCAAGCATAAAATAGTTACTGCAAGTAAATTAGGCTTTTCTTTGCGTATTAAAAAGAATAATAAGGCTAAAACAAAAAAGATTGGAATAATGAAAAAATTGGCGCCTTTTAATTCAAGAGCAATATATATATTAATCAATAGCCAAAAGAAAATAGGAGCAACCATTAATTCTTTGGTATTTACGGCTTGATAGACTTTTTTGTAAATTAAAAAACTAATAGCTAATGCTAATGTGGCAAAAAATACAATATACCAATGAGCATTATAAGGAAAGCCTTGCAATATTTCATTGTAATGAGGGTATATAGTTAGTATTGCTTTCCATCCAAAGAAGCCAATAATACAATTAATAACTAATGCAGATATAAAAACAATAAACCCTTTTCCTATTTCTTTAATATTAAGTTTTTTATGTCTTTTTCCGAATATAAGAATAACTATAAACAAGAAAACAGCTATCCCAGTTAAAGGAATAATATAGTCATAAGAGTAACTATGCATTCCTATAGGAGAGTTAAAATAAACTAAGTTTTCTGTAGCGTTTAAATTAGAAAGGTTAAGGTTGCTAAAATGGTTTAGTAAAGGCATTAGGTAACTTGCTTGATGAGATAGAGTATTGTTATCTAATCGCTCTGGAGTGTCTAATGCGGTATGGTAATCGTAATGGTCGTCTATAAAAGCAAAATTAAATCCTTGAATATTAGCCCCTTTTCTAAATACTGTTAAATCGGTGTCATTGGGCATTTTTTTGTAAATGCTATAAGCTAACGAATTAGCTACAGGGAAGTTGGGGTTGGCCTTAATGTATTCGCTCATTAAATTAGCGTTTCCTTCATTGGCTTCTACTAATGTGTAAGAAGGTCCTCCACTTCCTCTAGCTTCAAAGTTTAAAATCAATCCAATTTCATTAACCCAAGGATGGTTTTCTACAAAAAGTTTAGCTCCGTTTAGTCCTAATTCCTCTGCATCAGTAATGAGAATAATAATGTCGTTTTTATGAGGTGTTTTGTTAGCTAAAAAAGCTCTAATTCCTTCTAAAATGGTTGCAACTCCAGATCCAGCATCACTAGCTCCATAAGCAGAATGAGGTGCAGAATCGTAATGAGTCATTAACACCAAAGCTTTGCTGTTTTCTGTTCCTTTTATTCTGGTTATAATGTTTTTAGCTTTAGTAAAATTACCCCAGTCGCTATAGCTGTTACCTTCTTGAGTAGTAACTTCTAAACCAAGTTCTTTAAGTTGATTAATTACATATTCTTTAGCACTTTTATGATGTTGAGATCCTGAATAATGCTGAGTGCTTCCTAAAACTTTTACATGTTCGTAAGCTTTTTTATTAGAAAACTGAGTGTTATCTGGTGTTTCTATATAATCTCCGCTAGGTAGTTGGAGTGTAATAGCTAAATAAGCACTAATGGCAATAATGATTAAGGAAATTAGTTTTTTAAGCATGTCTTTTTGGTTTAGTTGCTTTAGAATCGTCGGTAATAATTAATTTGTCTTTTTGGTTTCCTGATAAAACTAATATTTTAGAATATGAATCTTTAATATTATAATCTTTTGGATCTTTCCAGTTTGCAGTTCCTAAAATAGCAATTGATTCGTTTGGTTCAAGAATTCCCTCACTATATCGTATAGTTTTATTGAAGCCTAAAAAGCCAACGCTTTTCTCTCCATATTGATTTAAATAATCTTCTAATTCAGGATTAGCATCGTTTAAAAAACCAGATTCTTGTTTTTCGTCTTCGTTAAAATAGCTTCTTATATTTTTCATTTCAATTAAAGCTTTTTCAGATCGAGATTCAATAATAAAATCTATTGATTTTTTATCATCAATAATTGTGGACCATCTGCTGTGTTTTCCGCTTTTAACTTTTCTTTCAACATGAACTTTATACGATACACATTTTCGTTTAGAAATAGGTGCAATTAGAAATTCATTATCGACAGATATTTTTCCAATAACCTTTGCTATTTCATTTTCTCTAATTCGGTTAATAGGTTTGACTTCTATTTTTTTAAGCTTTCTTAATATAACAGAGCGTTCTCCAAAATAAAATGAAATAAATATGAAGAAGCCAATTCCTCCTGCAAATAATATAAATATTAAAGTATCAGACATGTTAACTATTTCTTTTAACTAGAGCGTAATAATCGTTTTCTAATGGCAGGTATCCTTGGTCGTACACAAAATAATATACAGTGCCAGCTTTTGTAGTGTAAATAGAAGTGAAATAATTAAAGTCGAACCCCTTTTCTGTGAGTTTGACTCTAGACGTTTTGGTTTTGTCTTTAGGGTTTAACTCTTCTAATATGCGCCAATTTTTACGCAAGCGATTGTTTACGTTGCGTATTAGGTTTTTGGCGTCTTTATTTATTCTGTTGTTATAGGTGTTTCGGCAACCATCAGAACAGAATTTTTTGTCGGCCCGTCCTTTAAAGGACTCATTGCATTCTAAACAGCTTTGTTGCATAATCTATTTGTTTGTATAACAGTTAGTTACGGGTTAATATGCGTTATTTTCGGTTTAGCATTGTTGTCTGTAGGCTTTTATTTTTTGTCAAATTCATTTATCAGATTATGTAATTTATCTTTTTTAGAAACCCTTTCAATCCATTTTCTAGCTGAAATTCCGTGATTGTTTATTTTATCCAATTTAGCTCCACGATTCAAGAGTTCATTGATAATTTCAAATCGTAATTGGTTGACTTCTTTTTGTTCTTCTCGCCAAGTCAGTCCATATTCACGAATTGCAGTAAATATGGGGCTATTCCCGTGTTTATCCTCAACAATATTTACATCTGGATTACCTTTTCTTAATAACAATAAAGATATTTTTGAGAGACTATGATAAGCAAGAGCGATATGTAAAGAATTAAATCCATTATTGTTTTTCCAATTAACGTCGGCTTTTTGGTCAATTAAATAATCAATTAATTCTATTTGTTCATTCGAGTCTTGAAATTCAGGTGAGCAGTTCACAGCATTAATGAGAATTGAGCTCGAGTTAGATGAAATCAAGTATTCGTTTATTCCAATTTTTTCTTTTTCAATTATTTCAATCACTTTTTGTTTGTTCGGTTCATAAAGTGCTCGAAAAAGCTCAATTCCAAAATCCTTTTCAGATTTATTTGATGAAAACAAACTTTTGAATAAACTCATAGACTTTTAATAGGTTTTAATGCAGTACAGCGTTTAGTATATGGCATTTAGGGCAATAGAAAGCACTATGTTTTCAAGTTTGCATTCAGCCAAAGCGTTGTGTTTTGTTTTTACTTTTTTGTTATTAAAGACCAAATCAAAAGATTTGGTGATTTTAAAAATATACAACTCCTTTTTATTTAAGCCTCAAATCCGTATTATTTATAGGTGTTGTTAGCTACTGCCTTTTATTTTATGCAATGTTTTTTTATTCTGTTAATAGATATTGAGTCTCCGTGTTTAGAAGCAACAGTCCAGTCTTTACATGCTCCAATTTTGTCTCCAGTATTATATTTTGCAATCCCTCTATAGCGGTATTCCCATGCTTTATTTGGATTGTTTTCGTCTTTTTTTGAAAACCTGAGATATTTGTAATCCTCCATAGCACCATTATAATCTTTGAGTTCAACTCTCAAAGTACTTCTCCAACTTCTGGCGAGATAATAATTATCCCATATCTTGATTGCGTTATTAAAGTCTGCATGTGAGCCATTATAATCAGCTAGCTTATATTTAAGTGTTCCTCTGAAAAAATAGAAGTTTGATTTATTAGGGTTTATTAAAATAGCATTGTCAAAATCTGATAATGCACCTTCAAGGTCTCCTAAATTTTCTTTTGATATTGCTCTATCCCAATATGCATATCCAGTATTAAATACTGAATCGATTTCAATTGATTTTGTCAAATCAATTATTGCTAGATTATGATTTTCATTTCGAGCATGAAGATTACCTCTTCTCCAATATAATTCGGCTGAATTTTTATTCCATCTGATTCCGCTATTGTAAATTTTCATAGCTTTCTCATAATTATTTATACATTCCTCTCGATGTCCTTTGTCTGCAATATTATTAGCCCACTTGACAGAACAACTTGTCAATAGTAATGTGAAAATTAATATTTGCGTTATGTTTTTCATTTTTAGGTTGTAGCTAACGGTCTCGGCTATGAGTAGTTGTGTGGGTTAGCACTCAATTTTGCAAGTACACACCGAAATGAAAATCCGCGAGGATTTTCAGAAGTAGGCGAGAACAAGCAATTACTTATAGCCATTGTTGTGCGTAGTTTTTAATTCAGTTCAACTTTGAGTTTAGATTCGATTAGTCCATTAATCAATAATTCGATTTCGAACTCATTTTCTATTTTCATATAGGCGAAGTTTGTCCTTCCATATTCACAAATTCTTTTTACAATCTTTCCAATTACAATCAATAGAGCTTTTTGGATTTTGTTTTCATATTGATAAAAATTAGGAAATATTGTTTTAGTGTTCCAGTTAGTTGATTCTATTTTCCCAATTTCTGGTTTGTATTTAATGTTTTCGGCTTTTCTCATATCCGATTCAAAAATCACAGAGGCTTTAAAGTCTTTTTTGTCAGTTCGATATTCAACCTTTATCTTTTCTATGAGTTCAGGTACTTTTAAAAATAGAATTCCGCCACCAAAAGTGTTTATTACGAGAAATTTTCCTTTGTCCAAAAAGAATTGAAAATCCGCTTTGAGAAATTCCTGTTCCTTTGAACTTAAATTTGAAGAAATAAGTTCAAACTCTCTATCAAGGTCAAAATGAAAATTCTGCCCTGTTTTGAATTCAATATCTTTTATTTCATCTGTTAGATTACTCATTTTCTCAAATTACGCACAACATATTAATAAACACAATATACAAAATAATCGTGTACAAACGACTACAAGTATTTACATTCGACAGTAAGTAGGTAATTGTCGGTAAACAGTTCTGGCTCACAATACCTTTGTAGTGTCGAGTTAGATAAATGCTTAGTGCTAGTATACATTAGCTTATGCAGGTGTTTAATTTGGTGTGATCCCGAAACGAATTCGGGACATGTCTTAACTGTTTAACATTAAAATACAATATTATGAACACGCTTAGAAACAAAGTACAGTTGATTGGGAATTTAGGAACACAGCCAGAAATTATTGATTTAGATGGAGGGAGAAAACTAGCTAAGTTTTCGTTAGCTACGAACGATTATTACAAAAATGCTAAAGGAGAAAAAATACAACAAACAGAATGGCACAATGTAGTTGCTTGGGGAAAAACGGCTCAAATTATAGAGCAGTATGTAAATAAAGGACAAGAGTTAGCTATAGAAGGTAAATTAACCAATAGATCTTACGAGACAAAAGACGGCGAGAAAAGGTACATTACAGAGGTAGTAGCTAATGAAGTTTTGATGATTAGTAAATAATGCTTTAGAATTAAAAAGCCAGCTTTCTAGCTGGCTTTTTAAATTTATTATAATTTGTCAGGATTGTATCCTAAATATTGCACTTCGGTTTCTTTAAAAATAACTCCATAATCTTCAAGCTCTTTTAAAATAGGGTTGTATACTTCTTTCTTTATTGGTAATTGCACTCCAGGAGTGGTTATTTTACCGTTTAATATTTGAAGTGTAGCCATAGCAACTGGTAAGCCAACTGTTTTAGACATAGCTGTAAAAGTTTGGTCATCACCAAGTATTACCATTTTAGAATCTATTTGTTTTTTCTTTCCGTTTAATTCGTAACCAAACTTATGGTACATTACAATCATATCTTTGTCTTCTGGCTGTAAGGTCCAGCTGTCCATTAATATTTTTTGTAAAATTTGAGCAGGAGAAGCGTCTTTTAGTCCTACCTTTTTATTAGCATTAAAAAGATCTAGTTCTAAAAACTTATCCCAAATAACATCGTCTTGATCTATTTTTAAATAATGACGGAATTTTAGTTCAACAGAATCTGTTGGGCTATATGGTAAAAATGAATTGATAAAATCTCTGTAGCTCATGTTTTCAGACCCCTCTAGTTGATAAGAGTCGTCTGTTAAACCTAACATTACAAAATAATTCCATGCTCTAGAGTATCCTACCCTTCTTATGGTTCCTCTGTATAATGTTGGAATATCTTTTAAACCATAAACACTTCTATAACTTAAAGAATCTCTGTTGGCATATGCTTCAAATTTCCCATATCCTTCAACAGCTAAAAACTCTGTTCTTCTAAATAACTTGTGATAAGGAATGTATTTGTACTGTCCTTCTTGTATAAAAGTAGCAGCACCTCCTTGTCCTGCTAAGACCACATTTCTTGGGTTCCATGTAAATTTATAGTTCCATAAATTATTGTCGCTTTCTGGGGCAACCAATCCACCACAAAAAGATTCAAATAAAAGCATTTTACCTCCTTCATCATGAATTCGATCTATAACTTGCATAGCGCTCATATGATCTATACCAGGGTCTAAACCAATTTCATTCATAAACACCAAACCTTTTTCTTTGGCTTGAGCATCTAAAGCTTTCATTTCGCTACTTATATACGATGCAGTTACCATATGCTTGCCATAAGTAATACAGTCTTTAGCAACTTCTACATGGAATCTAGCAGGTAACATCGAAATAACAATATCGGCATTTTTAACGGCAGCTTTACGGTCAGATTCATTAAAAATATCAAGAACAATAGCTGTTGCGTTTTTATGACCTTTAATATGTTCGTTGGCGTTTTCTAAAGATAAGTCTCCTATAGTTATATGAAGATTTTCTTTTTCTGATTTATCAATTAAATAGGTAATTAAATTAGAAGCCGATCTACCCGCTCCTATAACTAAAATTTTTCTCATTTTTGTCTTGGGGATTTGGTTTAGAGTTAATTTTATAACTCAAAAATACCAAATAGTTATATTTAAAACAAATTAAAATGAATAAAAGGATTTTAAGTACTGCGGCAATAATGGCAGTTGTAGCAATAGTACTGGGAGCTTTTGGCGCACACAAGCTTAAAGCATTATTAAGTGTAGAGAGTTTGCAAGCATTCGAGACTGGAGTGAGATACCAGATGTACCATGTTTTTTTGCTCCTTTTTTTAGGAGGGTATAATATGCTTTCTATAAAAAGTAAAAAGGTTTTGTATAATTTAACATGCATAGGTGTGTTGTTGTTTTCGGGGTCAATTTATTTATTAAGTACTCAGAAAATTACTGGAATAGATTTTTCTTCCATAGGTTTTATAACACCTATAGGAGGTATGGTATTGATAGTAACTTGGTTGTATTTGTTGAGATTTTTTTTAAAGTTAAAGAAGAGTTAAGGGAGGGTTTGTAAAATAATTTATACTTTTGCCCTTTATAACAATATAAAACAAACACAACGCAACACTATTATTATGGCTGATAATGATACGAAAATGATGATTTCATTAGAACAATATGGAATCAAGAATGCTAAAGTTCATTACAATTTATCTTCTGATGAATTACATGATGTAACCATCAAAAATGAACAGGGAGTAGAAGCTGCATCTGGTGCTTTGGCAATTAAAACAGGTGAGTTTACAGGTAGGTCTCCAATGGATAGATTTATTGTAAAAGATGCTGCAACTGAAGATAAGGTTTGGTGGGGAGATATAAACATCCCTTTTGAAGCTGATAAATTTGATAAATTATATGATAAAGTAGTTGCTTACTTGTCTGAAAAAGAAGTGTATGTTAGAGATAGCTATGCTTGTGCAGACGAGAACTATAAGTTAAACATACGTGTAGTAAACGAATATCCTTGGTCTAACATGTTTGCTTATAACATGTTTTTAAGACCAACAGCAGAAGAGTTAGAAGGTTTTGATCCAGAGTGGACAATAATCAATGCTCCTGGTTTTATGGCAGATGCTGCTGTAGATGGTACACGTCAGCATAATTTTGCTATATTAAACTTTGGTAAAAAGGTTGCTTTAATAGGAGGAACTGGTTATACTGGAGAAATCAAGAAAGGAATCTTTTCTGCTTTAAACTTTATTTTACCAGTTTATAAGAACACATTGCCTATGCACTGTTCTGCTAATGTAGGTAAGAATGGAGAAACTGCAATTTTCTTTGGATTGTCTGGTACTGGAAAAACAACTTTGTCTTGTGATCCAGAACGTAAGTTAATTGGTGATGATGAACACGGTTGGACAAACGAAAATACTGTCTTTAATTTTGAAGGGGGTTGTTACGCAAAAGTAATTGACTTGTCTGCGGAAAAAGAGCCTGAAATATACAACGCTATTAAGCGAGGTGCTATTTTAGAGAATATAGTAATGAATGATAAAGGTGAGGTAGATTTTGAAGATACTTCAATAACACAAAATACACGTGTTAGTTATCCAATTTATCACATAGATAATATACAAACACCTTCTATTGGTAAAAACCCTAAAAATATCTTCTTTTTAACAGCAGATGCTTTTGGAGTGTTGCCTCCAATTTCTAAATTAACACCAGGTCAAGCTGCTTATCACTTCATTTCGGGTTATACTGCTAAAGTTGCTGGTACAGAAGCTGGAATTAATGAGCCATTGCCAAGTTTTTCAGCTTGTTTCG
The DNA here is from genome assembly GCF_042675745.1 of Pseudofulvibacter geojedonensis. Lineage (NCBI taxonomy): Bacteria > Pseudomonadati > Bacteroidota > Flavobacteriia > Flavobacteriales > Flavobacteriaceae > Pseudofulvibacter > Pseudofulvibacter geojedonensis. The sequence continues at coordinate 364,763 of NZ_JBHTJM010000006.1, read as the reverse complement.
GAGCGCCATTTATGCCTTTACATCCAACTAAATATGCTGAAATGTTATCGGCTAAAATGCAAGAAGCAGGGGTGAATGTTTGGTTAGTGAATACTGGTTGGACAGGTGGTCCTTATGGAACTGGAAATAGAATGAAGCTTAAGTATACTAGAGCTATGATTACTGAGGCTTTAGAGGGAAGATTAGATAATGTAGAGTTTATAACTCACCCTGTATTTGGTTTATCTATGCCAACTACATGTGAAAATGTTCCAGATGAGGTGCTAAACCCAAAAGAAACTTGGGCAGATGCTAATGCATATGATGCAAAAGCAAATGAATTAGCTGCTTCTTTCAAGAAGAACTTTGCTCAGTTTGAAGAGTATGCAAATGAAGAAATTATGAATGGAGGTCCAATTGTATAATTAACTTTCAGAATAATATATTTAAAATCCCGAAGTGAAAGCTTCGGGATTTTTGTTGTTGGTAAGTCTGGTTGATATGTGATTTAATTATCTAATAAAAAAAAACTCTCATTAACAATGAGAGCTTTTGTATAAGGTTAACAAAAAAATGTTTAATTATTTCTTGTTAGCTTCGTTAATATACTTTTTAAGCGCCATTGTCATAGAAGGTGTTTCAGGAGTAGGTGCTTGAATATCGATGCGTAATCCAGCTTCGTTAGCTGCTTTTACGGTAGTGTTTCCAAATACTGCTATTCTGGTTTTGTTCTGCTTGAAGTCTGGAAAATTCTTTAATAAAGAGTCAATTCCAGATGGACTATAGAATACCAAAATGTCATAGTAAACATCTGCTAAGTCAGATAAATCACTAACTACTGTTTTGTATAAAGTAGCCTGAGTCCATTCAACTTTTAGTTCGTCTAAAGTGGTTGGAATTAATTTTTTTAACTTGTCTGAAGAAGGAAGTAAAAACTTTTCGTCCTTGTATTTTTTAATTAAAGGAGATAATTCAGCAAAAGTTCTTTTTCCAACATAGATTTTACGCTTTCTGTAAACCACGTATTTCTGTAGGTAATAGGCAACTGCTTCAGATTGACAAAAATATTTCATCGTATCTGGAACTTTAAAACGCATTTCTTCGGCAATTCTAAAGTAATGATCTACAGCGTTTCTACTAGTAAGTATAATAGCGGTAAATTGAGAAAGATCTATCTTTTGTTTACGGATTTCCTTGCTAGGTACGCCTTCTACATGAATAAAAGGTCTGAAATCAATTTTTACTTTTTGTCTTTCCTCCAGGTCAAAATAAGGAGAGTTCTCTGCTTTTGGCTCTGGTTGAGAAACCAAGATAGTTTTCACTTTCATATTCTCAAGGTATTTTAAGGATTAGTTTTTAACCAAATCACAGCCAGTAAAATAGGTGCAATTTCGAAAGCGCAAAGATACAAAATAAAATAAAACCAATTACGTAAAATTATTTTTTGATTATAGAAGGTTAAAAATACTATAGTTAGTAGGTATAATAACAGTAAAGTAGCAATAATGCAAAAGATAAAAAAAGTGCTAGGAGTTGTATGGATGTAAAAAAAAGTTAGGTTAACTAAAAAAAGTATTAAAGAAATGTAGTTTATTAGTGTAAGTTTTTGGAAATGAATGCTTTTGTAAAAGTGGTTCAAGTCTAAAATTTCAAAAAGTAATTTTTCGATTACATATTTTACAATAAAAAATATATTAATAGATAAGAAAAAATAACCTAATGATATGAATGAGTTGCTGTCAATGAAATCGAATTTATTTGCTAAGAAAAAACAAAATAGAGAGCTGTTAGTGCTAAAGAATAAAAAAAACAAGCTGTTGAAAAAGTTAGATTTTAATTCTTTCTTATTGTGAAGTATTAAGTATTTTCCGTTAGATAAAAAGGTAATGAATTCATTAAACTGTTGTTGGTAGCTAAGCTTGATAATGCATAATAAAGAAATGCACCCTAAAATAATAAAGGTAAAAAAGTCTAGATTGTTTAAGTTTCTCAGTATAAAATCCATAGAAGTAACAAAAGTACTATTTTTAGAAATAATTAATAAAATTAAAAAGATAAAGAGTTATTTTTGCTTGCCATATGAGAGAGGCTTTAGTAGTAATACCTACCTATAACGAAATTGAAAACATAGAAGCGATAATACGTGCTGTTTTTAGAGAAACTGAAGTGTTTGATGTCTTGGTGGTAGATGATAATTCGCCAGATGGAACTGCTAACACGGTAATTAAGCTTCAAAAAGAGTTTCCAGATCAACTTTATTTAGAACAACGCAAAGGAAAGTCTGGATTGGGTACGGCATATATACATGCTTTTAAATGGGCTTTGTTACGACATTATAATTATGTTTGCGAGATGGATGCTGATTTCTCTCATAATCCAAAAGATCTTAATAAGCTGTACGAAATGTGTTCGTTGCATGATGTAGATGTTTCAATAGGTTCTAGGTATAAATCTGGGGTAAATGTGGTAAACTGGCCAATGAACAGAGTTTTACTTTCGTATTTTGCCTCTAAATATGTTAGGTTTATCACTAGAATGAATATCAACGATACTACAGCTGGTTTTGTTTGTTATAAAAGGAAAGTTTTAGAAAGTATAGATTTAGATAAGATTAAGTTTGTGGGTTATGCTTTTCAAATAGAAATGAAATTTAAAGCCTATTTAAAGCAATTTAAAATAGAAGAGGTTCCTGTTGTTTTTACAGATAGAACAAAAGGTGAGTCTAAAATGGATGGTTCTATTATATCCGAAGCGGTATTTGGGGTTATTTTAATGAAATTAAGAAGTGTATTTAAAAAATAAAAGATGAATAAGGTTTTAATTAAGAATGCTAAGATTGTAAATGAAAACTCAATATTCGAGGGAGATGTCTATGTAGAAGGAGAATATATTGTTGAGGTTGCAGAACAAATAAGTGCAAAATCTCCCGACGTTAGTGTTTTTGATGCTGAAGGTAAATATTTGCTGCCAGGAGTTATAGATGATCAGGTTCATTTTAGGGAGCCAGGTTTAACTCATAAGGCTAATATAGAAACTGAATCAAGAGCAGCTATAGCAGGAGGTATTACATCTTTTATAGAAATGCCTAATACTAATCCGCAAACTACAACAATAGAAGAATTAGATAAGAAGTTTGATATAGCGTCAAAAACTTCTTATGCAAATTATTCATTTATGTTTGGTGGAACCAATGACAATTTAGACGAAATATTAAAGGTCGATCCACAGAAAGTGGCTGCTTTAAAATTGTTTTTAGGTTCGTCTACTGGTAATATGTTAGTTGATAACCTAGAAGTTTTAGAAAAGATTTTTTCTAGTACAGACTTGTTAATTGCGGTTCACTGTGAAGATGAGGGGACAATTAGGGCTAACACTGAGAAATATAAGGCTGAATTTGGAGATGACATTCCAATGAAATACCATCCTATTATAAGAAGTGAAGAGGCTTGCTATTTATCATCTTCTAGAGCAATAGAATTGGCTAAAAAAACAGGAGCAAGATTGCATGTTTTTCATTTGTCTACGGGTAAAGAAACAGAGTTGTTTACAAACAAAATACCTTTAGAAGAAAAGAAAATTACAGCAGAAGTATGTGTGCATCATTTATGGTTTACTGATGCAGATTATGAGGAAAAAGGAACTCATATTAAATGGAATCCAGCAGTGAAAACTCAAAAAGACAAAGATTTGCTATGGAAAGCTTTGTTAGATGATAGAATAGATGTAATTGCAACAGATCATGCTCCCCATACGATAGAAGAAAAAAGTAATGTATACACTAAGGCTCCATCAGGAGGTCCGTTGGTTCAGCATGCATTGGTAAGCATGTTAGAAGCATATCATCAGGAAAAAATAAGTTTAGAGAAGCTTGTTGAAAAAATGTGTCACAATCCAGCTAGGTTATTTCAGATAAAAAATAGAGGTTATATTAAACCAGGTTTTTTTGCCGATATGGTTATTGTAGATTTAAACAACCCTTGGAGTGTTACTAAAGAGAATATTTATTATAAATGTGGTTGGTCGCCGTTTGAAGGTAATACATTCAAATCTAGAATTACCCATACTTTTGTTAATGGTAGTTTAGTGTATAAAAACTTTAAGTTTTACGACTTAAAAAAAGGAAAGCAATTAACATTTAATAGGTAATTATGAAGAGCTATCTTTTGTTTTTAAGTTTCGTTCTGGTTTTAATGTCTTGCGATAAGGTTCATAAATCTCCTGAGCCTGACAATCTGTTGTCTCAGGAAAAGATGGTAGATATTATGTGCGACATTAGATTAATGAATGCTGCTAGATCTAAGAATTATAGAAAAATAAAAGATAGTTCTGTGTTTATAGATAAGTTTGTTTATCATAAGTATAAAATAGATAGCGTTACTTTAAGACAGAACTTGAATTACTATGCTACCAATTCTTTCAAAACGGCAAAAGATATTGAGTTTGCTGTGCAGCAAAGGTTAGAGAGTATAAAGAAAGAGGTTTCAGAGAAAATAAAAGTAGAAGACAGTTTAAAGTTGACAAAAAAAAAGCCAGCTAAGTTAGATTTAAAAAAAGAAAGCTTTAAGTCAACAAAAGAAGGGAATTAATAAGTTATTCTTTAGTAAAATCTTTTAAAAAAAGTTGGGTGGTTTTTAATATACTTTCGTTAAATGACCTAAAATGAAAATCTACCGTGTTTTTTATTTTGCTATTGTTGTATTCTAATTTTTTAAATAAAGTAGCAGTATTAGGTTTAAAAACTTGTCTTTTAGATATACCAATAGAACTCTTTAGTTTATCAAATAAATAATAATAATAAATAAGTTTTTCAGAAACTTCTTTGGAAGACTTTTTTATTCCGAGGTTAATAGATATACTACTAATTAGTTTTTGGTAGTTTATGTTATCTGAGACTAGGATAAATCTTTTATTAGATATTTGAGAGTTAGTAAGGAATATTATTGATTTTATAAGGTCGTTTATGTCAATAACCCCAATCGATCCTTTTGTATAGTAATTGAAGCCTTTGTGAATCATCTTGAATATTTTTCCTGATCCTGAATTCCAAAAACCAGGCCCGATAATCAATCCAGGATTTATAATTACGGTGTTAAGTCCCTCTTGCGATCCTCTCCATACCTCTAGCTCGGCATTGTACTTGGTAATGGCGTATATATTGTGTTTGTTTTTTTCTGGAGACCATTCTGCACTTTCGTTTATGAGTCCTTTTTTAGGTTCGTCTAAGGTAGCAATAGAGCTGATATGGCAAAGCTTTGAAATGTTATATGCTAGACATAAGTTTACGATATTGGCTGTTCCAATATGATTTGTTTCTTTAGCTTTTTGGTAGTCTTTTGGGTTAAATGAAATATTGGCAGCACAATGGTATACAATAGATACTTTATCGAATGCTTTTTCTAGTGCTGGTACATCTGTTAAATCGGCTTTTATCCATTTAATTTTATTGAATAAGCTTTCGATGTTGTTAGTATAGTATCCAAAGATTTTTTTTACATAGTCGCGTTTTGTATCATTTCTATATATAGCTGTTATGTTGTCATTTGTTTGTGTTAAATAATATAACAAATGAGAGCCAACTAATCCTGTTCCGCCAGTAACTAAAATCATATAGCGAAAATAGAATTTTTTCATCTATAAATGTATCTTTGTGGCTTGATAAATTTAAGAGCATGACAAATTTTATTGAAGAATTAAAATGGAGAGGTATGTTAAACGATAGCATGCCAGGTACAGAAGAACACTTATTAGAGGAAATGAGGAGTGCCTATGTTGGTTTCGATCCAACAGCAGATTCTTTGCACATAGGTAATTTAGTTCCTATTATGTTGTTGGCTCATTATCAGAGATGTGGACATAAGCCAATTGCATTGGTTGGAGGGGCTACTGGAATGATTGGAGATCCGTCAGGAAAATCATCTGAGCGTAATTTATTAGATGAAAAAACTTTAAGACATAATCAGGATTGTGTAAAAAAGCAATTAGGACATTTTTTAGATTTTGAAAGCAATGAGCCTAATGCAGCTATTTTAGTGAACAATTATGATTGGATGAAAGAGTTTTCTTTTTTAGACTTTATTCGTGATGTAGGTAAGCATATTACTGTAAACTATATGATGGCTAAAGATTCTGTAAAAAACCGAATCGGATCAGAGTCTAAAGAAGGTATGTCTTTTACAGAATTTACTTACCAGATGGTTCAAGGATATGACTTTTTGCACTTATACAGAGAAAACTCTGCTACTTTGCAAATGGGAGGTTCAGATCAATGGGGTAACATTACTACAGGAACCGAATTAATTAGAAGAATAGGTGGAGGAAAAGGATATGCTATCACTTGTCCTTTAATTACTAAATCTGATGGTTCTAAATTTGGAAAGTCTGAAGGTGGTAATGTTTGGTTAGATGCCAAAAGAACATCGCCGTATAAGTTCTACCAATATTGGTTAAATACTTCTGATGAAGATGCTGAAAAGTATATTAAAATATTTACCTTTTTAGATAAGGAAACTATAGATGTTTTAATTGCAGAACATAAAGAAGCTCCGCATGTTAGAATGTTGCAAAAACGTTTAGGAGAAGAGGTGACAGCTTTAGTTCATGGTAGAGATGAATATGATAAAGCTATTGCTGCTTCAAATATGCTTTTTGGTAAATCAACTGCAGATGATTTGAAAGCTTTAGATGAACAGACTTTTTTAGATGTTTTTGGAGGCGTGCCTCAAGCAGAAGTTTCTAAAGCTGATTTAGATAATGGATTGGATATGATTGGAGCATTAGCGGCTAAAACTGGTTTTTTAAAATCTAATGGAGAGGCTAGAAGAGAATTGAAAGCTAATTCTATATCAGTAAATAAAACCAAAGTAAAAGAAGACTTTCTGATAACGAAAGATAGTTTGATTAACGATAAATTTGTTTTATTACAAAAAGGAAAGAAAAATTATTTTGTTTTAGTAGTTAACTAAATAATATTCAAGATTAAAATATTGGGGTCAATCTTACTAAGGTTGACCTTTTTTATGTTTATAAAAAAAGCCTGAAAACGTATTGTTTTCAGGCTTTTAAACTAACTAACTTATGAAAAAAGTAACTCTTTTTTTCATTATATAAGACGTAGAAAAGCTGGTTTTATTACATAGCTTAACAAACTTTAACATAAAAAACGACAAAACGTTTATTTTGTTAAGAAATTTAAGGTTTCTTGATATGGAATTAACGACTCTATAAGGCTTGAAATACTGTCTTTTACAATCAGAGTAATGCTTATTAAGGTAGAAACAACTAATAAGGCTACCGATAGATTATTTTGCTTAATTTCTTTGAATTCGTTGATGCCTTTAGTTAGAGCGCTAAAAAGTAAAAAAGTAGCTAGGTTAATTAAAAGAGCAAAGATAAATCCGGTAAACAAATAAATGCCAGAATAGCTAATAATATCTGTAAAACTAACAATGTTGTTTTGGGTAAACGAAAGTCTTATAATATTGCTAATAGAGGGTATTATTTCTCCTAAAATTATCCCTATAGAAATAAATATTCCGCATGAAAATATGGTAAAAGCTAAATGGTCGTTTTTAATTTCTTGTTCTTTAAAAAATAGTTTTATCAATATTTTGTGTGACACAAATAAGATGCATACAGCTAATATTATTGAAATAATAATTTGAATTATTGCTAAGGTAAAAAGGGTATTGTTCATAATTTTTTATGAGTTGTTAGTTAGTACTACATACCAATGAGAGGTGTTGTTTAAATGTTTGGGCATTTCGCCTATTTTATAATACTTGTTAGTGGTTTCCCATAAGTAGTATTTTTTTCCGAAGTGACTTTTGTAAGTTCCGTTAGCAGGTATAGATATTCCAATTACAGAATGTAAGTAAAAGTCACTATTGAGTATGGCAACATCATAGCCAAAATGTTTTAAAATAGTAAAAACTAGCATGGTTCTAGTGTCGCAATCTCCCTTTAAATTTGATAAAAATTCAACAGGAGTTTGTATTCCGTATTTTTGATTTCCGATACAGCAATCCGGACATTCTTCTAGTGTTTCTTTTATTTCGTCTTTGTACGCACTAGCATCAAGACATTCTTTTTGAAATACAAGAGCATAAGGTATGTCTTGAACAAAAGAAACCACCATTTCTGCAAACTGTCTTTGATTTAGTTGATGTCCTTTGTGTAAGTAGTAGAATTCTTTTAAAATTAAATCGAGTTTGGGTTTGTCTTCTAGAGTTATTTTTTTGTACAAATCTTTCCAACTTTTACTTTTGGGTAGATTTAAATTTTGATGAAATTCTTTCGAGCTGTAGTAGTCTTTTGTTCTAATGTTAAATTCTCCTCTGTAAGTTTTTCCAATGTAATCTTTCCATTTTCTCTTGTGCGAAAAAACTTCGGTAGAATCATTATCGTGATAAATATATTTAGTAGCAATTAAATCAGCGTCAGATCTGTTGTTGGGTAAGAAGTTTTTGTTTGAAAAAAATCTAGAGCCAATAGCTAAACAAAGCAAAGTAACTAGCCATAAATTTTGAGATTTAGATACTTTTTTACTAGTAAAGTAATGAAGAAAACGTAAGGTGATTAGATAGCATATAATGAATAATGTAATGTTGTTTATTGGGATAAACTGTTGAACCAATGAAAACATAATACTGGCAATTACAAACGCAAAAACGATTGTAAGGCAGCCTAGTAGTTTGCTATGGTTTTTGTTGTTCATTTATAAAGTCATTAAATTACACCCTCTTATATCAGAATTGTCAAATCTTCCTATAATTTCAAAAGTATTGTTATTTAGGGTTCTTCCAAGATCTTGTGTGGCTATAAAGGAGCACGAGTTTATGTTGGCTAAATCAATAACGTTAATCCCACCAGTTTTATTTTTGGTTTGAACACTCAAAGGGTCTTCTGTGTCTCGAGTAAGTATTTTCATCCAAGGGGGGCATGAAAAAATGCCATTGCCTTTTGAGTATGCTTGAGAGAGTAGTTCTGTCATTCCGTATTCTGAATGTATGTACTCAACCCCAAAGCCTTTAGATAAATAATGGTGTAGTTCTGTTCTAATCATTTCTTTTCTTTTGCCTTTCATTCCTCCAGTTTCCATAACAATAGTATTTTTCAATTGAAACTGGTATTTTTCGATCAGGTCTAATAAGGCGAAAGAAACTCCTATTAACAATGTTTTTTTGTTTAGACTTTCTAGTTTATTTATCGTTTCAGATAATTGGTCAAGATTGTTTAGGTAAAATCCGCTTTCTGGCTGTTTTGTTTTTCTTATTAGGTCATCTACCATATAAATTAAAGAAGAACCTTGTCTTTCTAAGTATGAGGGTAGTAAAGCAAGAATTATATAGTCTTCTGGATTTTCGTAAAAATGGCTGAAGCTTTTTAGGTAGCTCTTTTGGTATAATGAAAGGTCGTTAATGTAGTGTTTGCTTGTAATGCTTCCGGTAGTTCCCGAGCTCGAAAATGTTGTTTCAATACCTTTGTTGGATGATAAGATTTTCTTGCTTTTAAAAAACTCAATAGGTAAAAAAGGAATATCCTCAATTTCGTTTATGTCACTTGGGTGTATGTATAGTAAATCACAATAAGACCTATATGCTTTATTGTTGTAAAACTGATGCTTAAAGACCTCTAAAGCAGTTTGCTTGAATTCTTTTTCAGAGTTGATGTTGAATATTTTCTGTTCGAGCATAATCAAAAATAGCAAAAAAAAACTGCCAAATAAGGCAGTTTTTATGTTTATGTATAATCGGTTTAGTTGATAATATCAAATCCAGTGTACTTTACTAAACATTCTGGAATTTTAATTCCTTCAGGAGTTTGGTAGTTTTCTAAAATACCAGCTAATACTCTTGGTAAAGCCAAAGAACTTCCGTTTAATGTGTGTGCTAAATGTTTTTTATTGTTAGCGTCTTTGTAACGAAGTTTTAATCTATTAGATTGGAAATTTTCAAAGTTTGAAACAGAGCTAATTTCTAACCATCTTTCCTGAGCTGTTGAGTAAACTTCAAAGTCGTAAGTCATGGCAGCAGCAAAACTAGTATCACCTCCACATAGACGTAAAATTCTATATGGTAATTTTAATTCTCTTAAAATTTCCTTTACATGATCAACCATTCCGTCTAAAGCTTTGTATGAGTTTTCAGGAAGTTCAAAGCGTACAATTTCTACTTTGTCAAATTGGTGTAACCTGTTTAAACCTCTTACATGTGCTCCATAACTACCTGCTTCTCTACGGAAGCATGGGGTGTATGCAGTGTAACTTATTGGAAAATCTTTTTCGTTTAGTAATTCATCACGCATAAAGTTGGTTACAGGAACCTCTGCTGTTGGAATTAAGTATAAATTATCTGCTGTAACATGGTACATTTGCCCTTCTTTGTCGGGTAATTGACCTGTTCCGTATCCAGAAGCCTCATTTACCAGGTGTGGTACTTGAACTTCTTGGTATCCAGCTTCAATATTTTTATCTAAAAAATATGAGATTAGGGCACGTTGTAAACGAGCACCTTTTCCTTTGTATACAGGAAATCCAGCTCCGGTTATTTTGTTTCCTAATTCAAAATCAATAATGTCGTATTTTTTTGCTAGTTCCCAGTGAGGTAAGGCTCCTTCGTGTAATGATGGCACTATGCCTTCGTTAAAAATTTCTTCATTGTCATCTTCATTTTTACCAGGCTTAACTAGATCGTTTGGTACATTTGGTATGTTGTATAAAAGGCTAGTTAGTTCTTGCTGAGTCTTGTTTAAAACTTCAGTAAGTTCTTTGCTGTTTTCTTTTAATTGAGTGGTTTTTTCTTTTAAAAGATTAGCTTTTTGTGTTTCTCCGTTTTTGAACAACATTCCAATTTCTTTGGATAATTTATTAGAGTCAGCTTGATTGTTGTCAAATTGTACTTGTGTGCTTCTTCTTTTTTCGTCTAAAGCAATCACTTGATCAAGGATTTGTGAAGCGTCAAAGTTTTTAACTTTTAAGCGCTCAACAATATTCTCTTTCTGTTCTCTAATGAATTGTAATTGTAACATTGTTTAAATAAATTTTTGAAACGCAAAAGTACGTATTTTAATGTTTTAAACAATGAAGTGTTTTTGAATGTTGGATATAAAAAAACCGCTTGTTAAAAAGCGGTTTTTTTGGCTTGTATTGTTGTTATTTATATTTTAAAGGTAACTACAGGTCTTTTAGCATGGTTTACTAAATCTTCGCTAATACTTCCGTTAAAAAAATGAGATAAACCTTTTCTTCCATGGGTGCTCATGGCAATAATATCTGCGTCTATTGCAGATGCAAAATTTAAAATTCCTTTTTCAATTGTCCGGTCATTGTAAATATTTAGTGTGTAGTTATCTGGTTTGTTTCCGTTTAAAAACGAATTCATTTTGTCTTCGGCTTCAGCAGTAGTCCTAAAACCATTAGGAGTGTTTACCATTAACAAATGCATTTTAGCGTTAATGCTTTTGGCAAATCTTGTAGCTTCTTCAAAAGAAGCTTTGTACTCATCTGTAAATTCACAGGCAAAAACAAGATCTTTAATTTTAAAGTTATTATGATCTTTCTTAATTACCAATACTGGAACATCTGAGGTTCGTACTACTTTTTCTGTGTTAGAACCAATAACCATTTCTTTAAAACCAGAAGCTCCTTGCGATCCCATAACTATTAAATCTATGTTATCTTTTTTGGCAGTATCTACGATACCTTCAAAAGCTTCGTTGTTTTGAATTCTTTCATGAATAGTAATGCCTTCTAAGTAATCAGATTCAATAACGTTTTGAAATTTCTTATGTGCCATTTGCATAAAAAACATAGCTTCTGGTAGTTCGCTACCTTTGCTCATAGGATCAATTAAATCTAAAGGAAGTTCTAGCAAATGAAGCAAATAAATTTCGCTATCGTATTCTTTGGCAAGTTGAGCGGCTACTTTAAGTGCATTTTCAGCTTCGGGAGAAAAATCTGTAGGAACAAGGATTCTATTCATCTGTTTTCGTGTTTTAAATTAATATCAGATGGAACTCATAACAACTCTTTTTAAAGAAGTTTGTGTTACTCATTTCACATATTGTTTAGTTAGCTATAAATATATAAAAAATACTCAAAAATTAACATATATTCATGTAATAATTCCTCGAGTCTTTAAAGTTTTTTTTGTTATAAATTATAAAAAAGGAAAGCACTTAGCTATAAGGTTTTATAATTCGTAAATTATACTTATATTTGCATCGCATTATGAATAATTGAATTGTAATGAGGGGACGGTAAGTCCCCTCTTTTTATACTATATTGAAAATGTTTAAGCAACAAGTAACCACATTATTGAATGACGCTTTAGAAGAAAGAGAAGATTTGTTCTTAATAGAATTTACTGTAGGGTCTGGTAATAAAATTAATGTGGTAATAGATGGAGATAATGGCGTAACAGTAAGTGACTGTATAGATATAAGTAGGGCTATTGAACATAATTTAGATAGAGATGAAGAAGATTTTTCTTTAGAAGTAATGTCTTACGGAGCGGCAAGTCCGTTGTTAAAATCGAGGCAATATGTAAAAAATATTGGTCGCGATTTGCAAATTAAATTGCAGTCATCAGAAAAATTAGAAGGAACTTTAACGCAAGCAAATGAAGAGAAAATAGTGTTAGAGTGGAAAGCTAGAGAGCCTAAGCCGGTGGGAAAAGGTAAAGTGACTGTTCAAAAGAAAGAAGAAATAGCTTACAGCGATATTGCTGAAGCAAAAGTGAAGATAAAATTTTAACGAAACAGGTGTTATGGAAAACATTGCATTAATTGAATCTTTTTCTGAGTTTAAGGATGATAAAATGATAGATCGTGTTACTTTAATGGCGATCTTAGAAGATGTATTTAGAAATGCTTTAAAGAAGAAGTTTGGAGACGATGATAACTTTGATATTATTATCAATCCAGATAAAGGAGATTTAGAGATTTGGAGAAATAGAGTAGTTGTTGCAGATGGTGAAGTAGAAGAACCAAATCAAGAAATTTCTTTATCAGAGGCAAGAAAGATAGAGCCAGATTTTGAGGTGGGAGAAGATGTTTCGCAAGAGGTAAAATTAATCGATTTAGGGAGAAGAGCTATCTTGGCATTAAGACAGAACTTAATTTCTAAAATCCACGAGCACGATAATACAAATATTTACAAGCAATTTAAAGACTTGGTGGGTGATTTGTATACTGCAGAAGTTCATCATATTCGTCACAGAGCAGTTATTTTGTTAGATGATGAAGGGAACGAAATTGTATTGCCAAAAGATAAGCAAATACCTTCAGACTTCTTTAGAAAAGGAGAAAATGTAAGGGGAATAATTGAAAGTGTTGAGTTAAAAGGAAATAAGCCAATGATAGTTATGTCTAGAACAGCTCCAGCTTTTTTAGAAAAATTATTTGAGCAAGAAATTCCTGAAGTTTTTGACGGTTTAATTAATGTGAAGAAAGTTGTTAGAATACCAGGTGATAAAGCTAAGGTTGCTGTAGATTCTTACGACGATAGAATAGATCCTGTAGGAGCTTGTGTTGGTATGAAAGGGGCTAGAATTCACGGAATTGTACGTGAGTTAGGGAATGAAAATATTGATGTGATTAACTACACTAATAATCCGCAATTATTCATTACCAGGGCATTGAGTCCGGCAAGAGTTACATCTGTTAAGTTAGACGAAGAGAAAAAGCGAGCAGAAGTAATGTTAAAACCAGAAGAAGTGTCTAAAGCTATAGGTAGAGGAGGACATAATATTCGTTTAGCAGGACAATTAACCGGTTATGAGATAGATGTGTTTAGAGAGGGTGTAGAGGAAGATGTAGAATTAAGCGAGTTCTCTGATGAAATAGATTCTTGGATTATAGAAGAGTTTGCTAAGGTAGGGTTAGATACTGCTAAAAGCGTTTTAGAACAAGATATAGATGAGTTGGTAAAACGTACCGACTTAGAAGAAGAAACTATCGAAGAGGTAGTTAGAATATTAAAAGAAGAATTTGAGGACTAGATTCAGTATAGTCTTTCTTTTTGAATAAATTATTTGAGGTAAATTAAATTTTATGGCTGAAAACAAAACAATAAGGCTTAATAAGGTGTTAAGAGAGTTAAATATTTCTCTTGATAGGGCTGTGGAATTCTTAGGTTCTAAAGGAATCGAAATAGAAGCACGTCCTACTGCTAAAATTACAGCTGATATTTACAATGTGCTTTCTGGAGAATTTCAGACAGATGCTAGTAAAAAAGTAGCATCTAAAGAAGTTGGAGAAGAAAAGCGAAAAGAAAAAGAAGCACTTCGATTAGAGCGCGAGCAAGAAGAAGAACGTAAAAGGCTTGCAGAGCTTAAAAAGCAAGAAGTAATTAAAGCAAAGGCTAAGCTAGATGGGCCAAAAACAGTAGGTAATATTAATTTAGATGCAGATAAAACTCAGCCAGAACCTCAAGAAGCTGTGTCTAAAGAAGAGCCTAAAAAAGAAGGACCAAAGCCAGTAAAGGTTGTAGAAACCAAAAAAGCAGAGGTGCAAAAACCTAAAGTGGTTAAAAAGATTGATTTAGATCAACTTAAAAAACCAAAAAAACAAGCTAAACCAGTAAAAGAAGTGGTAAAAGAAACACCTAAGGTAGAAAAGCCTGTGGTGAAAGAAGAACCTAAACAAAAAGTGGTTGCTAAAAAAGAAGAGGTGACAGAAGAAGCGCCTAAAGACGAAAAAGTAACTACACAATATCAAAAACTTTCTGGGCCAAAAATTACAGGTCAAAAAATTGATTTAACTCAATTTAACAAGCCTAAGAAAAAGACAGAAAATAAAGGTGCAGCTGGTGGTGGTGCTAAACCAAAACGTAAGCGTATTAGTAAACCTGGTGCTCCTAGTTCAGGAGGAGGAAATGCTGGTGGTAACCGAGGAGGAAATCGAGGTGGAGGAAGATTTAATAATGGAAACCGAGGTGGTGGAAAAGGTAGAAGAGCGCAAGTTGTTAAAGAAGAACCAACAGAAGCAGAAGTACAAAAACAAGTACGTGAAACACTAGAGAAGCTGCAAGGTAAATCTAGTAAGAATCGTGGTGCTAAAAACAGAAGAGATAAAAGAGATCTTCACCGTCAGAAAAGACAAGAAGAGTTAGATGCTCAACAAGCAGAAGGAAAGGTATTAAAAGTTACCGAGTTTGTCACTGTAAATGAGGTAGCAACTATGATGGATGTGCCAAGTACAAAAATTATTGGTGCTTGTATGTCTTTAGGTATTATGATGACAATGAATCAGCGTTTAGATGCTGAAACTTTATCTATCGTAGCAGAAGAGTTTGGGTATGAAGTAGAGTTTGTTTCTGCAGAGATAGAAGAGTCTATACAGGAGGTTGAAGATAATCCAGAAGATTTAGTAACTAGAGCTCCTATTGTTACTGTAATGGGGCACGTAGATCATGGTAAAACCTCTTTATTAGATTACATACGTAAAGAGAATGTAATTGCGGGAGAGTCAGGTGGAATTACACAGCATATTGGTGCGTACGGAGTAAAGCTTGAGAATGGTCAGAAAATAGCATTCTTAGATACCCCAGGTCACGAGGCCTTTACGGCAATGCGTGCACGTGGTGCTCAAGTAACAGATATTGCCATTATTGTTATTGCAGCAGATGATGATATCATGCCACAAACAAAAGAAGCTATATCTCATGCACAAGCAGCTGGAGTGCCAATAGTATTTGCAATTAATAAAATTGATAAACCAACGGCTAATCCAGATAACATTAAGACCAAACTAGCTGCCATGAATTTATTGGTAGAAGATTGGGGAGGTAAAATACAATCTCATGATATTTCTGCTAAAACAGGATTAGGTGTTAATGAGCTTTTAGAAAAGGTGTTGTTAGAGTCTGAGTTGTTAGACTTAAAAGCTAACCCTAATAAAATAGCTAATGGTACAGTTGTAGAGGCGTTCCTAGATAAAGGTCGAGGTTATGTGTCTACTATATTAGTTCAAGCAGGAACTTTAAAGATAGGTGATTATGTTTTAGCTGGAAAAAATAGTGGTAAGGTTAAAGCAATGCATGATGAGCGTGGAAATAAAGTAAAAGAGGCTGGACCTTCTACACCAGTGTCAATTTTAGGTTTAGATGGTGCGCCACAAGCAGGAGATAAGTTCAATGTGTTAGAAGATGAGCGTGAGGCTAAACAAATTGCAGCAAAACGTACGCAATTAAAACGAGAGCAAGATGTTCGTACCACTAAGAACTTAACATTAGCAGAAATTGGTCGTCGTATTGCTTTAGGAACATTTAAGGAGTTAAATATAATCTTGAAAGGAGATGTGGATGGTTCTGTAGAAGCATTAACAGACTCGTTCCAGAAACTGTCTACCGAAGAAATACAAGTAAATATACTTCATAAAGCTGTAGGTGCTATCACAGAATCTGATGTATTGTTAGCGTCAGCTTCAGATGCAATTATTATCGGATTTAATGTTAGACCAGCAGGAAATGCGCGTCAGTTAGCTGATAAGGAAGAAATAGATGTACGTACATATTCTATTATTTATGATGCTATCAATGATCTTAAAGATGCAATGGAAGGTATGTTGTCTCCAGAAATGAAAGAAGAGATTACTGGTACTGCAGAAGTTAGAGAGTTGTTTAAAATATCTAAAGTTGGTACAATTGCAGGATGTATGGTTATGTCTGGTAAAATCTTACGTTCAGGTAAGATACGTATCATACGTGAATCGGTAGTTATTTACGATGGCGAGTTGGCAACACTTAAACGATTTAAGGATGATGTGAAAGAAGTGGCTAAAGGGTACGATTGTGGTATGCAAATTAAGAACTACAACGATATTAAAGAAGGTGATGTTTTCGAATGTTATCAAGAAGTTGCAGTTAAGAAGAAGTTGAAATAATTTCTTTAAATTATAAGTCTAAAAAAGCTCTTTAGGAAACTAAAGAGCTTTTTTTTGTTGTATTTGTTCGTGGTGTTTTTGTTTTGAATGATGGTAATTAGTAGAGGGTTACAGATGAAAATGGAATTTTTAATTGTTTACGGGTTAATCGAACCGTATTAAAATGGGTAATTGCTAATTTAAGAATTGTTAGAGTTGTGAATAATTGACAGGTTACAAGTCTTTATAGGGGTGTTTACGTATTATATAAAAATTTTATAGCCTGATACTAGAAAGGGAATCGATAGAAGTTGAAAATTTGGTGCCTTTCGTAAACTATAAAAAATAAGGCTAAAAATAATTTGAGCCAAGAAACTGTTGCTGATGGAAAAAATGATAACCCGTAGTGTAAAAATATTTTTATCGTTATTTGTTTTGATTGGTTGTAATAAAGGTCAAGAGGAAGAAAAATCGGTTGTTAAGAAGTTTTAAAATCAGATGCAAAAACCAATAACATATTATTTATAAATAACGAAAAACAAAAAAACTAATGATTCATTGCTAATTAATCTTGATTCTAATGAAAAAATGAAGAGAGGAATTAGTGATAGTATGTGCATTATAGAAAGGTTTGGTGATATGAGTCATGAAGTTATTGCTCTTCAAATAACATCAGAAGATGATATTAATGAGGTTATTTTGTCTTCTGAGTTTGATGGTGCTGAAGATGTAGAAAGTTATGAGTACACCTTTTATAGTTTAATGAAAGATTCGTTATTTACTGTTAGTACAGTTAGACAATCGAATGGAAAAATTAATGATACTATTGTAAAGATATATACTATAAATGAAAAAGGTGTTAAGGAAATTAAAAAGTGATAAATCTCTAATACCAGTATGTTTAATTACTTTTTTATAGAAAAGAAGAGCTTAGTTGTTAATATAAAAAACATTGAAAATAGTTGTGTTTAAGAAGCAAAGATTAAGTAGGGTACATAAAAAAATACATTGTCCTTCCTTTTCTAAAGAAAGGCAATTAGGTATGCTTGTTAACTCGGGTTATACCCCAATTTCTGGGTTAACTAAATATAATGAGTGGACGTATGAGGTGTTAGATTTTTAGTTTGATTTAACTATAGAGGATGTTTCTAATCATTTGATTGAAATTAATTATTTCTTAAAATTTTTGGTTGATACAGTACCTATTCAAGATGGAATTTGGTTAGTTAAAAATAAAGACGGAACATATTTCTATACAGAAAAAGAACGTGGGATAATATATAAAGAGGAGTTGTTTAAAAGCTTAATAGAAGTTGCAAAATATTTTAGTAAATTGAAACTGTCTCGTATACCTAAATACAATAAATTGTTTCATTAAATAATACTTAAAACCACCTTAATGTTCGGGTGGTTTTTCTTGTTTTGTATTAGTTGTTGAAAGAATTTATAAACCTGTCTTAAATGGTTTAAAATAGTTGTGGAATGTGAGAAATTAGTGTTGCTGGTTTGGTGTGTGTTTAAATAAAAAAAACTCGAACAATTGTTGGATTCGAGTTTGGTATAGTGAATGTAAATAAAACCCTATTCGTCTCTTTTTTTGTTTTCTGGTTCAAATACAAAAGCTCCTGTGTCAGGAAATTCTTCGTTAATTTTCAATAATGCTCTATCGGCATCAAGTCGGTTTCTAAAATAACCAACCCATACCTTGTAGTTAGGGGTTTGCCAGTGAATTTGCGACTTGTGTTCGGTGAATTTTTGCTTGTATTCTTTTAAAACTTTTTGAGCTCCTTCTAATTCTCCAGAAAAGACCTGAATGGTAAAATGAGTTCTAATTTCTTCTTTTTTAAGTAATCTTTTGCGTTCCTTAAGCAGAGTTTCTAGCTGCGGATCTTGTTCAATTGTTACTGTTGCCTCTTGAGAGTAGTTCAATTGAGTAAAAAGTAAGGTAATAATTACAGTGCTGCTGATCTTAAAAAAAGGTAATCTTCTCATTATGAATTGTATTTATGCAAATGTAGCTTTTTAATTGTTTTTTTGTCTCCGTAAAATACTTATTTAGAATCTCTATAAATTAAAATTAACCCTTCTTTAACAACTTAAAAATTATCTTAAAATAGTATTTTTGTCGGAAGATTTTTGAAAATCTGAGCTTTTACCCTGTATTTTCAGGTAGTTAGATTGAAAAAATCGTACCAAAAAACGAATTAACACTAGATTTTTTTCTAGGATTTACTAATAAATATAGAAAATAGTAACAGATGAAACAGGTTAAACACCGTTATTCAACTTCTAAAGTTCTAAGTCTTTGCTTAGCAGTTCTGCTAGCATTTTCAACTTCAGTTTTTGCGCAAGGAGATCCAGCTGCGGGTAAGAGTTTATTTAATGCGAACTGTGCGGCATGTCATAAATTAGATAAGCCTATGACAGGTCCTGCATTGAGAAATGTAGAGCAGCGTTTAGCAGATGAGCAAGGTTTAGATAGAGAGTGGATCTATAACTGGGTTCGTAATAGTTCTAAAATGATTAAAGATGGGGATGCTTATGCAAACAAAATCTTTAAAGAGTATGATAACAGTGTAATGACATTGTTTCCTCAGTTAACTAATACTGATATTGATAATATTTTAGCGTATACTGCAGAGGTTAAGCCTGAGCCAGAAACTCCAGAGGGGCCTATTACTGTTACTCCTGTGGATTCTAATAATGATTTGATTTTAGGAGCGCTTGTTTTAGTGTTGTTGGTGTTAGTTGCTATGTTGTTTATGGTTAGTAAGACTTTAAAGAGTATTGCTAGTAAAAACGGTATCAATGTAGATGAGGGTGCTAAAAAGCCTATTTGGAAAGCGTTTGTAGAGAATCAATTCTTAGTGTTGGTTTCTGTAATTGTGTTTATGTTGTTTGCAGCATACCATGCTTATGGGTATTTCATGCAAGTTGGTGTAGATCAGGGTTATCAACCAGTTCAGCCAATTCACTTCTCTCACAAAATTCACGCTGGAGATAATAAAATAGATTGTAAATATTGTCACTCTTCTGCAAGAGTAAGTAAGACTTCTGGTATACCTGCTTTAAATGTTTGTATGAACTGTCATAAAAACATTTCTGAGGTTGCTCCGTCAACAGCTACTGCAGAGCATACAAAAGAGTTTTACGACAAGCAAATCCAAAAACTGTATAATGCAGTTGGTTGGGATGGTCAGAAATATTCTGGAGAGCAAAAGCCTGTTAAGTGGGTAAGAGTTCATAATTTACCAGATTTCGCATACTTTAATCACTCTCAGCACGTAACAGTTGCTGGTGTAGAGTGTCAGACTTGTCATGGTCCTGTAGAGGAAATGGAAATTCTTGAGCAGTTCGCGCCATTAACAATGGGTTGGTGTGTAAACTGTCACAAAGAGACAGAGGTGGATGTTAAGGGTAACGAGTATTACGCTAAGATTCATAAAGAATTGTCAGAGAAGTATGGTGTAGAAAAGCTTACGGCTGCTCAAATGGGTGGTTTAGAATGTGGTAAGTGTCACTACTAATTAGAATTGAATATTAAAAGAGTAAAGAATTAAAGGATTGAATGGTTTTTAATCATTGAATCATTAAATTAAATATAAATGGCATCAAACAAGAAATACTGGAAAAGTGTTGAGGAGTTAGATAACAACTCTATTGTTGAGACGCTACAACAAAACGAATTTTTAGAAGAAATACCTACTACGGAGTTTTTAGGTGATAAAGAGTCTTTAGATTCTTCGTCTACTACTCGTAGAGATTTCTTAAAATACGTTGGGTTTAGTACAGCAGCTGCAACTTTAGCAGCTTGTGAGGGACCGGTTGTAAAATCGATTCCTTATGTAGTACAGCCTGAGCAAATTCGTCCGGGTGTAGCAGATTACTATGCAACAACTATTGCAGATGGTTACGATTTCGCTAGTATATTAGTGAAAACAAGAGAAGGTCGTCCTATTAAAATAGAGCCGAATAAAATGGCTGATTTTAAAGGTTGTACTAATGCTCGTGTGCAAGCGTCTGTTTTATCATTATATGATAATAAAAGATTAAAGTCGCCAAAAGCTAACGGAGCTATTGTTTCTTGGTCTAAGTTTGATGCAGATATTGCTAAAAAAGTAAATGAAGTAGTGGCGAATGGTAAAGAAGTTGTGTTAATGACACAAACTTTTGCTAGTCCATCTACATCTAATATAATTGCTGAATTTAAAGCTAAGTATGGTAATGTGCGTCATGTAGTTTATGATGCTATTTCTGAGTCTGCTACTCTTGATGCTTTTCAAGAGAAGTATGGTGAAAGAGGAATGCCAAACTATAACTTAGGTGATGCAGATGTTATTGTTGCTATCGGTGCAGATTTCTTAGGAGATTGGCAAGGTGGTGGTTTTGAAGGTGATTACGCTAAAAATCGTATCCCTGAAAACGGAAAAATGTCTCGTCATATTCAGTTTGAATCTAACATGACTTTATCTGGAGCAAATGCAGATAAGCGTGTGCCGTTAACTCCTAGCGAGCAAAAAGTTGCTTTGGCTAAGTTATACGGTTATATAGCTGGTTCTTCTGTTGGTGGTTCTTTGCCTAAGCATGTAGATGCTGCAGTGAAGAAAGCGGCTGAGGAGTTAAAGAGAGCTGGTAGTAGAGCGGTTGTGCTTACAGGTATTCAAGATAAGGGTGCTCAAGCAGTAAGTAACGCAATTAATGAAGCTTTAGGTAGTAAAGCTTTTGATGCTAAATCGCCAATAAAAACAAGACAAGGAAGTAATGCTGCAGTAAATCAGTTGGTTGCTGACGTAAAGTCAGGAAAAGTTGGTGCAGTTATTATGGCTGGTATTAACCCAGTATATTCAATGCCAAACGGAAATGCGTTTGGAGATGCATTAAAGAAATTACCTTTAACAGTTTCGTTTACACAGCGTGAAGATGAAACATCTAAATATGTTCAGTATTTAGGAGCAGCACCTCATTATTTAGAGTCTTGGGGAGATGTTGAGTTAAAGAAAGGTTCTTATAGCTTAATGCAGCCTACTATTAAGCCGTTGTTTGATACACGTCAATTCCAAGATTTCTTATTGAAGTTAGTTGGAAGTGAAGATTCTTACTATAAGTATATCAAAAATACTTGGTCTGCAGGTATATTAGGTGGTTCTTCTTGGAATAAAGCTTTGCATGATGGTGTGTTAGCAAAGTCTGCTGCGCCAGTTGTAGAAGAAAATCAAGAAGGAGACGAGGTAGCTTCAGAAGAAGCTCCAGTTTATAGCGTTAGTGGAGCAGTTGCTGCTTTAGCTGGTGCAAAATCGAAAGGATTAGAATTAACATTATACCCTAAGACTGCAATGGGAGACGGTCAGATGGCAAACAACCCTTGGTTACAAGAGTTGCCAGATCCGTTAACTAGAACTACTTGGGATAACTATTTAACAATCTCTGAAGCTGATGCTAAGAAGTTTGATTTGTTCTTAGAGCAAAGTACTTTCTTTACACAGGCAAGAAACGATGCTAACGGAGGATTAAATGGTAAGTATGCAAATGTAACTGTTAATGGTGTTACAGTTGAAAAAGTTCCGGTAATAATTCAGCCAGGTCAGGCTCAAGGGTCTGTTGGTTTATCATTTGGTTATGGTAGAAAAGAAGCATTACAAGCAGAAATGCAAACAGGTGTAAATGCTTACCCTTTATATGCAAACTTTAACAATGTTCAAACTGTTTCTATTGCAAAAACAGATGGAAAGCATGAGTTTGCTTGTATACAATTGCATAATACCTTAATGGGTAGAGGTGATATTGTAAAAGATACGACATTAGAGATCTTCAATACGGCTAATGCGAAACATGATTATGAGGCTTATAATCCAAAGCCTAAAGTGTCAAAAGATCATAATATGATTAATGCTTCAGATCCTGAAGCAGATTTATGGACTCCTTTTGATCGTTCTATAGGGCATCACTTTAATTTATCTATCGATTTAAATGCTTGTACAGGATGTGGGGCATGTGTTGTAGCATGTCATGCGGAGAATAATGTGCCAGTAGTAGGTAAATCAGAAGTGCGTCGTTCTAGAGATATGCATTGGTTGCGTATAGATAGATATTATTCTTCTCAAGATACTTTTAACGGAGATTTAAAGAAAAAAGAAAATATTTCAGGTTTAGGTAGTTCATTATCTGAGTTTGGAGAAATGGAGAGTCCAGCTGCTAATCCGCAGGTTGCTTTCCAGCCAGTTATGTGTCAGCACTGTAATCACGCACCTTGTGAAACTGTTTGTCCGGTTGCGGCAACTTCTCATGGTCGTCAGGGTCAGAACCATATGGCTTATAACCGTTGTGTTGGTACTCGTTACTGTGCAAACAACTGTCCTTATAAGGTACGTCGTTTCAACTGGTTCTTGTATAACAACAACGATGAGTTTGATTATAACATGAACAATGATTTAGGAAAAATGGTTCTAAATCCAGATGTTGTAGTTCGTTCTCGTGGAGTTATGGAGAAATGTTCTATGTGTATACAAATGACACAGAAAACAATTCTTGATGCTAAGGTTGCAGGTAAGCAAGTAGACAAGAATGCATTTGCTACAGCTTGTTCTAACGCTTGTGATACTGGAGCAATGGTGTTTGGAGATATCAACGATAAGAATAATGATATCTACAAGAAAAAGAACGATAAACGTGCTTACCACTTATTAGAGCACATAGGTACAGAGCCTAATGTGGTTTATCAAGTTAAGGTAAGAAACACGAAAGAAGCGTAAGCGCGATATAAAAAAGAATAATTAATTAAGTAATAATTTATCATAGATTATGGGTTCTCATTACGAAGCACCAATAAGAAAGCCTTTAGTTACTGGAAACAAGTCATATCACGATGTAACTCTTGATATAGCTAGACCAGTTGAAGGAAGAGCAAACAAGCAGTGGTGGATAGTCTTCTCTATTTCATTAGCTTGCTTCCTTTGGGGAGTAGGATGTATCATCTACACAATATCTACAGGTATTGGTACATGGGGTTTAAATAAGACCGTAGGTTGGTCTTGGGATATTACTAACTTCGTTTGGTGGGTTGGTATTGGTCACGCCGGTACACTTATTTCCGCAGTATTATTATTATTCCGTCAGAAATGGAGAATGGCAATTAACCGTTCTGCAGAAGCAATGACGATTTTTGCCGTAGTTCAGGCAGGTTTATTCCCTTTAATTCACATGGGTCGTCCATGGTTAGGTTACTGGGTAGTGCCGATTCCAAACCAATTTGGATCACTATGGGTAAACTTTAACTCACCTTTATTATGGGATGTATTCGCAATCTCAACGTATTTATCAGTGTCGTTAGTTTTCTGGTGGACTGGTTTATTACCTGATTTTGCAATGTTACGTGATAGAGCTGTTAAGCCTTTCCAGAAAAAGATTTACGGTTTAGTAAGTTTCGGTTGGTCTGGTAGAGCAAAAGATTGGCAACGTTTTGAAGAGGTATCTTTAGTATTAGCAGGTTTAGCTACTCCTTTAGTACTTTCTGTACACACGATTGTATCGTTTGACTTCGCAACATCGGTTATTCCTGGTTGGCATACAACAATATTCCCTCCTTACTTCGTAGCAGGAGCGGTATTCTCAGGATTCGCAATGGTAAATACTTTATTAATTATCATGCGTAAGGTATGTAACTTCGAAGATTATATTACAATGCAGCACATTGAGCTAATGAACTTAATTATTATGATTACTGGTTCTATTGTTGGGGTTGCATATATTACAGAATTATTTGTCGCTTGGTATTCAGGTGTAGAGTATGAGCAGTATGCTTTCTTAAACAGAGCAACTGGACCTTACGCTTGGGCATATTGGGCAATGATGACTTGTAACGTATTCTCTCCACAGTTTATGTGGTTTAAGAAATTAAGAAGAAGTATTATTTTCTCTTTCGTTATTTCTATTGTTGTAAACATAGGAATGTGGTTCGAGCGTTTCGTAATTATCGTTACTTCGTTACACAGAGATTATTTACCATCTTCTTGGACAATGTTCTCGCCAACATTTGTAGATATAGGTATCTTTATTGGTACTAATGGTTTCTTCTTCGTATTGTTCTTATTATACTCTAGAACATTCCCTGTAATTGCTCAGGCGGAGGTTAAATCGATATTAAAGTCATCTGGAGATAAATACAAAAAAGTAGAAGGTCATGAGTAGTCATAAAGTAGTTCAGGCAATGTATACTGATGATGATGTGTTAATGGATGCTGTAAAAACAGTAAAAGAAGCACATTATCATATAGAAGAAGTGTTTACGCCTTTCCCTGTTCACGGGTTAGATAAATTAATGGGATTAGCACCAACTAGATTAGCTATTTGTGCATTCTTATATGGATTGGTAGGTTTATCTGTTGCTACCGTAATGATGAACTTCATTATGATAGAAGATTGGCCACAAAATATTGGAGGAAAACCTAGTTTTAGTTATTTAGAGAACATGCCGTCTTTTGTGCCAATTATGTTCGAATTAACGGTTTTCTTTGCAGCTCACTTAATGGTTATTACTTTTTATATGAGAAGTAAATTATGGCCATTTAAAAAAGCTGAGAATCCAGATGTAAGAACAACAGACGATCACTTCTTAATGGAAGTTTCTGCTGGAGATAATGTAGATGCTGTTAAGGCCTTATTAGAAGGAACTGGAGCAGTTGAAATTAACGTAACTGAAAAACATTAATCACAATGAAAGTTTTAGTTAAAGTATTAGTAGTGGTAGGAATGATAGGATTCACTTCTTGTTTTAATAAGAAGCAATCTAACTATCAATTCTTTCCAAACATGTATGAGTCGGTAGGATACGAAACATACCAAGAAGTAGAAGGTGTACCTTACGGTGGATTTAAAGATAAAATGGAAGCTCAATTACCAGTAGATGGTACTATAAAAAGAGGATGGATTCCTTTCGATATAGATAATACAACAGAAGGTAGAGCATTTGCAAAGGACAGTTTAACGAATCCTTTACCAAAAACAGAAGCTAACATGGCTACAGGTAAAGAATTATTCGATATTTATTGTTCAGTTTGTCATGGTAAGAAAGGTAAAGGAGATGGAGCTTTAGTAAAGAGCGAAAAATTCTTAGGAGTACCTAATTACAAAGACAGAGATATTACAGAAGGTAGTATTTACCATACTATTTACTACGGTCTTAACTCAATGGGGTCTCACGCAGGTCAATTAAATGAGAAAGAACGTTGGCAAGTAACTATGTATGTAGACAAGCTAAATGCAGATTTAACTAAATAAGAAACAGATTAAGATATAGATATGTACGAGTTTTCTGGAAAATTAAAACTATGGGCTATCGGATTTATGGTAGTTGGGTTGCTAGGAATAGCATATGGATTCATTTCTGCTCCTAAATCAACCGAAGACGTAGAAGCTATTTTAAAATACGAGGCTGAACATGGTCACGGTCATGATACAGCTCACGCTGCAGATGCACACGGAGCCGATTCACATGCAGATCCTAAAGAACATGCTGATCATGTTGAACATGTTATGCATCTGTTACAAAACAAACCTTGGTCTGCAGTTTATGTAGCATGTTTCTTCTTTATGATGATAGCTTTAGGAGCATTAGCTTTTTATGCAATACAAAGAGCTTCGCAAGCAGGTTGGTCTCCAATCTTATTCAGAGTAATGGAAGGGGTTACCTCTTACTTGCCTATTGGGTTAGGTATCATGTTAGTATTATTATTCATGTCTACCATGGGGCACATGAATCATATATTTGCTTGGACAGATCCAGTATTAATAGATCCAGACCCTGAAAATACTAAGTTCGATAAGTTATTATTCAACAAAAAAGGTTGGCTAAATAGCGGATGGTTCATGGTTAGAGCAGTAATATTTGCTTTATTATGGTCTGCTTACCAGTTTATTTCTAAGAAGTTGTCTAGAGCTCAAGACGATGCTACAGATAACTCTAACTTTAAAAAGAACTTTAAATTAGCTGCTGCATTCTTAGTAGTGTTTATTTATACAGAATCAATAATGTCTTGGGACTGGATTATGTCTTTTGATCCACACTGGTTCTCTACATTATTCGGATGGTATGTTTTTGCTAGTATGTTTGTAAGTGGTATTACAGTTATTTGTTTAGTAACTATCTACTTAAAAGCAAAAGGATATTTACCTAAAGTAAACAACAGTCATATACATGATTTAGCAAAATTCATGTTTGCTATTAGTATTTTTTGGACATACTTATGGTTCTCTCAATTCATGTTAATTTGGTATGCTAATATACCTGAAGAGGTTACATACTTTGTAACAAGAATTCAAGATTACAATTTACCATTCTTTGGTATGATAGTAATGAACTTTGTGTTCCCAATATTAGTGTTAATGAACAGTGATTACAAACGTGTTAACTGGTTTGTGGTTATGGCAGGTATAGTTATTTTATTAGGACACTATGTAGATGTGTTTAATATGGTAATGCCAGCTACAGTAGGAGATCGTTGGTCTTTCGGAATTACTGAAGTATCGGCTGTATTGTTCTTCTTAGGATTGTTCATCTTTGTTGTGTTTACTGCTTTAACTAAGGCGCCATTAACACCTAAGAGAAACCCGTTTATTCATGAAAGTGAACACTTTCATTATTAATAGTATTTAAAATAGATATCAGATAAGTAATGACAGCTTTTTTAAACATAGTAGTAGTACTTTTAGTAGCCATTTCATTATGGCAATTATCTAAAGTCTTAAAGATTTACAAGGCATCTAAAAATGATACCTTACAGGCAAATGACGAAGACAACAAGACGCAAGGTAACTTGATGTTAGGTTTCTTAATTTTCCTTTTCGTATTTGTAGTTTACGGATTGTTTAAGTGGGGACACTTAGTTTTAAGTCACCCAGCTTCTGAGCACGGTGTAATGGTAGATAACCTAATGAACATTTCATGGGTAGTTATTTTTGCAGTGTTCTTCTTAACTCAATTTTTATTACACTACTTTGCATTTAAGTATCAAGGTAAAGAAGGTCAGAAAGCATTATATTTCTCAGATTCGAATAAGTTAGAGTTAATCTGGACTATTATTCCAGTAATTACTTTAGCAGGTTTAATTCTTTACGGATTATACGGATGGAATCAAATTATGTCTTTTGACTTTGAAGGTGAAGAAGAGCCTTTAGTAGTTGAATTATACGCTCAACAATTTAGCTGGACAGCAAGATATGGTGGAGCAGATAATACTTTAGGAGATGCTAACGTTCGTTTAATAAACGCTGATAAAGTTAATGTATTAGGTTTAGATACTTCTGACCCTAACTATGCTGATGATGTTATTGTAAAAGAAATTCACTTACCAGTAGGTAGAAAAGTTTGGTTTAAAATGAGATCTCAAGATGTATTACACTCTGCTTATATGCCTCACTTTAGAGCTCAAATGAACTGTGTTCCTGGTATGGTTACAGAGTTTGCTTTTACTCCTACAATCACCACAGAAGAGATGAGAGAGATGCCACACATTATTAATAAAGTGGCTAACATTAATGAGTTAAGAGCTAAACGTAGAGCTGCAGGTGAAGAATTAGATGATTATACGTTTGATTACCTGTTAATCTGTAACAAGATTTGTGGTAAATCACACTATAACATGCAATTAAAAATTGTTGTTGATACTCCAGAAGAGTACGAAGCTTGGATGAAGCAACAAAAAACAGCTAAAGAAGTTATACTTAAGTAAGCTTCCTATTTAAAAGATAAATCAACTAACAATATAAAGTAAGATATAAAGTTATGTCACACGACGATCACGGACACCACAAGGAAACTTTTATTACAAAATATTTGTTTACTATAGATCATAAAATGATCTCTAAACAATTCTTAATTACTGGTTTAATTATGGGTATCATAGGTATTATGATGTCTATGTTATTCCGTATTCAAATTGCTTGGCCAGAAGAGCCATTTGCAATAATGGAAATTCTTTTAGGAGACAAACAAGCTCCAGGAGGAGTAATGGACGCTAATACTTATTTAGCATTAGTTACTATTCATGGTACTATCATGGTATTCTTTGTATTAACAGCAGGATTAAGTGGTACGTTTTCTAACTTATTAATTCCATTACAGATTGGAGCAAGAGATATGGCGTCAGGTTTCTTAAACATGATTTCATATTGGTTATTCTTCTTATCTAGTGTTGTAATGGTTATCTCTTTATTTGTTGAGGCTGGACCAGCAGCAGCAGGTTGGACAATCTATCCTCCTTTATCGGCATTACCACAAGCTATGCCAGGTTCTGGAGCGGGTATGACTCTATGGTTGGTATCTATGGCAATATTCATTGCTTCATCGTTAATCGGATCGTTAAACTATATCGTTACAGTAATTAACTTAAGAACAAAAGGTATGTCTATGACTCGTTTACCATTAACGATTTGGGCATTCTTTGTAACAGCAATTATTGGTGTATTATCATTCCCAGTATTATTTTCAGCTGCTTTATTATTAATTATGGATAGAAGTTTTGGTACTTCATTCTACTTATCAGATATTTTTATCGGTGGAGAGGTGTTACATTACCAAGGAGGTTCACCAGTATTATTTGAGCACTTATTCTGGTTCTTAGGTCACCCTGAGGTATACATTATCTTATTACCAGCATTAGGAATTACTTCTGAGGTTATTGCTACTAATTCTCGTAAGCCAATATTTGGTTATAGAGCCATGGTAGCATCTATCTTAGCAATTGCATTCTTATCGTTTATTGTTTGGGGTCACCACATGTTCGTATCAGGTATGAACCCATTCTTAGGATCTGTATTTACATTTACTACTTTATTAATTGCAATTCCATCTGCTGTAAAGGCATTCAACTTTATAACAACGCTATGGAAAGGTAACCTACAGTTCAATCCTGCGATGTTATTTGCAATTGGTTTAGTATCTACTTTTATTTCAGGAGGTTTAACAGGAATTATATTAGGAGATAGTACATTAGATATCAATGTGCACGATACGTACTTTGTTGTAGCTCACTTCCACTTAGTAATGGGTATCTCTGCTTTATATGGTTTATTAGCGGGTGTTTATCACTGGTTCCCAAGAATGTTTGGTAGAATGATGAATAAAAAATTAGGTTATATTCACTTCTGGATTACTGCAGTTTGTGCTTACGGAGTATTCTTTCCAATGCACTTTACAGGAATGGCAGGTTTACCAAGACGTTATTATACAAATACAAACTTCCCAATCTTCGATGATTTAGCAGATGTAAATGTTATCATTACAATCTTTGCTTTAATTGCAGGAGCGGCACAGTTAATATTCTTATATAACTTCTTTGGTAGTATCTTTAGAGGACCTAAAGCTCCTCAGAACCCATGGAGATCTAATACTTTAGAGTGGACTGCGCCAGTAGAGCATATTCATGGTAACTGGCCAGGTGAATTACCAGAGGTACACCGTTGGGCTTATGATTATAGTAAGCCAGGTCATGACGAAGATTTTGTTCCGCAAAATGTTCCAATGAAACCAGGAGAAGAGCAATTGCACCACTAAAAGGGTAATTGAATAAAATATACTTAAGCGCTATCTGAAAAGATGGCGCTTTTTACTTTAATTTCTTATTGTTTCTATGAGAAAGAAAACATCAAACATTGTGGTTGTTTTAGTCATTTTGTATTTAAGCATTATCGTTGGGTTAAATATTAAAGGATCTTTTGATCTTAAAAGTAAAGGAGTCTTTGCTATTTCTGAACTTATAGAAGTTAGTAAGATCAGGTATACTAAAAGAGCTAAATTTAAGTACTGGAATGGTGAGCAATATGCATTTGTTTTTTTTTGATTTACATTTTTGGGATACCATGCCAAAAGTAGGAGATAAGTATTTAATAGTTTATTTAAAGAACAATCCAAGAGTTGATTATGTTTTTCTTGAAAAGAAATTACCAGATAATGTAGATATTGAAGATGATGTTGATAAATTTATACCTGATAAAATTGAAATTAATTTTTTAAGAATTTAAAATGATGAAAATATTAGTAATGTTAACTTTCTTTTTAGCTACTGTTAATTGTGTACAAGGTCAGTTAAAAGAAGATGTTTTAGGTGTTTGGAAGGTAAATAATACTAAAAAGGATATAACATATGAATTTACTAAGGAAAATTTTTTGTACATAACAACATCTAGTTACATTGAACAAGATGGAAAAAAGAACTTATTAGAGAAAATAGAAACGTTTAAGTTTAAGAATGATTATAAAGAGAATCAAGATTATATTGATTTAGGTTTATATGATTCATTTATGGGAGAAGTTATTGAAATAGAAAAATTAATTTATCAAGTTTATGAAGATAAAATGGTATTATGTAAATCAGAAAACAGTAAGATAAGACCAAAAGACTGTCAATACATACACGGAAAGATTATTCTAATTAAAATGTAAATAAATTGATTTTACTTGCTAGCGCTAGTTTATAACTAGTGTTGTGTATGAGTAAGAGGATTAAAATAATAATAAGTTTATAATAGAGAGCTATGCAGTAAAATGTGTAGCTTTTTTTATGATCCTTATAATATCATTTCTTTATTCCCTATTTTTACACAAGCTAAGTACATTTTACACCATGAATGAAAATCTAAACCCATCTAATAAAAATTTTAATCCAGAAGAATTAGATATAGAAAGAGCTTTGAGACCTCTTTCTTTTCAAGACTTTTCAGGGCAAGATCAGGTGTTAGAAAACTTAGAGATTTTTGTTCAGGCTGCCAATATGCGAGGAGATGCATTAGACCATACTTTGTTTCATGGTCCTCCAGGTTTAGGTAAAACAACTTTAGCGCATATATTAGCTAATGAGCTAAATGTGGGTATAAAAGTTACTTCGGGTCCTGTATTAGATAAACCAGGAGATTTAGCAGGTTTATTAACCAACTTAGAAGAGCGTGATGTGTTGTTTATAGACGAGATTCATCGTTTAAGTCCTATTGTAGAAGAGTACTTGTATTCTGCTATGGAAGATTATAAAATTGATATTATGATCGAGTCTGGTCCTAATGCAAGAACAGTACAGATTAACTTAAATCCGTTTACATTAGTTGGTGCTACTACTCGTTCAGGCTTGCTTACAGCACCTATGCGTGCTCGTTTTGGTATCCAATCTAGATTGCAATACTATACTACCGAATTGTTATCTACTATTATACAAAGAAGTGCTCATATTTTAAATGTGCCTATTTCTATGGAGGCAGCAATAGAGATAGCTGGCAGAAGTAGAGGAACACCTCGTATAGCAAATTCATTACTACGTAGAGTGCGTGATTTTGCACAGATAAAAGGAAATGGTAAAATAGATATAGAAATATCTAAGTTTGCCTTAAAAGCCTTAAATGTAGATGCGCATGGCTTAGATGAAATGGATAATAAAATCTTGGCCACAATTATCGATAAGTTTAAAGGTGGACCGGTAGGTATTACAACATTAGCTACTGCTGTATCAGAAAATGGAGAAACTATAGAAGAAGTATACGAGCCGTTTTTAATTCAACAAGGTTTTATTCTTCGTACTCCGAGAGGTAGAGAGGTAACCGAGTTAGCTTATAAACATCTAGGTAGAATAAAAGGAAATATTCAAGGAGGATTGTTTTAATCGCAGGACGATAGCCAAGGAATAATTCATGAACTTGGCAGTTGTGAGAAGTTTAATAATTTAGGATTAGTGTTTATTTGAGACATTGTTATGTCTGTATTCAGAAATAATGAACGAAAATACGGAAGTGCAAATCGAAGATTTAAGCATGAAGTATTGAAAGAGAGTGGTGCAAAGCAATTTCCTTTATACGGACTTGATTTTTTGATTCGTTTTTTATCAAGAATTGCGGAGCACATCACGAACACCTATAAATATCGATATAGAATAAGTGAGTAAAAAATGAATAAAAGCTTTTAGTAAAGAGTATGTTATTGTAATAGAAGAGTAATTGAATTAAAATGAAAAATACCACACTGCATAAAGTCTCTTTTTTTAAGGTTTTATTAAAAACAAGAGGTATTTTAAAAAACCCACTTCCTTTTCATAACGAAAACTTTACGAAGCATGGCGATAGCTTTTCGATTAGTTTAGGAAAAGGGAATCCAATTATTTTCACCAGAGACCCCATTATAGCTAAATATATTCTCCAGAAGAATAACAAAAACTATATTAAATCAGAATTACAAACCAAATATTTAGCTAAGTATATTGGTAATGGTTTGCTAACTGCTAGCGGTAATTATTGGTTGCAGCAGAGAAGGTTAATTCAGCCAGCTTTTCATAAAAAAAAGTTAGAAAGTTTAATGAGTATAATGCTTTCTGAAATTCAGAAACAACTTCAGAAAATACCTAAAAATAACTCTGTAGATGTTTTTCCTATTATGAATGATTTGGCCTTTCATGTAGTTGCTAAATCTTTATTTAGTTATACAGATAAAGGAAATAAAATTCAGAGACTACAGGAAATTACCGAAACCGTACAAGAAATGGTTGTAAAAGAATTGAGGCAACCATTTAAAAAATGGTGGTTTCAATTAAACGGGAGTTTAAAAAATACCCATTTATTGAGTGAAGAGTCTAGAAAGATTCTTTTAGAGATAATAGAAGAGAGAAGGTTAGCTAAAAGTAAGCCTGATGACTTGCTGCAAATGTTATTAGACTCTAAGTATGAAGATGGTACTTCTATGACCAACGAACAATTAATAGATGAGATATTGATTTTGTTTGTAGCGGGGCATGAAACTACTTCGAATGCTTTAACTTTTTCATTTCAGTTAATAGCCAAGAATCAGGAAGTTCAGGATAAGATTAGAGAAGAAGTAGAAGTAGAAGTAGTAGATAATGAAGATATATTGGGGAGTATTCAGCAACTATCCTTCACAAAGCAATGCATAGAAGAAGCAATGCGTTTGTATCCGCCAGTTTATTTTATAGATAGATTGAGTATAGAAGATGACGAGTGTAACGGAGTAAAGATTCCTAAAGGTACTCAAGTTTTAATGTCTGTGTACGAAATGCATCAGCATAAACAATATTGGGATAATGCCCAAGAATTTAATCCAGATAGATTTCATCCAGACCGTAAAAAAGAATATTCAGCTAGTTACTTTCCGTTTGGAGCAGGTCCAAGAATGTGTATAGGGAATAATTTTGCTATGTACGAGATGATTTTAACGCTTGCAGAAATAGTAAAAGATTACGAGCTAGAACCGGTAAGTAAAATAGATATTAATCCGCTTATTACGTTAAAGCCTAAAAAAGCAATAATTCGGTTTAAGAGCAGAAAGTAGTAATAGTTTTGGTATTTTTGATTTGAATTCATGAATACTAAGGCAAAACATACAGAATTGATAAAAGCCGAAGCTAAACGCCTCGGTTTTTTGTCTTGTGGTATTAGTGAAGCAGGTTTTTTAGAAGAAGAAGCTCCTCGTTTAGAAAAGTGGTTAAATAAGAACATGAACGGACAAATGCAGTATATGGAAAACCATTTTGATAAACGTTTAGACCCTACTAAGTTGGTTGAGGGGTCTAAATCGGTTATTTCGTTATTACTAAATTATTACCCTCAAAAGTTACAAGTAGCAGAAAGTTATAAAATTTCTAAGTATGCTTATGGGCAAGATTATCATCATGTAATTAAGCATAAGCTTAAATCGTTGTTGAATTTTATAGAAGAGGAAATAGGAGAGGTAGCTGGTCGTGCTTTTGTAGATTCTGCTCCGGTATTAGATAAGGCTTGGGCAGCGAAAAGTGGATTGGGTTGGATAGGGAAGCACTCCAATTTATTGACTCAACAAGTTGGTTCTTTTTATTTTATAGCCGAATTGATAGTAGACTTAGATTTAGAGTACGATTCTGTTACTACAGACCATTGCGGTACCTGTACCAAATGTATAGACGCTTGTCCAACACAAGCCATTACAGAGCCTTATGTGGTAGATGGTAGCAAGTGTATTTCGTATTTTACGATAGAGTTAAAAGAAAATATACCCAACGAGTTTAAAGGACAGTTTGATGATTGGATGTTTGGTTGCGATGTATGCCAAGATGTATGCCCATGGAACCGATTTTCTAAACCACATAATGAACCTTTGTTTAATCCTAAACCAGAGTTAATTAGTATGACTAAAAAAGACTGGGAAGAAATTACCCAGGAAGTGTTTAGTACCGTTTTTCAAAAATCGGCTGTTAAGCGAACCAAGTTTGCTGGCTTACAACGAAATATACAATTTTTAGAAAAAAAGTAGCTTTGGTTTAACCAAAGTAGTTAGAACAAAACAACAAATTAACTTTGTCAATTCATTCAGACTTATAACTTTGTACACTTATTCAAAACAGAATTATGAGTAAATCTAGAACAAGGCATGAGGCACTAATTTATCATGCAAAGCCATCTCCAGGGAAAATAAAAGTTGTACCAACCAAAAAATACGCAACACAAAGAGATTTATCGTTAGCTTATTCGCCAGGAGTTGCAGAGCCTTGTTTAGAAATTGCTAAAGATCCCAGTAAAGTTTATCGCTATACTACTAAGGGTAACTTAGTAGCGGTAATATCAAACGGTACAGCAGTTTTAGGGTTGGGAGATATTGGTCCAGAAGCTTCAAAACCAGTAATGGAAGGAAAAGGCTTACTGTTTAAAATTTTTGCAGATATAGATGTTTTTGATATAGAGGTAGATGCTAAAGATGTAGGTGCTTTTGTAGAAACTGTTAAGAATATTGCTCCTACATTCGGAGGAATTAATTTAGAGGATATAAAAGCGCCAGAAGCTTTTGAGATAGAAAGAAGGTTGAAAGAAGAGTTAGATATACCAGTAATGCACGATGATCAGCATGGTACAGCTATCATATCTTCAGCAGCATTATTAAATGCATTAGAATTAGCAAATAAAAAAATTGGCGAGGTAAAGATAGTAGTTTCTGGAGCAGGTTCTGCGGCTATATCTTGTGCGAACTTATATGTAAGTTTAGGAGCTAAGGTAGAGAATATTATAATGTTTGATGTAGATGGAGTGTTACATAAGAATAGAACAAATCTATCACCAGAACAGTTTAAGTTTGCTAACGGAAAAGAAGGAGTAGGTTTAGCAGATGCTATGCAAAAAGCAGATGTGTTTTTAGGTTTGTCGGTAGGAAATGTGTTAAAGCCAGAAATGTTATTAAGCATGGCGAACGACCCTATTGTTTTTGCAATGGCCAATCCAACTCCAGAAATAGGTTATAATCTAGCAAAAGATACTAGAGATGATATTATTATGGCTACCGGAAGGTCAGATCATCCAAACCAAGTAAACAATGTATTAGGTTTTCCGTTTATTTTTAGAGGAGCATTAGACGTGCGTGCTACAAAAATTAATGAAGAAATGAAGTTGGCTGCAGTATATGCTTTAGCAGAATTGGCTAAAACACCTGTTCCTGAACAAGTAAATATTGCTTATGGTGAAACAAAACTATTATTTGGTAAAGACTATATAATACCTAAGCCTTTCGATCCTAGGTTAATATCAGAAGTTCCACCTGCTATAGCTAAGGCGGCAATGGATTCTGGTGTGGCATTAGAACCAATAGAAGACTGGGACAGGTATAAAGAAGAGCTGTTGCAGCGTTTAGGGTCCGATAATAAATTAGTTCGTTTAATTCACAGAAGAGCAAAGTCTAATCCTAAGAGAATTGTTTTTGCAGAAGCAGATCATTTAGATGTGTTAAAGGCAGCTCAAATTGTGTACGATGAAGGAATTGGAGAGCCTGTTTTATTGGGAGATAAAGAAGTTATTTTAGAGTTAAAAGAAGAAATTGGTTTTGATGAAGAAGTAACCATTATTGATCCTAAAACAGATGAAGAGAAAGGTAGAAGAGAGCGTTATGCCAAAAAGTATTGGGAAAAATCTAAACGAAAAGGAATAACCTATTTAGAAGCGCAAAAATGGATGCGAGAGCGAAATTACTTTGCTGCAATGATGGTGAACGAAAAAGATGCAGATGCGTTAATTACGGGTTATTCTAGAAGTTATCCAACGGTAGTAAAACCTATGTTAGAACTCATTGGTATGGCAAAAGGAGTTTCTAGAATTGCAGCTACTAATTTAATGATGACAGAAAGAGGTCCAATGTTTTTATCAGATACCTCTATTAATATCAATCCGTCAGAAAGAGAATTAGCTATTATTGCTAAGATGACAGCTAGAACTGTTAAACTTTTTGGAATGGAACCAGTAATTGCCATGATGTCTTATTCTAATTTTGGTTCGTCTAAACATCAAAGTGCTCAAAAAGTTTCTAAGGCAGTGTCTTTTTTACATAAATACTATCCAGATTTAATTGTAGACGGAGAGGTGCAAACAGATTTTGCATTGAATTCAGAAATGTTAAAAGAAAAATTTCCTTTTTCTAAATTAGCAGGAAAGAAAGTAAACACCATGATTTTCCCTAATCTAGATACTTCTAATATTACCTACAAAATGCTAAAGGAGCTAAATAAGTCAGATTCTATCGGGCCAATTTTAATGGGGATGAATAAACCGGTACATATTTTACAGTTAGGAGCAAAAGTAGAAGAAATGGTAAATATGGCTGCAGTTGCAGTTGTAGATGCTCAGCAAAAAGAAAGGAAAGAGCTGTCAGAAATGCTGTAGGCTATCCCAAAAAAAAGTGTATTTTTGGTAATTATTTGAATCAAATTTGATGATTGCACAGCTTAGAGGGAAATTAATAGAGAAGAATCCAACCAATGTTATAATAGACTGTAACGGAGTAGGGTATGAAGTAAATATATCGCTACATACGTTTTCTTTACTGCCTAAAGGTGAAGCGATTCAATTATTCACGTTTCTTCAAGTTAAAGAAGACGCTCATACTTTATGGGGGTTTATAGAAAAATCTGAAAGAGAAATTTTTAAACTTCTTTTATCTGTATCTGGAGTAGGGTCTAGTACAGCAAGGATGGTTTTGTCTTCATTAACGCCAAAACAAGTTTTACAAGCAATTGCAACTGCAGATGTAGCAGTCATCCAATCAGTAAAAGGGATTGGGGCAAAAACTGCTCAACGTGTCATATTAGATTTAAAAGATAAAGTGTTAAAATTATTTGATATTGATGAAGTAGCTGTTAATTTGGGCAATACAAACAAAGAAGAAGCGTTATCTGCTTTAGAAGTCTTAGGATACAATAGAAAACAAGCTGAAAAGGCTTGTAATAATGTATTAAAAGAAACCCCAAATGCAACTGTTGAAACCA
Source organism: Pseudofulvibacter geojedonensis (assembly GCF_042675745.1). Lineage (NCBI taxonomy): Bacteria > Pseudomonadati > Bacteroidota > Flavobacteriia > Flavobacteriales > Flavobacteriaceae > Pseudofulvibacter > Pseudofulvibacter geojedonensis. The sequence goes on along the minus strand of NZ_JBHTJM010000006.1, from coordinate 326,667 downwards.
TTATTAAACAAGCATTAAAAAGTCTGTGATTATCATTAAAATAAAGCCCAGTATGAGCAAAATAGCTCTAGTAGCATTTTTCTTTGTAACTATATTTAGTGCTAAAGTTTTTGCACAAAACCCAGTGGTGCAAGATTCAATTCAACCTAAAGAAGGATTTAATTTAGGGCAATTAAATGTTCCAAATCCAGCTAGTATTAGTTCTAAATATACTTATGATCCTTTAACAGAACGTTATATATACACAGAAACAATAGGAAATTTTAATATTGATTATCCACTTATTTTAACTCCAGCAGAATATGAAGAGTTGGTGCTAAAAGAAAGCATGCAGGCATACTACAAAGAAAAATTAGATGCTATAGAAGGAAAGAAAGAAGGAAGTGAAGAAGCACAAAAAAATTTATTGCCAGCTTTTTATGTAAACTCTAGCTTTTTTGAAACCATTTTTGGAGGAGATACTATTGAAGTAATACCTCAAGGTTCGGTAGAAATGGATATAGGTTTTTTGTATAACAAACAAGATAATCCATCACTTTCTCCTCGAAACAGAAGAAACTTTACTTTTGATTTTGATCAACGAATTAGCTTAAGTTTACTAGGTAAAGTAGGTAAACGTCTTCAGGTAACAGCAAATTACGATACAGAGTCGGTTTTTGATTTTCAGAATCAAATCAAATTAGAATATACACCTACAGAAGATGATATTATCAGAAAAATAGAAGTAGGTAATGTTAATATGCCATTAAATAGTGCATTAATAACGGGAGCACAAAGTTTATTTGGGGTAAAGACAGAATTGCAATTTGGTAAAACCAATGTGACAGCTGTTTTTTCTGAACAAAAATCACAAAGAAAAACGGTAACAGCTCAAGGAGGAGGAACTTTAGAAGAATTTGAATTGTTTGCTTTAGATTATGATGAAAATCGTCACTTTTTTTTAGGGCAATATTTTAGGAATAATTACGACAATGCATTGGTTAATTATCCATTTATTAATTCTAATGTTCAAATTACTCGAATAGAGGTTTGGGTAACTAATAGAAATAATACAACTAATAATGTTAGAAATATAGTTGCGGTTCAAGATATTGGAGAGTCAGGAGTTTTAGGAGAACCATCTGTTCCTGTGTTTGCTTCTGCAAATGCTTTTCCAGATAATAGTAACAATGGTTTAAATCCAGAAACAATAGGTGCGGGGTCTACTCTAACGAGTTCTATAAGAGATATAGCAAATGTAGATGCCGGTTTTGGAACTTTAGCGCCAGTGTTTAGTGAAGGAATAGACTATGCTAAATTAGAAAATGCAAGAAAATTAAACCAAAATCAAGAATATAACTTAAATACTCAATTAGGATACATATCACTAAATCAGAAATTGAATAATGATGAAGTGTTGGCGGTTGCTTATCAATACACAGTTAATGGTCAAGTGTATCAGGTTGGAGAATTTGCTACAGATGGAGTAGATGCAACAGAGGTTGATGATAACTCAGGAGCAGTAACCAATCAAAACTTGGTGCTAAAAATGTTAAAGAGTAACATTACTAGTGTAGACGAGCCTATATGGGATTTAATGATGAAAAATGTGTATCCGTTAGGAGCTTATCAATTAAGTCAAGACGGGTTTAAGTTAGATGTTTTATATACAGATCCATCACCAATAAATTACATTACTGATACAGATGGGGTTGCTTTGCCTGTAGGTGTTGCAGAAACAACCTTACTGCAAGTTTTTGATTTAGATAAGTTAAATGCAAATAATGATCCTGAAACTGGTGGAGATGGTTTTTTCGATTTTGTTCCAGGGGTAACCGTTAATACACAAACGGGTAGTGTTATTTTTCCTCAAGTAGAGCCATTTGGAGAGTATTTATTTGAAGAGCTTCGAACGAATATATCTGAAGACTACAACGGCGATGAAACGAACCCAGCAGCGTTTAATGCCAATCAAGCTAAATATGTTTATAGGTCATTATATGCTTCTACCAAAACGGTTGCAATGGAAGAAGCAAATAAAAATAAGTTTCAGTTAAAAGGACGTTATAAATCTACTGGAGGAAATGGAATACCTTTAGGTGCGTTTAATGTTCCTAGAGGATCTGTTACGGTTACCGCTGGAGGAAGACAATTAGTCGAAGGAGTTGATTACACGGTAGATTATTCTTTAGGAAGAGTACAAATTCTAGATGAAGCACTTACGGCATCTAATATACCTATAGATGTTTCTGTAGAAAACAATGCAGTTTTTGGTCAACAGAACAGACGTTTTATGGGGGTGAATGTTGAGCATAAATTTAACGAGAACTTCTTGGTAGGAGGTACTATTTTAAACTTAAGTGAAAGACCGTTAACTCAAAAGGCTACTTACGGTTACGAGCCAATAAATAATACAATTGTTGGGTTTAATGGTAATTATTCTACGGAGTTACCTTTTTTAACGAGGTTAGTTAATAAATTACCTAATGTAGATACAGATGTGCCTTCAAATCTATCGGTTAGAGGAGAATTTGCATATTTGTTACCAGGATCGCCTAAAAGAACTAATTTAAATGGCGAGGCTACTACTTATGTTGATGATTTTGAAGCTTCTCAAACCTCTATAGATGTTAAATCACCTTTAGCCTGGTTTTTATCAAGTACTCCAAGAGGGTATTCATTAGGAGATGTAGCAGACGAAGAAGTTCCGCAAGATAATTTGGCAGCTGGTTTTAGAAGAGCAAAGATGGCTTGGTATAACATTGATCCTATATTTTACAGTAACCAAAGACCATCAGGTATTTCAGATAATGATATATCATCTTTAGCAACTAGTAGAGTTTTTATAGATGAAGTTATAGATCAAGATATTGCTGTAGGACAAACAACTGTTTTAAATACATTAGACTTGGCTTATTATCCTGATACAAAAGGACCATATAATAACAGGTCTCAAGCAGATGTTCAGATGAATCCTCAAAGAAACTGGGCAGGAATTACTAGGCAATTAACGACTACTGATTTTGAACAGGCTAATGTGGAATATATGGAGTTTTGGATACAAGATCCATATTATGACTCGGCCAATGCAGATCCGGTAATACCTAGTAATGGTGGTAAAATAACCATTAACTTAGGTAGTGTTTCTGAAGATGTATTAAAAGATGGAAGGAAATTATATGAAAATGGTTTGCCAGCCAATGGGGCAATAGAGCCTTCTGTTGTAACTGGAACTACATGGGGTAATGTGCCAGTTAATCAGGCTTTAATTTATGCTTTTGATACAGATGGAGCAGAAAGAACCAATCAAGATTTAGGCTTAGATGGGTTAAATGATGCTAATGAAGCATCTATCTATAATGTAGGAGCGGCAGAAAACCCAGAAGATCCAGCAGGAGATAATTATAATTATTATTTAAATGCTAATGGAACAATTTTAGAACGTTATTTAAATTATAACGGAACTCAAGGTAATTCACCAGTTGATGTTACAGATACAAACAGAGGGTCTACTACTCAGCCAGATGTAGAAGACATCAATCGAGATAATACTATGAATACAATTGATAGTTATTATCAATATGAAATTGATTTCGATTCTAACATGCAATTAGATGCCTCTAATCCATTTTTAAGAGACATAAAATTTTCTCGAAGAGACATGCCAAACGGGTCTTTTAAAAATGTTCGATGGTTACAATTTAGAGTACCGTTAAGAGATCCTAATCCTAATGATGATTCAGATGGTATCAAAGCAATTGGTGGTATTAGTGATTTTAGATCGGTGCGTTTTATGCGTCTGTTTTTAAGTGAGTTTGACGAAGATGTAGTTTTGCGTTTTGGAACTTTAGAATTGATAAGAGGAGACTGGAGGATTTATTCTCAAACATTAGATTTAGAGCCAGATAATAATTTAGACGTTACAGAATTTGAAAGTGGAGCAGTTAATTATCAAGAAAATGCTAACTATGTATTACCTCCAGGAGTAACTGTAGAAGAACTATTTAACAATAATAGTATATTAAGACAGAATGAGCAGTCTTTATCTGTTAGGGTAAAAGATTTAGAAGAAAATGATGCAAGAGCAGTATTTAAAAATATTCAAATAGATATGTTACAGTTTAAGAAGTTGCGAATGTTTCTACATGCGGCTCCTTACGATGTAAATACTCCTTTAGCAGATAATGATGTTTCTGCTATTGTTAGAATGGGTAACGACTTAAATAGTAATTACTATGAAATAGAGAAGCCTCTTGCTGTTTCAGACTTTAATGCTTCAACTGCTGAAAGTTTATGGTTGCCATCGCAAAATAATTTAGAGATTCCATTAGATGTATTAACAAGGGTAAAAGCTAGTAAGATTACTACCTCTGGTATAATTACAGACTTAACCTATTTTGATGTTTCTCCAAATGGTGAAATTACAGATACAGCGGTAGATCCTTCAACAGGAGAGCCTACAACAGATATAGATCCTGCGGTAGTGGCTTATAGAGTTGCAGTAAAAGGTAATCCTAGTTTAGGGAACATAAGATCTTTAATGTTAGGGGTTAGAAACAATAGTACTACAGATAAAAGTGCAGAAGTTTGGTTTAACGAATTGCGCTTGTCTGATATGGATAATAAAGGCGGTTGGGCAGCTTTAGCAAGTGCCGATGTTAATTTAGCTGATTTTGCAAATATTTCGGCTACAGGAAAAAGAAGCACAGTTGGTTTTGGAACTCTAGAACAAGGGCCTAATGAACGTAGTAGGGACGATGTAAAACAATACGATGTTGTAACCAATGTAAATGTTGGGCAACTCTTACCTAAAAAATGGGGGCTCCAAATACCGTTTAATTATGCAGTAGGAGAAGAGATTATAACTCCTAAATTCGATCCATTGTATCAGGATATTGAATTAGAAACTATTATAGATCAAGATCCAGACAATGAGGAGTTTTACAGAAATAGAGCAGAAAATTATACCAAAAGAAAAAGTATCAATTTTATAGGGGTAAGAAAAGAAAGAACGGGTGAAGCTAAGCCAAGGTTCTATGATATTGAAAATGTTACTGTATCGTACTCGTATAATCAAGTAAATCATAGAGATTATGAGGTCGAAAACTTTTTAGAGCAACAAGTGCGAGCAGGTTTGACTTATGGTTATGGTTTTGAGCAAAAACCTATTGAGCCACTTAAGAAGATTAAAATGTTTGATAAAAGTAAATATTTTAAAATCTTAAAAGATATTAATTTCAATTTACTGCCATCAAATATTTCCTTGAGTACTAATTTTAATAGGTTGTACAATAAACAACGTTTTAGAAATGTTGATGATGTCAGTGGAGGGATTCCGTTACCAGATTTGTATAAACGTAACTATACATTTGATTGGCAATATAACATATCGCATAATCTAACTAAAAAACTACAATTTAATTTTTCTGCAACAAGAAACAATATTGTTAGAAATTATGTAGATAATCCTTTAGCAGCATTACCTGTAATTGATCAAACCAAGACAGTTTGGGATGGTTTCTTTGATATAGGAGACCCTAATAGACATGCGCAGCAATTACAATTAAATTATGAATTGCCATTAGATAAATTACCAATGTTTAGCTTTGTTAAGTCAAACTATACTTACACAGGTGATTTTCAATGGCAAAAAGGACCCGATAGTCAGAATAACGGAAGTATACCTGGTGTTCCACGAATTGGTAACTCTATTCAAAATGCTCAAACCCATAGTTTAAATGCTTCATTAGATATGAAGAAATTTTATAAATATGTTGGGCTTACAAAAAAGAATTTTAAAAAGACATACGCTCAAAAGCTTCGTCCTAAAAAAGACAGAAAAACAAAGCGTTTGGAATTCTTAAAAGGAAAAGATTCATTAACTGCCGATCAAGAAATAAAGAGAGAGGTAAAAGTTAAAAAGTTAGAAGAACAACTAACTGCTATAAAAGAAAAAAGTAAAACCAAGCCTAAAGCTACTATTGCTAATAAAATATTCAATGCAGGTGTAGATGTTTTATCTTCTGTTAAAAAAATTCAAGTAGCATACACAGAAAACAACGGAAGTTATATACCGGGGTATTTGCAAGGAATAGGTTTTATGGGAACCTTAAAACCATCTTTAGGTTATGTGTTTGGAGCTGAGGCTGAAAACTTGCGTTTTGAGGCAGCTAGAAAAGGTTGGTTAACATTATATCAAGATTTTAACGAACAATACACCAGAAGTAAATTAAGAACATTAAATATATCGGCAAATCTTGAGCCAGTTAAAAATTTAAAAATTGATTTAATTGCTAATAGAAACTATCAGCATAATTATTCAGAGAATTTTAGGGTAGTGGGTGCAGATCCGCTAACCGGTTTAGGAGGAACATATGAAGCCTTAACACCTAATACTTTTGGTAACTTTAGTATATCTACCATGTTAATTAAAACGGCTTTTAGTAAGAGTGATGAAAATCAATCAGCTGCATTTGATCAATTTAAAGCTAATAGAAGAGAGGTTGCATTGCGTTTAGCTCAACGAGATGGAATAGATATTACCGATCCAGCTAACTTTGAAAATAACGATGCGGTAAATGGCTTTCCTAATGGCTATGGAAAAACAAGTCAGCAAGTATTATTACCAGCTTTTTTAGCAGCTTATTCAGGTCAAGATGCAGGAAAAACTAAGTTGGGAGCCTTTAGAAATATACCAATACCAAATTGGACTTTAAAGTATACAGGTTTAATGCAGTATAAGTGGTTTAAGAAAAAATTCAAACGTTTTTCTTTATCTCATGGTTATAAGGCAGATTATACCATAAATCAATTTAGAACTAATTTAGATTTACAAGCAAACCCTGGAGATAATATAGATCAGGCAGGTAATTTTAAGAGTGAAACTATATTTTCAAATATTAACTTAACAGAACAGTTTAGTCCTTTAATAAAGGTAGATTTAGAAATGAAAAACTCAATAAGAGTAGGTTTAGAATATAGAAAAGACAGGGCCTTATCATTGAGTTTTGATAATAATTTAATGACCGAAATTCAGGGTAAAGAATATATAGTTCAGTTAGGGTATAGAATAAAAGACTTGCGTTTTAAAACCAAGTTTGGAGGAAAAGCAACTACTTTAAAGGGGGATCTAAATATTAAGACAGATTTGTCTTTAAGAAATAATAAAACAATTATTCGTTATTTAGATTTAGAAAACAATCAAGTTACAGCTGGTCAGAAATTATTTAGCGGTAAATTAACTGCAGATTATGCTTTAACTAAAAATTTCACAACCTTGTTTTATTTTGATTATACCTTCTCAGATGCGGTTATTTCAACTTCTTTTCCTCAAACTACTATGCGAGGAGGGTTTACCCTAAGGTATAATTTTGGTAATTAAGTATCGTTAAAAAATATAATGACTGTTGGATAAATAAAAACGAAAAATTACATTTGCCAAATATTAAAGAATCAAATTATAAATAAAATGAATTTTCCAGAAGAATTAAAATATACTAAAGACCACGAATGGATTAAGGTAGACGGTGACGTAATTACTGTTGGTATTACAGACTTTGCTCAAAAAGAATTAGGTGATATTGTTTATGTTGAGGTAGATACTCTAGACGAAACTTTAGACGCTGAAGAGGTTTTTGGTACAGTAGAAGCAGTTAAAACGGTTTCAGATTTATTTTTACCAGTAGCTGGAGAGGTAATAGAGTTTAATGAGTCTTTAGAAGACGAGCCAGAAAAAGTAAATACAGACCCTTACGGTGAAGGTTGGATGGTAAAAGTGAAGATTTCAGATGCTTCTCAGTTAGATGACTTATTATCTGTAGAAGCTTATAAAGAAATTATAGGTGCTTAAAAAATCATATTGGCTCTTTTTAGCCATAACTTATAGTTTATTGGTTTTACTAGTAAGCTTGGTTAAAATAAAAAAAGAAGTAGATATTAAAGTGCCACAATTTGATAAGTTAGTGCACTTTGGTATCTATTTTATTTTCACCCTAGTTTGGTTTGCTTTTTTTTATAATTACAGCAAATCAACTGCTGTAGTAAAAAACATGTTAAAAGCAGCTATTTGGGCCTTAGTTTTTGGTGTTGTAGTAGAAGTATTACAGAGTGTTAACCCTAATGCTAGGTCGGGTGACCCCTTAGATGTTTTGGCTAATAGTATTGGCATTATAGTTGCTGTACTTATAATAAAGTATACAAAGTTAATTCGGCTATTAAAATCAAGTAATTAATTGCATTTTTAGTAAATAATTGGTTAATTTAGCCTCTATAAAATTTTAGAACGATGGAACCAAAGAAAAATCCAAAAGCAGATATCAAGAAAAACAGTGCGTTTTACTACGCTGTTGGTATAGCTGCAGTTATGTTAATTACTTTTTTAGCAATTAATCATAAAACGTATGATGCTATAGATTTAGACATAGCACAGTTAAATATAGATATGGAAGATGAAGAAGAAATTCCATTAACGAATATCAATACTCCACCACCTCCACCACCTCCACCACCAGCAGCTCCAGAAGTAATAGAAGTTGTTGAAGATGAAGAGGAGATAGAGGAAACTGTAATCGAATCTACAGAGACAGATGAAGCTGAAGAAATTGTAGAGGTAGAAGAAGTAGAGGTAGAAGAAGTAGAGGAAGATGTTGAGGTTCCTTTCTCTGTAATTGAGAACGTACCAGTTTTCCCTGGATGTGAAAAAAAGAAGAACAATGCAGACAGAAAAAAATGTATGTCTGAAAAAATTACAAAGCACGTAAATAAAAAGTTCAACACAGATTTAGCTGCAGATTTAGGATTGTCTGGAGTGCAAAGAATTGCAGTTGCTTTTAAAATAGATAAAACTGGTAATATTGTAGGTGTAAGAGCAAGAGCACCACACCCTGCTTTACAAAAAGAAGCCGAGCGTGTAATTAAATCATTGCCTAAAATGAAACCAGGTAAGCAAAGAGGTAAATCTGTAACCGTACCTTATGCACTACCAATTAAGTTTCAGGTACAAGACTAAAAGTTCTTATTTTATATAAAAATTAAATCCCGAGCATTGCTCGGGATTTTTTTTGGTACGCTTCTTGATGTTTAGATTTCTAACATTAAGTTTTTTTTAACAATCTTGAAAAGTGCGCGCTCATCGAGAAATTTTAGAAAACTTAATGGGAATTAAATTATTAACTTAAAACCAATTTAGTATGCATTTAAACATTTTTAAAAAGAAAGCCAATCAAGGAAAGAGAGAGCTTTCAATGAGAGAAAAGAAGCACCAAGCAAATTTACGAAAAAATGGTGGCTTACATTTTCAAATCGGACTCATAGTAACACTTTTTGTGGTATTTGGGGTATTCCAGTTAAAATTTGAGAAGAAAGAAATTGTATTTCATCCAACTAAAATTGATGAAGAAGTAATGGAAATAGCATTCAATGATAATTATGTTATTGAAGAAGAAAAAGTTATAGAAAAGAGAGAGGTTGTTAAGCAAAAGCAACCAAAAGTGTTTGATAAATATCAGGAAGTAGATAATGATAAAGAAATTGAAAAGAAGTTGTTTGAAGATGAAAAAAAAGTTGTTCCTTCAAATGTGAAGGTGGAGTTTAAAGAACCTATTGATGAAGGGCCGGTAGATATTGATCCTATACCTGTTAACTTAGTTCAATCGTTACCTTTATTTCCAGGATGTGAGAAGTTCTCTGATAAGAAGAAACAAATGGAGTGCTTTTCTAAAAAAATAGCCAAACACATTAATAAAAAGTTTGACTCAGAAGTAGCTGCAGAAAACGGTATTACAGGTAAGCAACGAATAAATGTGGCATTTGTTATAAATGATAAAGGAGAGGTGGTAGATGTTCAGGCTAGAGCTGCTCATCCTGCTTTGCAAAAAGAAGCTATAAAAGCAGTTAATTCATTGCCTAAAATGAAACCTGCAAAGCAAGGGTATAAAAAAGTACCAGTGCGTTATGCTTTACCAATATCGTTTCAAGTAAACGATTAACTTAAAAACAATAGAACGTTTAAAATCAATCCTACTCAAATAGAGTAGGATTTTTTTATGCTAAGATGTATTGTTGTATTTTCGCTGAATTAATAATGATGTTTATGAAGCGCATAGCCCTATTACTTATTGTTTTATTGTCGTTTACAACAAATGCACAAGTAGTTAATGAATACGAAAAATATCCTGTTTTTAAGGCTTGTGATAGTACAGTGATAAAAGAATTGCCTGCTTGCTTTAAAGACCAAGTGCAAGCAGCTTTTAAGAAAGAGTTTGTATTGCCCGAAGTTGTTGTTCAAGATGAATATATAGGTAGTATGAACATCTTATTTGAAGTGACCAAAGAAGGGGATTTTAAGCTATTATACACAAAGGCTACTTATGCAGAGCTAAAAGAAGAGGTAGAGAAAACTTTTAATAGTTTTCCAAAAGTTCAACCAGCTACCTTTGATGGTAAACCAGTATATACGCAGTTTAGCATGCAGGTATTAGTTCCTTCTTTAGAATGGGTTGGGCAATCATCAGAAAATATGATTGCAAATCAACCACAAAATAAGTTAGAGGCAGCTGCAATGGAATACGATAGTTTGGTTAATTTACAAAAAGCCGAGTTAGAACAGTACTCTAGTGGTTTAAACATACCATTTACACATCAAAATTATGCGCGCTTTGATGCTAATATGAATGTTCTTGGAAACAATACACACACATCTGTAAAACCGTATGATTACAACACTGTAAGCAAATACTATAATTTCGAAGAGAATTTAAAAAGTTTACAAAAAGAGAAAACTACTTGGTTGGGTAAAAAGTTTTGGAATGAACATTTGCTTTCAATTAAGGGAAAGGATTATTGGTTTACAGGTGATATAGTTGCCGATTTGCAATTAGGAAAGGATTTACAAAGTGATATTTCTAGTACTTATAATAATACAAGGGCTTTTTCAGTACAAGGAGGTTTAGGTAAGAAAATAAATTTTTCGGCTACAGTTTTTGAAAGTCAAGGTAGGTTTGCAGATTATGTAAATGCCTATGCCGAAAGTATTAGGCCAGATGGAGGGAACCCAGCAATAATTCCTGGTAGAGGAATTGCCAAAGCATTTAAAACAGATAGTTATGACTATCCTTTAGCAGAAGGTTATGTTTCTTATAGGGCAAGTGATATGTTTACGGCTCAATTTGGACATGGAAAGAATTTTATAGGAGACGGTTATCGATCTTTGTTTACTAGCGATGCGGCTAGCCCGTATCCTTATTTAAAGCTAAACACTTCTTTCTGGAAAATAAAATATACTAATACATGGATGTGGTTAAAAGATGTTCGTCCAGAAGCTACGGTAGATGGTGCTTTTGCAACCAAATATATGGCTACTCATAATTTAAGTTGGAATGTTACTAAAAGACTAAACTTAGGTTTTTTTGAATCTGTTTTATGGACAGATACTAATAATAGAGGTTTTGATATTAATTATTTAAATCCAGTTATTTTTTACAGAGCTATTGAGTTTTCTACAGGATCAAGAGCAGGTAATGCGTTAATAGGATTGAGTGGGAAGTATAAAGTAAATAATAATATCAATACTTATGGTCAACTTATAATAGACGAATTTTCATCTAAAGATATTTTTGGGTCTAATAAAAGTTGGAAAAACAAATTAGGGTATCAGTTAGGTGTTAAATACTATAATGCATTTAAAGTAAGAAACTTGATGTTGCAAGCTGAGTATAACCAAGTGAGACCTTATACATATTCTCATGATGAGTTATTGTTAAATTATGGTCATAATAACCAATCAATGGCACATTTATGGGGGGCTAACTTTAGAGAGTTTGTAGGGATTGCTCATTATAATTATAAGCGTTGGTATGGTATGGCTAAATTAATTTATGGGCAAAGAGGTCTTGATACTGGTGATGGAGTGAGTTATGGAGGTGATATTTTTGTAAATAACGATTTAAGGCCGTCAGACAATAATATTAATATTCTACAAGGAAATAAAACCAATGTTTTTATTGCAGATTTACAAGCCGGTTATTTAATAAATCCTTCTACCAATTTAAAGGCATTTGTAAACATTACTCAAAGAAGTTTTTCGCCAACAGATGTTCCTGAAGGTTTTGAAAAAAATACTACTTGGGTAAACTTTGGGTTTAGAACAGATATTTTTAACTGGTATTTCGATTTTTAATAATATTAAGGCTTATCTATAAGAGGTTTGAACTGATCGAGTTTGTTTGTGAGAAATTTATAAAAGAATATGAGTTATGTAAATTTCATGACTAATTATAAACCCTCAATCAATAAAAAACAGTAATTTTGCAGACAATTTTAACCAGGTAAAAACTTGAGTACGACAGATATCACATATAAACGTAATTATTTTACCGATTTTAAAGCAATAACCAAACACCGTTTGGCTTTAAGTGTTGTTTTTTCTTCTGTAGCTGGATATTTAATAGCAGTAGGAAGAGAAGTAGATTGGCAAGTATTGTTATTGCTCTCTGTTGGTGGTTATTGTATGGTAGGAGCCTCTAATGCTTATAATCAGATTATAGAAAGAGACTTAGATAAGTTAATGGATAGGACTAAAAATCGTCCAATTCCTTCAGGAAAAATATCCGTTAAAATGGCTTTTGTCATTGCAACCTTGTTAACAATTATAGGGATAGCGTTATTATTTATAATAAATCCAAAGTCAGCTTTTTTTGGTGCTATTTCTATCTTCATGTATGTAAGTTTATATACGCCTTTAAAAACTAAAACACCATTGGCAGTGTTTATCGGAGCTTTTCCAGGAGCTATACCATTTATGTTAGGTTGGGTAGCAGCTACAAACGATTTTGGAATAGAGCCAGGAACGCTTTTTATGATGCAATTTTTATGGCAGTTTCCTCACTTTTGGGCTATTGGCTGGTTTTTATATGAAGATTACGAAAAAGCGGGTTTCTTTATGTTGCCTACAGGTAAAAAAGATAAAGCAACAGCAGCACAAACAATATTATATACTGTTTGGACAATTCTAGCGTCTATTATTCCAGTTTTTGGTTTTACAGGTTCGCTTAAGTTATCTGTAGTGGCAGCTATAATTGTATTCTTATTTGGATTAGGAATGTTATACTATGCCATTTTATTATATAGAAAAATGGATGCTAAAACAGCCAGACAGTTAATGTTGGCGAGTGTTTCATATATTACATTAGTGCAAATAGTATATGTTATTGATAAATTTTTACAGTAAATGGATTTAACACAAGGTAGTCATCAGGAAAAAACAAACAGAGCCAAGAAAATGATGCTTTGGTTTGGAATGCTGAGTATGTTTATGACTTTTGCAGGGTTAACTAGTGCAGTTATAGTTAGTAAGTCTAGACCAGATTGGATAAATAATTTCGAAATACCTCAAGCACTTTTTTTTAGCACAATAGCTATAGTGTTAAGTAGTGTAGTTATTCATTTTGCGAAAAAGCAGATAACGGCAGGTAATGCATCTCAAGGTTTAATACTGTTAATTATTACTTTGTTTTTAGGTTTAGCATTTGTCTATTTCCAATTCAGTGGGTTCAATTTTATTAGAGAGAGCTCAGGGGTCCATTTTACGGGTCCAACAAGTAATGTTACTACTTCTTTTATGTATATTTTAATGGTATTACATCTAGCACACCTTGTTTCGGGTGTTATAGTGCTTTTGGTTGTAATTTATAACCATTATAAACAACGATATAGTAATGGCAAAACCCTTGGTTTAGAGCTAGGTGTAAGCTTTTGGCACTTTTTAGATTTCTTATGGGTGTATTTGTTTTTATTTTTCTATTTCGTTAGATAATAAAAAAACGTATTTTTGAAAAATTTTAATTTTAACTTGAGTTAATTAATATGGGAGCAACAGTTGCTGCAAACACAGACGGTAAAGCTTGGGAAGGCGGAAGAAGGCCTTTTGGTATAAGTTATGGTAAAATGATGATGTGGTTTTTCATCTTATCAGATGCCTTAACATTTTCAGGGTTTATTGCTGCTTACGGATTTTCTAGATATAAATATATAGATGCTTGGCCGATAGCCGATGAGGTGTTTAATCACTTTCCGTTTTTACATGGAGTAGATGCACCAATGTACTATGTTGCATTGATGACCTTTATCTTAATATTCTCTTCTGTAACTATGGTATTAGCTGTAGATGCTGGACACCAGATGAAAAAGAATAAAGTAATAATTTACATGTTCTTAACTATTATTGGTGGAGCAATATTCGTGGGTTCTCAGGCTTGGGAGTGGAAAAACTTTATAAAAGGAGAGTATGGTGCTGTTAAAACACTATCAGGTGATATTATCCAATTCACAGATGCAGATGGTAAGCGTGTAAAAATGGATGATTTTGTTAAAGCTGCTCATATAGATAGAACAACTCATCAATCTAATGAAGGTATTTGGTTTAAGAGTGAAAAACAATTGCCTAAGTATACAATGGCAGATGTAACTAAGTCTTTTGCTGCACATCCTGAATTAAGAGTTAGAATTCAAAAGTTAGATGAGAAAGGACACAAGATTGTTTTAGATAGAGATGCTTCAGTAGCTAAGTTAGCTCAAGGTGTTAAAACTGTAGAGGGTGCTAACTTAAAAGAAAATGAGTATGGTCATCCGTTATTTGCAGATTTCTTTTTCTTTATTACTGGATTCCACGGTTTCCACGTATTCTCAGGGGTTATGTTTAACATTTTAGTTTTCTTTAATGTTATTATAGGAACTTATGAAAGAAGAGGTCATTATGAAATGGTAGAGAAAGTTGGATTGTACTGGCACTTTGTAGATTTAGTATGGGTATTCGTATTTACATTCTTCTACTTAGTTTAATAAAAAGAGATAATAAATATTTATAATAAGATATCAAATGGGACACGAAATTAAACCTATTTTAGGAGGGTTCATAAAACCAAAAAGCAATGTTAGTAAAATATGGATGGTATTTTGGTTACTATCTGTTGTAACAATAGTAGAGGTTATTTTAGGTATTATCAAGCCAGCATTCTTAGTTGATACTAAAATACTAGGAATGAAATTATTAAACTGGGTGTTTATTATTTTAACAGTATATAAAGCGTATTATATTACTTGGTCATTCATGCACATGGATGGAGAAAAGAAATGGTTCAGACGTTCGGTTGTATGGACAGCAATCTTCTTAATACTATACTTAAGCTTTATAGTGTTAGTAGAAGGAGATTATATTTATGAAATAATGAAAAGGTCTTTTGTAACAAGAGATTTTTAACAGAACATATTTATTGTAAAGGCGGTTTTTTTAAACCGCCTTTTTTATTTTTGTACTATTATAAAAAGAGTTGTTGTGAGTAAAAAGCATATTGTATTAATTATACTATTTATATTGCCTGTCGTTATTTACCTTTTTTTTGCCTCAGGTGTGTATAATTTCACCCATCTTCCAGAGGTAACAAAAAATGTATCTGAAACATCAAGATTTAAAGATGCACAAGGTAATAGTGTTTCTTTGTCTGATAAAGTTACGTTGTTAGGTTTTTTGGGTAATGATGTGTTGAAAAGGAAATCAAATGTGTACAATCTACACCAAGAGGTTTACAAAGGGAATTATATTTACGATGATACTTTTCAGGTATTAATGCTAATGCCAGAGGGAACTCAAGATAAGGTGAATATTCTTTTAGAAGATTTAAGTAATTACACAGAAATTAAAAATTGGAAATTCGCATTTGGTCAACCAGAAGATATAAAGAGAGTGTTTAATTCATTAAAAGGCTTAGGAGGTTTAGCTAATGATTTAGGTACTAGCGAGGTTTTTATCATAGATAAAGAAAGAAATGTTCGTTGCAACACAGAAGATAAAGACTTAAAAAGTAAAGGGTATAATACTGCTTCTATTGCTGTAGTTAGAAAGAAATTAGATGATGATTTAAAAATGGTTATAGCTGAATATAAATTAGCGTTAAAGAAGAACTATAAAGTAAGTAGAAGAGATTCTTTTTTAAAGATTAATGAAAAGAAAAAAAATGAAAAATAAGTCATACATAGGAATATCGTTTATCATTTTAATATTTGGAATTTATGCAGTTCCAAAAATATACAATAGAGTATCGAATGATGATGTAGTAAGAGATAGAAGAAATGAAGTTGAGCCAGTTAAAGAGATTAAAAAATCTTCTAATCTAGTGAAGTTTAATAAAGTGCCAACTTATCAATTTCTTAATCAAGATAGTATTACGATTGGAAACGAATTTTTTAAAGGTAAAGTACATGTGGTTGAGTTTTTCTTCACCACTTGCCCAACTATTTGTCCTATTATGAATAAAAATATGAAAGAGATTGAACAGGCATTTATCAAAGATGATGATTTTGGTATAGCGTCTTTTACAATACAACCGGGGCATGATACTCCTAGTGTTTTGAAAACTTATATGAATAGTTACGATATTAAAATGAAAAATTGGCAAATGCTGACAGGTGATGGTGGGCAAATAATGGAGTTGGCTAATAAAGGTTTTAATATTTATGCAGCAATGGATGATAAAGCCCCTGGAGGATTTGAGCACTCAGGTCTTTTTGCATTAGTAGATAAAAATGGATTTATACGATCAAGAAAAGATGAGTATGGAAATCCTATTCTGTGTTATAGAGGCATTGCACAAGAAACTAAAGACGAAGAAGGAAAGGTTATAGATGTGTTACCGCATCAGTTAACAGAACTAAAAGAAGACATTGTTAAATTATTGAAAGAATAAATAGAGTAAACAACATTTATTATGGAAGAAACGAATTTAGAGCAGAAATACAACAAATGGATTTGGATTTTATCTATTGTTATACCTTTAGCGGTAGCTGGTTTGTTTTTGGTGAAAATACCTAATGTAGAGCCGTTAACTTTTTTGCCACCAATATATGCTACTATTAATGGGTTAACAGCTGTTGTTTTAGTAGCAGCGGTAATGATGATTAGAAAAGGAAATCGTTCTGCTCACGAAAAACTAATGAAGGTTGCGATAGCTTTATCATGCTGTTTTTTGTTAATGTATATAGCATATCATATTACTTCAGAGTCAACTAAGTTTGGAGGCGAAGGAGTAGTTAAATATATATATCTTTTTATTTTGTTGACGCATATTGTGTTATCTATAGCTGTAATACCTTTAGTGTTAATAACCTATGTAAAGGCATTGTCATTAAGATTTGATAAGCATAAAAAAATAGCGAAAATAACCTTTCCAATATGGTTGTATGTTGCAGTAACCGGTGTAGTAGTGTATTTAATGATCTCTCCATATTATGCGTAAATTAAATTATACTTTTCTTTTTTTGCTTAGTTCATTTTTCTCAAGTGCTCAATGTGCAATGTGTAGAGCACAATTAGAAAGTATGGAAGATAACAGTGTAGCACAAGGAGTTAATGACGGAATTGTGTATCTAATGTTAGTACCTTATATATTATTAGCTTTAGTGGCTTATGCTATATATAGAGGTTTTAAGAAAAAGGAAATAAAAAGCTTAAATAATAAGTAAATAGTAGTTGTTTGCAAATTGATAGCTAGTAGTTTATAAAAGCAATAGGGGAATCTTTTATTAGATTCCCCTATTTTAATATAAGTATGTTCTGGTAATTATTTAATTACCAAACGTTTAGTTATTTCAGTAGAACCAGTATTAACTTTTAATATGTAAATTGCTTGTTCTAAATTGTTAAAACGAAGGTTTTTATTGAAAGTACTTTCGTTGTTTGTAAAAGTTTGATTGCTAATCAATCTTCCTCTTATGTCATATAACTTAACGATTACATCTTTGTTGTTTGGAGCATTAAAAGAGATATTAACATTTCCGTTAGAAGGGTTAGGCCAAACTGAGAAAGAATCTTTTATTAATTGGTCTTCAATACTTAAAACAGGAGTTCCACAAAGTTCTAACTTCCAGTTTAATAAAGTACCATTACCTTCTACCCAGTTATCATAAACAGATAATTTCCAATCTCCAAGGCTAGTCTTTCCATTAAAGGCAGATAATGGACTTGCTGGGCTGTAAGTACCTGTAAATGGAGCTGCAGCTGCTGCAGTAGACTGTATAGCAGTAGATCCTGCATCGTCTAGTACAGTGTTGGTAAAGTGGTTACCACTGTTGCTAGGTATGTTTTTAATTAACTCAACAGAAGTGTTGTCTGGTCCTGTTAATACAACACGTAAGTCTTCTACATATTCATAATTAATGTTAAGTGTTACGTTAACATCTGTAATCTGAATGTTGTTTGTAATGTTTATAGTAGATTCAGCTGGTGCAGCTTCAGTCCCGTTTGTAGCAGCAGTAGGGATTGTTACATTGTTTTGAGTTGAATCTATAGTAGAACAAGAAGCACCAATTGTTAAAACAACGTCAACAGTTTTGGTAGTACTACCAGCGGCAGAAACAGTAATAGTATAATTTCCAGCAGGAACAGCAGAAAGGTTTCCTATGGTTAAAGTAAAAGTTCCATTAGCGTTCATAGATGTTGGATTGAATGTAGCGTTAGCGCCAGCTGGTAATCCATTAGTTACACTAAAAGCAGTATTGGTGTTGTATCCATTTAATGCTGAAAAATTGAAGTTAAAAACTGCACTTGCAGTACCTGAACTTATAGAAACTGGGCTATTAGTAGCAACAATATTAAAGTCAGGAGTTGTGCTACATAATGTGTGAGTAGTACCTGCTTGAACTAAAGAACCTCTGTTTACAATATTGTTTGCAGGGTTAAGAATAGCTCTCATTCTAGCTGTTTGATCTTGAGTGAAAATATTCATACAAGCATCGTTGGTATAATCCATATAGTTTTGAATCATATCCTGAGAACCACAAGTAGTAGTAGGGTTACATCCTACTGCTTGGTTACTTTGGTTTTCCTGAGTAGGTGTATCTGCACACTCATCATTTCCACAAGCAGAATCTCCAGTAATGTGTTTTAAACCTAACCAGTGTCCAACTTCATGAGTAGTAGTCCTACCTTTGTCATAAGGAGCAGAACCCGAAACTGTTGTAATATCACTTGACCCAAAATAGTTAGGGCCCATTACAACTCCATCAGTATTTGAGTTGCCGCCTGCATAACCACCAGTCATACCAGAAATAACTCCATTGGCGTGTGGGAACTGAGCGTATCCTAACAAAGAAGCTCCTAAGTCTGCAACCCAAATATTTAAATATTTGGTAGGATCCCACTGAGAGTTTGGCTTTTCAGCGTCAAAAGTACCAGTTGTATAAGATCCTGCAATTCCTTGTCTTCTAGTAATACCTGTTGTAGCAGCTCCGTTTGGATCTACTTTAGCTAAACAAAATTGTATCTCTGTATCTGCTCCAACTGGATTGGTATTGTGTCCTGGAGTACCAGTCATACGTCTAAAATCTTGGTTCAAAACGGTTATTTGAGAATTGATAACAGCATCAGAAACATTTGTGCCAGTTCCTACTGCTTCTCCTTTATGGTAAACGTGTACTACAACAGGAATAGTGTAGATAGTAGCAGCTCTTCCGTTAACCATATCTTCTTTTTCTTTAGCTATAGCTTTTCTCATAAAGTTTTCAAACTCATCGTTAGGAGATAGTTTTCCTTTAGTACGTAAATTTTCATTGTACTCGTAAGAAGCACATCGTACTAATCCGGTTTCTTCATAGAATCGTTTGTTAGTTTCGCTTAATTCAAAACCTAACTCTTCTTGAACTTTAGCTATGCTTTTTTCTTGAGCATTAACGCTTAAAGATGTTAATATCATGACCATCAGGCACATGATAGATTTTAGGGTAATTTTCATCATGTTATTAATTATTTTTCTTTGTTAAAAGCTGCAATTAATGATGAAAATGAGGGTTTTACGGTTGTTTTTATACAAAAGAAAGTATTTTGTATACTTAATTAATAGAGTGTGTAAAAAAATAACAGAGAAAGAAAACTTTGTTGCGAGTACAACATTTTGTGTTTAAAGCGAATCTGTTAATGCTAAGTATACTGTGTTTGAAAAATTAATTTAACATCTTTTTCACATTTAGTTTGTAACAAAAACAAAAACTTATAGTCTTATACTCAGAAATTAACTCAATCAAAAAACAATGTTAGAAATTAAACAACTTCACAAATCCTATCCTATAGGAGATTCTAGTTTGCATGTTTTAAAGGGAATAGACCTTTCTGTTAAGGAAGGCGAGTTAGTAGCTATTATGGGGTCATCGGGTTCTGGGAAATCTACATTGTTGAATATTATAGGAATGTTAGACGAAGCAGATGAAGGTTCTTATATATTAGATAATGTTCCTATTAAAAACCTAAATGAGAAAAAAGCTGCTATTTATAGAAATAAGTTTTTAGGTTTTATTTTTCAGTCATTTAATCTAATCAATTATAAAAATGCTGTAGAAAATGTTGCATTGCCGTTATATTATCAAGGGATTAGTAGAAAAGAACGAGTAGAAAAAGCAATGTTTCATTTAGGGAAAGTTGGTTTAGCAGATTGGGCTAAACATTTGCCTAATGAACTATCGGGTGGTCAAAAGCAAAGAGTGGCGATAGCAAGAGCTTTAGCTGCAGAGCCAAAATTGTTATTGGCAGATGAACCTACAGGTGCATTAGATACTAAGACTTCTTATGAAATTATGGATTTTATACAAGAGTTGAATGATGATGGTAAAACCATCTTAATTGTTACTCATGAAGAAGATATAGCTAATATGTGTAAACGAATTGTTCGTTTGCGTGATGGAGTTATTATGGAAGATTGTTATGTAGATCAAGTAAGAGCTTCGCAGTATGTTTGATTTAGATTTGTGGAGAGAAATATTCCAAAGTATTAGTAAGAATAAACTCCGTAGTTTGCTGTCTGGTTTTACGGTAGCATTTGCTATTTTGTTATTTACACTCTTGTTTGGGATCGCTAATGGATTAGAAAATACATTCAATAGTTTTTTTAAAGATGATGCTCAAAACATTATGTTTATTTGGGCAGGTGAAACTACTAAACCTTATAAGGGGTTGCAAGCCGGAAGAAAAATACAGTTTAAAAATGATGAGTATGATTATTTAAAAACTGAATTTGGAGATAAAGTACAATACATTAGTTCTCGTATATACAAAAACTTAGCCACTACATACGGAACAGAAAAGAGTTTTTACCCTGTAAGAGCTGTTCATCCGGAGCATCAATATTTAGAAAAAACATTGGTGCGTCATGGTAGATATATTAATGAGAAAGATGTTGTAGAAAAATCTAAAGTAGTCGTTATTGGTCGTTTGGTAAAAGAAGATTTGTTCCTGCAAGAAGATCCAATTGGAAAATACCTAAACGTTGGCGGAATTCAATATAAAGTTGTTGGTGTTTTTGATGATGATGGTGGAGATAATGAAGAGCGAATGATTTATTTTCCTATCAGTACAGCGCAACAGATATACGGAAATAACGACCATGTAGATCAAATTAACCTGACATATAATCCAAATATGGGAGTAAATGAGGCTGTAGAGTTTGGTAATATGTTAACAAAGAAACTGAAAGAACGTTTTAATGTTTCTCCTAAAGATCAAAGAGCTATTAGACTAAGAAATATGGCTAATCAAACTCAAGGAATTAATCAAATGACAGGTGTTTTAGGTTTTATAATTCTGGTTATAGGAATAGGTACTTTAATAGCAGGTGTAGTAGGAATTGCAAACATTATGATTTTTGTTGTAAAGGAAAGAACCAAAGAGTTAGGTATACGTAAAGCTTTAGGAGCTCAACCTAAAAATATTGTACGCATGATTATGCTAGAATCTATATTAATTACTGCTTTGGCTGGTTATTTAGGATTGCTAGTTGGTATGGGAGTGTTAGAGCTATTAGGTGATAGCTTAAAAGAGTATTTCATAACCAACCCAAGTGTAAGTACAAATTTAGTGGTAGGTGCAACTGTTTTATTGATAATAGCAGGAACTATTGCAGGTTATGTTCCGGCAATTAGAGCAGCTCGTATAAAACCAATTGTAGCACTTAGAGACGAGTAATTATGATAAAATTTTTATTAGAAAAAGATACTTGGCAAGAGATATACGATAGTTTGCGAAAAAATAAACTCAGAACCATTATCACTATGATAGGTGTATGGTGGGGTATATTACTACTTATAGGTTTATTGGGCTCTGCTCGAGGAATGGAAAATTCTTTTAATAAGTTGTTTGGAGATTTTGCGACAAACAGTGTTTTTATATGGGGACAAACCACCTCGAAGCCATTTAAAGGTTTTCAAGAAGGAAAAAGACCTCGCTTAACTTTAACACATGTAGAAGCTATTAGGAATGAGATTGAAGGTATAGAGTTTGTGGTACCTAGAAACCAAACCAACGCAATGGTTGTGAGGAATTTTCAATCTGGTAGTTTTGGTATAAATGGAGATTATCCGTTATTAGACAAAGTTCAGAAAGTGAAATTGATACATGGTAGATTTATCAATCAGAATGATATTGAAAACCAAACTAAAATAACTATTATATCTGAAGATGTTTATAAGCAATTGTTTGAAAAAGACCAAAATACCATAGGGGAATACATACAGATCAACGGAATAAATTTTAAAGTAGTAGGAGTTTTTGAGGCTACAAGAATGGGAGGGCCTCAAGCAGATATTCATATACCATTTACTACTTTTCAGCAGATATATAATATGGGTGAGCAAATTGGTTGGATGATGGTTACTGGAAAGCCTGAATACGATATCAAACAAATAGAATTAGATGCTAAGCTATTATTAAAAAACTTAAATAAAGTCCACCCTAAAGACAATAGGGCTTTCGGGAGTTTTAATTTAGGGAAGGAGTTTAAAAAGTTCACAGGTTTTTTAACTGGTATGCAATTTTTAACCTGGTTCGTAGGAATTGCAACTTTAATAGCTGGAGTATTCGCTATTGGGAATATTCTTTTAATCACTGTAAAAGAACGTACTAAAGAAATTGGAATTAGAAGAGCCTTAGGTGCAACACCTTTCGAAATAAAAAGACAAATAGTAATAGAGGCAGTTTTTTTAACATTATTGGCTGGTATTTTTGGTATTATATCTGGAGGACTAGCTTTAATGGGGATAGATTCTGCTTTTGGTCAAGGACCTGATGCTACTTTAGTAAATGCTTCGGTTTCAATACCGATTGTATTTTTGGCTTTAGCTATTTTGACGATCCTAGGAACCCTAATAGGTCTGATACCAGCATATAAGGCAACAATAGTAAAACCAATAGATGCATTAAGAGAAGAATAAAACAATAAAATAAAAACAATCAAAAATTAAATAACTAGACTTTATAAAATTGAAATCATGGGCAAAATATTAAAAATAGGATTCGCCATCATCACATTTATACTTTTAATAGTAGTGTTAAAGTTTTTTGTGGATAAGAACTCAAAATCTGTAATCGAGTATAAAACCGCTACACCATTTAAGACAACAATACGAACTAAGACAGTAGCTACAGGAAAAGTAAATCCTGAAGAAGAAATCGAATTAAAGCCTCAAATTTCTGGAATTGTGGATGAAATTTTAGTAGAGGAAGGAGATATCGTTAAAAAAGGAGATTTAATTGCTAGAATTAGAGTTGTGCCTAATGCTCAAAATTTAGCAGCAGCTCAAGGACGCGTTAAGTCGGCTAGACTATCTTATAATAATGCAAAAGTATTATATGATAGAAACAAAGCGTTGTTTGAAAAAGGAGTGATCTCTAAGCAAGACTTTGAGAATAGTGAGTTATCATTTAATCAAACTCAACAGAGTTTAAATCAATCTCAAAACGATTATCAAATCATTAAAAAAGGTTCTGTTTCTGGTTCTGGTAGTTCAGCAAATACAAATATTATAGCTCAAATTTCAGGAACTATTTTAGAGATACCTGTAAGGGAAGGTAATCAGGTAATAGAGAGTAATACTTTTAATGCTGGTACCACAATTGCAACGGTGGCAGATATGAGTAAAATGATTTTTG
The DNA here is from genome assembly GCF_042675745.1 of Pseudofulvibacter geojedonensis. Lineage (NCBI taxonomy): Bacteria > Pseudomonadati > Bacteroidota > Flavobacteriia > Flavobacteriales > Flavobacteriaceae > Pseudofulvibacter > Pseudofulvibacter geojedonensis. Next base: position 302,729 of record NZ_JBHTJM010000006.1, on the reverse strand, counting down.
AAGGTAAGGTTGATGAAGCTGAAGTAGGTAAGTTGAAAGAAGGAGAGGAGATTAAAGTAAAATTAGGGGCAGTTCAAGATAAAGAGTTTCCTGCAAAATTAACATTTGTAGCCCCTAAAGGTAAAGAAGAGTCTGGTGCTGTTCAGTTTACAATTAAAGCAGATGTGTCTATTGAAAAAGGAACGTATGTAAGAGCAGGTTATAGTGCAAATGCAGAAATAGAATTAGAAGGTAAAGATTCTGTATTAGCTATAAAAGAATCATTGTTGCAGTTTAATAGATTAACCGATGAACCTTATGTTGAAATAGAAAAAGGAGATGGGGAATTTAAAAAGAAGAATGTGAAATTGGGTATTTCTGATGGTATAAAAGTAGAAATACTTGATGGAGTTAAAGAAGGAGATAAAATAAAAGTTTGGAATAAGGCATCTAAAGATGATGAGAGTGAAGAAGAAGAAACAGATGAGTAAACAGTAAAAAATTAAAATGAAAAAATATATAATAGCAATAACAGTATTAGCATTTAGTTTTTCTTTTGCTCAGGAAAAAAAATGGAGTTTACAAGAGTGTGTTAACTATGCTTTAGAGAATAATATATCAATAAAGCAGTCAATTTTAACGAGTCAATCTAACGAGCAAGATATTATTTCTGCAAAGGGTCAAAAATTACCTTCTGCTACGGGGTCTATCGGTCACACTTTATCGATAGGTAACAGAGAGTTGTTTCCTGGGCAGTTTGTTGATAGGACAGATAATAGTACTTTTTTTAGTGTAGGATTTAATCAAACTATTTTTAATGGTTTTAGGAACACTAATTTATATAAACAATCTAAGCTTAATTTAGAAGCTAGTAATTTGGAGTTGGCTAGAATAAAAGACGATATTTCTTTAAATGTGGTAAACTCATACTTAAACATATTGTTTAATAAAGAAAATTTAGCAGTTGCTCAATCTCAATATTCTTTTAGTAAAAAACAATTAGAGCAGGTAAAAGAATTGGTAGATGCAGGAGTGCAGCCTAGAGGAAATTTATTAGATATAGAAGCAACGCTAGCAAATGATGAGCAAAGAGTAATAGCTGCTGAAAATAGTTTGGCATTGGCTAAATTAACTTTATCACAGTTATTACAATTACCAGCTACAGGTTTTGATGTTAGGACAGTAGAAGTAGGATCGCCTACTGAGGAATTATTGTATGACAACTCAAGTTCTATATATAATGTTGCTGTAGAGAATAGATATGAAATTAAGTCGGCAGAGAAAAATATAGAAGTAGCTAAATTAGGTACCCAAATATCTAAATCTGGTTATTATCCAACATTAACTGCGGGTTATAATTATGGAACTAATCTTTTTTACAGTAACCTGATAGATAACGAAGCTAGTTTTTTTGATCAGTTAAACAATCAAAAGTCTCATCGTTTTAATGTTAATTTGAGTATACCAATATTCTCAAGGTTTCAAAACAAAACTTCAGTAGCAAAATCAAAAATTCAAGAAGAAAATGCATTGCTGAATTTAGAGCAAACTAAATTAACATTACAATCAAATATAGAGAGAGCTTTTACAGATGCTAGAGCTGCTTTAAAAACATATTCTGCGTCACAAAAATCTTTGGCTTCTCAAAAGTTAGCTTTTGAAAATGCACAAGAACGTTATAATATTGGAGCAATGAATTCATTTGATTTAGATCAAGCTAGAAATAGGTTGGTTAATGCAGAAGCTTCACTAATTAATGCTAAATATGATTTTGTGTTTAAAACTAAAGTATTAGATTTTTATGCAGGAAAATCACTTATAGAGTAATAAAAATTAATAATATTATTTATATCAAACTGCTATTCTAAATTTAGAATAGCAGTTTTTTCTTTTTTAAATATCTTTGCACCAAATTATTCTAATGATATACATTCTACAGATAGACACTGCAACTACAAACTGCTCTGTTGCTATTTCTAAGAACGGAAAAACAATTGCTTTAAAAGAAGTTAGTAACGGTTATTCTCATGCAGAAAACTTACATGTTTTTGTAGAGGAAATTTTAAAAGAATCGGCATTAAGTTTTTCAGATTTATCTGCTATTGCTGTTAGTAAAGGACCTGGTTCTTATACAGGTTTAAGAATAGGTGTGTCCGCTGTTAAAGGCTGGAGTTTTGCTTTAAATATACCTTTAATTGCATTAGAGACATTAGAGGTTATAGCTCATCAAACAGATAGGAACAATGGTTTTGTAATTCCAATGATAGATGCAAGGAGAATGGAAGCTTATACTCGTGTATACGACTATAATTATAATGAAGTTAGATCTATTGAGGCACAAGTGCTAGATGAGGATTCTTTTTTATCTTATCTAGAAAAAGGTGAAGTGGTATTTATAGGAAATAAAACAGAAAAGATACAAGGGCTTATCAAGCATGAAAACGCTATTTTTATTGATAGCCTTCCGTCTGCCAAAGAAATGAGTAGCTTGTCGTACGAAAAATACAATAATAATGATTTTGAAGATGTTGCATATTTTGAGCCCTATTATTTAAAAGATTTTTTGGTTACTCCTGAAAAAAAGAAGATTTAAGAGAAAATATAAAAAGCCTGCTTATTAGCAGGCTTTTTATATGTGTAAATATTAGTTTTTTATCCTTCTTTGTGTATTTCAACAGAGTGTGGGTAAGGAATTTCTATTCCTGCTTCATCTAATGCAATTTTTACATTTTCTAAGGTTTCAAAATATACATCCCAATAATTAGCAGTAGTAGACCATGGTCTAACAGCAAAGTTTACAGAACTATCTGCTAACTCGCTAACGGCAACTGTTGGAGCAGGTTCTTGTAATACTTTAGGGTTGTCTGTTAATACTTTCATTAAAACTTCTTTAGTTTTCTTAATATCTTCGTCATATCCAACACCAATAGTTAAGTCAACTCTAAGTTTTCCCTCCGAAGAAAAATTAGTAATATTTCCGTTAGATAAAATTCCATTAGGGATGATAATTTCCCTGTTTTCTGGACTGTTTAATTTAGTGGTGAAAATTTCAATTTCTTTAACAACTCCAGTTTCTCCTTGAGCAGAAATTAAATCACCAATCTTAAAAGGTTTAAAAATCATGATTAAAACGCCTCCTGCAAAATTGGCTAATGAACCTTGTAAGGCCATACCAATAGCTAAACCAGCTGATGCTAAAATAGCAGCAAATGAAGTTGTTTGTACCCCTAAAGTCCCAAGTATGGTAACGATCAATAATATTTTTAGAAGCCAACTTAATAAATTGGATAGGAATTTTTGAAGACTAGGTTCATAATCTCTTTTAGACATTATTTTGCTTACTTGCTTCATTACTTTTCCAATGATCCAAGAACCAATAATCCAGATTAAAATGGCTTTTATAACGGGTAAACCGTAGCTTTCAACATAACCAAGAATAGTTTCTAATGATAAATTTTCCATGTTTATTTTTTAATTAAAGTTAGTACTGCTTCAGTGTGATTAGTAGGTAAATATGAAACAATATTTTTACAAATGTAAAAATAGGATTTTCTTTAGATATTCTATTTTTTCACCAAATGTAAGTTGGTAGATAAAAGATTGTTTTTTATCGGTGTATCGTAATTTGTAAATACACAATGAATATTTTGATACTTTAATGCAATTAAAAAGCGCCTTTAATTAGGCGCTTAATAGTTATTATTTTAATGATTTTGTATGTGAAAAAAGCTAAAGGCTAAAATAATGAGTAAAGATTAACCGTTAATAGCCACAACAGATTCGATTTTCCCAGGAATCATTTCTTTTAACATTGTTTCTATACCACTTTTAAGAGTCATAGTAGAAGAAGGGCAACCACTACAAGCTCCTTGTAAAATTACTTCTACTATTTTTGAGTCCTCATTATAAGATTGAAACATAATATTACCTCCATCTCCAGCCACAGCAGGTTTAATATACTCGTTAAGTATATCTATAATTTTTTCAGAAACATCGTCTAAGTTTTCTAGGTCTAAGTTTACTTCTGGAGCAACTTCCTTTTTCGGTTTTTCTGCAGTTGTGTCAACTATAGTATTACCATCAGCAATAAAAATTCTAATTTCATCTCTTAGTTGCATAACAATATCTTCCCATGTAGCCATATCGTATTTGGTAATAGAGATATAGTTTTCATCCATAAAAATCTCTTTCACAAAAGGAAAATGAAATAGTTTTGCAGCTAAGGGAGAAATTTTTGCATCATCAATATTTTTGAACTCGAAAATAGTTGGAACTAATTTTTTGTTAGCTACAAACTTCATTACAGATGGGTTTGGTGTACTTTCTGCGTAAACAGATATAGGAACCTTTTTGTTGGGATTGTCTCCAGAAACAATTTCTTTCCCAGAGTTAAGATATTCTTTAATTTGTTCTGCTAAATCTTCTTCTACGTCACCCCATTCAACAATATTATATTTTTCAACAGCAACAAAATTACCAGAAATATAAACTTTTTTTACAAATGGTAAATAGAAAAGTTCTTTAGCTAAATTAGAATTTGTAGCCTCGTCAATATTATTATATTCAAAGTTTTGATGCTCGGTTAAAAAGTGATTGGATTCAAATTTAACTATGCTATCAGTGTTAGTTTTGGTAATAGTTATTTGATGCTCTTTCATGAGATTTTTTTTTGCAAAAATACGTATAAATAGCTAATTGAGTTGTTTGTGCAGGAAAACTTTTTTGATTAAACAATTAGGGTATTTGTCCGTTAAAATGTTTCTTTTATATAAAAAAGAATATTTTTTTAATGTTTGGGGGTAGGGTAAAAACGGATAGAATCGTTGTAAACTCTTCTGTTATTTATGACTAAGGTTTTGGAGCAATTCAAAAAGTGATCGTTTTTATTTTGAATATAAACCCAAAATTAATGATGATTCTTTTCTAAAAATTTTTATATTTGACGATTATCAAAAAAAAGTGTCCGATTTTGAAGGATAGTTAATTAATAATCTTAACCCCGATAAGACACGTTTGAAACGACATTTAGGATGGTGAAAAAAATCTACTTATTAATAGCCTTGTTTGTTGCATTTGGAGCAACAGCACAAGAAACATTACCTGTTTATTCAGATTATTTAACCGATAACTATTACCTAATACACCCTTCTATGGCTGGAGCTTCTAGCTGTACAAAGGTTAGAGTAACAGGTAGGCAGCAATGGTTTGGACAAGAAAATGCACCAGCGCTATACACTGCAAGTATCAATACTAGATTTAATGAGGATAGACCATCTGCTGGGGGAGCAATATTGTTTAAAGATGGTAACGGTTACCATAGTAGAACAGGTGCTTATTTAACATATGCTCACCATTTGCTTTTATCTAGAAATGAAGTTGATTTAAATATGGTTTCTTTTGGGTTAAGTGCAGGTCTAATTCAAAGTCAGTTAGATCAGTCAGAATGGATAGACTTAACAGGTGTAGATCCAGTGGTGGCTAATACAACTGAAGAGTCTGCAACATACTTTAATGTAGATTTAGGAGTTTCTTACCATTTATTAGATTTTTACGCTCACTTTACAGTAAAGAATGTTATGGGAAGTGCTAGAGATTTGTATTCTCCAGATAAAGAAACTAAAAATTTACAGCGTTTTATATTTTCTATGGGATACGTGTTTTCAGGTTTAAACAGTAGCTGGAAAATAGAACCTTCTGTAATGTTTCATCATATTACTGAAACTAAAGAATCTCAGTTTGATGTAAATGCTAAGGTTTATAAAACTTTAGATTTTGGTAAAGTGTGGGGAGGATTATCGTACAGAAGAAGTTTAGACGGAGCAGAATATGCAACTAGTAGTGGCTCTGCTGAAAGTCAAAAGCTACAATACATAACTCCATTTATTGGTGTTAATTATGATAAATATATGTTTGGTTATACATATTCTCACCAAACAGGTCAGTTAAAGTTAATTGATGGAGGTTTCCACCAAATTACTTTAGGATTGAATTTATTTTGTAAGCCAGAAAAATACGATTGTAACTGTCCAGCTATTAACTAATAGTTAGGTAATATTATATAAAAAAAGCTCGACACATGTCGAGCTTTTTTATTATACAGAATAATCAATTACTTATCCCACTTATAGTTTTTCTTTTCGGCCTGTTTTTTTATAGCATTTAGCATTGCATTTTCTAAACCATTATTAATTTTATTGTTCTTCTTTTCATTAGCAATATGAATTTTTCGTTTTTTGTTTTGCTCTTGAATTTCTTTTTGAATTCTTTCACGCTCTAAACGCTTCTTTTCTACATATTGAGCTAATTCTTTTTTTGAGAGTTTTTGTAATTCTTGAGGTAAATGTTTTTTATCTACTTCGTCATAATTAAAGTCTTCTTCTTGTTCAGCATCAACTAAATCCCATTTGCTATTAGAGTAAAAGCCAGAACTTTTACTAATAGTTCTGCTTACAACGTTGCTTTTTCCATAGCTAAAAGCATTTTCGTCTTGTATGGCTTGTGCTTCGTATTTGCGTTTTCCTTGAGAACCGTAAGGGATGTAGGTTTTGTTTAATCTTATATTTAACTCTAGTATATAGTCATCATATGGTGTTGCAATGTGTACTGTTTGTTGGTTATGATCTATAGCCATATAATCTCCGTTAGTTAACAAAGCTCCTTCTTGCCATTTGCTAGAAATACCATTCTGATAATTTCCACAGAATATAGTATTAATGCTAATATCTTTTTCTTTTGCGTCTGTAGTTGCATCTAAATAGCTAACAGGTCCTTGGGTGAAAGGTTCATTACCAGCTATAAAAACTAGTTTTAAGTCGTTTTTATTATTTCCCCAGTCTAAATTATCGATACTTGTTTTAATTACCTGCCCGCAATATTCATTACCTCCATTTGTGGTTAAAGAGAATAGTTTTTCTGAAATTAAGTCTAAATCGTTTGTAAAAGGGCTAACCTGTCTAATATAGCCTTTTTGTTGAGGTAGTCCGTCATTCCCATATTCATATAAGGCTATGTTTAAATTAGGGCGCTCATGTTCGCATTTTGCATACGATAATTCATTGACGATTTCCCATAATTGAGATTTAGCTTGATCAATTAAGCCATCCATACTGTTACTGGTATCTAATAATAAAGCTACTTTAATGGTGTTTTTTGTAATAGGCTTTGCATAAGTAGTAATGGCAATTAACTCAGGAGTTTTTTTACTTTCTGCTTTACAAGCGAGCATGCTTATAGATAAAGCTAAAAGACTAATTGTTTTTAAAGTTTTCATAGTGTTTAACGTTTTAAAATTTATTTCTTTAATTCTTTTATGTCAATATTTCCGTTTGGTTAAATGACATGGCATTTATGGTCTGTTTTTGGTTGAGGGCTAGACTTAGGTTGCTATTTAGAGTAACTTTAAGTCCATTCTTACTTGAACTACGGGTTAGAGAATATCTAGATTTATAACCAAGTCATAGTTTTCATAAGTAATTGGTTGGTAGTAATAAATGAAAGAGTGTTTTTTTCATAGTAATTGTTTTAAAAACTCTCAACGAGCAGATTATTATTTGAAGTAAAATTAAAAGCAGGCATTCTTAAGAAAAACCTAAAATGAGTTAAGTATAGTTTTGAATGAGTGAAATGGTTTGTTTATTGAGAGAAGTATGTAGTTAGCTTAAATATTATGATAGATTATAGAGAAGTTGATTTTACAGTCTGATAAAAAGTATGTAGCTTTAGCCAAATGAAACCCTTTTAAGGTTGGGTATTAAAGGTTTTCTATGCTTTATAGAAAGTGAAATGAAAAATATAATATACATACTATTCATCTTATTTACGTGTTCTGTTATAGCTCAGAATAAAGGATATGATAATAACTCCAATGCAACTTCTACAATAATTAAAGGAGAGGTAATCATGAAGGAGACCAATGATCCGTTTTCGGGGGTTAGGGTTGAGATAATTGGAAAAGGGATAACCCAAACATCACTTTCTGGAGATTTTAAAATACAAGCCCAGGTAGGAGACGAGTTAATTATTAGTCACCCAGAAATTGAAACGGTTAGATACATTATTAAAGATAGCAATGATAAGCTAAGAATTTATGTAGAGGAAGAGGAGGCTAAAGAAGAGCTTAGCAATCGTAAAAAAAAGAGTTTAGAGGGTAATCAATTTATAGGTTTTATAAACTCTGCTAATAAAGTTTATAAACAGGATGCTTCAAAAGGTATTCAATTGGTAACTAAATCGCTAGAAAATATTCAGGGCTTAAATGATGTTCAGTTAGCTTTAGCGTTCAAAACATTGGGTGATATTTACTTACACTGGAAACAGTTTGATCTTGCTATTAGTAATTACCAATCTAGTTTAGATAAACAAAAAAATATTGAAGTTGAATTGAACTTAGCGAAAAGTTATTTTAAAAATCAAGAGTATATTAAAGCTATAAGAGAGTATAATAATATAGATAAGAAAAAATTATCTAATTGGCAACAGATTGCAGTTTATGAAGATTTAGGAGATATATATGCAATTCAAAAAAAATACAATAAAGCTCAAGAATCATATAATAAGGGCTTAACTATAGCTAAAAAACATTTAGTAAGACCAAAGATTACTGATTTGAACTCTAAGCTAGGGGAAGTTTCTTTTTTAGATGGAGACGTTCAACAGGCAAATACATATTTTGATAATTCATTAAACCTGGCAGCCGATGAAAATGTACAAAGAGCAGCAATAGAAAAAGAACGAGTGGCAGATTTTTATAACTCTAATCAACAATTTGATGAAGAAATAGAGTTGCGAAAAAAGAACTTATCTGAACTTGAAAGTATAGAAGAAGATGTGTTACTTGAGAATAAGCAATTTGAACTAGATTCGTTAACAACTCAAAGAACAAAATATAAAATAGGTAATGCTTATGTTCAGCAATCTAAATTTTCTGAAGCAATTCCTTATTTGAAAGAAAGTATTTCTGATGCTAATAAAAAAGAAGATTTAGTTGTAGAGAAAGACGCTACTAGAAAATTATCTGAAGTTTATAAAACTGTAGGAGATTATACAAAGGCATTAGAGACGTATCAATCTTATGTAGAGTTAGTTGATAAAATATATTTAAAGAGAGATCAGGAGATTTCTCATGCCGCTAAGTTTGGCAAAGATTTGGTTAAAAAGCAACAGCGTATAAATCTGTTAGAAAAAGAAAGAGAGTTGTCTGAATCTAAATTGGCATTAGCCACAAAAGACTCTGAGTATAGAAATAGGCAACAGCAGTTTTTAATTTACGGATTAGCAGGAGGTCTTTTGTTATTAAGTCTATTGGCTTTTTATATGTACAGAAATATTAAGCAACAAAAACTAAATAATAATTTGTTAGCATTAAAATCGCTGAGGTCTCAAATGAATCCACACTTTATCTTTAATGCTTTAAATTCGGTTAATAGTTTTATTGCCTTGAATGATGAACGAACTGCTAATCGTTATTTAAGCGATTTTTCTAAGTTAATGCGAAATGTTTTAGAAAACTCAGAAGAAGACTTTATTCCTCTTTCTAAAGAAATTGAATTGATAAAGTTGTATACTCAATTGGAGCATTTTAGATTTCAAGACAAGTTTGAATATAATATTATTGTTGATGAAGATATCGCTATAGATAATTATGTAATACCTCCTATGTTGTTACAACCTTATATAGAAAATTCGGTTTGGCACGGGCTTCGTTATAAAGATGAGAAGGGACAGCTAACAATTCATTTTAAAAGTGTAACAGATAATACCATTCAAATTTGTATAGAAGATAATGGGATTGGAAGAAAAAAATCTAAAGAATTAAAAACCCATAACCAGAAAAAGCAAAAATCGAAAGGAATGGGTAATATTAAGCAACGTATAGCTATTTTAAACGATATGTATCAAGATAAAGTAGATGTAGTAATAGAAGACTTAAATGATGATGCTGGAACAAAAGTAATAGTAACGTTAAAGAAGGATTAGTAAATGAAGTTAAAAGCCATAGTAGTAGAAGACGAAGCTAGAAGTAGAGAGATTTTAAAAAATTATCTATCCAAGTATTGTCCAAATATAGAATTACAAGGAGAAGCTGCTAATATAGATGAGGCGCTTGTTTTAATAAGAAATAATGAGTTAGATGTTGTGTTTTTAGATGTAGAGATGCCCTACGGAAATGCCTTTGATTTACTAGATAAAGTAGGAGATAGGTCTTTTGAAACTATTTTTGTAACGGCTTACGATCATTATGCTATAGATGCTTTGAATAATCATGCTTCCTATTATTTATTAAAGCCTATTTCTATAGATGACTTAATTAAGGCAGTAGATCATGTTGCTGATATTAAGAAAAAGGAAAATGAGTTGCAAGAAAAAGTAGTTCAGCCGAATTTAATATTTACTGAAGAGAAGATAACCATACCACAACAAGACGGTTTTGAAGTACTAAAGACTTCAGATATTTTATATTGTCAGGCAGATGATAATTATACTGAAATTCACTTAAATACAGGGGCTAAATTGTTAGCGAGTAAAACCTTAAAGTATTTTGAAGAGAGTTTAAGTAATTTAGGTTTTTTGCGAATTCATAAATCCTATGTAGTAAATATAAATGCTATAGTTAAATATAAAAAAGGAAAAGGAGGTAGTGTAGTGTTAGAAAACGATAAAGAGTTGTTGGTGGCTCCTTCTAGAAAAGCAAATTTATTAACCCATTTTAATTAGATATATGCTTATAAAAGAGATTAACGGAAAGAAACCTCAGATTCCTTCAGATTGTTTCGTTGCAGAAAATGCAACTATGGTTGGTGACATAAAAATGGGAAATCAGTGTAGTGTATGGTATAATGCTGTAATAAGAGGAGATGTACATTATATAAAAATGGGGAATAAGGTAAATGTACAGGATGGAGCAGTAATACATTGTACGTATCAAAAATACCCAACTATTATTGGGAATAATGTCTCAATAGGCCATAATGCTATTGTACATGGTTGTACTATTAAAGATAATGTGTTAATAGGTATGGGGAGTATTGTTATGGATAATTGTATAGTAGAGTCTAATTCTATCATTGCTGCGGGAGCAGTAGTAACTCAAAACACAATTGTAGAATCGGGTAGTATATATGCAGGTGTGCCAGCTAAAAAAGTAAAGGATATTTCTAAGGAACTCATTTCTGGGGAAATAGATAGAATAGCCAATAATTATGTAGAATATGCTAGTTGGCAGAAATAGAACTTAAATCAATCATCTTTTGGTTAAAAGAGACGCTTTTAAGCTTTAGAGGTAAGCGATTTAAAGAAAACAAAGCCGAAACCAATAACCAACATTAAGTGAAAAGGAACTAATCCGAAATCTACTTTTTCTGCCCCTCCGATTACGGTTACTAAATATGCGCTCGCTAATCCAAAAACAAAGTATAATAATAAAATTCCTTCTATAACAATATTTTTAGAAATATTCTTACTCAAATATTTATTGCCTTTCCAAGAATCTTTTAAGGTGCTAATATTGAATTTAGGTGTGCGAACAAATTCACTTTTTTTACCAATATGACCTTCTAAAACAGCTAATGTGTTGTGTAAAGAGAATCCCATAGCAATAGAGAAGAAAGCAAAGAAGTGACCTACATAGGTGAAGAAATTTTTATATCCTTTACCATTAATGTTTCTATACATAAACCAATAGCAAATAAAGAATATAATGCTACTCATTACAAAGAAACTCATTACAATAAAGTATCCACGTAAATCTTCATATTGATTTTTTATATACAACATTGGGATACTTAAAATAGCTACTATAAATACATTTAAAAACATGGTACTGTTTAATAAATGCATTACCCCATGAAACTTGGTTTTAAAAGATAGTTCTTTTGAACCAATAACTCTTTTAACCATTTTTTGGAAGTTTTCTGCTCCACCTTTATTCCATCTAAATTGTTGAGAACGAGCTGCGCTTATAACAACTGGCAACTCAGCAGGTGTTTCAACATCTTCTAAATACTTAAATTTCCAGTTTTTTAGCTGAGCTCTGTAGCTTAAGTCTAAATCTTCTGTAAGTGTATCTCCTTCCCAGTTTCCGGCATCATAAATACACTCTTTACGCCATAAACCAGCCGTACCATTAAAGTTAATAAAATGTCCTTTACTATTTCTTCCTACTTGTTCTAGAGTAAAGTGGGCATCTAGTGCAAAAGCTTGTACTTTAGTTAATAGCGAGTAGTTCCTATTAATATGTCCCCATCTAGTTTGTACAACACCAATTTCTGGGTTTTTAAAATAAGGAACAGTTTTCTTAAGCCATTCTTTTTGAGGTAAAAAATCAGCATCAAATATGGCAACAAATTCACCTTTTGCAATTTTTAGTCCCTCTTTAAGTGCCCCAGCTTTAAAACCTTCTCTGTTTTCTCGTCTTATGTGACAGATGTCTAAACCAGTTTTTTGTAAAGCATTGATCTGTTTTGCTGTACTTTTAACTGATTCATCTGTAGAATCATCTAAAACTTGAATTTCTAACTTATCTTTAGGGTAATCTATTTCAGCAATATTGTTTAATAGACGCTCAACAACATACAATTCGTTGTATAGAGGTAATTGAATGGTAATATAAGGAACCTCATCTGGGTTGTCAAGATCAAATTTAGGTTCTGAATCCTTTTTCTTTTGTGCTTTTAAATAGTTTGCCAGCAAATTTAGTTGTGCTAAAGCATAGAAAAGGATGAACAATAACGACATGCCGTATATTGCCATAACTACTAAAGAACCGTATCTTATAAAGCTTTCCACTACTATTTAAAACTGTATTTAAATATCCAGGTTAAAATTTTAACGCCCGCAAATATAGTACCTTTTATTGTACCAGACACCTTTGAGACCCCAATTCTTTTTTTATATTTTACAGGAACCTCTGTATAAGACAACTTATGTTTCAATGCTTTTAGTTGCATTTCCACGGTCCAGCCGTAGGTTTGGTCTTGCATTTTAAGGTTTAAAATTTTTTGATATTTAATAGCTCTAAAGGGACCTAAATCTGTAAATTTTGCATTAAAAAAAAGTTTCATTAAAAAACAAGCCAACCAATTACCAAAATGTTGTTGAGGTGTCATAGATCCTTTTTCTTGTAAATGTTTTACTCTACTGCCAATTACAAAATCGATATTGTCATGAATAATAGGTTTAATAATTTTGGTTAATTCTTCAGGGTAATCTGAATAATCACCATCTAAAAAAACAATAATATCTGGATTTATTTTGTTTGTAGCGATATACTCTAATCCCTTTAAACAAGCATTTCCATATCCTTTTTTAACTTGGTCTACAACAGTGGCGCCAGCTTTTTGGGCTACTTGAGCGGTATGGTCGGTAGAATTATTATTAATCACAATAATTTCTGAAACGTTATCTGGAATTTCAGCAATTACCTTATCAATAGAGCCTTCTTCATTAAAGGCAGGAATTAAAACAACAATCTTCTCCATAAGGGTTAATTGTCGCAAAAATAGAATAAAATAACAAAATTAATACTTTAATGAGTAGCTTAACTTTTGGAGTTAACACACATAGAAAAATACAATCCTTTTTTTGTGTCTAAAAAGTCTTTTTTAGATGTTTTGTTTATATCTACACATCTTCTGTTTTTTGGGCAACGCATATAGCTTGGCCTGCATGAATAAATGAAACCTAATAGAAAAATAAGTATTAGTGTATATGATGTTTTTTTCATGTTCAAAGCATTTGAATTAGAATAAATATAACGATAAAAATACCATGACAATTGCGTTAGTTGTGTTTGTGAGTTGTTTTGTGGTAAAACTTATTTTAATAAGTTCATTAAATCTACATCATTACCTAAAATAACATCAGGCTCTATATACCTGGTTTTATCATCATTAGGAGCGTTTTCTAATTTTAATACACCTCTTGGGCATACTGCAGAGCAAATACCACAACCAACACAGCTAGCACGAACTATGTTTTGTCCTTTTTGGGCATAAGCTCTCACATCAATACCTTGTTCGCAATAAGTGGAGCAATTACCGCAAGATATACATTGCCCACCGTTTGTGGTAATTCTAAATCTTGATTTAAATCTTTGAAATAACCCCATGTAACCAGCCATAGGACACCCAAATCTACACCAAACTCTACTGCCTAATATTGGATAAAACCCAACACCAATTACACCAGAAAAAGCAGCACCAATAATAAAACCATATGGTTGTTGAAAGTATTTGTAAATGCTTAATCCAAAAACAGTTCCGGATTTAGTAAAATATCCGTAAAGTGTTGCAGCAGTCATTATAAACACCCAAACCATAATTAAGTGAATTAGCCACCTTTCTAATTTCCAAGCTGATAACTTTTTAGAAGATAAATGCCTAAACGAATCACCTGCAGTCTCTGCTAAGCCTCCACAACCACAAATCCAAGAACAATACCAGCGTTTTCCTAAAAAGTAAGATAAAAATGGAGTGACAACTAAAAATAAGATAACTCCCCAAACTAAATAAGTCATTCCTAATGGTTGGTAAGCTTCAGCCTGCATAGCATCTAAGTGCCATTTGTTGAAAAAGTCATAATCTAATGGCCAGACGTTTTTTAAATCGGTATCATACCATCCAATGTATTTCCCTTCTGCATTAGTGGCTCCATTGTAGTTTAACCCTTCTAATATTTGAGGAATTAAATACGCAAAAAAAGTTTGTGATGCAATAACTACGATTGTTCTAATTACTTGATAGCGATTATAGCGGTATTTATAAATAAACTTTATTCCTAAAGCAAAAATTAAAACGGTATACAAAGTACCATATACAAACCATTGATTGGCAGGTTTACTGATAAAAAAATGACTAAGAGGATCAAACAAAGCAATTAACCCCTGATTAATGCCTGATGGTCCAGTAGCTTGACCTAATATTTCAGGAAACCAATAAAGAAGAATGTAGAAACCAGTAAGAATAAAACCAAGTATCCAACCCCAAATACCTCTATTCGATAGAGAGTTAAACCAAACATGATTGTTTTTGATTCCTTTGGGGTGTAAAGAGTATGTTCTATATGCATAAACACTAGTCCCAACTATAATAGATAGTAAAGAAAAAGTAAGTGATATACTTTTATTTTCAATATTAATGCCTAAAAATGAAATAGCTAATACCAATACACCAATTAAAGCCATACCAAAACTTATTTTTTGAACAGGATCTAATTTTATTTTATGGGGATTTGAAATCGCGTAACTTGTATTTTTTGATTCCATATTTTTACTTTGTTAAATTTAGGATTCGCTTCCAACTTCTTCTTTTAACTATAATAGATGAGTTGTTTTCTTTGTTGTAAGCTTCAATAATTTCTTTCTCGTATTGTTTGTAGAATTCTGGGTCAAAATTGGCATCAGATAAATGCTCTAATACGTAATCTACAGATCGTTTTTCATTCAACCACCTATCAAATATTTCATGTCTCATTCTAATACCAAAAGTATTGATGCCTAAAAATTGGTTGGTCTCTTCATGAGAGGATAAAGTGATACAAACAAGCTCTTTAGAGTGTCTCCAATGAAATTGTTTTTCATACTTTTTAGGTTGAGCAAATACCCATCCATAAGTTTGATATTCAATGTCTAAGAACTTTGCAGAGTTAAACCAATTTCCAGGGTTGTATTGTTTTTTATTACCACAAATGGTTTGAGCTATAGTTTCTCCCATCATTCTTCCCGTATACCAAACAGCTTCTATGGGTCTTCTATTGCCTATAGTTTCTTGTTGCTCGGCACAATCGCCAATAGCATAAACATTAGGGGTATTAGTTTCTAAATACCTATTTACTACTACTCCTTTGTTGGTTTTTATGTTTGATTTTTTTAAAAAATTAATATTCGGAGAAACACCGGCAGTAAGTCCTACTAAATCACATTCAATAATTTCACCAGTTTCTTTTATTTTAATTGCTATAGCTTTTCCATTTTTATCACCAATAATTTCTTCAAGATTGACCCCTAACCGTAAATCGATATGATGTTCTTTTATATGTTGGTTAATCATTTCAGACTCTCCTTCAGGTAATACTCCATTCCAAAAACTAGATTCACGAACTATGAAAGTAACCGGAATGTTTCTAGATCGTAACATTTCAGCTAATTCAATACCAATTAAGCCACCGCCAACAATTACAGCTCTTTTGCAGTTTTTAGAATACTCTTCTACATTATCTAAATCTTGTTTGCTGTATAAACCAGTTACGCCTTTTAGATCTTGACCCGGCCATCCGAATTTATTAGGTTTAGATCCTGTAGCTAGAATAAGCTTGTCATATTTTAAGTTACTATTATCAGCAAAAACAAGTTGGTTGTTTGTAGTGTCAACATTAGTTACGAACCCTTTTTTTAATTCAATTCTATTCTTTTTCCAAAACCAATTTTCATATGGTTGTGTGTGTTCAAACTTCATGTGCCCCATGTAAACATACATTAGAGCAGTTCTTGAATAAAAATAATCAGTCTCTGCAGAAATAACAGTAATTTTTTTATCACTATTCTTTCTAATATGTCTAGCTGCTGTAATACCAGAAATTCCGTTTCCTATTATAACTATGTGTTCTTTCATAAAGAAATAATCTTGGCTAATGAGTCGTATATAAAGTTAATAACTTAAAACGATTATATAATGGCAAGTTATTTATATTCAATATAAATAAAATGTGTCAGCCGTTTGTTATTTAAAGAAAGTAGATGTTTGTGATTTTATCTTGAGAATAAGATTTAGAAAAAAGTTGTGTGAAATTAGTACTGCTCGTGATTAATTGCAATATGCATATTTTGTATCTTGTTTGCTATAGCAATACGATTAATATGCGTTTTTTTATTTTTTTATTACTGTTTGTTTCTTGTCAGTATCAACAAGAAAAAGTGAATGGAGTTTCATTTGTTTCGTCAGGAAAAGAGGTGAATCTAGAAAATATAACACCAGTTAAAAAGCTAAATGCTAATTACGCAGCAGTAATGCCATTTGGGTTTATAGAAAGCTTGGGGCACTCTAATTTAAGATTTAATGAAGAATGGCAATGGTTTGGAGAACGCGAAGAAGGAGTAAAACAATATATAGAGGAGTTACAAAAGCAAAAAATAAAAGTAATGTTAAAACCTCAAATATGGGTGAAAGATGGATTGTTTACGGGTAAAATAAAAATGAATTCTGAAAGTGATTGGCAACAATTTGAAAAACGCTATTCAGAATTTATCTTAACATTTGCTAAAGTAGCTCAAGAGAAGCAAATTCCTCTTTTTTGTATAGGTACAGAGCTAGAGTTCTTTGTAGAGAATAGACCTGGTTTTTGGAAGAGTTTAATAAATGAAGTCAAGAAAATTTATAAAGGAAAATTGACCTATGCGGCTAATTGGGATGAATTTACAAAAACTGTTTTTTGGGCTGATTTAGATTTTATAGGTATAGATGGTTATTTTCCTTTAACTGAAGAAAAAACACCAACTATAGACTCATTAAAATTGGGTTGGGTTAAGCATAAAAAAATAATGAAGAAGTATTCAGATTCGCTTCAAAAGAAAATATTATTTACAGAATTTGGATACAGAAGTCTAGATTATGCTGCTGCTAAACCTTGGGAGGTAGATTATAATAAAACATCGGTTAATTTAAAAGCTCAAGTTAATGCAACTAAAGTTTTATTTGAGGAGTTATGGAAAGAAGAGTGGTTTGCAGGAGGTTTTGTTTGGAAATGGTTTATTGACTATGAAAATTCAGGAGGAAAGAATGATTCTAGGTTTACGCCACAAAATAAACCAGTAGAAAATGTAATACGAGAATATTATTTGCGACATAATTGATGTTAAAAAAAGAATGATATGAAAAACATACTCAGAGTTTTAATTTTTAGTCTAACATCAATTACGTTTGCTCAACAACAAATTGATTCAATTCAATTTAACGGGGTAAAAAAGAATAGTGAATCGTTTTTAAGAAGTCTTATATTATCACAACCAGATACTGTATCAGATACATTGTTGTTAAATCAAGATGTTAAAAAGTTGAAACGTTTAGCGGGTATATCTCATGCAACCTATGCTATACAAGGTAATAAGGTTATTTTTACTATAGAAGAAAATCACACTTTAATACCAGCTGTAAATATATGGTCTGTAGATGATATTTTTTCATATAAAATAGGAGTATACGATTATAATTTGTTCGGAAGAAATATCACTTTTGGAGGTTTTTATCAATATAATGGAGAGCCCTCTTTTGGCGTAAATTTATTTGCACCATATTTATTCTCTAATAGACTTGGTTTAGCTATTAATGTTCAGAAATGGTCTAGTAAAGAGCCATTTTATTATACAGAAGATGCAACCAATTATATATATAATAATTTAGGGGCAGAAGCATTTCTTACCTATGAGTATAATTTTAAAAATAACTTTAGGTTGGGATTAAATATAGGTAAGGATGAATACACCTATGATTCTGGAGTATTAAATGCATCAGTAGAGCAAGATATTACTATCAATAAAGCTATTATTAAATTTTTATATGAGTATAACAATTTAGATTTTAACTACCAGTATGTTAGCGGACTCAAAAATGCTTTTACTTTACAACAGCATTTTACAGATAATAAAATACAACCGAGTTATTTAGCTGGTTGGAATGATATTATGTATTTTAAAAGAGTAGGTGTAAAAGGAAATTGGGCAAGTAGGTTAAGAGCTGGTTTATCTACAAATAGTTCTAGTGTCTTTGCTCCTTTTGCGGTAGATAATAATGTAAATATTAGAGGGGTTGGAAATTTAATAGATAGAGGAACAGGTAGTTTGGTGCTTAATACAGAATATCGTCATACATTATACGATAAAGGTGGATGGTTTGCTTTACAGGGTAATGTATTTGTTGATGCTGGTACATGGAGGCACCCTGGAGGAGAATTAGATGATTTTGTAGATTTTGGCAGAGGACAGCTGTATTCTGGGTTAGGGTTTAGACTCATACATAAAAAAATATTTAATGCAATTTTTAGATTGGATTATGGTTATTCATTCGAAAATAATTCAGGAGGAATTGTATTTGGTATTGGCCAGTATTTTTAATAATTGATAAACTTTTTTAAGGGCGCATAACATTTGTTATGCGCTTTTTTATTTTTATAACATGTAATAATTTTTGACTGAAGCCACTAACTAGATAAAAACTAATTAATGAGTAGTGATTTTTACATACTGTTTATTCATCCGTATAAAGCTATTATCATAAAAATATGTAGAGCTTATACAAATACGCAAGAAGATTTTGAAGACTATTATCAAGAAGTGTGCTTACAAATATGGAGGAGTAGAGAACGATTTAAAGAACAATCTGAATGGTCTACTTGGATTTACAGATTGTCTTTAAATGTATGTATGACCTTATTAAAGAAAAAGAAAAATAACCATCAGAATTATGCTTCAGACTATTTACCTCCTGAAGTTACTGAAGATGTAAAAGCCTTTACAGACGAAGATTTAAATATGTTATACAGAGCTATTAAACAATTGTCTGAAGTTGATAGGGCAGTTATCCTTTTATATTTAGAAGAAAGACCTTATGTAGAAATAGCAGAAATCATAGGAACTAATTCTAATAATATAGGAGTGAGGGTAAAACGAATTAAAGAGAGATTAAAAAAAATAATAACCAATAAATATTAATTAAAAACAACTAAAATGGAAAAGTCTATTGAAACAATTTGGGAAAACGGATTTTTAAACAATCAAGATTTAATTGCTCCAAGGTTGAATGAAATCTATAATAAGAAGTCACAACACATTGTGGAGGTTCTGGTAAAGAAAATGGAGAATGAAGTAGTTTTGCTTTTTATTATCACATTTTTTAATCTCGTATTAGGTAGTATTTTGGCTAAGAGTTTTGTGTGGGGTATTATCTGTGCTTTAACTGTAATTCCGTGGATATTTGTGGCTAAAAAACAATTGCAAGCAATTAAGCATATAGAGTTTACAGTTAATTGCTATGATTATTTAAAGAGGGTGCGCGAAAAATTAAAACAGATAACGATGTTTAATTTTAAATTATCGGTACTAAGTGTACCTATTGTATTAACACCATTGCTTATTTATACCTACTTTAATAATATAGATAAAACCTTTGGTGAAATAATGGGTAATGCTAATTTGGGGGGCTCAAATAAATTGATATTTATTTTTATACCAGTTGTAACTATTCTTAGTGCTTTGTTTTTTAAAATAATGCTTCGATTAGGAAATAAAACAGCTAAGAAGATAGAACAAATTGTAAAGGATATGGAAGAATTAAGAGCAGTTTAGTCTTTAATGTTTTTTAAGTAGTAAGCATATAAATCATCTGCTGATGCTCCAAAAAACTTTTTAATATAAATAGTCCAAAAATGGTATTGTAACTTCCAAATCCCGTTAGACTCGTATCGCCTTGCTGAGGTTGTAATCCATTTTTGTATTACAGTAAATTGACCAATATTATATAATTTATTAATAAAATCTTGATCTTCATATACGGTGAATTTTTCGTCAAAACCGTTTAGTTTTTGAAATAGTTTTTGAGTAATAAATAAGCTTTGATCACCGCCCCTACAAGCTTTGTTATTAAATTTAGTTAACCAACCTGCTAGTAATAACCACCAGTGTTTAGAATTGAATTTCATTCTAAAACATCCTGCCAAGTTATTTTTAGAAACCTCATTTATAATAAGCTGGTCAAAAGCTTTAGGAGGAAAAGTATCTGCGTGAAGAAAATACAGTATCTCTCCTTGAGCGTTCTGAGCTCCAATATTCATTTGTTTGGCCCTACCTCTTTCAGAATGTAGTAGCTTTATTTTATTGTTAGTATGGGCTAATTCTAGAACTAATTGTTGGGTGTCATCATCACTACCACAATCAATTACTAAAATTTCTTGGACTTTTGTTGTTGATGCATTGTTTGTTAAATGTTGCAGAAGCTGAGTAATGTTCTCAGCTTCATTTAAGGTAGGTATGATGATTGAAATCTTATTCATTTAAATCCCAGTTATATTTTAAGTAAGATTTTTTGGCGTTAGAATTAATCTTAATATCAGAATACTTATTCAGGTAGTCAATTAAAGAGCCTTGTGTTTTAAAGTCTTTACCAAACCATTGAAATATTTTAGACAGCTGAATTCTATCCGAAGAAATTTTATTTCGTTGAGTATCGTTAATAAAACGCTTGGCTAAAAAATCTAATTCTTGGTCTACATTAGCAGCAGTAAAAGCTTTGTTTAATATTGGTGGACAAGAAAAAGAAGCACAATTAATTCCAAAATGAATTCTAGCATCTCCCATTTTACGCAAGATTTTATGCTCTACCTCGTTTAAATTATACCATTTCTTTCCAAGTTTAAAAAATCGAGCATCCCATGCATCTTTAATGTCTTTAATGCTGTTGGTTGGGTAGTTGTCTATAATCAATTTAATGGTAAAGGCATTGTATACATTCATCCAATAAGCTAATTTGTCATTATGAGTCCAATTGTCTTCTGGTAAATTGGTTTCAAGTGTTTTTAAATAAGTGTTAAAAACACTTTTGTTATTTATAAAACCTTTATAGTTTACATTTCCGTTTTCAGAAACGTTTTCTTGTAAAAGCTTATTAAAAACCGAATGATCTACAACTTCTTTTTTTAAGGGGATTGACTCTATTTGTTTATTAGGATCTGTAAGAGTCTCCTCTTTTTGTTCAATTATTTCTGCAATTACAACAGTATCTTTTATTGAAGATACTTTTTTTTCTATAGTGTCGGCTATAACAACTATGGTTTCGTTATTTGACTTTGGATTGTTTTCTACTGTTTTTTTTGTAGAAGAGCAAGCAATTAATGTAGCTGTAAGAATAGTTGTAAATTTCATCATTATCTTTTTAATTTAATGGGGTAAATTTCCTGTTGAATAAAATCTTGAGGGAAATTCTCATCCTTATCAAAACCTAGTTCAATATTCATTCCATCTTTAGGAATGTAGTTGGTTTTGAAAAGATAATCCCAAATACTCAAAGTAAGTCCGAAATTAACACCATACCTTACAGGTAATTTTTTACTGTGATGCCAAATATGCATTTTTGGGTTATTAAAAATATATTTAAGGATACCATAATCCCAGCCTAAATTAGCATGGTTTAAGTGGCCAATAGTCAATGCAAAAAAATGAACTATAATTACATCTTGAGCATCTAAACCTCCAATGATTGCTAGTGGTATATAAAGTAAAGTTTTGTAAACAACTGTTTCCATCCAATGAAAGCGTAAATGAGCAGCAAACCCCATTTCTTTGACAGAATGGTGTACTTTGTGAAATTGCCATAGAAAATCAAATCGGTGTAATAACCTATGAGTGTTCCATTGTGTGAAATCTGACACGAGAAAGAATAATAATAAGCCCAACCACTTAGGTAAAGTATCTATATCGAACAACTGAAAGTTGGAAATATTCAATCCTATTTTAGATAAAAAGTCGTTAAACAATTTTACTGTTGAAGAAGATAATGCAGCAAAAACGATTAGATTAAATATGAAAAAATTAAAGAACATATAAAAGGTGTCTAACCAAAAATCTTTTCTGAAAATAGATTGGTTTTTTCGCCAAGGGAATAAAATTTCTAATATCCAAACAAGAATAGAAACAGCAATAAGAGCATAGAAATAGTTTTCTAAATCAGGATTCAATATTTCATGTTTTAGATATCTCCAATATCCAGAATAAGCTTTTTTAACAGCATCTAAATAGTCATTCATGTAGTAAAAATACAATATTATATTTGAGTTCTAAAGGCAATTTTACGAAACATTGTTAATAGGAATAGTGTAACAAAGTAGAAATAAAACTGACTTATATTTTAAAGTTATGAAGGATGACATAGATATTGAGAAATTATGTTAATTAAGAAACTGTTTGGTTTTGTTTAACAAAATTTTAAAGTTTTTTCATCTTAACATTTGATAATTTGTACTAGTGTTAAATAATATCCAATCCTAATCAAATTGGATGAACACTAATTGTCCTAAATAACTATAAATTTTGATCAAAAAACTACTAAAAATTGACTGTTAATAATAGATTTACAGAATTCGCTGGCGAGTTAGGATGTGTAGATATTTATCATCATCCGATAGAAATAAATAATGAAGGAAAGACATATTATTTATTTGGTATTATAGATTCTTGTACTCAAATTGTATGGGTAGAGCTCATAGAAGATTTAGAGGCTTTATGTTTAATGTTTAAAACATTAAAATGTTTTACTGTTTTTTCAGATTATTACAATATAAAATTTAGAGAACTTCTTTCTAATGGTTCAATAGAAGAAGTGCTGAAAGGAAGCACAGATAGAATTAATCCTTTTGATATGTTATTGATCGAAAAGGGGGTTATACATAAAAAGGGACAAGGTTCTAGCTATGCAGAAGTATTAAATGCTAACATTAAAGAATTCTGGGCAAGTTTACATATTGACTTGATAAAAGGAACTATATATGAAGATAAGGATGAATTGAAAAACAAGATTATTTCTTATTTGTATTATTACAACGAAAAAAGAGTGCATAAAAACTTACGAGGTATGACACCTACAGAGTTTAATAAAACATGCCCTAGACACATATAAGATAAAAAAGGAGTTTACCAAGTAAACTCCTTTTTGTTTTTAGCAACATCCTCCTCCGTCATAATGGTAGGTAGATTCAGAGAAATAAATATCATCTCTATTCAAGGCTTTTAAAGCAGCAGCCGTTTTGTCGCAAATAGCTAATGGCTGGTTTTTAAGTAAAATATGTCCTTGTTTATCGTCAAAGTAATCTTCTTCTCCATAATAAATTGCCGCTTTTCCCGTAAAAACACATGGGCCATCTGCAGGCATAGGATCTTTAATAGCTGCAACTTCAATAGATTCTATGTAAATTAATTCGTCTGTAGGATAATTTTTTGGATCTAAGATTCTATATGGTTTTCTAGCTCTTATTTCTATAGTTCCAAAACCAGCATCAGTTAACATTTTAACGTACTCGGCAATAGGTAAACTACCACTTAAGCATAAAGCTCGTAATCTTTCGTCATTTCGTAAAGTTTCGTTCATAGGTTGCTCACAGGTAGGATCGCTCATAACCAATCTTCCATGAGGTTTTAAAACACGATACATTTCAGCAATTGCTTTTTTTAAATCATCTGTTTTAAAAATATTAAACAGACAATTCTGTGCTGCAACATCTATAGAGTTATCTTCTACAGGTAGATTGAGTGCATCTCCTTTCTTTAGGTCAACAAATTCACTTTTAAACCAAGAGTTTTGTTCTTCTGCTACTTTAAAGTTTTTTCTAGAAGCTTCTAGCATTTCATCAACAACATCCACACCTACAACACCCCCTTTTTG
Source organism: Pseudofulvibacter geojedonensis (assembly GCF_042675745.1). NCBI lineage: Bacteria > Pseudomonadati > Bacteroidota > Flavobacteriia > Flavobacteriales > Flavobacteriaceae > Pseudofulvibacter > Pseudofulvibacter geojedonensis. The sequence continues at coordinate 278,337 of NZ_JBHTJM010000006.1, read as the reverse complement.
ACGATTGAAATATGAAAATTGTAATAATTCCATTCCTCCTCCAACTCCTACGTAAAGCATTTTAGGATTGTTGGTTAAATCTCTTGCATGAACAGTACTACCACAGCCATAATTCATTTCTTGCATGATTTTAGGTATTTTTAAACCGGGTAGTTCCCAAATAGGATTTGTAGTACAACATAAACCAACATCTGGGGTTAAAGCAGCTTCTTTGTATACATCGTGTGTAGTGTCTAAATAACTCATATTCTTATATTAGGTATTACAACCTTTCTCATTAGATTAATTGTAATATTAAATTGTTTTTATTAATTCTTTAAATAGTAAAATCATTTTAGGCTCAGCTTCACCAGCTATAGCAATTATTTCTGCAATATTTACTGGTTGTAAGTTGTCTGGGTCACATTCGTCCGTTAACACAGATACGGCTACAGTTTCTAATTTTAAATGTTTAGCAACAATAACTTCAGGTACAGTACTCATTCCAACTGCATCAGCTCCCATTAGTCCTAACATTCTGTATTCGGCTCTAGTTTCTAATTGAGGGCCTAAAACACCTACATAAGTTCCTTCATGCAACACTAAGTCGTAGGTACTTGCTATAGCTTTCATTTGAGTGTTTAAATTTTTAGAATATGGCTCAAGCATATCTGCAAACTGATCGCCAAATTCGCCAACATTTGCAAAAGCTAATGGAGAACTTCCTTGTAAGTTAATATGATCTTCTAAAAGCATTAGGTCTCCTTTTTTATAATTCAGGTTTATAGCACCAGCAGCATTAGAAATCAATAATTTTTTTATTCCTAAACTATGCATGGTTCTTATGCCATAGGTAACTTGCCAAGGATTGTAGCCTTCATATAAATGAAACCTACCAGACATAACAATTACTTTTTTATTTTCGATTGTACCGTAAATTAATTTGCCCGAGTGAAATTCTACAGTTGCTTGTGGAAAGTGTGGAATGTCTGAATAAGGAATTTCCTTTATGATATCTATTTCGTTGATTAATTTACCCAATCCAGTTCCTAGTACGATTCCAATTTCAGGAGATTCAAACCCTTTAGATTTTATATATTGAGTTGTTTCGAGTAGTTGATCTTTTTTATTCACCTAGTTTATTTTAATTATAAATGAAGTCTTAAAATTATAACATTCCTTACGATGTGCAAAAAATGTTTTTTTAATTCATTTTTGTTCAATACTCAAACAATGTTAAATGGAAGATTGAAGAACTAAATATTGATTTAAAAAATGTATAAGCTAAGAATGTGTTATTGCAAATTTTAGGTAACTAAGTAGTAAAAAAAAAACAGCCACTGCTTTGGGGTACAGTGGCTGATATGTTTAGTGTTGGGGCTAACTAAATTATTATGGTTTAGTTACCACTACTTTAGATGTAGTAGTAATAATTTCTGTTTTATTTTTTTTATCGGTTGATTTACAGTACCTTTTTTTACAGCTCCATCCTCCAGCACAAGAAGTTAGAAACGTTCCGATTGCGATAATTGCGATTGCTTTTTTCATAATAGTTAGGGTTTGTGGTTAATATATTAAGGGTAAATTAATTTCTTTTAAGGCTGAACAACTACTTCCTCTTTAGTTGGTAGTTTTGTTATTTCAGTTTTAGATTTTTTATTAGTGGTGTTACAATACCTTTTTTTACAGCTCCATCCTCCAGCACAAGAAGTTAAAAATATTCCTATTGTTATAATTGCGATAGCTCTTTTCATAATTACTGTGTTTAAGTTATTGTTATTTTACATGTCTTTTTATCGACGTACGGTAATAAAACCAGTTGAAATGCATTTACCCTACCTTTTAAAATTATTTTTTTTTAATTTTTTTTCTGAAACCTAAATTTTATTAGTAAGATATTGTAGTACCTTTGCCTTAAATAAAGCAGTGAATATGAGCCATAAAGCAGGTTTTGTAAATATTATTGGTAATCCTAATGTGGGTAAATCAACTTTAATGAATGCCTTTATAGGTGAGAAGTTATCTATTATTACTTCTAAAGCGCAGACTACCAGACATAGAATTTTAGGAATTGTTAATGGAGATGATTTTCAGGTTGTATTATCTGACACACCAGGTATTATTAAGCCAGCATATGAATTACAAGAATCTATGATGGATTTTGTTAAGTCTGCTTTTGAAGATGCAGACGTTTTGCTTTATATGGTAGAAATAGGAGAAAAAAACCTAAAAGATGAAGCTTTTTTTAAGCGCATATCTCATTCTAAAATTCCGGTACTATTATTATTAAACAAGATAGATACGTCCGATCAAGAAAAGTTAGAAGAACAAATGCAATTTTGGTCAGATAAAGTTCCTAATGCAGAATTATACCCTATTTCAGCATTAGAAAATTTTAATGTAAAAGAAGTGTTTAATAGAATATTAGAATTATTACCAGAATCACCTGCTTTTTATCCTAAAGACCAGTTAACAGATAAACCAGAACGCTTTTTTGTTAATGAAAATATTAGGGAAAAAATATTAATGCATTACAAAAAAGAGATTCCTTATGCTGTAGAGATTGAAACTGAAGAGTTTTTTGAAGATGAGGAAATTATTAGAATACGTTCTGTTATCATGGTAGAGCGCGAAACTCAGAAAGGAATTATAATAGGGCATAAAGGGTCGGCTTTAAAAAGAGTCGGTGTAGAATCTAGAAAAGATTTAGAAAAGTTTTTTGGAAAACAAATTCATTTAGAATTATATGTTAAAGTCAATAAAAATTGGCGCAGTAATTTAAGACAACTGAAACGTTTTGGTTACAATAACAAATAAAAAACTAACATTCTTTTAATTAGTAGTTAACGATTTACTAATTCTTGTTAAGCAATTTTAACCCACATTAAAATTAATTAACAATGAAAAGAATAATCTCAAGTTTGCTAATAACAGCATTGAGTTTTGTATCGTGCAAAACAGATGACGATGCTACAGGAAATCAACCATCACAAACATTAAACCTATCTAATTTAACAATAGAAAGAATAGGTGGTTTTACTAACGGAAGTGGAAATGAAGGATATGCAGAAATTTCTGCCTTTGATCCCATAACAAAAAAGTTATTTGTAGTAAATCCGGTAGATAACGTAATATCTGTTTGGGATATATCTAATCCTAACAATCCAGTTCAAGGAACATCAATAGCTTTAACATCTAATCCAAATAGTGTATCGGTTAATGATAAAAAATTAGCTGTTGCATTAGAAAATAGTAATAAGCAAAATCCTGGATACTTAGCTTTGTACAAAACAGATACTCAAGAATTAGTTGCTACATATAATGCAGGCGCATTACCAGATATGGTAACATTTAGTCCAGACGGGAAATATCTTATTTCAGCCAATGAGGGTGAACCAAATGATGATTATACAGTAGATCCAGAAGGAAGTGTTACAGTTGTTGAGCTAGAAAATGGAGTTACTCATCAGTTAAATTTTACAAGTTTTAATGGTCAAACTATTGGAAACGATTTTCGAGTTTTTGGTCCTAATGCTAGTCTAGCTCAAGATGTAGAACCAGAATATATAACAGTTTCTTCAGATTCTAAATATGCCTACGTATCACTTCAAGAGAATAACGGTATGGCAGTAGTAAACCTTGAAACAAAAAGCATCAGTTCTCTTTTTGGTTTGGGAACAAAAAACCATAATCTACCAAATAATATGATAGATGCTAGTAATAAAGATGATATTATAGGAAACTTTAAAAACTGGCCAGTTTATGGTTTTTATCAACCAGATGCAATAGATTATGTGTCAATAAATGGTGTTGGGTATATTGTATCAGCTAACGAAGGCGATGCTAGAGATTATGATGGATACTCAGAAGAAGAAAGAATTAAAGATTTAACCTTAGATCCAACAGTTTTTCCTAATGCGGCAGAACTTCAAGAATTGGCTAATCTAGGAAGGTTAAAAACAACTACGGCTAATGGGGATGTAGATGGCGATGGCGATTATGATAAGTTATATTCTTATGGAGCAAGGTCTTTTAGTATTTGGGCTACAGACGGAACACTTGTATATGATAGTGGGGATATAATTGGAAAAAAGAATTATGAATTAAATTCAGGTTTATTTAACTGTGATGATGGAGAAGCAGACGGAAGGAGTGATGATAAAGGAGCAGAACCAGAGGCAGTTACAACGTTACGGGTTTTAGATAAAACATTGTTGTTTGTTGGTTTAGAGAGAACAGGGGGAGCAATGGTATTTAATATAACAAATCCAACATCTCCAGAGTTTGTGTCTTGGGTTTATGAAACTTCAGATGTAGCTCCAGAAGGATTGTTAGTAATACCTGCAAACGAGAGTCCTAATGGTAAAGATTTATTAATAATAACTAACGAGGTTTCTAATACTATTAGTATATATGAACTAAATTATTAGTAAGAAATTAAATTTGTATTTTATGCCCTCAATTAATTTATTGAGGGTATTTTTATGTTACTATTTTTGGCAATCGTATTCTTGTTTTTTATGATTTATTATATTACTAATAAAAAAGAAGTAATAGTTCAAAAGTTTGGAGGAGACTTAACCACAAAGCAAAAAAATCTTTTACTAGAAAATGTACTTTACTATAAGAACTTGACTGAATTAGAAAAAGAAAGTTTTACTAAAAGGGTAGCTTTTTTTCTAAAAACTACAACTATAAAACCAGTAGATTGTAAAGTAACAGATTTAGATAAGATTTATATTGGAGCAAGTGCTATAATTCCGGTATTTGGTTTTGATAATTGGAGGTATAGTAATTTAAAAGTCGTATATGTTTTTCCTGATGCGTTTAATGAAATTTTTCAGTATAAGGGAAATAGAAATAATAGAAGGATATTGGGAATGGTTGGTACAGGTTATTTGCAGTATAAAATGATACTTTCTCTAAAAGCACTGCGGCATGGTTTTGAAAATAAAACAGATAAAAACAATACAGCTATACACGAGTTTGTTCATTTAATAGACATGGCAGATGGGACTATAGATGGTCTTCCTTCTAGTATAATAGAAAAGCCTTATACACTACCTTGGTTAGATTTAATTCATAGAAAAATAGAAAAGATAGACGATGGTAAATCAGATATCAATCCATACGGAGCAACTTCTAAAGTAGAGTTTTTTGCAGTTGCAAGTGAGTATTTTTTTGAAAGACCCAAACTATTAAAACGCAAGCATCCAAAACTATACAAAAAGCTATCAATATTTTTTAAACAAGACTTAGCTTCATAAGAAGTTTAATTATCGTTTAAAAAAGACTATTTTTGCACAAAATTTAAGATTATGAGTAACATTGTTGCTATTGTAGGAAGACCAAATGTTGGAAAGTCAACTTTTTTTAATCGTTTAATTCAAAAACGAGAAGCTATTGTTGATGCTGTAAGCGGTGTTACTCGAGATCGTCACTACGGAAAATCTGACTGGAATGGAAAAGAGTTTTCACTTATAGATACTGGTGGGTATGTTGTAGGAAGTGATGATATTTTTGAAGCAGAAATAGATAGACAAGTAGAGTTAGCAATAGAGGAAGCCGATGCTATTATGTTTATGGTCGATGTAGAGTCTGGAATTACTGGAATGGATGAAGAAGTAGCCAATTTGTTACGTCGTGTTAATAAACCAGTTTTTTTAGTAGTAAATAAAGTAGATGCAGCAAATAGGCTTCATGATGCTGCAGAATTTTATTCATTAGGATTGGGTGAATATTATCCTATTTCTGGGATAAATGGTAGTGGATCTGGAGAGTTATTAGATGCATTAGTAGCCGCTTTGCCAGAAAAAGAAGAGGAGGATGAAGAAGATGAATTGCCACGATTTGCAGTGGTAGGTAGGCCTAATGCAGGAAAATCGTCTTTAATCAATGCGCTTATTGGTGAAGATAGATACATAGTAACAGATATAGCAGGAACTACTCGTGATGCTATAGACACCAAATATAATCGTTTTGGTTTTGATTTTAATTTAGTTGATACAGCAGGAATAAGACGTAAAGCTAAGGTAAAAGAGAATTTAGAATTTTACTCGGTTATGCGTTCTATTAGAGCAATTGAGCATAGTGATGTTTGTTTGTTGGTAGTTGATGCTACTCGAGGTTTTGACGGGCAAGTTCAAAATATATTTTGGTTAGCAGAAAAGAATAGTAAGGGCATTGTTATACTAGTTAATAAATGGGATTTGGTAGAGAAAGACACTCAAACCACCAAAGCCTTTGAAAAACATATTAGAGAACAAATAGCTCCTTTTACAGATGTTCCTATTGTTTTTATATCAACAGTTACCAAACAGCGAATTTTTAAAGCTATAGAAACTGCTGTAGATGTTTTTAAAAGCAGAAGCAGGAAAATACAAACGAGTAAGTTTAATGATTTAATGCTACCAATTATTGAACACACGCCTCCACCTGCTTATAAGGGTAAGTTTGTAAAGATTAAGTATTGTATGCAATTGCCTACCAAAACACCTCAGTTTGTGTTTTTCTGTAATCTTCCTCAGTATATTAGAGATCCTTATAAGCGTTTTATAGAGAACAAATTGAGAGAGCATTTTGATTTTTCAGGAGTGCCTATTAAAGTGTATTTTAGAAAAAAATAAATTGAAAACCATCTTAGTATATTCTAAAAAAAATAGTGCTAAGATGGTTTTACTCGCCCCAAAAAATCTTTATGGTTGTACTACTGATGGGTCTATTTCATAATTCAATTCAGTAGCATTACAGTATCGCTTAGTACAGTTCCACTTGCTTGCTCCGCAACTTGCCAGTAGAAATAACATTAGGCAAGCTAATGTAAAAACTTTCTTTTTCATAGTAAATATAGGTTAAGTTAATAGTCATTATTTATTGGTTAATATAAATTCTGTTCTTCTGTTAGTTTGGTGCTGTTCCTCAGTACAATTTGTATCACATTTAATAAGTAAATTACTTTCTCCAAATCCTATTGCAGTTAATCTGTTTTTAGATATACCTTTGTTGGCTAAGTAATTTAAAGCAGCATTGGCTCTTTTTTGAGATAATTTTAGATTGTATACAGAAGTACCTCTATTGTCTGAATGAGATCTAATCTCTAAATGATATTCTGGGTGTTTTCTCAATATACCTGCTACTTTATCTAGTAGGTAATAAGATTCAGGTTTTACAGTAGATTTGTTATACTCAAAGTAAATTTTATCTAACTTGATAAAGGTTTTATAATCCAAGGTAATTATTTCTGGCTCTTCGGTATGCAGGTATAAATTTTCTTTATAAGTATAGTTTTTAATTTGGTAAGCTTTAAAAGGAGAGTTAAGTGTAAAATACCCTTCCTTTTCAACATGAATAAAATAGCGATCAAGTGAATTGAGTTTATTAAATGTATAATATCCGTTTTTATTTGATTTAGTTGTACTTAGTATATTTCCTTCTTCATCAAGTAATGTAATTTTTGCATCAGGTAAAATAATATTGGTTTCATCGTCTAACACGTAACCTGAAAGATCTTGGCTAGGAGGATTTAAAATTATTTTATAAATATCAGTTCCTCCATGTCCATTTAACCTATTTGAGGTAAAATATGCTATTTTGTTATTGGCCATAACAAAAGCGTAGTCATCTTGAGCACTGTTAATATCTAAACCTAAATTGATTGGTTGAGTAAATTGATGATGAACAATTCTACTTTTATATAAGTCTAACCCTCCAGTTGAATGATGTCCAGATGAAGCAAAGAATAAATATTTCTTATCACCTGTTATATAAGGTGAACGTTCATCTCCTTCAGTATTAACCTTTTTTCCTAGATTTAATGGCTCTCCGATAGTTTTATCATTCTTAATGTCCGCTACATAAATATCGTAACCTCCAAAACCTTCTTTTTGAGAATTAGAGCAAAAATATAAGAGAGAACCTTCGGGGTTTATGTATAAATCTTTAATATCTAAATACGGTTGGTTGAGACTAAAGTTAAGTAGTTCTATATTTTTCCATTTACCAGGTTTTTTAGCATTAATGGTTGCTTTATAAAGCTGATAGTTGTTTTTTGAGTTAGATTTAGTAAAATAGGCTGTTTTTTCGTCAGGAGTAAAAATAATAGCACCAATATGAGCATTTTTTGCATTTAAACTTGTAGAAAAAAGTAAAGGTCGTTTTAAATCACCACTTTGTTTAATATCTAAGCAGTAAACTTTAGAGTAAGGTTGATTGGTTATTTCGTCTTTTTTAGAAAAAGCTCCAACTTTTCTCGAAGATATAATTAAAAATTTATCTTTAAAAAAAGTAGCTCCTTTTTCGTCGAATTTAGTGTTGATGCCAGCGTCTAAAACGGTATAGGTTTTTAGTTCTTTAGATAGATTGTTAATATAAACATTATCTAATAAGTGGTCTTGTGAAAAAATAAGTAAAGGTAGGAGTAGCGTTACGAGAAATGTAGTTTTATTCATCACATATATACTTGTTTTTGTGTTGTTTAATAACACGTGTTAGTTAAAATATATGTGTAACTATTGTAAGGTGTTTAAGTCTCAAAAAGTGTAAACTCGAAAGGAGTAGGTAAGCCTAAAGTTAATGAAAATATATGTAACAGTCAAGAAAACAGTTGATTATAGGTTTTCTTTTATTTTTTGTAACTCAGCTTTTATGTGTTCTAACTTTCTAATCATTTCGAAATTCTGCAGTATTTTAAATTTCGATTCTTTTAAGTGAATTTTAGCTCCATCTAAAGTGTAGCCCTTATCTTTTACAAGGTGATAAATAAGTTGAAGGTTTTTTACATCTTCTGGAGTAAACTTTCTATCTCCTTTAGCGTTTTTTTTAGGTTTTAGTACATCGAATTCTTTTTCCCAAAATCTAATTAAAGAAGTGTTTACGCCAAAAGCTTTGGCAACCTCACCAATTTTATAATATCTTTTTTCGGGTAGATTAATATGCATAATTTAATCAAGAGATTGATTTTCCTGAGCGGCTTTTTCAAGCATAATTTCATACTCTTCCGGACTCAAATCACCATGATAAAAGTTTACAGGGTTAATTGGTTTGCCATTTTTGTGTACTTCGTAGTGTAGGTGTGGTCCTGAGGATAAACCAGTATTTCCTACATAACCAATAATATCACCACGTTTTACTTTTTTTCCTTTTCGAGTATTAAATTTATTTAAATGAGCATACTTGGTCATGTATCCAAAACCATGGTCAATATAAATAACTTTTCCAAAACCAGAAGCTCTAGAGGCTTTGGTAACAACCCCGTCACCAGTTGCGTAAATAGGAGTGCCTTTAGGAGCAGTAAAATCCATTCCGTTATGCATTTTACGGTATTTTAAAATAGGGTGTATACGCATTCCATATCCAGAGGCAACCCTAGTAAGATCTTTGTTTTGTACAGGTTGTATAGCAGGAATGGCAGCGAGTAATTTTTCTTTATCTTTTGCTAACTTTTCTATTTCATCTAGAGAACGAGATTGAACTTCAATCCCCTTTAATAAAATATCGATTCTTTTAGCAGAGTTTTTAATTAAATCTGAATTGGGCTGGCCTTCAAATTTTTTATAGCGATTAATCCCTCCAAAGCCTGCTTTTCTTTGGGCATCTGAAATAGAATTGGCTTCAAAAAAAATGCGATAAATATTTTCATCTCTATCAGCTACATTTGCTAATGCATTTTCAGCTAATTCTACCCTTTCACTTAAAAAGTTGTATTGAAGTTTTAAGTTTTCGTTTTCTCTTTTTAAAGCTTTTTCATGTGGCGTTTCAATAAAATAAGGAGAAATAATCGCGCCAGCAATTAAACATAAAAACATTGCGCATAAAATTAAAAATGTAAAAGTAAAAGCACGTCCTTTTTTACGTTCAATCTTTCTATAAGACAACGTTTCAGGATCATAATGATATTTTACTTTAGCCATAAGTTAAAATGTGCTATTTTTGCGCTTTATAAAAATGTAACGGTTCACAAATATAAAAATTGTTTTCAGTTATAATTAAAATTTAAGATAAGCTTAATATCATTCATCAATGAAATCTCAAGAAATACGCTCTAAGTTTTTAAACTTTTTTGAATCTAAAAAACATAAGGTAGTTCCTTCTGCGCCAATGGTGTTAAAGAATGATCCTACTTTAATGTTTACCAATGCCGGTATGGTGCCATTTAAGGAGTACTTTTTAGGACAGAAAAAAGTGGTAGATGCTCGTGTAGCAGATTCTCAAAAATGTTTACGTGTTTCGGGTAAGCACAACGATTTAGAAGAGGTAGGTAAAGATACCTACCACCATACTATGTTTGAGATGTTAGGTAACTGGAGTTTTGGAGATTACTTTAAAAAAGAAGCAATTGCATGGGCTTGGGAGTTGCTTACAGAAGTATATGGTATTTCTAAAGATATTTTATATGTGACTATTTTTGAAGGAGATGAAAAAGAGGGGCTAGCTAAGGATACAGAAGCATATGATATTTGGAAACAATACATTGATGAAGACAGAATTCTGTTGGGTAATAAGAAAGATAATTTCTGGGAAATGGGAGCACAAGGGCCTTGCGGACCATGTTCCGAAATCCATATTGATATTAGATCTCTTAAAGAGAGAAATTTAGTAGATGGTAAAATGTTGGTAAACATGGATCATCCGCAAGTTGTTGAAGTGTGGAATTTAGTTTTTATGCAATTCAATAGAAAAGCAGATGGTTCTTTAGAGAATTTACCTAATACGCACATCGATACTGGGATGGGATTTGAGCGTTTATGTATGGCTTTGCAAGGGGTGAAATCTAATTACGATACAGATGTCTTTACACCCTTAATTAGAGAAATCGAAACCATTACAGGGGTAAAATATGAAACGTCTAACAATCCTGAAGATGAAAAGGATATAGCTATTAGGGTTGTTGCTGATCATGTTAGGGCAGTAGCTTTTGCTATAGCTGATGGACAGCTGCCAAGTAATAATGGTGCAGGTTATGTAATTAGAAGAATTTTACGAAGAGCGATTCGTTACGGATTCACGTTCTTAAACCAAAAAGAACCTTTTATTTATAAATTGGTTGAAACCTTAAGTCATCAAATGGGAGATGCATTTCCTGAGATTAAGGCTCAAGAACACTTGGCTCATAATGTAATAAAAGAAGAAGAACATTCTTTTTTAAAGACTTTGGAGCTAGGTTTAGTATTGTTAGAGAATATTATGAACAATGCTGGGTCGAAAACTATATCTGGAAGAAAAGTATTTGAATTAAAAGACACCTATGGTTTTCCAGTAGACTTAACGGCGTTGATTTTATCTGAAAAAGGCTTTTCTTATGACGAGACAGAATATGAAGTTGCCTTAAAAGAGCAGCAAGATAGAGCTAGAAAAGCAACAGCTATTGAAACAGATGATTGGCAAATTTTAGTTGAAGATGAGGAAGAAGAATTTGTTGGGTATGATACTTTAGAAGTAGATGTAAAGTTAACTCGTTACAGAAAAATCTCTACCAAAAAAGACGGAGATCAATACCAGTTAGTGTTTAATATGACCCCTTTTTATCCAGAAGGAGGAGGGCAAGTAGGAGATGTTGGTTATATAGAAGCTCCTAACGGAGATGTAGTATATGTTTTAAATACTAAAAAGGAGAATAATTTAATAATTCACTACACTAAAAATCTACCATCTAATGTAAACCATCGTTTTAAAGCGGTTGTAGATAAAGAGAGTAGAAGTTTGTCGGCTAGTAATCATACAGCAACACATTTATTGCATCAAGCCTTAAGAGCTGTTTTAGGAAGTCATGTAGAGCAAAAAGGATCTTTAGTAAGCCCTAAATATTTACGTTTCGATTTCTCTCATTTTTCTAAAGTAGATGCAGATCAATTAAACGAAATCGAAGAATTTGTAAACGCTCGAATTAGAGAGAATTTACCTTTAGAAGAGAAAAGAAATATACCAATGCAACAGGCTATAGACGAAGGAGCCTTAGCTTTGTTTGGAGAAAAGTATGGAGACAGTGTTCGTGCTATTCGTTTTGGGCAGTCTATGGAATTGTGTGGAGGAACTCATGTAAAGCAAACAGCTGATATCTGGTATTTTAAAATAAAATCTGAAGGAGCAGTAGCGGCAGGAGTTAGGAGAATAGAAGCGATTACTAATATGGCCGTTGGTGATTATTTTATAGATATAGAAAATAATTACGAGGCTGTTAAGGAAACACTTAAAAATGCGAAAGACCCTGTAAAAGCTATTACAAATCTTCAAGATGAAAACTCAGCTTTAAAGAAGCAATTAGAACAGTTGCTTAAAGAAAAAGCAGGAAGTTTAAAAGGAGATTTAAAAAAGGAAATAGCAGAAATAAACGGTGTGAATTTCTTAGCGAAAAAAGTAGATTTAGGTCCTAAAGAGATTAAAGATTTAGTTCATGAAATAGGAGGTGAACTGGATAATCTGTTCTTGTTTATTGGAGCAGAAAATGAAGGGAAGGCTACATTAACTTGTTATATTTCTAAAGATTTAGCAGCTGCAAAAGAATTAAATGCAGGAACTATTGTTAGAGAATTAGGAAAGCATATTCAAGGTGGTGGTGGAGGTCAGCCATTCTTTGCAACTGCAGGAGGTAAAAACCCAGCAGGTATAGATGCTGCTTTAGAAGCGGTAAAAGTATATTTAAATTAAAAAAACAATCCTCACTTTATGTGGGGATTTCTTTTCTTAAATGAATTTTAGAACTCAAATACCAATAGTTAAACAGTCGGATAATTTAATAGATTATCATTCTAATTTATTGTTATTAGGTTCGTGTTTTTCTGAGAATATAGGAGAGAAGCTATCATATTTTAAGTTTCAATCTGCGATCAATCCATTCGGAATATTATTTCACCCCAAAGCAATTGAAACGTTTTTAGAAAGGGTGATTAATCAGAAATTCTATTCAGAAGAAGAATTAATTTTTCAGAATGAACAATATCATTGTTTAGATGCTCATTCTAGCTTAAGTAATACTAATAAGGAAGATCTGCTTAATAATTTGAGTTCAATTCTGATATCATCTTATGAGCAAATTAGTAATACGACACATTTAATAATTACTTTAGGAACTGCTTGGGTTTATGAATATATAGAAACAGGAAAAACAGTAGCCAATTGCCATAAAATCCCTCAAAAAGAATTTAATAAAAGACTATTGTCTGTAGAAGAAATTAAGAGCTCTTTGTTGAATGTTGAAAAATTGATAAGATCAGTAAATTCAAAAGTTCAATTAATTTATACGGTTTCACCTGTACGACATATAAAAGATGGCTTTGTTCAAAACAAACAAAGTAAGGCTCATTTATTAACGGCAATACATCAAACACTTAATGTAAGTTATTTTCCATCTTACGAAATTATGATGGATGAATTAAGAGATTATCGTTTTTATAAAGAAGATATGATTCACCCTAATCAAATTGCTGTAGATTATATTTGGAAAAGATTTGTTGAGGTTTGGGTGTCTGAAAAGTCTTTACTCACAATGAAAGAGATCGAGGTAATTCAAAAAGGCTTGGCTCATAAACCGTTTAATCCTCAGTCTCAAAAGCACCAGCTTTTTTTAGAGAATATAGAAAGAAAAATAGTTGAGATTCAATCTAAGTTGCCAAATGTAAAATTTTAGAAGAGACTCCTTTGTTATTTAAAGAAGAAGATCATATCAAAAAAACTAAACTAGGTAATTAGTTTTTCATGATTAGATTTGAGTTGATAATTTTTTTATATATAAGAAAATATTTTTCTGATGAGTAAGAAAACTATAGGTTTGCTGCTAACTTTTATATATTAAAATTTTTACACGATGAAAAAAACAATTTTGGCTATGTTCGTTGCGGCAGCAACGTTAATGTCATGTTCTGGTGATGACTCTTCTTCAACTCCACCTAATGACGATAGTGTTTTATTAAAGAAGGTAATCGATACTTTTAGCGACCCCACCGTAGGGTCAGTAACTACAGATTTAACTTATGATGGAAATAAGTTAACAGAATTGGTTGTTTCTGATGGTTATAGTTATAACTATACTTATGTTGGTGATTTATTGACAACGATTGAAGATTTTGATGGGAGTACTCTAGAGTCTACGGCAACATTAGAATATGATGGTAGTAACAGACTGATAAAAGTAACTACTGAATTTACGGGTGCAAATACCATAGTAGATACATTTACACATAATTCTGATGGTACAGTTACTGAAAATGAAAACGGAGGAGCTATTTATGTCTATACGTTTAGTAATGGTAATGAAGTAACTCAGGATCATACCAACGGAGATAGTGATTATACATCAGTTTATGATGATAAAAATGGTGTGTTTAAAAATATTCATCAAAGAGAGGTGTTTCAATTACTAGGAAATTATGCTTTTAATAACAACTTGTTATCTAGAAATAACACTAGTGGGTTAACTCCAAATGATAATGAAGAGACTACATATACTTATAATAGTTCGAATTATCCAATAACGGCTGTAACAACATTAGAAGCAGGTACACCAAATGAAGAGACTACAAACTCTCAGTTTTTTTATGAATAGTATTTGTAGAAAATAAAATAAAACCTCAAGAATCACTTGAGGTTTTATTTTGCTATATTAAATTGATTCCTCCTTGAATTAAATGAGCAATTTTTGGTTGTTTTTCTTTTTTGTGAACCAATTGTTCAGTCAATATTACTGTTAATTCATCTTGGTTGTTATGCTTAGCTAATTCTAAAAGCTCTAGACTTAATAACCAATCATTAGGATGGTTGTTATTTATTGTACTAAGAATGCTTTTTGCGTGCTCTACAGAAAAAGAGTTATTGTCTCTCATATCTCTAACTTCTTTATAAAGCTTTTCTAATTCAATTGTGGCTGGAGCCTTTTCTTGAATAATTGTTTTGGTTTCAGAAACATGATAAAGGTTGTTAAAAGATCTAAAGTCAGCACTTCCTGCATAAGCAGACACTACTTCAGATCCTACGGCTAAATCAAATGTGCCATATTCGGGTTTAAATAAAACATCTTCATTATATTTTACAGTACAGTCTTCAAATTGTATTAAGATTAACTTGCCGTTTAAATTTCTAATTCCTGTTATATTTAAGCCTTCAACTGTAATTCCGCTTTCATATTCAAAAAAGATACGTTTTCCATCATAAAAATTATAAGCTTTTAAGTCTCTAGGTCCCATATCTTCAATAGCTAAGCTAATACCTTTCAGTTTTCCTATTGGAGAGCTAAAACCATGAGGGTGAGCTTCAATACCGTGACCAATTAATTCTTTTTCTCTGTTTGCTAAAGCGGTTGGACCTTCTGTTTTAAAGAATACCACATTGTTATCCTCATCTGTAATCATTTGAGTAAACTTACCAGAGATTTGTAACCCTGTGTTTAATTCAATAGTTCCAATTTTTTTAGAGTCGATTAACTTTTGTAGTCCTCTAAATCCACCTTTTCGTAAAGCCATACTACGAGAAAACTCTTCTAAGACTTCCATTAGATAAGCAAAGTCTGGAGTAACAAATAACTGAGGTTGTGGTTTGGTGATGTCAAATTCTTGGTTAGCAGCCTTTATAGAATAAGGTTTTTTTATAACGTTATCTGTCATGCACCATTCACTTTCACCAATAGATGATAGTAATCCTGCTCCGTAAATTTTAGGATCTTCAGTCGTCCCAATTAAACCATATTCAACTGTCCACCAGTGAAGATTCCTTATCTGAGCCATTTCAGAGAGAATTACTTTTTTGTTTTGTAGTTCATCTACTGCTTTTTCAGCCTCAATAATTTCTTCTTGAGTAGAGTTAGGAGCTTCTTTTAAAATAGATAGTTTTCGAACTGCTTCGTACATGTCGTTATCATGACTAGAAAGTATAGCCTTCGATCCTATTTCACCAAAACGTCTTAAATACTCTGCATAATCTGGATTGGCAATTATTGGAGCATGCCCTGCAGCTTCATGAATAATATCAGGAGCTGGTGTATATTCCATGTTTTCTAATTGTCTTATATCTGAAGCTATAACCAAGACTTTATAGGCTTGAAACTCCATAAAAGCATTAGGAGGTATAAAACCATCTACAGCAACTGCAGCCCACCCAATTTCTTTTAAAATCCTATTCATTCCATACATACTCGGAATGGTATCGATGTTTATCCCAGTCATTTTTAGGCCTTTTAAATAAGAGTTGTGAGCAACTTTACTTAAATAGTTCACATTTTTACGCATTATATAACGCCAAACAGCTTGATTTATAGGAGAGTAGTCACTGTAGTTTTGTGGCTTTATAAATTGTTTTAAATGCGGAGGTAGCCTGTCTATTAGCGGGTTACTTTCGATGCTTGTATTCATGATTAATCTAGTAAATTACTGTACTAAGCAAAACTACTAAATTCTATTCCTATTGACTCGCAGAAAATTAACATTATTTAATGATTTAGTTATTTTTTTATATATTGCCATCTCTAACTAACGTTAATTAGTTTTTAACCCCTTGTAAATGAAAACTGAAAATAGAAAAGAAGAAATCATAAGAGTAGCGGGTTTCTTGTTTAAAGAAAAAGGTTACAGTGCTGTTTCTATGAGAGATATAGCTAATGAGCTAGGTATAAAAGCAGCTAGTCTATATAACCATATCAAATCTAAACAAGAGATTCTAGCAAATATTATGATGTCATTGGCCGAGGATTTTACTTCAGGAATGCAATTAATTGTTGAAGATAATTCGTCAACAATTGAAAAACTTCAGGCCATTATCGCTTTGCATGTAAATATTACGACTAATAATCCAAATGGAATGGCAGCTTTAAATGCTGATTGGATGCACTTAGAGGAAGATTTAGATAGGTATTTTCTACTTAGAAAGGAATATGAAGAAAACTTTAAGGCAATACTTCTACAGGGAGTTTCAGATAAAGAAATAGCTGATGTTAATGTTGAAACGATGATGTTTTCAATTCTTTCAACCCTTCGTTCTCTTTATTTATGGATACCTAAAAAAGACAAAATAGACCCTGAAGCCTTAATATCAGACCTTGGAAAAGTGTTATTAAGAGGAATTACCAATTAACGATTTTTAAACCAACAATTTGCAAAACTAACTAACAATTGTTAGCTTTGATAAAATTTGAAATTATATATGGCTGATTTTCACAAATTAGTAGTAAAAGATGTTTACAAGGAAACAAAAGATACTGTAGCGGTAACTTTTGATGTTCCTGAATCATTACAGAGTAATTTTCAATTTACTCAAGGACAATATCTAACGTTAAAAAAAGATATAAACGATGAAGATGTTCGTCGTTCTTATTCTTTATGCTCGAGTCCGATAGAAAATAAATGGCAAGTTGCTATTAAAAAGATAAAAGGAGGTAAGTTTTCTACCTATGCTAACGAAAAATTAAAGGCAGGAGATGTGTTAGAAGTAGCTGCTCCAGATGGTAAGTTTTTTGTTGAGGTAGATGTTACGAAACCAAAAAACTATATTGTGTTTGCTGCTGGTAGTGGTATTACTCCTATTTTATCAATAATTAAAACACATTTGGCTTTAGAACCAGAGGCTACAGTTCAGTTGTTTTACTTGAATAGAAAGGTAAAAAGCATTATCTTTAAGGAACAAATAGAAGGACTTAAAAATAAGTTTTTAGGTAGGTTTGAAGTCTTTTATTTTTTAACCAAAGAACAAAGAGGAATTCCTTTGTTAAACGGAAGGTTTACTTCAGAAAAATTACAAGAACTTACAAGTAAGGTAATAGATGTTAAATCTGTAGACGAATGTTTTATTTGTGGTCCAGAAGAAATGATTTTCTTGATAAAAGACGAGTTGATGGAAGCTGGGTTAGAAAAAGAAAAAATACATTTTGAATTATTTAATGCTGGTGGTTCAGAGGCAGATAAAAAACATGTAGCAGAGGTTTTAGAGCAGCAAGCTGAACATACAGAGGTTACTATTATTGATGGAGATAAAGAGTTCCATTTTGAAATGGAGCCTGACTACGATAATATTTTAGATGCTGCTTTAGCAAACGATGCAGATTTGCCTTTTGCTTGTAAAGGAGGGGTTTGTTGTACTTGTAAAGCTAAAGTAGTAGAAGGAGAAGTAGAGATGAAATTAAACTATGGCTTAGAGCCATATGAGATTGATGCTGGATATGTGTTAACATGTCAGGCGGTGCCAACTACAGATAAAGTAGTGGTTGATTTTGATGCATAAGAAGAATCACTTAAAAACAAAAGATATGAGTGAAGCAGAATTAAAAAGTTTAGAGGCAGCATTTGAAAAGAAAATTGCTGATGATGTAAGAATAGAACCTAAAGATTGGATGCCAGAGAAATATAGAAAGACGCACATACGTCAAATTTCTCAACATGCGCATTCAGAGATTGTAGGTATGTTACCTGAAGGGAACTGGATAACTAGAGCTCCTTCTTTAAGAAGAAAAGTAGCTTTATTGGCAAAAGTACAAGATGAAGCTGGTCATGGATTGTATTTATACAGTGCTTGTGAAACTTTAGGAATCTCTAGAGATGAATTATTAGACCAATTACATACAGGAAAAGCTAAATATTCAAGCATATTCAATTATCCAACAGTTACCTGGGCAGATATGGGAGCAATAGGTTGGTTAGTCGATGGTGCTGCTATTATTAATCAAGTTCCTTTAATGAATACTTCTTATGGTCCTTATGCAAGAGCTATGGTACGTGTGTGTAAAGAAGAAAGTTTTCACCAGCGTCAAGGTTTTGAGATCATGATGAAATTAGCTCAAGGTTCACCAGAGCAAAAAGAAATGGCTCAAGATGCATTAAACAGATGGTGGTGGCCTTCTATTATGATGTTTGGTCCTACAGATGCAGAATCTACGCATACAGAGCAATCTATGAAGTGGAAATTGAAGCGTAAAACTAACGATGAGTTGCGTCAGCAATTTATAGATCAAACAATTCCTCAGGCAGAGTTAATTGGATTAACTGTTCCAGATCCTGATTTAAAATGGAATGAAGAGAGAGGACATTATGATTTTGGTCCGATAGACTGGGATGAGTTTTGGCAAGTAGTAAAAGGACATGGTCCTTGTAACAAAGAACGTATAGGAGCTAGAGTTAATGCCTATGAAGGCGGTAAGTGGGTTCGTGACGGAGCGATGGCTCATGCAGCAAAAAAAGAAAAGCAAGAAGTAGCATAAATCAGTATTGAGAATTCAGTAAAGAGTAGTTAGGATAAAAACGCTCAGTACTTAATACTCAATACTCAATACTAAAAATAATAATATGAATAATAATTGGCCTCTTTGGGAAGTGTTTGTAAGAAGCAAAAATGGTTTAGAGCATAGGCATTGTGGTAGTTTACATGCTGCAGATGCAGAAATGGCTATTCAAAATGCTAGAGATGTTTACACAAGAAGAATGGAAGGTGTTAGTATTTGGGTAGTAGAATCTAAAGATATTACAGCATCAAATCCAGATAATAATGGAGAGATGTTTGAGCCTGCTCAAGATAAAGTATATAGACATCCTACTTTTTACAATCTTCCGGATGAATTAAAACACATGTAATTTGTAACGGCAATAGAAATGAATAAAGATTTATATAATTACATATTAGGAGTTGCAGACAATTCTTTGATTTTAGGTCAAAGAATGGGAGAGTTATGTGGTCATGGTCCTAGTTTAGAAACAGATATAGCTTGTACTAATATTTCATTAGATTTATTTGGACAAGTAAGAAGTTATTTTCAGTATGCTGCAGATGTGTCTGGAGATGAAAGAACGGAAGATGATATAGCTTTCTTACGTAGAGAACGTGAATACAAAAATGTACTATTAGTAGAGCAACCAAATACTGATTTTGCTTATACAATTGTTCGTCAGTTTTTATTTGATGTATACCATGTATTGTTTTTAGAAGAGTTAAAGAAAAGTTCTGATGAAACGTTACAAGCAATTGCTGTAAAATCTGTTAAAGAAGCAAAATACCATGAGCGTTTTTCTTCGGACTGGGTAATTCGTTTAGGAGATGGAACAGAAGAAAGCCATCAAAAAATTCAAGATGCTGTAGATGTACTTTGGACGTATACAGATGAGTTATTCCACCAAACAGATTCTGATATAGAAATGGTAAAAGCTGGAGTGGCTGTAGATGTTACTCAATTAAAAGAAAGTTATTATAAAAAAGTAAACGAGATTTTAAACGAAGCTACTATTCAAATTCCAGAATCTAAATGGTTTCAAAAAGGAGGTAAACAAGGTATTCATACAGAGCATTTAGGATATTTATTATCAGATATGCAGTATATGCAAAGAACTTACCCTGGAATGGAATGGTAGATCAAACTCCACATATTGCCCCAGAATTACAAGAGATATTAGCAGCGGTATCCGATCCTGAGATACCAGTGTTATCTATTTTAGAAATGGGAGTAGTACGTGAAGCTATTTTAGAAGAAAGCAAAGCTTTTGTAAAAATTACTCCAACCTATTCTGGTTGTCCAGCAATGGATGTTATAGGAGATGATATTAAGGCTGCGTTAAAAAATGCTGGTTTTGATGCTGAAGTGAAATTAGTACTTTCTCCAGCTTGGACTACAGATTGGATAACAGAAAAAGGAAGAATTGCTTTAAGGGAATATGGTATAGCTCCTCCTTTAGAAGCAGATGCAGATAAAGAAGCTTTATTAGGAAATAAAAAAATAGTGAGTTGCCCACAATGTAACTCAACCAATACAAAAATGGTAAGTCAGTTTGGCTCAACAGCCTGCAAAGCATTTTTTCAGTGCGAAGATTGTTTGGAGCCTTTCGACTACTTTAAATGTTTAAAATAAATATTCCCGCTTAGGCGGGAATTGGTATTTATAAGATATATGAGTTCAATAGAAATTAAGATTGAAAACAACGTTGCGTTTATAGCGCTAAATAGACCAGAAGTATTCAATAGCTTTAACAGAGAAATGGCTTTGAATTTACAAGGGAAGTTAGATGATTGTAATACTAATGATGAAGTTAGAGCAATAGTTTTAACAGGAAATGGTAAAGCATTTTGTGCTGGTCAAGATTTAAAAGAAGTTACAACTCCAGAATTAAACCCAGGTTTTAAAGCTATTTTAGAAGAGCATTACAATCCAATTATTGAAAGAATTAGAGCAATAGAAAAACCAATTATAGCGGCAGTAAATGGAGTAGCTGCAGGAGCAGGAGCTAATATAGCTTTGGCTTGTGATATTGTTATTGCTAACGAAAATGCTAGTTTTATTCAGGCTTTTAGTAAAATAGGTTTGATACCAGATAGTGCTGGAACTTTCTTTTTACCAAGACTAATTGGTTTCCAGAAAGCAGCTGCTTTAATGATGACTGGAGATAAAGTAATGGCTGCTGAAGCGGAGCAAATGGGAATGATTTATAAGTCTGTGGCAGCTGAAGAATTTGATGCTTACATAGAAAAGTTAGCGGTTAAAATGGCTAAGATGCCTACTAAAGCGTTAGGATTAACTAAGCGTGTTTTAAATCAATCGCTAACCAATAACTTAGAAGAGCAGTTAGCTTTAGAGTCTAAATACCAAATAGAATCTGCTCAATCTCACGATTATTCAGAAGGAGTTAATGCCTTTGTAGAAAAAAGAAAACCAAACTTTATTGGAAAATAATGAAAGTATTCTACTTCTTAATAATTACAATATTTATAGCTTGTTGTTCTTCAAAAAACTTGGAAGAAAAGATAGTAGGTGAATATTATTTAGAAGAAGATATTTATGGAGTTGGTTCTAATTTAAATTTGACTAATAATGGTGTTTTTGAATATCGATGGCAGGAAGGTTTAATTAATGGCAAAACTATCGGTAAATTTGTTGTACTTGGAGATAATATAGTTTTAAATAGTGATTATCAACCAGATGATGATGAATTTAAGGACAATTTTAAATTGCTAAAAAAAGAATTAAATCAGCTAGATTCAATTAAAGTCAGAATTGTTGATAATAAAAAGCAAGCTTTTGAAGGAGCTATGTGTATGCTCAAGAGAAAGGACAGTGTTGTTTTTTTCAAAGAAACAGATTTTAAAGGAGAAGTTTTACTTCCTAAAATAAAAGTAGATAGCCTATGTGCTTATTATTTAGCACACGATTACGTAAGCATATCAATGGATAACTTTAATTATGATGACATATCTATTGAATTAGAAGAAAAGAATCCTCAATTTGAATTTTATCATTTTTTTTCAAATAAAAAATTAAAATTTAAAAATAATAAGTT
Organism: Pseudofulvibacter geojedonensis; assembly: GCF_042675745.1. Taxonomy (NCBI): domain Bacteria; kingdom Pseudomonadati; phylum Bacteroidota; class Flavobacteriia; order Flavobacteriales; family Flavobacteriaceae; genus Pseudofulvibacter; species Pseudofulvibacter geojedonensis. The sequence continues at coordinate 256,132 of NZ_JBHTJM010000006.1, read as the reverse complement.
AATAGGTTCAAAAGAAAAGTTCAAAAAAGTAAAATAATATGAACGTAGGAATTATAGGTTCAGGAACTATGGGGAGTGGTATTGCACAAGTAGCAGCTACTTCAGGTTGTAAAGTAAAAGTTTGCGATACCAAACAAGAAGCTTTAGACAAGAGTAAAGCTAGCTTAGAAAAAATATTAAATAGACTAGTAGAAAAAGGAAGAATTGATGATGCTGAAAAGTCAAGAATTCAATCCAATATTTCTTATGTAGCTAGTTTAAAAGATTTAGGAGATTCAAATCTTACTATTGAGGCAATTATAGAAAACTTAGACATTAAGCAAAAAGTTTTTTCAGAGTTAGAAACTTATGTTTCGGACGATTGTATTATAGCTTCTAACACTTCTTCATTATCTATTGCATCAATCGCAGCTTCTTTACAAAAGCCAGAAAGATGTGTGGGAATTCACTTTTTTAACCCAGCTCCGTTAATGAAGTTGGTAGAAGTTATTCCAGCAGTTCAAACTTCAAAAGAAGTTTTAGAGAAATCAGTAGAAACAATAGATAGCTGGAAAAAAGTAGTAGCAGTAGCTAAAGATACTCCTGGGTTTATTGTAAATCGTGTTGCAAGGCCTTTTTATGGAGAATCGCTACGTATTTATGAAGAAGGTTTAGCCGATTTTGCTACGATAGACTGGGCTTTAAAAAGCTTAGGTGGATTTAGAATGGGACCATTCGAATTAATGGATTTTATTGGTAACGATGTAAATTATACGGTTACCGAAACTGTATTTACTGCATTCTATTTTGATCCAAGATACAAGCCAGCTTTTACTCAAAAGCGTTTATCTGAAGCTGGGTACTTAGGAAGAAAATCTGGTAAAGGATATTATGATTATGCTGAAGGAGCTGTTAAGCCAGAACCTAAACAAGATGAGGCTTTAGCTAAAACAATTTTTGATAGAGTATTGGTAATGTTAATTAATGAAGCAGCTGATGCCTTGTTTTTAAACATTGCTTCTGCAGCAGATATAGATAACGCGATGACCAAAGGAGTTAATTATCCTAAAGGATTGTTAGCTTGGGCAGATGAGAAAGGAATTGATTGGTGTGTAGACCAACTAGACGCTATGTATAGCGAGTATCACGAAGATCGTTATAGATGTTCTCCGTTATTACGTAAAATGAAAAGAGAAGGAAAAACATTTTTTTAAGATGACACCAAAAGAGATTGTACATAAAATGTATGATAACGATCCATTTAGTAAATGGTTAGGTATAGAGATAGAGCAAATTTCTGAGGGAACTTGTAGCTTGTCTATGACTATTAAAAAAGATATGCTAAATGGTTTTGGAATTGCTCATGGTGGTGTTACTTACTCATTAGCAGATAGTGCGTTGGCATTTGCGGCTAATACTCATGGTAAACAATCGGTTTCTATAGATACTTCTATTAATCATACAGAAGCCCTAAAGGAAGGTGATAAGATTGTTGCGGTAGCTAAAGAAGAATCATTAAAAAATAAGTTTGGATTTTATAAAATAGAAATTAAAAGAGACGATACTATTGTTGCTTTGTTTAAAGGAACAGTATATCGTACCAATAAAGATTGGGAATAAGGGATTTTAAATGTAAGGCTGCAAAATGTAAAATAAAAAGTAGTTATGATGAAAAAATATGATTTAGAAGAAAGATTGATTCAATTTTCAGCTAATGTTATCATCGGAGTATCAACTTTAAAGAAGAGTTTTGCGTCAGAACATTTGACAAAACAATTGATTCGGTCAGCAACATCATCTGCTTTGAATTATGGTGAAGCTCAAGCTGCTGAGTCAAAACGAGATTTTATTCATAAAATGAAAATTTGTCTGAAGGAATTAAGAGAGTCTCAAATAAATTTAAAAATATTAAAAGAAGCAGATTTAATCATAGATGATGAAAAAGTAAAGCCGATAGCTCAGGAATGTAACGAGCTAGTGGCTATATTTACGTCTAGTATAAAAACAACTAAAGAAAAGTAACCGCAAAATGTAAAATAATAAATGTAAAAGTGAAAAGTTGAATGCTAATTCCTTTTACGGTTTTAAATTTTACGGTTTTAAATTTTACATTATAAATGGAAGCATATATCATAGATGGAGTACGTACTCCAATTGGAAAATATAAAGGAACCTTATCACCTGTAAGAACAGACGATTTAGGTGCGTTGGTAATTAAAGAAGTTGCTGCTCGTAACACGAACATACCAACAGATGCTTATGACGATGTTATTATGGGTTGTGCTAACCAAGCAGGAGAAGATAATAGAAACGTAGCACGTATGTCTTCATTATTAGCTGGTTTACCTTATACCGTTCCTGGAGAAACAGTAAATAGATTATGTAGTTCTGGTTTATCGGCTATTATTCATGCGAATAGAGCAGTAAAAGCAGGAGACGGTGATTTGTTTATAGCCGGAGGAATTGAGCATATGACTCGCGGACCATACGCAATAGCTAAACCATCTAGTGCTTTTGGTGGAGATTCTAAAATGTACGACACTACTTTTGGGTGGCGTTTTGTCAACAAGAAAATGCACGAGATGTATGGTACAGATGGTATGGGAGTTACTGCCGAGAATTTAGTGGAAAAGTATAATATTTCTAGAGAAGATCAAGATGCTTTTGCGTACAGAAGTCAGATGAAAGCAACTAAAGCTCAAGAGTCTGGTCGTTTAGCAAAAGAGATTGTAGCGGTAGAAATACCTCAGCGTAAAAAAGATCCAATTATCTTTAATCAAGATGAGTTTATAAAGCCAACAACTACTCCAGAAGTATTGGCTAAGTTACGTCCAGCTTTCAAGAAAGAAGGAGGAAGTGTAACTGCTGGTAACGCATCTGGATTGAATGACGGTGCTGCAGCAACTATTATAGCTTCAGAAGATGCAGTTAAAAAATATGGTTTAAAACCTATGGCAAGAATTGTTAGTTCTGCCGTAGTAGGAGTAGAACCAAGAATTATGGGAATAGGTCCGGTTAACGCTTCTAATAAAGCTTTAGAAAAAGCAGGATTAACTATGGATGATATGGATGTAATAGAGTTAAACGAAGCTTTTGCAGCTCAGAGTTTAGCTTGTATCCGTGAGTGGGGATTGGCAGACGATGATCCTAGAATTAACCCAAATGGAGGAGCGATTGCTATTGGTCATCCATTAGGAGTAACAGGAGCTAGAATTGCTTATTCTGCAGCTTTAGAATTACAAGAAACAGGCAAACGTTACGCCTTAATTACGATGTGCATTGGGGTAGGACAAGGATATGCTGCTATTATAGAAAATGTGAATTTATAGTTTGAAACTCTGAGAATTTTAGGTTACATATTTGTATTGTCATTTATTTTTTCATCTTGTAAAAAGGAAGTGAAAATTGAGAATATTCCTGTAGTCGAATTACATTTTACTTCAGGTTATAAGTATTATGATCATAAGTTTACCATTATAAAAGGAGAAGAATTAATTTACGAATATTTAAAAGTAAATAATATCAAACAAGCTAATAATTATACAGATTTAACTTTTGATACGATATCATCAAAGTATAAACTTAGAGGAGGTGCGTTTGAAAAAATATTTAAATCTTTAAAAACATTAGAATTAAATAATTATAAAGAAGGAATGCGAGGTCTTGATGGTTATGAAGTGGGAGTTTCTATTAAAGATGTAAATGGAGAATTTCATAAATTAAATTCATGGAGTCCAGGTAGGATGGATGATTCTTTAGTTTATAAAATATTAGATCCTTTTTTTAAAGAAATTTATACAATTGTAACAGAAGAAGATACTTCAGATAAAATAGAAAATATTCAAGGCAATTTTAGTTATGGAATTAATTATAGAAAATTATCATCTAATAGATTTCATATAACGCCATTTTGTGTAACGGTACCAAATAGAAATGAAGTAAAATACTTAAAAGAGTATCTTGAAGAAAAAACTAGAAAAGATACGATACTTTTTAGATTTGGTTGTATGGCATCCTCAAAAGAACTGTCATATTTTAGTAAGTTGAATGAGAGGAAAAATATATTCTATTATGGGGCATATAATCCAAATAAACAAGTAGAAGAAAGGTATAGAAATTTTAAGTGGTTCAAAACTAAAGATGAACTTTTATTATCATTTAAATACCCCGATACTTTAGATAATGATTTTAAATCTTTTTTAAAGGTATTTAGTAAAGATTCAATTTTTCAAATTAGTAGGGTTTCTTTTCCAATGAAGACAAAAGTTTTGTCATCAAATTTAGATGAAGAAGTCGAAGAAATAATAACTAAAGATAGTTATCCAATTCAAGAGTTTTTGATAGATCAAATTAGAACTAATCAAGAATATGATAATTATTCTCAAGAAATAAAAGTTGAGAAAGATAATGCTACAATTTTTTGTCAAGGTATAGACAATGGTATTTTAGTTGAATTTGAATTTAAAAAAATTGAAGGTAAATGGTACCTAGTTACATGGTCAGATTTATCTACATAAAACAATATAAAATATGAAATTACAATCATACATTAACGGTCACTGGGTAGCAGGTCAAGGAGAAGGAACTCCTATGTTTGATGCTGTTACTGGAGATACCATAGGTTTTTCTACTACGGATGGATTAGATATTCCAGCAGTATTAGAGTATGGTAGAACAAAAGGACAGGAAAAATTACGTAAAATGACTTTTCAAGAGCGTGGTAACATGCTTAAGAAATTGGCATTATACCTTACCAAAAGAAAAAACGAGTTTTACGAAATTAGTTACCGTACAGGAGCTACTAAAATAGATAGCTGGATAGATATAGAAGGCGGTTTTGGTAATTTATTTGCCAATGCATCGTTGCGTAAATTATTTCCTAATCAGCCTTTTCATGTAGAGGGAGATCCTATCGATTTATCTCGTGGAGGTCGATTTATGGCGCACCATATTTTAGTTCCTAAAACAGGTGTAGCGGTTCATATCAACGCGTTTAACTTCCCAATTTGGGGAATGTTAGAAAAGTGTGCAGTAAACTGGATGGCAGGTATGCCAGCTGTAGTATTACCTGCACCGCAAACAGCGTATTTAACAGAGGCTGTAGTACGAGTAATTATAGATTCAGGCATTTTGCCAGAAGGATGTTTACAGTTACTAAGTGGTATGACGAAGAATATTTTAGATACGGTTGAGTCTCAAGATGTGGTAACCTTTACTGGTTCTGCGCATACTGGGAGACTATTAAAAGCACATCCTAGATTAACGAATGAAGCAGTTCCTTTTACAATGGAAGCAGATTCGTTAAACTGTTCTATTTTAGGAGAAGATGCAGTTCCTGGAACTCCAGAATTTGATTTATTCGTTAAAGAAGTTCGTAAGGAGATGACGGTGAAGACTGGACAGAAATGTACCGCTATTCGTCGTATCATGGTTCCAGAAAACTTAGTAGAAGACGTTCAGATAGCTTTAGGAAAGCAGTTAGATAAAGTGACTATTGGTGACCCTCGTTTAAAAGAGGTGCGTATGGGAGCTTTAGTAAGTAAGGCGCAAGTCCAAAGTGTAAAAGATCAAGTTTCCGAGTTAGCAAAGACTGCTCAAATAGTATATGGTAATTTAGATACGGTAGAAACTATTGGTGCCGATGCAGAAAAAGGAGCTTTTATGAAGCCAATTTTAATGCGAGAAGACAATCCGTTTACTAATACTGCGGTTCATGAGCTCGAAGCATTTGGTCCGGTAAGTACTATTATGCCTTATAAAAATTTAGATGAAGCAATTACCTTAGCTCAGATGGGTAAAGGTTCTTTAGTATCATCTATATTTACTTATGACGATACAATTGCTCGCGATTATATTGTTGGAGCAGCCTCACATCACGGACGTATTTTAGTAGGAAATAGAGAGAATGCTAAGGTAAGTACAGGTCATGGTTCTCCATTACCTCAGTTAACACACGGTGGTCCAGGTAGAGCTGGTGGTGGTGAAGAAATGGGTGGAATGCGTGGTGTAAAACATTATATGCAGCGTTGTGCTATTCAAGGAACACCAACTACCTTAACAGAAGTTACAGGAATTTATCAGCCAAACGCTGATTATAAAGAAACAGATAAACATCCGTTTGCATACCATTGGGAAGATATCAAACCAGGTATGTCTTTAAAGACTCATAAGCGTACCATTACAGATACTGATATTATCAACTTTGGTAACTTAACTTGGGATCATTTCTACGCACATACAGACATTACTTCTTTAGATGGAAGTATTTTCGAAAAGCGTACAGCTCACGGTTATTTCATCATATCGGCAGCAGCAGGATTATTCGTATATCCTAATAAAGGACCTGTAGCAGCTAATTATGGTTTAGAAGAGTGTCGATTCTTACGTCCAATTTATCATAACGATACGGTTTATGTACGTTTAACTTGTAAAGAACGTGTAGATAGAGATTCTAGAGGAACTGAATTACCTAGCGGAATTGTAAAATGGTTTGTTGAGGTGTTCGATCAAGAGGATGAGTTAGTAGCAGTGGCAACTATTTTAACAATGGTGCAAAAGAAGAGTCCGTTTGCTGATATTAATAGAAAAACAATTTCTGGATATTTAAATAAATTATCAGAAGAAGCAAAACCAGAATGGGGAACTATGAGTGCTCAAGAAATGGTAGAGCATTTAGAGTATTCGGTTAGAGTAGCTTCAGGAGAAATTCAAGATTTTGAAATTGAAACACCAGAGAAAATATTAGAAAAAGTACACGAGTCTATTTATACACATACACCAATGCCTAAAAATTATAAAGCACCAAAGGTGTTAGAAGATAGGGCTAAGGAATTGCGTTATGAAAATTTAGCTGAAGCAAAAGTTAAGTTACTAGAAGCTTATGATGAGTTTACAACTTATTTTAAAGAAAACCCAGAAACAACTACTAAAAATGCTGTTTTTGGAATCTTAGATAAGTTTGAATGGGATTTAGTGCATACGAAGCATTTCAATCATCATTTTGAACAGTTCGGATTAATTTAAATTATAAAATAAAAAAGGGTAGTGATTTCACTACCCTTTTTTTATTTATTCTAAAACACTAAGTTCAATACTTGAATCAGTAAATACAGAATGTGTTTGCGTTTTATAATCTTCTTCATTAGCCTCAAAAATATTATCTACATACGTTTGAGGGTTTAAATCGATTAAAGGGAACCATGTACTTTGTACTTGAATTTGAAGTTTATGTCCTTTCTTAAACGTATGATAAACATCTTGTAATTTAATGTTTACATCTGTCTTTTTATTAGGGGTAAAAGGTTCTGGTTTAGAAAAGCTATTTCTAAATCTACCCCTAATTACTTCACTTCTTACCATCATGTGGTAGTTACTCATTTTTAAATGCTTCTGAATATCTTCATTGTTTTCTTCGTAATCATGAGGATGTACATCAATAACTTTTACAACCCAATCGGCAGCAGTTCCTGTAGTAGCAACTTTTAATTTAGCTAGAATATCACCAGCTAGAGTAATATCGTTTTCTAGAACCTCTGTTTCAAAAACCAATACATCAGGTCTTCTTGCAGCAAAACGTTGATCGTCTGTCATATACTTTCTAGGAGTAAAAACAGTTTTAATGTCTTCAGAATATGGAACAGGTTTTTTTACATCACTTATAAACTTAATAGCATTAGCTTTATTTACTCCATTAGTTAACTTTTCATCTGCAGATAAATAAAACGATTTTTTAACTACATTTTTAGGAGGCCAAGTGTTGTAAGAGTTCCATGCTTTTTTTCCAGTGTCATAAACATAAGCTTCTGGCAAACTAGATTCTTTAGACCCATTACCTTTTAAAAAGTGATTGAAGAATTTAGTTTCTATATTCTTTTGATATTTTAGTGAAATGCTATCTCCAAAATAGTAATTACCAACAGATGTTTTAACTCTACTTCTAGACCAACCTCCATGATCCCATGGTCCAAAAACCAGTGTGTTGTAGTTATTTGGTTGGTGTTTTTCAATTCCTTTATAAGTTTCTAAAGGTCCGTATAAGTCTTCGGCGTCAAACCAACCACCAACAACCATAGTTGCAACCGTAGAAGGTACTTTGTCTAAATGCTGTATAATCCCTTTTTTCTGCCATACCTCGTCGTAATTTGGGTGTTCTATCATTTCTTTCATAAAGAAATCATCTACCAACTCATTATTGTTTTTGTCAAAGTCGAAATAAGGCTTAAGATTTTTAAAAGGACCTTTGTCTAAAAAGAATTGATATTGATCTTTAGTTTTTAAATCTGGTAATTGGTACCAAGAAGAATCAGTGGGTTTGTCTTTATAAGTTCCGAAAAGAGAAATAGCTCTAAAGTAGCTTAATAGAAAAGCTCCATTATGGTGGAAATCATCAAAAAAGAAATCGCCAATACAAGCTTGAGGAGAAGCAGCTTTTAAAGCAGGATGCGCATCTATAGCAGATACTGTTGCATAATGACCTGGGTAAGATATTCCCCAAGTTCCAACTTTTCCATTATTGTTTTTTACATTCTTAACTAACCAATCAATAGTATCGTAAGTATCTGTAGTTTCATCAGCTTGTTTTTCTGTTTTATTAGGAATATAAGCCCTCATATTATCATAAACACCTTCACTCATCCAACGTCCTCTAACATCTTGATACACGATAATGTTCCCTTCTTTCATTAAAATAGGGTTAGGGCCTATTTTTGTTCTAAACTCATCTGCGCCATAAGGTTTGCAGCTATAGGGAGTACGTTGTAATAATATTGGGTAGGTTGTAGAAGTATCTTTAGGAGAATAGATAGTAGTGTGTAATTTGGTACCATCTCTCATTTCTATCTGCACCTCTTGTTTGGTGTAATGATCTTTAACAAAAGTATCTTCTTCTTTTTCAGTAGTAGTAACTTCTTCATTCGTTACTACTTCAGTGGTTTCAGTTTTACAAGAAAGAAATGATATTAGAAAAAGCAGTAATAGTGTTTTTAGGTAATTTTCCATGAGCTTATTATGATTTGATTTTCAAAATTAATCTTACTTTTGAGGAATTAAAAATACGACTAAAACTTTATATAACATGACAGCACCTTACGTAAAACAAGATATACAAAACGGAATTGCTACAATTGAATTTTTTCACCCAGCTCATAACTCATTACCAGGAGATATTTTAGCTAAGTTAGCTAGTACAATTACAGAAGCAGGAGAGAATGATGCCGTAAAAGTAATAGTATTAAAAAGTGGTGGAGATCGTACTTTTTGTGCAGGAGCAAGTTTTAAAGAATTGATAAACATTAATGATGCTGAAACAGGAAAAGTATTCTTTTCTGGTTTTGCCAATGTAATTAATGCAATGCGTAAATGTCCTAAGTTTATCATTGGTCGTGTACAAGGAAAAACAGTTGGAGGAGGAGTAGGAGTAGCTTCTGCTACAGATTATTGTATGGCATCTAAGTTTGCTTCTATCAAGTTAAGTGAATTAAATGTTGGTATAGGACCTTTTGTAGTGGGGCCAGCTGTAGAGCGTAAGTTAGGTTTAACAGGAATGTCTCAAATAGCAATAGACGCTAATTCTTTTTATGATGCTGAATGGGCTAAATCTAAAGGATTATATACTCAAGTTTATGATTCTACAGAAGAGTTAGACGAAGCTGTGCAGGCTTTTGCAGAGAACTTATGTAACTATAATCCAGAAGCAATGAAAGAAATGAAAAAGATTTTCTGGGAAGGAACAGAACATTGGGATACCTTATTAGCTGAAAGAGCTATAATTTCTGGTAGATTGGTATTGTCTGATTTTACTAAAGAAACATTAAAGAGATTTAAGTAATTATAGACATTAGTATTGAGATAAGAGTAGTTAGATTTCTCAATACTAATTTCTCAATACTAATTTCTCAATACTCAATACTAATATGATTTATTCATTCAAAGGATTTATACCGGTAGTTCACGAAAGTAGTTTTGTACATCCTTTAGCGGCTGTTATAGGAAATGTAATTATAGGTAAGAACTGTTACATCGGTCCTGGTGCTGCTATTCGTGGAGATTGGGGAGAGATTATTTTAGAAGACGGAGTGAATGTACAAGAAAATTGTACGGTACACATGTTTCCGGGCAAGTCTATTACTTTAAAAGAGTCTGCTCACGTTGGTCATGGAGCCGTAATACATGGAGCTAATTTAGGTAGAAACTGCTTAATAGGTATGAATTCAGTTATTATGGATGATGCTCTTATTGGTGATGAGTGTATTGTAGGGGCTATGGCTTTTGTAAAAGCGAATACTGTTTTTGAAAAGAGACAATTGATAGTGGGGAATCCTGCAAAAGCTATTAAAGAAGTGTCAGACGAAATGATGGCTTGGAAAACTAAAGGAACTCAATTGTACCAACAACTTCCTACCGATTGCCATGAAACTATGAGAGAAGTAGAACCCTTAAGAGCTATTCCTAAAAACAGGCCAGAACAAGAAGCTTTTTATAATACCTTAAATGAGTTTTTGAAAAATGATGCCTAACCAACCTATAGAAACAGAACGTCTTATTTTAAGACCCGTTGAGAATACTGATTTACAAGGAATGTTTGAACTAGATTCAGACCCGGAAGTACATAAGTACTTAGGTAACATGCCTATAAAAACTTTAGATCAAGCCCAAGAAGGAATAGATTATTTGCAAAAGCAATATAAAGAAAGAGGTATTGCTCGTTGGGCTGTTGTTTTAAAAGAAACCAATGAATTTATGGGCTGGTGCGGAATTAAATATTTAATTGAGTCTGAACAAATGAATGGTGTCTATAATGTATATGAGTTAGGATATCGTTTTATTCCTAAGTTTTGGGGTAAAGGCTATGCTACTGAATCTGCTCAGGCTTGGGTAGATTATATGTTCAAAGAAGCTGGTGTTAAAAGTTTATATGCTGCTGCAGATATACCAAATAAAGGTTCTGTAAATGTATTGCAAAAAGTAGGTTTTAAAATTACCGATGAATTTGTTTTTGAATGGAAGGGAGTAAAATCTAATTGTTATTGGTTAGAACAGCATCAATAATGACACTATCTGATTTACAGTTTGATATAGAAAAAGTAAACCACAGTAAAGCCTCTAGAGCTCATGCTGTAAATTTAGTGGTTGATCATCTAGAAGTTATACCAGAATTAGTAGATAGGGCTTTTAGTGATGAAAAAAATCATTTTAAATACTGTTGGTGGTTAGAGTTTTTAAATAGGCAACATATAGAGGTGTTATGTCCATATATGGAAATTATTTTAGAAAAAGCACAACACTTAACTAACCAATCTGCAATTCGACCTATTGCGAAAATTATAGAGACTTTTGTGCTAAATAATTACTCAAAAAATCCGAACAATTTTGTTCGAGATATGATGACTTCTACCATTAAAGAAATGATGGTTAGTAGAGGATTTGAATGGTTAATAGATGACCAATTAAAAGTTGCGCCTCGAGCATATTCTATGACTAGTTTATATCATTTAGGAAAAGATATAGACTGGGTTCATGAAGAATTAAAATTAGTAATAGAACAAAATTATGCTCATGAAAGTGTAGCCTATCAAGCTAGAGGCAGAATGATACTTAAAAAATTGAAATAGGTTTAAGGTGTAAGGTTCTATATGAATCTTGATGTATAATTTGTGTCGAAGTATTTTTTTAGTAAAAAGCAAAATCTATTTACTTAGTTTTTTGAGTTCATCTTCGGTTTCAACTTCAATTTCATCTTAAGTGTTATCTTTGCCGGAAAATCCCAGAAATGATTGAACAGTTACTTGAAGAGTTAGAACCATTGCGCAAGCAATTAGTAGAGCATGAATTATACAATACAATTAATTCTAAAGAAGACTTACAAATTTTTACCCAAGCCCATGTATTTGCTGTTTGGGACTTTATGTCCATGTTGAAAGCTTTACAGAACCAACTTACTTGTGTAGAAACTCCTTGGGTTCCTTCAGCTAATCCAACAACTAGGCGTTTTATTAATGAAATTGTTTTAGGAGAAGAGAGTGATGTAGATGCTTCAGGAAAAACCATGAGTCATTATGAAATGTATTTAGAAGCAATGAATCAATTAGGAGCCAATACTCAAATGGTAACTGGTTTTTGTAAAGATTTACCTTTAGGCTTAGAGAAGGCTTTAGATAAAGCTGATTGTGAAACAGCCGTAAAAGATTTTGTTCGTTTTACATTCAAAGCAATAGCTACTAATCAATCTCATATAGTTGCTGCGGTATTTACATTTGGTAGAGAGGATTTAATACCAGATATGTTTATTGAATTGGTTAAGGGAATGCAGAAGAATAATGATTTAGATAAGCTAGTTTATTATTTAGAAAGGCATATTGAATTAGATGGAGATGAACACGGACCAATAAGTTTACAGATGGTAAAAGAGCTTTGCGGAAACGATGAACTTAAGTGGCAAGAAGCACTTGCTTATAGTAAAGAAGCACTACAGCAGAGAATATTTTTATGGGATAACATTGCTAAACAAATTCAAGAGAAATCTTCAGTTCTTTGTTAAGAGTTTAATAAATGAGATAAATCCAATTCGTTGGTTTGTTTGCTAGTAGAAAGAGCAATAAGACTTTGTACATTTCCTAAATAAGGTAATAAAGTTAGTTTGGTAATGATAAACTTTTCATAGGCCTCAATATCTTCAGTTACTAGTTTTAATAAGTAATCAAAGTTTCCACTAACTCTATGACATTCTATGACTTCAGGAAAGTCATTAATTTCTTTTACAAACTTCTCTAAATAACTTCTGGTGTGACCTTGAAGTGTAATACCAATAAAAACAATCTGTTTTAACCCAACTTTTTTTTGATTGAGAACAGCTACGTACTTGTCTATGTAGTTTTCTTTTTCTAATTTTTTAATGCGCTCAAAAACTGGAGTGGTAGAAAGTCCAAGGCTTTCAGAAATACTCTTTACAGTTCGGTTGGAGTCTTCTTGTAAAAGTTGTAGAATTTTATGGTCAGTCGCATCTAACTTCATCTGTTTGTAGTTATTTGTTTTTTAAAGGTCATCTGTAACTTTTGTTAATAAAAAAAAATCATTAATTAATCTTAAAAGATTATTTTTTATGAAGTCAGTTTCATCACTAGAATTTTTTTATAAAATAAGCTTAGTTTTTCAAAAATAAAGAATAAAATAATTTTATTTTAAATTAAATAGAATAATATTCTGCTTTTGATTTAGATTTTGGTTTTTACGATTAAATAGCTTGTTTGTTTTGTATCTTTATTCTTTTAATAAGAACTGGTTTCATGTTTTTGATTTTTAGCAAATTAAAAAGCATTAAATAAGTTCTGATAATAACCTCAAACCAACATATGTCTTTAATTGAAGTTACCTTACCAAAGATGGGTGAGAGTATCTCTGAGGCAACCGTATTAAACTGGTTGAAGCAAGTAGGAGATACAGTAGAAGCAGATGAAACCTTGTTAGAAGTAGCTACCGATAAAGTAGACTCTGAAGTTCCATCGCCTTGTGATGGAATTATCAAAGAAATTAAATGCCAATCGCAAGATGTTATTGCTATTGGATCTGTTATAGCAGTTATAGAAGCCACTGGAGAAGTTAAAGTTTCTAGCCAAAAAAATGAGACAAAGACTGATCATAAAAAAGGACCAAAACCTTCTAAATCGAATAAGTCAGAATTCAAGTTAGGAACACAAGATCCAGATGCATTTTTATCTCCTTTAGTAGTAAGCATTGCTCAAAAAGAAGGATTGACAATAGAAGAAGTTCAGAGCATTATAGGTACGGGTACAGAAGGTCGTATTCGCAAGAGTGATGTAATGAACTATGTTAAGAATAGAAAATACCCATTACCAAGTAAGCCTCAAACTCAAGTAGTTTCTAACCCGAATTTATTTAATTATTCAGCACCTCAAGTTCAATATACAGAGGGGCATGATGTAATTGAAGAAATGGATAGAATGCGCCAAATGATTGCGGGGCATATGGTATATTCTAAGCAAACATCTCCACATGTTACGGCTTATGTAGAAGCAGATGTTACCGAGATGGTTAACTGGAGAAATGCGAATAAAGTAGCTTTCCAAGAAAAATATGGAGAGCGTTTAACATTTACTCCATTATTTGTTGAAGCAGTAACCAATGCAATTAAAGATTATCCAGGTATTAATGCTTCTGTAGACGGAACTAAAGTTGTGTTGCGTAAAGACATTAACATTGGTATGGCAACTGCTTTACCAAGTGGTAATTTAATTGTGCCAGTTGTAAAAGATTCGGCTAATAAAGATTTAGTTGGAATAGCAAAAGATGTTAACCATTTAGCAAACTCAGCTAGAGAGAATAAACTAAAACCAGAAGAAATACAAGGAAGTACTTTTACCATTTCTAATGTAGGAACTTTTGGAAGTATTATGGGTACGCCAATTATCAATCAGCCAGAAGTAGCAATTTTAGCTTTAGGAATCATTAAAAAACGTGCTGAGGTAATTACTACAGATAAAGGAGATGAAATAGCTATTAGAAGCATGATGTATTTATCATTGTCTTTTGATCATAGAGTAGTAGATGGTTATTTAGGAGGATCATTCTTAAGAAGAGTAGCCGATAATTTAGAAGCATTTAGCGCTCAAAGAGCGATTTAAAATATTATTAGCTTATGTGAGTTTTTTTGTCATACTGAGCTTGTCGAAGTATACAGAGGATTACAGGGAGAAGATCATATAATAAAATTCCTTTTGAAAAGGAAGATAAAACAAAGTTTTGAAGATGGAAACGAAAGAAGTGACAACACCACAGGTATCTAAAGAAACATTACAAGCCGCTTTTGCTAATTTGTGTACAGCAAAAGCAATGGCAATTTTATACGAAGATAACTTCAAGTTAGTATCTAAATATGTACACGCAACATCAAGAGGTCACGAAGCAATTCAGACAGCATTAGGAATGCAACTATTACCTCAAGATTATGCTTTTCCGTATTATAGAGACGATGCTATGTTATTAGCTTTTGGTATGCAACCGTATGATTTAATGTTGCAGTTACTAGCTAAAAAAGACGATCCGTTTTCGGGAGGGAGAACCTATTATTGTCACCCAAGTTTACGTGACGATGATAAGCCTAAAATTCCTCACCAGTCTTCTGCTACCGGTATGCAAGCTATTCCTGCTACTGGAGTTGCTATGGGATTCTGGTATAAGGAAAATGTAGATTTAGATGATAAAACCTTACAAGATAAACCAGTAGCTGTTTGTTCATTAGGCGATGCATCTGTTACTGAAGGTGAAATTGCTGAAGCATTTCAAATGGCAGCTTTAAAGCAATTGCCAATTTTATATTTGGTGCAAGACAATGGTTGGGATATTTCTGCAAACGCAGAAGAAACAAGAGCTCAAGATGCTGCCGAATACGCTAGAGGTTTTAATGGTTTAGAAGCAATGTCTATAGACGGTGCTAACTTTACAGAAAGTTATTTAGCCGTTCAAAAGGCATTAAAAATAATTAGAGAAGAAAGAAGACCAGTATTATTACACGCTAAAGTTCCGTTGTTAAACCACCATACTTCTGGGGTTAGAATGGAATGGTATAGAGATGATCTAGAAGAAGCTCGTTCACGCGATCCGTATCCAGTATTAAAACAACAGTTATTAGATGCTGGGTTTACAGCTAATGAAGTTGATGAAATAGAGAAAGGGTCAGTAGATAAAGTAAAGTCTGATTTCGATAAAGCTTTACAGGCTGAAGATCCTTCACCAGAAGATTTATTTACGCATGATTTTGCTCCAACTCCTATTACTGAAGAAAGTGGAGAAAGAGCTCCTGCAGATAAAGATGAGGTAGTAATGGTAGATTGTGCCTTATTTGCAGTAGAAGAGATTATGCGCGAACATAAGGAGTGTTTGTTGTATGGTCAAGATGTTGGAGGTAGACTAGGAGGGGTTTTTAGAGAAGCAGCCACACTAGCTCAAAAGTTTGGAGATGAGCGTGTATTTAATACGCCTATACAAGAAGCTTTTATTGTTGGTTCTACTGTAGGTATGTCTGCGGCAGGATTAAAACCAATTGTTGAGGTTCAGTTTGCCGATTATATTTGGCCAGGTTTAAATCAGTTATTCACAGAGGTTTCTCGTTCTTGTTATTTATCAAATGGTAAATGGCCAGTTTCTATGATATTACGTGTGCCTATTGGTGCTTATGGTAGTGGAGGACCTTATCATTCTTCTTCGGTAGAATCGGTATTAACGAATATACGAGGAATTAAAATTGCTTATCCAAGTAATGGAGCTGATTTAAAAGGAATGCTGAAAGCGGCTTATCACGATCCAAATCCAGTAGTGTTTTTAGAACATAAAGGATTGTATTGGTCTAAGGTAAAAGGAACAGACGCGGCGAGAACTATAGAACCGGCTGAAGATTATATTTTACCATTAGGTAAAGCAAATGTGGTTCAGGAAATTTGGCAGCAGGATGAAGAAGAGACCATGACGGTAATTACTTATGGTATGGGAGTTCATTGGGCGTTAAATGCTACTAAAGATATGCAAGAGAATGTTGAGATTGTTGATTTACGTACTTTATATCCATTAGATGAAGAAGCTATTTTAAATTCGGTTAAAAAGACAAAGAAATGTTTAGTAGTTACAGAAGAACCAACTAACAATTCTTTTGCTAGAGCTTTAAGTGGATTGATACAAGAGAAATGCTTTAAGCATCTAGATGCGCCAGTTATGACTATTGGTAGCGAGAATATGCCAGCAATTCCTTTAAATTCTACACTGGAACAAACCATGATTCCTTCTATAGAAAAAGTGAAGGTTAAGATTGAAGAGCTGTTAGCTTATTAATATAAGTTGTAGTTTATAAACAAAGAAGCCTACTCAATTGAGTTGGCTTTTTTTAATTAACTTTTATAATTTTTTTTGAGATTGTTTTATTATCCTTTTTTAATGTTAGAAAATAAGTTCCTGAAACTAATTTTCTTAGGTCAATTTTATTATTGTTTAGAACAGCATTGTCAATTATTAATTGACCATTTATATCGTAAATTTTTATCTCAGATATTCCTTCAGGATTGTTAAATTCAATGAAATCTCTAGATGGGTTTGGAGAAAAGTTTACAAGTTCATTTTCTGATAATAATTCTACACTAAGAGCATTTGTATCGTATTTCCATAATTGATAATTTTTGGAATAATATAAATCATTGTTGTAAACAATTTTAAGTCCAGATTCATCATAAATACTTATACCATCTAAGGCTGGTATTGGAGTTAGAGAAGAAGAAGATTTGTCAAATATCCAGCCTTTTCGTTGAGGCCAAGTGTCTTTAGGAGAGTTAACATAAAATAAATTACCATCAAGTTTGTCTATCGATAGTGCAGAAAATCTACCAAAAAAGAGAAAAGGCTCTTGTGGGTTTTGGTCAACTTCAACTATTTCAGTTACACTATGAGTAACGGTGTCTAAACTAAAAATAGAGGTTCCATTAGTTGAGTTAATAGAAGAAAAAATTAAATTATCGTCTGATGAGACCAAAAATGATGGATAGAAATATTCGCTACTAGTTATTGTGTAAATTTCAGAAGTTCCTCCGGTGGTACCATCAGATTCATATATAGAAAGCTTCTTTTGATCCTTTGAATAAAAAGAAAAATACATTTTACCATTTATTTCAATAATGTCTCCAAAATTAACAATGTTAGTTTGAGCATTCCACACATTTGCTACCTGATTAGTATTTACAATAGTTCCATCTGTTTTGTGTAAGGAATAACGTGAAATAAAGTATAAATTTTCATTGAATACAATATAGTGACTTAATTCAGAAGTACTTCCGGTTCCTCCAGATCCATTACCATCTATTTCACCTGTAAGTTCATAAGTTCCAGCTTCTGTTCCATCACTTCTCCATAGATTAGCTTTATTAGTAGAAGAAATGTTAATGGTGAAAATAAATTTACCATTGATGCTTCCTTGAAAAGAAACGTGGTTCCAGGCAGCAATATTATCTTTAACCAATACAGTGCCTAGTTGGGAGCCGTCAGTTTTCCATATTTGTAAGGTTGTATTGTTAGTTTTTATGGTAAAATAAATTAGATTGTTAACAGTTGTTAGACCAAATAGTCTCCCGCTATAATTAGTTACTAGTACTGATCCAGTTTCGGTTCCATCTGTTTTCCATATTTCACCGCCTCCATAAAGGTCGTTAGGATCATCTTTAGCAGCGAAAAATAATTCATTATTAAGTATAGTTGAATGAAAGAGCTCTAACCCATTCGATTCTCCAGGTTCAATGTCAATAACTAAATTGGTATTTGTAGCTGTTCCGTCACTAGACCATAATTCTCTTCCATGATTATCTGTCGCAGCTGATAAAAATATTTTATTATTAAATTCTTGTAGTTTTGCTGGTGAAGAGTTAGATATGTTATTATAAGTGAAATTAGAAAGTTGTATTTGAGCACATAAGTATATAGAATACAAGAATAGACTTAAAGATAAAATAGTTTTCTTCATTGATAAGTAGGTATGGGTTATATTATTTAGATTTTTATTGAAGACAATATTTATTACACTGTCTTATTGTCTTGCAAAAGTAGGATTAATCTTTTGAAAAATAATGTTAATATTTTTCTAAAAAAGGGTATGTGAAGGAGTCACCTAAAAAGGTGAATATGAGTAAAAAAGTAGCTAGGTTAACCTTTTTTATTTCACTAATTTTACCCAATGAGTCTAAACAACCATTCAGAAATAGTTATTCGAGGAGCTAAAATGAATAACTTAAAAAACATTTCTTTAAAAATTCCTCATTACCAATTCATCGTGGTTACGGGAATATCAGGTTCAGGAAAATCTAGTTTGGTTTTTGATATCATTGCTAAAGAAGGACAACGCAGGTATTTTGAAACAGTACCTTCTTTTGCAAGACAATTTATGGGCAAGTTAAACAGACCTGATGTAGACGAAATAGAAGGACTTTCTCCGGTAATAGCTATAGGTCAAAAAACTACAGGAATGACTGCGAGCTCTACAGTAGGAACGCTATCTGATATTTATGACTTGCTAAGATTATTATTTGCAAGAGTTGGAGTTACAGAGAAGAATATTCAATTATCTCGAGCATTATTTTCGTTTAATTCTAGTATGGGTAAATGTTCTCGTTGTAATGGAATAGGAAACGAAGAACAGATAGATTTAAATAAGTTAGTTCAGTTTCCTCAAAAAACAATTAGAGAAGGAGCTTTAGCACCAACATTGCCTAACGGATACATTATGTATTCTCAGGTAACTATTGATGTACTCAACCAAGTTTGTGAAGCGGAAGGATTTGATGTAGACATTCCTTGGTGCGATCTTACCAAAGAACAACAGGATGTAATTTTATATGGGAGTAACAAGATAAAAGTTCCTTTTGGTAAGCATAGTTTAGAGTCAAGGTTAAAGTGGACTGGTATTAAAGCCAAACCAAGAGAAGAAGGATATTACAAAGGCATGATACCTATTATGTCTGATATTTTACGGAGAGATAGAAATGCCAATATTCTTAAATATGTTCATGCAGTTACATGTCCTGATTGCAAAGGAACTCGTTTAAATGATAATGCCTTAAGTGTAAATATTCAAGGTAAGAATATAGCAACGTTAAGCACTTTAGAATTGAATGAGTTAAAGCAGTGGATTCTGTCTAATTCTTGGAATGTTGTAGGGAAAGAGATAATGAGTAAAATAGTATCTCAAATAGACTTATTAGAAGATTTAGGGTTGGGTCATTTAACAATAGATAGACCAGCGAAATCACTTAGAGCTAGTGAAATTCAGCGAATACGAATAGCGAACCAAATATTGGTTCCGCTAAGTAATGTATTATATGTTTTTGATGAGCCATCTATAGGTTTGCATCCAGAAGAGAACGAACGACTTATTTACCATTTTAAAGAATTGGTTAAAAAAGGAAATACAGTTCTAGTGGTAGAACATGATTTAGATACTATAAAGAATGCTGATCATATTATTGAGATTGGTCCGAAAGCAGGCGTAAATGGTGGAGAGTTATTGTTTAACGGATCTTTTTCAAATTTTTTAAGTCAACAAAATACAGATAGCCCAACTTTTAAAGCCATCAAGAGTTCAAAAGAGAAGTTGGAATCAAAATTTAAAACTAATTCAAAAGCTATCCGACTATTAGGATGTTCAACTAGAAATTTAAAAAATATTAATGTCAGTTTTCAATTAGGAAAGTTGAATGTGGTAAGTGGTAAATCTGGAGTAGGAAAATCTAGTTTGGTAAAAGACACTTTACTAAATGTTGTACAACAACATTTAGGTATAGAAACGGAAGAATCTGCCCAACTATCTAGAGTAGAAAATATAGAGGCTATTAACAAGCTCATTTTTATAGATCATTCACCTATAGGAAAAACACCTCGAAGCAATCCCGCTACCTATTTAGGTTTGTCTAATCATATTCGAGATATCTACGCAAAATTGCCAGAAGCCAAAGCATTAGGTTTTACCAAATCAAGATTTTCGTTTAATAACAAAGGAGGAAGGTGCGAAGAGTGTCAGGGATCAGGTAAAACTCAAATAGGGATGCATTTTTTAGGGAATGTAGATTTAGTTTGTGGTACTTGTAATGGCAATCGATTTAATGAAGCTACTCTTCAGATAAAATATAAGGGTTTATCTATTGCTGAGGTGTATAAGCTATCTGTAAACGAAGCGATACATTTTTTTAGTGAAGACACTTCGACTGCGCTCAGTGCAAGTAAAAAACTAATCGATGGTTTATTGTTGCTGCAAAATATAGGTTTGGGTTATTTAACTCTGGGGCAATCTTCAACTACACTTTCTGGGGGAGAAGCACAGCGAATTAAAATAGCCAATCAGCTGCAAAAAAAAGATACAGGTAATACTTTATATATTATAATAGAACCTAGTATAGGTTTGCACTATAACGATATAAAGTCGTTGCTTCAGTTGTTTGATGTAATTAAAGAAAAAGGAAATACTATAGTTTGTATTGAGCAAGATGAAACTATTATTGGTCATTCCGATTGGCATATAGAATTAGGCCCTAAAAGCGGACAAGCAGGAGGGAACATTGTTTACCAAGGAATACCAAAAGAACAAGTAGGAACTGTACAAGATGAAATTAAAACGGTTACAGAAGATACAACTGCTAATGAAATAATACTTAATGGTGTTACTACTCACGGATTGAAGAATATAGATGTCCGTATTCCCAAAAATCAGTTAACGGTAGTTACTGGAGTTTCGGGTAGTGGTAAATCATCCTTGGTGTACGATACCTTATTTGCAGAGTCTAATGCTCGTTTTACAGAATCCTTATCTACTTATAACAGAAGTTTTTTAAAGCAGAATAGCGAAGCAGAAATAAGTTTTTCTGCTGGTTTAACTCCTGCAATCGGAATTAACAGAAAAGGAAGAGTAACTTCTAAAAGATCTACTGTAGGAACCTTATCTGGAGTATATGATGCTTTTAGATTATTGTATTCAAGAATTGCTCAAGAAGAAGGAAAAGCATTTACGGCACAGCACTTCTCGTTTAATTATCATTTAGGAGCTTGCCCAGATTGCCAAGGAATGGGAGTGCAACGCACTTGTAATCCGGATAGTATATTGGTTAATCCAAGTCTATCTATTTTAAACGGAGCCATATCTACTAATAAAGCTATTGGGTATTATGCCAATATAAATGGGCAATTTATAGCTACGCTAAAAGAAGTAGCTAAGCAACAAGGTTGGAATATTAATACACCTTGGGTAGCGTTAGACGATGAAATAAAACAAATTATTTTATACGGAACTGGAGATGCTGTTTGGGATGTAACTTGGGAGTTTACTACTAAATCTAGAACAGGGGTACAAGAGTTGAGCGCTAAATGGTTGGGATTCTGTAATTATATAGACGATGAGTATGAACGTAAAAAACACAATAAAAATATTGTTGCTTTAGAAGAAGTATTACACCATGTAGAGTGTGCTAGTTGTAACGGAAGTAGATTACAACCAAAGTTGTTAGAAACTCAGTTTTTAGGAAAGTCTATACACGAACTAACTCAATTAAATATCGCTGCTTGTTTAGATGTATTGACTAATGTAGATAATACGATAGATGAAGTGGTATTAGCCATTAGTAAAGTAGTGTTGCCAAGTGTAAAAAGCTCTTTACAAACCTTGGTTAATTTAGGTTTAGGCTATTTGAGTTTAGATAGAGCCATAAGTTCTTTATCTGGAGGGGAACGACAACGAGTTACTTTAGCAGGACAATTAGCTACTCATTTATTTGGAGTGACTTATGTACTAGACGAACCAACTATTGGTTTAGATGATGCACAAGTTGAGGTGCTGTCTGAAGTTTTACAGCAAATAGTTCGTAACGGAAATACAGTGGTGGTGGTAGAGCATAACGATGCCTTTATTAAAAAAGCCAATTATGTAATTGAAATGGGACCAGCTGCTGGCCGATTAGGAGGAGAAGTAATCTACCAAGGAACGATAGCAGGTATAGCTAAAGCGAAAAACACACAGACTTATAAATTGCTTTATGAAAAAGGAAATGAAGTTGCTAAAGCTGAATATAAAAAAGCGCAGGATTTTGGTGTAAAAGGAGCTTTTGCCAATAACTTAAAACATATAGATGTTACTTTTAATTCAGGGCAGTTAATTGCGGTTACGGGAGTTTCTGGAAGCGGAAAATCTAGTTTGATAAAAGAAGTATTGTATCAATCTTGGCTGCAAAAAAGAGCGGTTAATTGTAATACGGTTTTTGGCTTAGAGCAATTTGATGAGGTATTGTTGGTAGACCAACAAGCCATTAACCAAAACAGACTAAGTACCGTTGTTTCGTATACCGGAATACTAGACCAACTAAAAATTATTTTCTCAAAAACAGAACAAGCTAAAAAGTTAGGTTTAAAGAAAGCCGATTTCTCTTACCAAAGTAAAAACGGAAAATGTACCACTTGTAATGGTTACGGGAAACTAAAAATCAGTATGGATTTTATGAGTGACTTATGGCTGACTTGCGATGCTTGTAAGGGAAAACGTTATAACGAAAGTGTATTGAGTTGTAGCTATAAAAACCAATCTATTGGTGATATTTTGAATATGACCGTACAAGAAGCCATTGCTTTTTTTGAAGGAGAAAAATTAGAACAGCAACTAGAAATATTAAACCAAGTAGGAGTAGGGCATTTGTTGTTAGGGCAAAGTTTGAATACCCTTTCTGGAGGAGAAGGACAACGCTTAAAACTAGCCCATTCTATGTTACAAAAGAAAAAAGAAAAGACCCTGTATTGGTTTGACGAACCAAGTACGGGTTTACACCAAGTAGATATACACCAATTACTAAGGGTATTCCATCAACTCATAGGAAAAGGTAATACGATTCTCTTTATAGAACACAACCAAACCTTTATACAAGCCGCTAACCAGATGGTTAGATTAGGTCCTGGTAGTGGACATGATGGCGGGAGGTTATTTTAGATAACGGCTCGGCTATGAGCAGTTGGGATCTTGTGCACTGATTTTTACGGTTTAGGACTAACCTTTTTTTATGTTTATATTTCGTCTTAAACTTCTTACTCCCCAATTGCTTATAGCCATTGTTGTGCCTAGTTAATTTCAATGTTATCAAGATTCACTTTTGTCTTCTCTATTTTTTCAACAATTTCTGATTGAATTTTATAACCATCAAATAGTTCTATATAATTTTCAGTCGTTCGAAAGTGAGTTTGTAATTCTCGGATGTTTCCTGATTGGTAATTAGTATTTATAATGCTATTTATAAAAGCTCCTTTATTACTAAATTTACTTGGTTCATAATTAGTTTTTGAAACTATTTCAACTAGTTCATATATAGCATTGTTAATGACTTCATTTGATACTTGATTAAAGTCTCCTTCTAACTCGTCATCGATTAGTTTGTAAAGTAGGTAAACTATATATTCCTCACCTACATTCAATAAATTATCAAATTTTGTGGAAAATTCAGAATCTACAGAGTCTTGACTTTTTCTATATTCCGATTTAAAAATTTCTATTAAGGAATAAACAAAAAACAATTGACTATAGAAAGGTGAATCAATATCACCTTTTAAAATTTTATATAATTTATGTTCCGATTTATTTGTTGCTTGAAAAACCTCTTTATACATAAGTTTTGGTGCACTTAATGCAATGTGTGGTGATTCATAAAATGCAGAATACCATAAGGGAATTAATGATGTGTTGTGAATTGTTTTAGTAAGTGTATCACTATTGTTTACAAATACTTCACCTCGTTTAGTTATATATCCAATCCCTTTATTTTCGAAAAGCTCTTTCGCATAAATATTGAATTTTTTGTTACTAATTTTATCTCTAAATCCAATTGCACTTTGTGTATTGGTAGCATCTGTAATTAGTTCAACGAGTTCAGGGTCTTCAGTTTCATATAAACGAATAGTAATGTAAACATCATCAAGTATATTTTCGTCTTTTAAGTATTCTTGATAAAGAATATAAGTAGTTTGTAGACCATTAACAATTACAGGATTTTTAGTTGGTAAATTATAAGTTCCTAACTGCGGATTGTAAGGTAAAGTAAATTCATTGCAAATAATTGTTATCCCGTTATTCAGGAAAGGAAAATAAACGTTTTTATCACTGTTTATTGTTTCGAGTATTTTTTCATTCGTTAAATTCTTTTTACCTAAAAAACCTCTGATATTTTCTGCAAATATTTTTTCAAATGTGTCATTTTTCGATTTCTCAAGGTCAAGTAATTCACATAATTGTTTTGCAGGAATTCTAAAAATAGCTGCTTTTACTTGATAAATAGAAAAACTAATTAAACCTTGATTGTCTTTTTTCGAAGTTATATTCGAGTTTTCTGGTTTAAAAACAAAATTGATTTGTTTTCTTTTATTAAGAGATGTTACTAATCTCCTTATTTTCTGATATAAATCATTAGAATCCCAAATTTCAAATTCATCCTCAATATGAAAATTATCTGTCAACATTTTATTTGAGGCATATTTAGGGTCATCATATTTTCCGTTGTAAACAAAATATTGCTTACAATCTATCATTTTACCAGAAGTAATAATATGGCTAAATCTTTCTATTGACTTATCAAGTCCTGATATATGAAGTTTGTTTGATTTGTTCCCGTTGAAAAATATTTCTCTAAAATCATTTCGAAACTTTTCTATTTGGTTCTGTCCAACTTTTTTTGAGTTTTTACATTGAAAAATATGCATTGTATAGTTACCATAATCTTCACTGAAAAATATTCCATCAATGCCACCATCTTCGTTTCCTTTAATCAATATATTGTCATAAACTTCATCAAAACTTCTGTCTAGAATTGCAGAAATGGAAAAAACTTCAAATGCATCATCTAAGTTGATGTTGAATTTTTTAGATATTTTATTTAAATAACTATCAATAAAAAGTTTACAGTTCATATTTTTTTCTAATTAGGCACAACAATTATATAAACGTAATTACGTTTACATCAATTATATGTTTTATATATAGTTACTGTGTAAACATATAATATATCTTACAAATAAACAATAGAATTATACTCCTAAAAATAGGTATTTAGAAGTGTCACTAAAAATAGTGAGGGTGTAAAAAAGAGCCAACTTGAGTTAAGTTGGCTCTTTTTTAAAAGATAAGTATTGTTGGTATTTACTTTTTAGGTATTGGGTTATTGGCTCTTTCGCTGTCAAACATCCAAGAAAGAATCCACCACCTATTTCCGTCATAGTACAACTGTATGCTGTTTATTCCTCTTTCGGTAACAGGTCCGTTTTTTTCTTTTGAGGTTTTATAGGTAGTCCAAACATGGGTAATATTTCCAAATTGTTGTACCTCTCTTTTTATTTCATACTCCCAAAAACCTTCTTTTGGTATTCCAAAACTTTTGTGGTATTCGGTTAAATTTTGCGTTATAATAAAAGGCTTATTGTTTTTATCCTTACCGGTAACAGATATTAAAGCATCTGGGTGGTGTAAAGATCTATCTCTTTCCCAATTTCTTACTTGTCCAGCTGGGCCAGAAATAACATCGTAATAGGCATTAATAATACCGTCTAGGGTTGCTACGTCTTCCTTTAAGGGATATTTTTCTTTATTGGTCTCTTGTGCATTGGCTAGAAAGCAGAAAAGCAACAATACGGTTAGTGCTTTTACTATTTTAGAGTTTGTCATCATTTTAATTGTTTAATTAGTTACAAGTAAAGTCTGTATGGAATATATGAAGCCTACCCGTGTCTTTGTAAACCACTACTTGGTATATACGGTTATAAATAGTTTCATTAAAAGCGCCAATTTTTTCATTAACCAAAATTCCTGCTAATACTCCGGTGGTATTGCTATGACCTACAACCAATGCATCTTCTTTACGGTAGAGTAGTAAGCTAGCAAAGTCTTTCAACTTTCTTGGGTTGTATGATTTTATATCTAATCCTTTTATAGTAGCAGTTGGTTTTGCAGTGCTTTGAGTTCTAACATAATCGGTACTGTAAATAGCATCTAAATTTACTTCTTTTAGAAAAGTACTTAAACTCTTAGCTCTTTGTTGGCCACATTCTGTAAGCGGAGGGTTTTTAACAGATAATTCTTTTTCTGCATGTCTTACTAAATAGATGGTAAAGATTTCATCGTTTTCCTGTGCATTCATAACATGTTGTAATCCTAGAGTTAAAATGATGAATGCTATATAGGTTTTTATTTTCATGGTTGCCAAGTTTTAAAGCTAAAGTAACAAGCAAGATACTTAATTAAAATAATAAGGGTTTAAGAGCAATCTTAAACCCTTATTAGTATTACTTCTTTATTAGGAATGGTTTTTAGATTCCAATATTCCATCCTATTATTAACTTTATAGAATTGGTTTTTAAAGTACTATTTGTGTTTTCAGAGGCATCACTTGTATCTATAAGTCCTAAATCATCTCTAATCTCAATAGTTAAATCATTTTTTTCATTAAGTGAAATATTGGTTCCTATACCTAGAGATAACCCAAAGTCTATTTTTTTTTGTTTTGAATGTAAATTACTATTGTTATTTGAGTAATTAGAATCTATTTTTTGATTGATTAAATAGTTGAAAAAGGGACCTCCATTTGCGAAAAATTTTGAATTTCCAAATTCATACTTCAATAAAATGGGTAGGTTTATATACTCATATATTTCGTTATAATTTTCCTTTCCAGTTACATTGGCATCGTAGCTAAATAATGTAATCTCAAGTTTCTTTATTTTTCTCTCGTAGTTAATGTTTGTCTTTAATGATAGGTTTTGTTTTATATAATAATCAAATGAAACACCCACTAAATAACCAACTTTGAAATTGTTGTATTTGGCATATTCATTACCTCTAAGTTTCGGGTAATTTATACCAGCGTTAATTCCAATTTTAAAATCATTTTGAGCATAAATCTGAATGGTCAAAAATAAGCCTAAGACAATAAGTAATAATTTGTTGTTTTTCATGGGGTATTAAAAAAAGTAGGTTGTTGTTTGTGTTTACTATTATTTTTTAATCATTTAAATAATTGACACGAAATTTCTATATGACTATTATTTGCAAATATACGTGGTATCTTATAGATAATAGAAAGTAATTTGCTTCAAAAATAGGTAGTAAGTAATATCATTAAAAACAGCGAGAGTATAGAGAAATGAGCAGAAAAAAAAGTAAAGCGTTTATCTATTAAAATAAACGCTTAGTAAATAAATATTTAGTGGGAAGATTATTTACATGAGTTATATTCGTTAATAATCTGACGTAAATTTTCTAGATTTTTTAAATCAAAATCTTGTTGTTTAATATCTGCTGCTAAATTTTTACAGTTATCAATAAATTTAGCTAAAGCATCTGATAGTTTTTCGTTGTTTCTTTCGTCTATCATAAAGCCAACCTCTTTATCTTTTAGTTTTAAAACATATAAGTTGTCTTGTCCTGGTTTAGATAGAATCATGTTGTCATCTAAATTGTAAATGATTCTGTAGAAGTATGAATTGTCAAATCCAAAGTTACTTGCATTAGATAATTTTTTTAGGGCATTTCCTTTGGTTTTAGTACCATAGAAGCAAAGTTCTTCGCCCTCGTCTACAGCACAAAAGTGAATATTGTTTTTCGCTGAAAATTTCTTAATTCGTTCACGCCCTTTTTCGTTTAAATATTTAATACTTACAAACTTTCCGTATTTATCTATTGAGTTCATATCGTATAAATCGCTTACTTGTTTAGAAGGATCTAACTGCAGTTTTTCAAAAATGGCATATACAGTTCCGGTATAGGTTTTACCATCTTTATCGGTTACACTACCCGGAACACCATAAAGATTAATACTATTCTCTTTAGCTATTTTTACTTTTTCGTTGTGTAGGCGTTTTTTATGTTGTTTAGCTTCTCTACCAAATAAATAGTTTCTACCTACTAACTCTTCTACAAGAACTTGGGCTTCAGATCGAGAAAAACGACCACTCATCATAGTTTTAGAACCGTAATCGTATTCAAAAGTTTCATCGGTGTAAGTAGTTGCTTTTACGGTTGTACAAGTAGAACAACCTTTAGCAGTACCAATGGTAATACCATCTAAATCGTTAGCATAATAGGTGTTGTTTCCATAACTTACTCGCCCAACAATTTTACTGCCTTGTGACCCCCCAAAAACGATGATACCGTCGTCTTTTACAAATGGTTTGTAACGGCCAACAGTAGATTTTCTCTCTTCAGCCTCTGCATTGGCACTGGTTACGGCTTTTAAGTATTTATCGCTTAACACCTCTCTTTCTTTATTAAAGAATGCTGTTATTTTATCTTTAACCAGTCCGCTACTATTAAATAATTCATATTTTTCTTTTAATAAGACAACAATAAGCTTAGTTGTGTTAAAAGAGGTAGTTAATACTTCGTACGGTATTTCGGTTTTTTCACCTTCAGCAGAGGTCATTTCTAGCCATTGAAAACCTTCTAGATTGTCGGCTCCAAGCCCTTTAAAAACAATATCGAAAACTTTTTCTCCAGCAGGAGTGGTGAATTTGTAATTGTTTCTGAGTTTAGTGTTTACTTTTAAAACTTCTTTACCATCGAAATATACAACGTCTTTTTTAACTTTTATTTTCTGGCTAAAAGTTATTATTGGTATTAAAAGCAATACCATTATAATCATTTTTTTCATAGAATTAAATATCAGTTTTAAATTACACCTTACAATATATTAATTATATTATAAACTTAAACGCTCTTTAAAGCTCTGACTCTGTCTCCTAGATATTTCAACTTCCTCACCGTTATTCATTTCTAGTTTAAGCTTTCCGCTAAACCATGGAACCACATTTTTAATGTGATTGGTGTTAATTATCTGTTGTCTATTGCATCTAAAAAAAGTGTTAATAGGGAGTTTTTCCTCTACTTGGTTTAATGATTTGTATAATAGTGGTTTGTTATCATTAAAATATACACGAGTATAATTACCTACAATTTCAAATAAACTAATGTCTGCTATTTTAACTAGCCAACATTGTTCACCATCTTTTATGAAAATCTGGCTATTATCGGTTAGTTTGTGCTGAGTGTTGTTTGTATTAATTTGCTGCTTTAATCTTTCGGTTATTTTTGCAAGAGCTTGTTCAAAACGCTTGTTGCTAATAGGTTTCATTAAATAATCTAGCGCATTGTATTCGAATGATTTAATGGCATACTCGTCAAAAGCAGTAGTAAAAATAACCATAGGAACCTCATCTAGCTCTTCTAATAACTGAAAACCATCTTTCTCAGGCATGTTAATATCTAAGAAAAGCAAATCTGGTTTGGTAGAGTTGATAAGTTCAATTCCCTTATCTACATTTTCTGCCTCTCCTAATAAGTTAATAATAGGATAATCTTTAATCAACTCTTTTAACTCGTTTCTAGCTAAACGAGAATCTTCTACTATTAAAGCATTTATAATCATTACACAATAGGAATTTGTATGGTTGCAACTACCTGATTATTCTTTTCTGCCAAGCTAAAATGAGCACTACCTTTATACAATAACTCTAATCGTTGTTTGATGTTTTTTAAACCTAGCTGAGTAGAATTGCTATCTATAGATAACTTACCAGAATTATTTACTTCAATAAAAAGATTCTTTTGTTCTTGTTTTATATTTAGGCTAATCACACCTCCGTTTTTAAGGTTAGCAATACCATGCTTAGCAGCGTTTTCTACTAACATTTGAATAATCATAGGAGGGATTTTAATACCATACGGATTTACTTCTATTTTTTTATCAAATTGTAAACGGTCCTCCATTTGTATTTTAGAAATAGCAATGTAGTTATCTACCATTTCTAGTTCGTCTTCTAAAGCTATAGCATTTATCTCGTTTTTGGTAAGTGAATATCGTAACATTTCAGACAAGCGGGTAATCATTTCTCTCGACTTTTTAGTGTCTTCTAAAATTAATCCTCGAATATTGTTTAAACTGTTGAACATAAAGTGCGGATTAATTTGCCCTTTTAAAGTGTTTAATTGAGATTCTTTTAAGTTGGCCTCGAGACTAACTTGTTTAAGTTGAACTCTTTTTAATTGATGATATATTTTGATAGTTAAAGAAACAAAAAGCCAAATAAAAAACAGTGTAGCAAAGTATGGAGCATTAATGTATAGCTTATATTCAAAGGGCATTTTTTTTCCGCTTATAGCATCTTGACTACCTTCAAAAAAATCTACCCAATCTAGAACGGGCCAAATAATTAAAGAATATAATAGTTGAATGATTATAAAACCTATTGCTACGATATAAATATCTCTTTTGGCAATTTTATTTAAGTCTATATAATTATCAATTACATAAGCTAATAAAATAGATAATAAATAAGCAACTACTCCACAAGTTATACCTTCACATATTACATATTTAATCCTTTCAGGGCTAGGATTGTCTACTAAGAAAATTTTATGTAATGTTAGTGTGGTAAAGAACAATAATATCCAGCCTATTAAAGAAAAGCTTAGATAAAATTTATTAGTTGTGAGTTTCATATTAGGTTTTTAAAAAGCTGTTTTTTCAGCTAGCTAAATATAGAGCATCTTTTTAAGTAAAAAGAATTTAGTTAGTTTGTTTTTGTTCTCTTTTTTAGAGATAAGGTAATACTTAATAGATGACACCCCAATGTCTTCCTGTTTAAGTATTACCTATTTTGTTTTTTGATTAGATGAATAATTGAGTGATAAATTCAATTATAGCTCCCAAGAATTTTATTATAAAAGTGATCATAACTGTGGGTTTTAGTTTGATACTGTAAAGATACGTTCTACTTAAGTGTTACTTTTTAGAAATATGACGAACGGTTTTAAAACTTATGCAAACGGTTTTTTTGGTTTACAATAAATTAAAAAATAATCTATGTAAAAAATAAAGAGTTATAATAAGTGGTGTTTTTTAGAAATGAACGGAAAAAGAAAACTCGGAACAAAATGTTCCGAGTTTTACTATAACCATTTATTTAATTATTTCTTATTTGATCCGGGAGGATATTGAGAAAGAATTCTTGAAACAAACTCGTGTACGCGTTCATCCTTTTTGTCAATGTTATGAGTTAAATATCCTTCACCTCTTCCTTGCCAAATAAGTTGTTTGTCTTTGGCGTTAATTAAATCGATGTATAAAACACCATTGGTAGAGGTAGAAACGTTGGTAGGTCCTCCATACCATGGTCCCCAACCGTAACCCCAATTATTGTTATGAACATTTACTTGTTTCTCTGTTTTGGTAAAAATATTAACCAATACATCTGGAGTTTCAGATTTAGTAAATCCTTTTTCCTGCATTACTCGGTCAATACTTCGTAGAATTCTTTTTTTGTCTAAATCAGAAATTTCAACTTTGTCGATGCCTGTTTTGTAAAAGGCAAAAGTTTTGTAATTGTTAAAATCTTTTTCTGTGTCGTAATCGGAGCTAACTCGTACAGATGCACAAGAAACCAATACAAACAAAGTTAGTAAACCTAGTAGTTTGTTAATTTTCATCATATCATTGCTTTTTAATTAAACCTATAATTCTGAAAGCAACTTTTTGTCAACTAAATTTGGAACAGTAACTTTTAATTTCTTTTCGGTTTCCATAGCTCTTTTAATGGCAAACATTGCTTCTTCGTTTCTTGCCCAGCTCCTACGAGAAATACCGTTGTTAACATCCCAGAAAAGCATTGATTTTAAGCGTCTTCCAGCATCTTTACTACCATCAAGAACCATACCAAATCCGCCATTTATAACTTCTCCCCAGCCAACGCCACCACCGTTATGGATAGATACCCAAGTAGCACCTCTAAAACTGTCTCCAATAACATTGTGTATAGCCATATCAGCTGTAAAACGAGAACCATCATAAATATTAGAAGTTTCTCTATATGGTGAATCGGTTCCAGATACATCGTGGTGATCTCTTCCTAGTACTACCGGACCAATTATTCCTTTTTTAATTGCTTTATTAAATGCTTTAGCAATTTTCATTCTCCCTTCTGCATCAGCATATAATATACGTGCTTGAGATCCAACTACTAGTTTGTTTTCTTGAGCTCCTTTAATCCACTGAATATTATCAGCCATTTGTTGCTGAATCTCTTTTGGAGATTCTTTCATTATTTTTTCTAAAACTCTACACGCAATAGCATCTGTTTTAGCTAAATCTTCAGGCTTTCCAGAAGCACAAACCCATCTAAACGGACCAAAACCATAATCGAAACACATAGGCCCCATAATATCTTGAACGTAACTAGGATACTTGAATTCTCTACCTAGAGTAGGAGTAGGATTCATTACATCTGCACCAGCACGAGAGGCTTCTAATAAGAAAGCATTTCCGTAGTCGAAGAAATAAGTTCCTTTTTCGGTATGTTTGTTAATAGCTTTTGCATGACGACGTAAAGTTTCTTGAACTTTTTCTTTAAATAATTCAGGGTTGTTAGCCATCATTTCATTCGATTCTTCAAATGATTGATCTACCGGATAATATCCTCCTGCCCATGGATTGTGTAAAGAAGTTTGATCTGATCCTAAATCTATTTGAATGTTTTCTTGATCAAATTTTTCCCATACTTCAACTACATTACCTAAGTAAGCAATAGAAACAGTTTCTTTAGCAGCTTTAGCCTCTTTAACTCTTTCTGCTAGTTTATCTAAGTCGGTAATTTTTTCATCTATCCAACCTTGGTCTAAACGTACTTGAGTAATTTTTGGATTTACTTCTGCACAAACTGTTACACATCCCGCAATGTTACCTGCTTTTGGTTGCGCACCAGACATACCTCCTAATCCAGAAGTAACAAATAAGTTTCCTTTAGGTTCTTTACCAATTTTTCTAAATCCGTTTAAAACTGTGATAGTAGTTCCATGTACAATTCCTTGAGGGCCAATGTACATATAACTACCAGCTGTCATTTGTCCGTATTGAGTAACTCCTAAAGCATTGAATTTCTCCCAATCGTCTGGTTGAGAATAATTAGGAATCATCATTCCGTTAGTAACTACAACTCTTGGAGCATCTTTGTGAGAAGGAAATAACCCCATTGGATGACCAGAATACATTACTAAAGTTTGCTTATCGGTCATTTCCGATAAGTATTTCATAGTTAATAGATATTGAGCCCAGTTAGAAAATACTCCACCATTTCCTCCATAAGTAATTAATTCATGTGGGTGTTGAGCAACGGCATAATCTAAGTTGTTCTGAATCATTAACATGATTGCTTTAGCTTGCTCAGATTTACCAGGATATTCATTTACAGGTCTAGCCTTCATTTCGTAATCTGGACGGAATCGATACATGTAAATACGACCGTAATCATTCAATTCTTGCAAAAACTCTTTGGCTAATACTTCATGATGTTGCGGTTCAAAATAACGCAATGCATTTTCTATAGCGAGTTTCTTTTCTTCGCCTGTTAATATTTCTTTACGCTTAGGTGCGTGATTGATACTAGTATCATATTTTTTTGGTGCTGGTAATTCAGTAGGAATTCCTTGTTTTATTTGTTGTTTAAAGCTTAAAGCAGTTGTAGTTTCCATTGTTTTTGTTTAAAAATTAATGTTTTATTTTGAGCTGGTTCGAGTTGTCATATCGATAGAAATCGAGATGTGAGAACCAAACAAATAAAGTCCCGATAACTGTCGGGATTGTAGTTAATATTCATACTTGATGTATGAAATAAAACAAATAAAAACTAAGGATAGCGGATATCTACCCTATGATACTTGCTATAAATAGCAATTTTGTATGTAAGCGTAAGACGATCCATTACTTCTTTTTAGTAGTGTTTGTTTTTTTATTGAATCCATAAGGGCAGTGTCTACATCCGCTTTCGCAACAATAACCTCTTTTTAAATGGTATTGTTCTGTAAAACATTTATAACCTTCTGGAGTTAAATAATAATCTCCTTCTTCTATGGGAATTCTTTTTTTAAGCATTAGAGCAAAGATAGTATATTTTTGGATTGATTATTGTAACTTGGTGTATATGATTTTAGTACTAAGACATATTATACCTAAAGGATTTTTAGGAATTACATTATATCCTTTTGTTTTTTTAAAACATAAGGAGCAAAAAAAAGATGAAATTTTCTTAAATCATGAACAAATCCATTTAAAGCAACAGATAGAATTACTAATCGTATTTTTTTATTTGTGGTATGGTATAGAATTTTTAATTAGGTTGATACAATATGGAAATAGGAGAAAGGCTTACTTTAATGTTTCTTTTGAAAAAGAAGCGTATAGTAATGAAATTAATTTGGAGTATATAAAAAAACGCCCTAAATGGGCGTTTTTGAAATATTTGCTTAAATAGAATAAATTAAAAAATGTATTTATTTTTGCTCTAATTGTGTTATTCTAGCTTCTAATTCTTTGTTAGCTGTACTTAATTCTTTAATAGCTTGAGTAAGTAAAGGAATTAACTGGATATAGTTAATGCTTTTTATTTCTTCGTATTCTTTTTTAATGTTAGCAAGCTTAGGGTTTTTCTGGATGTCTTCTTTAGAATAATTATGATTGTTTAAAGGTATTTTAGATTCTTTGATAATGTACGGTAATACAGTTTCTACTTCTTGAGCAATAAAACCTATTTGTTTTGTTTTTGAGAAACCTGCATTTTTATAACGATTATCATCCCATTTCATGCTGTAAGTAGTCGGGTTTAGTTTGTTAACCAATGCTATAGCGTCATTAATAGGTTGAATATTTCTTTTTAACTTTTTATCAGATATATTAAAAGTACCCCCAGTTACATTAAGGTCTCCTGAAGCTAAAACAGCCCATCCTGTATTTGTTCCTTCTACACCTTGAACGCCGATACCTCTTCTATCTGTAGCATTAGCGCTTGTTCCAATTATAGCGGTACCTATACCAGAATTTTCGGTGGCATTAACACCTGTTGCTCCTGTTGGTGTAGCTGTAGTGTCATTAACAGAAATCTCTAATCCAGTACCTCCGTCATTATCTTCAGCATAAAGGCCTCTACCTCCTGAGGTGTATGCATTTATAGCGTATATTAAACCATTTCCATTATCTCCATTGGTAACTTGGCCAGGAATCCATGTAGTATTTCCATATACTACAAACTTATCTACATTGTAGAAAAAATTATCTTCCCCAACAATAGAACGTCCTTCTACAGTTATACCTCCTGGTTGCGCTGTTGCAGTTCCCCCAGTAAAAGTATTACCTACAATTAAGTTGTTGTTAACTTCTAAAGTAGCGTTAGTTGGGTTGTTTTCTCCAATACCAATTCTACCGGCACTTGTAATTCTCATACGCTCTACATTATTTGTACGAGCAATAAAATCATTTGCGTCTCTTGTTCCAATAAAGTTTACATTTGCATTGGTTCCTGTATTACCTAGTAATGTCCAGTCTGAACTTGGTCTTGTTTCTAATTTTACCCATTCAGAACCATCCCAGTAATAAAAACCAGTACCACTCCCTCCAGTAATACCTGCATTTGTATTGTATACAAGTAAACTAGTTGCTGGAGTATTAATAGTAGACCCCGTATTATTTACATTAGGTATTGATATTCGTGGT
The DNA here is from genome assembly GCF_042675745.1 of Pseudofulvibacter geojedonensis. Classification (NCBI taxonomy): domain Bacteria; kingdom Pseudomonadati; phylum Bacteroidota; class Flavobacteriia; order Flavobacteriales; family Flavobacteriaceae; genus Pseudofulvibacter; species Pseudofulvibacter geojedonensis. The sequence goes on along the minus strand of NZ_JBHTJM010000006.1, from coordinate 220,073 downwards.
ATTAATAAACCGCTATTTGTTGAGCTAATTTCTAAAGATGAACTAGCATGAGGAGTTGTTGTGCCAATTCCAACTTGAGCAATACCTGAGTTAAAAGCAAAGATAAAAACACTTGTTATTAACTTAAGAGTGTGTGTACGTATCATAAAATTCGGGTTAAATATTAGTCACTTAAAGTGAAAATTAATCTCGCGAATTTACTTTTGTTAAGATGTAAAATGTTTTTTTTTATACAAGGTGTTTTTATTTTAATACTAAATGCTTTTTAAGCGTTTTTAAATAAAAAAAACGCCCATAATTGGGCGTTTTATAAATTTTATTAATAGGAGTAAAATATTATTTTCTGTTTTTCACTTTAGCTTTTCCGTATTTTAATGGTTCTAATTTTTTAGGACCATATGGGAAACGAACACCTTCGTGCTTAGAAGTTACCTTCCCAGAGGCATCTTTATTATCAATTCTATTAGCTACAATATGCCATGAAAATGAAATGTTAGAGTTACCACCATTAAGCTCTTTTACAGTAAAACTGTTTTTAGATTTGTTAGTAACATAAACACCTTTACAATCACCTTCTAATTGAATAAATACTTTTAAAGGATGTTTTTCGTTTACTACGATATTTTGAGCAAATATTGGATCTATTTTTACAGTAGCAGTACCGTTAGTTAATTTGGCAACACCGTAATCTTCAAATAAAATCTCTGGTGCTTCTGGACAGAATAAAATACGCTCATGTCCTTTAGCGTCTTTTACTATAGTAGATACAGAACCTCCTCCAGTAATTTTATAATCAGTTCCGTTGTAATTCAATCCAACATAAGCAAAATCACCCGTTGTTTGCCCTCCATTGAAAAAACCACCATAAAACTCATTACTAGTAGGTCCTCCTCCTTCTGCCGGAGGCCTAGGTACATCAGAAATACCTGCTAATCTAGCTTCAGATCCAATAGCACCTGAACCATTATCGTTTCTTGATATAAGTCCCCATCTATCTCCAGAAGTACTGTTAGAACTAATTAGTCCTCCAAGTTGACTACCAGCAGCAGAGACTCCAATTGTATAATCTGCTATAATAGGGAAACCATGAGCACCACCATCAAAAGCACCACCAACGTTGGTGTTTCCTGTTGTTGCAGCAGTTTCGTGTCTACCATAAACGGCAGCATTTCCTTGACCAGAAGTATATCCGTTAATTGCATAATCATTTGCAGCAGCAAAAGATGTAAACATATCTACAGTAGGGAAAGGAGAAGCTTGTCTAATGAAAACATGGTCGTTATTAGAATCTACAAAAAACATGTGTGTTTCACCTGTTCCTTCTACTCTAAAGTCATAATTTTGAGCATCTTCATTAACTACTGTTTCTGTAGTTCCCATTCTCATTCTTTCAATGTTGTTTACTTTAACAACTAAAGGTTCAGCATCTGTAGTACCTAAAAAGTCTGTACCATTATTGGTTCCACTGTTTCCTTTTAAAGCCCAGTCAAAACCTCCTGGAGATCCTGCAAATGCTACCCATCTGGTGCCATCCCAGTAATACAATCCTGCTGCCACGTTGTTAGGAGAAGTTCCAGATGCACCATTGTTCCATACAAAGGTTCCGGCAACTGGTGCTCCACCAGTGTCTTGATTGGTTACAGTAGTGGCGTCATTAATATCGTTTAATTGAACTCTAGGAGGAACTAGTCCGCCTGTTGAAGAGCTAATGTCTAGTGCACCTACTGGAGTGGTAGTTCCTATTCCAACTTGTGCAAAACTACTAGAAGCTAATAAGAATAAAGTAGCACCTAGTAAAGATTGGGTAATCTTATACATGGTATTTTTAGGTTTAAAATTAATAATTCGGGTCCCTACTTTCTTTGAGAAAGAAGTTAAGCGAATATAGCTTATTGCCTACTAACTAGATAGTGAAATAAGTGTATTTCGATGAAATACCCTTATTAACGACAAACAACCACCCTTAATCTATTTTTTTTGCATTTCACCGAAACCGATGTCGATCAGAGAATTTTACTACAAATTCTAAATAAAAAAATCACCCTTTATGAGGGTGATTTTGAAATTATTTTGATGTGCTTTAAGTATTATTTTCTGTTTTTTACTTTAGCTTTTCCGTATTTTAATGGTTCTAATTTTTTAGGACCATATGGGAAACGAACACCTTCGTGTTTAGAAGTTACTTTACCAGAGGCATCTTTATTATCAATTCTATTAGCTACAATATGCCATGAAAATGAAATGTTAGAGTTACCACCATTAAGTTCTTTTACAGTAAAACTGTTTTTAGATTTGTTAGTAACATAAACACCTTTACAATCACCTTCTAACTGAATAAATACTTTTAAAGGATGCTTTTCGTTTACCACGATATTTTGAGCAAATATTGGATCTATTTTTACAGTAGCAGTACCGTTAGTTAATTTGGCAACACCGTAATCTTCAAATAAAATCTCTGGTGCTTCTGGACAGAATAAAATACGCTCATTTCCTTTTTTGTCCTTTACAATAGTAGAAACACTACCAGCACCTACAATTTTGTAATCAGTACCTCTATAATTTAAACCAACATAAGCAAAATCACCTGTTGTTTGATTACCGTTGAAAAAACCACCATAGAACTCATTACTACTTGCTGGTCCTCCTTCTGCTGGAGGTCTAGGTACATCAGAAACACCTGCTAGTCTAGCTTCAGAACCAATAGTCCCACCAGAACCATTATCATTTCTTGATATAAGTCCCCATCTATCTCCAGAAGTACTATTAGAGCTAATTAATCCTCCAAGTTCATTACCTGCTGCAGATATACCCATTGTATAATCTGCTATGATAGGGAAACCATTTGCTCCACCATCAAATGCACCAGCTACATTAGTGTTTCCAGATGTTGCAGCAGTTTCGTGTCTACCGTAAACGGCTGCATTTCCTTGACCAGAAACATAACCATTTATAGCATAATCATTAGCAGCTGCATATGATGTAAACATATCTATAGTTGGAAAAGGAGAAGCTTGTCTAATGTATACGTGATCATTACTAGAATCTACAAAAAACATGTGTGTTTCACCTGTTCCTTCTACTCTAAAGTCATAATTTTGAGCATCTTCGTTAACTACTGTTTCTGTAGTTCCCATTCTCATTCTTTCAATGTTGTTTACTTTAACAACTAAAGGTTCAGCATCTGTAGTACCTAAAAAGTCTGTACCATTATTGGTTCCACTGTTTCCTTTTAAAGCCCAGTCAAAACCTCCTGGAGATCCTGCAAATGCTACCCATCTGGTGCCATCCCAGTAATACAATCCTGCTGCCACGTTGTTAGGAGAAGTTCCAGATGCACCATTGTTCCATACAAAGGTTCCGGCAACTGGTGCTCCACCAGTGTCTTGATTGGTTACAGTAGTGGCGTCATTAATATCGTTTAATTGAACTCTAGGAGGAACCAATCCACCTGTTGCAGAGCTAATGTCTAATGCACCTACTGGTGTGGTAGTTCCTATACCTACTTGAGCAAAACTACTAGAAGCTAATAAGAATAGAGTAGCACCTAGTAAAGATCGGGTAATCTTATACATAGTATTTCGGGTTAAAAATTATTAATTAAATCTAAAATGATTTACAAGAAATCAAGTAAATCTAACCATTTGTCTATTAAATAGGTAGGTTGTATGGTGTAAAATCGACAACTAACTGATTATTATCGATAAAGTGTGTTGTTTGTGAGTGTTTAAATGGTTGATTTTCATTTTTTTATCTAATTTAGGTTTAATACAAAGACTGTTGTTTTAAACAGTCTTTGTAAAATATTCAATAATGATTAGTGTGTTTATTTTATTTTTTCAATGTTAATGTCTTCTTTCTTGTCTTTAGGTCTTTTAAAAGCTTCGACTCTATTAGGAATGTTCTGGTCTGGAGCAGTTTTTCCGAACTCTAAAGTGTTTCCGTTCCACCATAAGGCATGAGGCTCTAGGTTGTTATTTGACTCGTTGTAAAAAATCTTCGAAATATTTTCGTTAAAGCCTTTTCTTGTTATTTCCTTAGGTACTTGATGATCTGCATATCCTGTTTTTTCGGCAACAGCGATCCATGAAAAACTTACATTTGAGTTTCCTTCTAGATTTTCTATAACAGAAAAACCATCTTTAGTAATTCTAGCGGTATAAACCCCTTTTGTTTCACCCATAGGAGTTACAGTAACTATTATTGGTTTATTAGAATTGATTAAGTTTTTAAATTTTTTATCAAAATTAATATTTGCCTTCCCATTAACTAAAGTGCCTACACCTTTAGATGTAATATCTATTGTAGTAGAAGAAGAGGTGTAATTAACTGTTCTATTACCATCATTACCTGTGTTAAGCATAGCATAAGCATCGTTAGTTAACAATAATCCATCAGAATAGATACCAAATCGGCTTCCTTTTGCAATAATTCCGTATTGATTACCTTGAGCAAATCCTCCTAAGAACCCACCTTCAAATCCAAAACCAATATTGGTATTTATAGCGTTTGTACTTAATCGTCCACCTCCACTATTGTATGCAACAGACCCATAAACTCCATGATCGTTACCATTGCTTCTTTCATAACCTAAGGCTCCCCATTCTCCACTAGTACTATTTACTCCAACTACACCAGCCACTCTTCTAGCTGTATTGCCAGTTGTTTGTCCGTAAACTGCTGCTGAATAATCTTCAGTATTACCTAATTGCCCATTAATTGCTGAGGTCATATCAGTATAAGAATTAGCAGCAGAACTAGTTGTACTTGTTAAACCCCTTACACCTGGTCCGTTATAAGCAGTACCTTCATATTCACCTTGTACTCCTGCAAATACCGTATTACCTCCGTTAACTTGTCCATATACTCCAGAACCATCATTTGCAGAGTATCCGTTTACTGCCCAATCAAAAGTAGCGTTACTAACAGCGTTCATTAAGTCTCCTGGTATAACTGTATTGTATGTTCCAACAAAAAATTCTCCTAAAGAGCTAAAACGACCTCTATAGATACTATTTGTATGAAAATCTAAATTTTGATTATCTGTTGTTCCTATAAAGTTAGCACCACCTGCAGTTGCAGTTCCTCCGTCTGTTCCAGCGTTACCAGTAATTCCCCAGTATGTATTAATGCCGCCACCGCCGCCACCGCCAGCTCCTACAGCTTTCCAGGTAGCATTACCGTTTGCATCTGAAGTTAGAACATAACCGTCTTGTTGCTGTCCGTCTTCTAGTCTGAACATATAAGAACCGGTAACTGCAGTAGTAGTTTCTTGTACTAAAATATCATCTACAGCAGCAGCTAAATCATCATCTCCAGTATATTGAAAACGTAATGAATAATTATTTCCAGCAATAACTGTTTGGGTGCTAGTATGTGAGGCATCTAGAGCATCTGCACCAGCATGACTTTCTAAAGTAGCTGTTACACTAGCAGTAGTTTCGTTGTATAATGTTATAGTTAAGCTATCATCTGGGCCTATATAATCATTGTATGAATAGTTGAAAGAGATGTCTATTGAAGTAGTTGTAGGGGTAAATGTTCCCTCAATTAAAGTTTGATCTTGAACACAAGTTCCACTATATAAAATATAGGCTCTATCTCCATTACATGTGGTGCAAGACGCGTTTACGCTTGTAGCAGATATATGCCAAACACTGGTACCTCCAACACAAGTATTAGCTCCACCTGCAACAGATGTAACTGTGCCGCTTGAAAAATCATTAGAATATAGGGTTGTTAAACCACCAGCAGATCCTACAACTGTAGAACCAGTAACATGGAATTTAGCAGAAGGGGCTGTATTTCCTACTCCAACATTTCCAGTATTTGCGTTATGCATGTCGTTACCAACAACCGTCCAATCGGTATCTGTCCCTCCAAAAGGAGACCAAACTGTACCAGTGTAATAATAAAAACCGGGAGTATTATCTGTTTGATATATCAATAAACCTGTAGTAGCTGCCGATACTGTAATAGCATCTCTTTGCGCTTGAGTCATTCTAGGTATTAGTATACCTGAGTCTGTAGATTCTATTTCTAAAGCAGCACTAGCATTAGGAGTTGTTGTTCCTATTCCTACTTGAGAAAACATAAGGTGTGTAGTTAACAAGCAAATAATTGCTGTTAGGTAGCGAGTAATATTCATCATGTAAAGTAATTTTTAATGGGATGCTAAATTCTAGCATGGCTAAAATATAAATTAGTTTACGTGTTGTTGAATTTTGAACATTTTAATCGTTTAAATGAGAATATAATCGATGTTTTGTTGTTTTTAAGGTTGTTTTGTCTATTTATTTTATTTTTCATTAAATATTTGATATTTGTAAATTGGTTGATCGGTAATTATTTTCGATAAACGGTTTTTGAGAATAGAAGGAAGGATTAATTAGCAATATGTTTTAATTTTTTAACAGAATAACTAATTCTCATATGCTAGGAAATAGAATATTAACCATCTTTAGTTTTTTTTAAGTAATGTTTGTATAAAAAAAAGAGGTTGTCAATAAAAGACAACCTCTACCCCAAAAAAACTATTTTAGAACTTTCGTTCTGACGCTAAATTACAATATAGAATCAAAATATAGGTTTGCAACTAGAGGTTATTTCTGGTTTTTAGTTAAATAGAAAGTAAATATCGATAAAAGGATATTTTTTGTATGTGAAAAATATATTAGTTGCTAGAAGTTTACTATATGTTTTTTGGTTTTTCTATGTAAAAATAGAATGTTTGTATAAAAATATTTGGCTATTAGTTTTTTTTGTTGTTAAATTTGCCGAAGAAATTGTTCATTAACGTATTGGATGTTATCAAGAAAGGCTGAGGGATTAGACCCAATGAAGCCTTAGCAACCCTTTATCCTGTATAAAGAAGGTGCTAAATTCTACCAAACTCTAAACTTAATTTAGAAATGGATAGATAACGAGCAAATAATTTCTTTCCTAGAAATTACAACAACTCCCATATTCTTGTTTAACAATACTTTTAAGCTTCTCTAATTTATTTAGAGCAGGTATTTTGTATTGTTATAACATCTTTTAGGTTACTGATTGAATTATAAAAGTCAATGAGTAAAAAAGATTTACATACTATTACGATTCCTAGTTACACTACTATAAGTGGTAATAAGTTCGATAATTTACCATTATCATATCAAGTTTTTGGACAAACGATTGGTACAAGTCCAATAGTTTTAGTTAATCATGCTTTAACAGGGAATAGTAATGTTTTGGACTGGTGGAAAGAAGTAGTTGGAGAAAATAGATTGATTGATATAAATAGGTTCACCATATTGGCATTTAATATTCCTGGAAATGGATATGATGGATTTTTGTTAAACGATTTTACTTCGTTTGTGCTAAAAGACATAGCTAAACTTTTTAAGATTGGTTTAGATAAATTAGGTATTACTAAGCTTTTTGCATGTATAGGTGGGTCTATTGGTGGAGCTTTAGCTTGGGAATTGGGAGCTTTATCTCCGAACTTAATAGAAAATCTAATTCCTATTGCTACAGATTGGAAAACTACAGATTGGTTAAAAGCTAATTTAACAGTACAAGAATTGATTTTAAACAATTCAACAAATCCGGTTCATGATGCACGAATACATGCAATGAATTTATACAGAACACCTGCTTCATATAAAACAAAATTCAATAGAACATATAATGAAGAGACAGAAATTGCTAACGTAGATAGTTGGCTATTTCATCATGGAAATAAGTTAAGCGAGCGTTTTGAATTAAAAGCTTATAAGTTAGTTAATTATTTACTAGGAACCGTAGATATTACAAGAAACGGAGAGACTTTTTTAGAAATCGCTTCAAGAATAAAAGGCAATATAATAATAGTAGGTATAGATACCGACTTGTTTTTTTTAGCAAATGAAAATAGAGAAACCTATGAAGAATTATCAACTAGAAAACCGAATGTGCAATACCATGAAATTCAATCAATTCACGGTCATGATGCTTTCTTAATCGAATACAGTCAATTAAATAGCATTTTAAAAAATATTTTCACAAAAGAATTACAAAAGAAATAATGAGCATAAAAGTTATAAAGTTCGGAGGGAAATCATTAGCTAACGGAAACGGTCTTAGTAATGTTTTAGAAATAATTTCTCAAAAAAACAAAGAAGAAGAAAATTTAGTAGTAGTAGTTTCTGCAAGAGGTAATACTACAAATCAATTAGAACAGATATTAGAACAGGCAAAGAATAAAGAAGATTATTCTAAAGCTTTAGAACAATTAAAAAAAGAAGAATTAGAACCATATTACTCACTAGAATTAGAAGAAGTTTTTTTAAGGTTAGAGCAATTGTTTCAAGGAGTTTTTTATTTAGGTGATTACAGTACTAAAATTAAAGATGAGGTATTGGCTTTCGGAGAGTTGCTATCGGCAAAAATAATTACAAAATTATTAGCTAAACGAGGTGTTGAAGCTAGTTTTATAGATTCTAGACAATTAATAATAACTAATAATAATTTTGGAAATGCCGTAACTTTAGAAAAAGAAACAGCCCAAAAAATTAAGACATACTTCTCTAATAATAAGTTATCTAATGTTAAAATAGTAACTGGTTTTATAGCGTCTAATTTAAAAGGAGAAACAACAACTTTAGGAAGAAATGGTAGTAATTATACAGCTTCGTTGTTGGCTAATTATTTAAGTGCCAGAGAGGTGGAGAGTTATACACATGTTGATGGTATTTTTACCGCTAATCCAGATTTAGTTCCCGATGCAAAAAAAATAGAGCAGTTGTCATTTAATGAGGCAAATGAGCTAGCTAATTTTGGAGCAAACATATTACATGCTAAAACAATACTTCCGTTAGTAGAAAAGCATATACCGCTAAGAATATTAAATACTTTTAAACCTGAAGATAAAGGAACGTTAATTAAAAAAGAGTCAGTAGCTAAAGGGATTAAATCTATTTCTGTATTAGAAGATGTGGCACTAATAAGTTTTGAAGGTAGAGGCTTATTAGGAAAAGTTGGAGTAGATGCAAGAATATTTAAAGCATTGGCAGACAATGATATTAGTGTTAGCATTATTTCTCAGGGCTCATCAGAAAGAGGAATTGGTTTAGTGGTTAAAACGGTTAAAGCAACTAAGGCTGTATTAGCATTAGAGAAAGAGTTTGAAAATGATTTCTATAAAAAAGATGTGAATAACATAAGTATTGTAGATAATGTAGCAGTTATTTCAATTATAGGTCAGGAATTAAATGAGTTTCATAAACCTTTTAATGCATTGGTGAAAAATCAAATAACTCCTTTGTTATTCAATAATACTATTACGGGTAAAAATGTAAGCCTAGTGGTGTATAAAGATCAATTGCATAAAGCAGTAAATGTTATTCACGGTCAGGTATTTGGAGTAACTAAGAAAATTAATATTGCAATTTTTGGTAAAGGTTTAGTAGGTGGAACACTTATTAATCAAATATTAGAAAACACTCAATCAATACTTGAAAAGAGAAAAATTCACTTGAACATTTTTGCCATTGCTAACTCTAAAAAAGTTTTATTGAACAAGGAAGGTGTTACAAGTAATTGGGAAAGTGATTTAGATAATACTGCATTAACTAATGATATAGTAAAGCAAACTTTAGCTTACGCACAAGAATACCACTTAGAAAATCTAATAGCAGTAGATAATACGGCAAGTTTAGATTTTGTAAATAATTATATACCATTAGTAGAGGCTGGTTTTGATTTAGTTTCTTCTAATAAAATAGCAAATACAGTTTCTTTCGAATTTTATAAAAAACTGCGAAAGTGCTTAGAAGAAAATAAAAAAGAATACTTGTATGAAACCAATGTAGGAGCAGGTTTACCACTAATAGATACAATTAAGTTATTGCATGATTCTGGAGAGAATATTACAAAAATAAGAGGAGTTTTCTCGGGATCGTTAAGTTACTTATTTAATAAATATTCTTCTTCAGCAATTCCTTTTTCAGTTGTGTTGCAAGAAGCAATAGACAAAGGTTTTACAGAACCAGATCCTAGAGAAGATTTATGCGGAAACGATGTGGCTAGAAAATTATTGATTTTAGCTAGAGAGTTAGATTTAGAAAATGAATTTGAGGACATAACAATCGAAAACTTAATACCACAAGAGTTTAGAGCTATAGAAGCTAAAGAGTTTTTATCAGGTTTAGAAAAATTAAATAATACTTTCCAACAGAAAAAAGAAAGTCAAAAAGAAGGTCATGTATTAAGGTATATAGGAGATTTATTAGGCGACTTACAACAACCAAAAGGAGAATTGGCAGTTAAGTTAGTTTCTGTGTCTAAAAGCTCCCCTTTAGGAAGTCTGAAAGGATCTGATGCAATTTTTGAAATTTATACAGAATCTTATGGAGAACAACCTATCGTAATTCAAGGAGCTGGAGCTGGAGCTCAAGTTACAGCAAGAGGAGTTTTTGGAGATATTCTAAGATTAGCTAAAAACAATAATTAAAAAAAAGCCAAATAAATATGAGCAAGCATTTTGAAACTATAGCGGTTAGAACACAAACAGAAAGGACTCAATTTTCTGAGCATTCTACACCATTGTATTTAACATCGAGTTTTGTTTTTGATGACGCAGAGGATATGAGAGCTTCTTTTGCAGAAGAAAAAGAGAAAAACTTATACAGTAGATTTTCTAATCCAAATGCAACAGAGTTTATAGATAAAATTGTAGCTATGGAAAAAGCAGAGGCAGGCTATGCCTTTGCTACAGGAATGGGAGCTGTTTTTTCTACTTTTGGAGCCTTATTAAATGCCGGAGATCATATTGTTTCTTGTCGCTCTGTATTTGGTTCAACCCATAGCTTGTTTACTAAGTTTTTACCTAAATGGAATATAGAAACAAGCTATTTTAAAGTAAACGAAGTAGATAGAATAGAAAGTTTAATTCAGCCAAACACTAAAATATTATATGCAGAAACACCTACTAATCCGGCAGTAGATATTTTAGATTTAGAGTTGTTGGGGAGAATAGCAAAGAAACACAATTTATTACTTGTTATAGACAATTGTTTTGCAACACCTTATTTACAAAATCCTATTGATTTTGGAGCAGATCTGGTAATACATTCAGCTACTAAACTGTTAGATGGTCAAGGAAGAGTACTGGGAGGAATCACTGTAGGGAAAGCTGATTTAATAAGAGAAATCTATCTATTTGCAAGAAACACAGGGCCTTCTATATCACCTTTTAATGCTTGGGTGTTATCTAAGAGTTTAGAAACGTTATCTATTCGAGTAGAAAAGCATTGTGATAACGCACTCAAAGTAGCAGAATTTTTAGAGAACCACCCCAAAGTAAGTTTGGTAAAATATCCATTTTTAAAATCACATCCTCAATATGCTATTGCTAAAAAACAGATGCGTTTAGGAGGCAATATTGTTGCGTTTGAGGTTAAAGGAGGAATAGAAGCTGGAAGAAAGTTTTTAAACAATATAAGGTTATGCTCATTATCAGCCAATTTAGGAGATACCAGAACTATTGTAACCCACCCAGCTTCTACAACTCATAGCAAACTATTAGAAGAAGATAGGTTAGAAGTAGGAATTACAGATGGGTTAGTTCGCTGTTCGGTAGGTTTAGAAAATGTAGAAGACGTGATAGCAGACTTAAAACAAGCATTAGAATAGTTGTCAATCATTAGTCTAAAGTTGATTTTTTACAACTTCGGGAGATTCCTTTGTTAAAGAGCTAGGTTTTAGAAGAAATAGTAAAAGTAACTTGAAAAGAAAGTAGTTAAAAGATAATAGATAATGTGTCCATCTATAAGATGAACCATAAAATCCATCGCAAGAAGCGTTACAAATGAAAAACAATATATATAAAGAAATACAAAAAAGAATATTGGTACTTGACGGCGCAATGGGTACCATGCTACAAGAATATAAGTTTACGGAAGAAGATTTTAGAGGCGAACGTTTTAAAGATTACCCAATTCCATTGCAAGGGAATAATGATTTGTTATCAATTACTCAACCAGAAGCAGTAAAGGAAGTTCATAGAAAATACTTTGAAGCGGGTGCAGATATCGTAGAAACCAATACTTTCTCTGGAACTACTATAGCTATGGCAGATTACCAGATGGAAGATCTAGTATATGAACTTAATTATGAGTCAGCTAAAATAGCTAAAGAAGTTGCCGAAGAGTTTAATCAATTAACCCCTAATAAACCAAGGTTTGTTGCTGGTTCAATTGGACCAACCAACCGAACAGCTAGTATGTCCCCGGATGTAAATGATCCGGGGTATCGAGCTGTAACTTTTGATGAGTTAAGAGAGGCATATAAACAACAAATTGAAGCTTTATTAGATGGAGGAGCAGATATCTTATTAGTTGAAACCGTTTTCGATACTTTAAACGCAAAGGCTTGTTTGTTTGCTATTGAAGAAGTTAAAGATGAGAGAAATATAGAAGTACCTATTATGGTTTCTGGAACCATAACTGATGCATCAGGTAGAACATTATCTGGGCAAACAGCCGAGGCATTTTTAATTTCTATATCTCATATACCATTGTTATCGGTAGGGTTTAACTGTGCTTTAGGAGCTAATTTGTTACAACCACATTTAGAGTCAATAGCTCCAAAAACAGAGTTTGCTATATCTGCTCATCCAAATGCGGGTTTGCCTAATGCTTTCGGAGAATACGACGAAACTCCAGAAGAAATGGCTCAGCAAATAGAAGAATATCTAAAAAAAGGATTGATAAATATCATTGGTGGTTGTTGCGGAACTACTCCTGCTCATATTAAAGCTATTACAGAGTTGGCAAGTAACTATCAACCAAGAAAAGTAGAGGTTTAAGATGAAGTTAGATGGTAAAAGATACATGAAATTAAGCGGTTTAGAACCGTTAATTATTACTCCAGAAAGTAATTTTATTAATGTAGGTGAGCGTACCAATGTGGCAGGTTCACGAAAATTTCTTCGTTTAATAAAAGAAGAAAAGCATGACGAAGCCTTAGCTATTGCTAGGCATCAGGTAGATGGAGGAGCACAAATCATCGATATTAATATGGATGATGGTTTGATTGACGGTAAAGCAGCAATGGTAAAGTTTTTAAATCTGATTGCTGCAGAACCTGATATTTGTCGAGTACCCATCATGATTGATAGTTCTAAATGGGAAATTATAGAAGCAGGTTTACAAGTTGTTCAAGGTAAATGTGTTGTTAATTCTATTTCGCTTAAAGAAGGAGAAGAAAAATTTATTTGGGAAGCCAAACAAGTAAAACGTTATGGAGCTGCAGTTATTATTATGGCTTTTGATGAGGTTGGTCAAGCAGATAATTATCAAAGAAGAATAGAAATCGCAGAGCGTTCATATAGAATATTAGTTGATGTTGTTCGTTTTCCTCCAGAAGATATCATATTCGATTTAAATATATTTCCTGTAGCAACAGGAATGGAAGAGCATAGAAAAAATGCTATTGATTTTATTGAAGCTACACGTTGGGTTCGCGAAAATTTACCACATGCCAGTGTAAGTGGAGGAGTGAGTAATGTGTCGTTTTCTTTTAGAGGGAATAATGTAGTTAGAGAGGCAATGCACTCGGTATTTTTGTATTATGCCATTCAGGCTGGTATGAATATGGGTATTGTAAATCCAACCATGTTAGAGGTGTATGATGATATTCCAAAAGATTTATTAGAATATATAGAAGATGTAATTCTAGACAGAAGAGATGATGCTACAGAAAGATTGTTAGAATTTGCAGAAACAGTAAAGGGAAAGAAAAAAGAAGATGAGGTAACTGCTTTAGAATGGCGAAATTTACCGTTGCAAGAACGTATTACACATTCTTTGGTAAAAGGAATAGATGCTTTTATAGTAGAAGACGCAGAAGAAGCTCGTAAAAGTGTAGAAAGGCCGTTGCATGTTATTGAAGGACATTTAATGACTGGTATGAATGTAGTGGGTGACTTGTTTGGAAGCGGAAAAATGTTTCTGCCTCAGGTAGTGAAGTCTGCTCGTGTAATGAAAAAAGCAGTAGCTTATCTAAATCCATTTATAGAGGCAGAAAAAGGAGAGGAACAACAAGCTTTAGGTCGAATTTTAATGGCTACGGTTAAAGGTGATGTACATGATATAGGTAAAAATATTGTATCGGTAGTTTTAGGTTGTAATAATTACGAAATTATCGATTTAGGAGTTATGGTTCCTCCAGAAAAGATTATAGAAACAGCTAAAAAGGAAAAAGTAGATGCTATTGGTTTAAGTGGACTGATAACACCATCTCTAGATGAAATGGTCTATTTAGCCAAAGAAATGGAACGTGAAAATTTAGATATTCCTTTACTTATTGGTGGAGCAACAACATCTAAGGCGCATACAGCAGTAAAAATAGATACTCAATATAAAAATGCAGTAGTACATGTAAACGATGCTTCAAGAGCTGTTACCGTTGTAGGAGATTTATTAAACAAGAGTAGCAAAAATGAGTATGTAGCTAAGCTTAAAAAAGATTATGAAGCGTTTCGAGACAAGTTTTTAAAAAGAGGTAAGACAAAATCGTATATAAGCATAGAAGAAGCTCGCAAGAAAAAATTTGTAATAGATTGGAATCAAACCGAAATAAAAAAACCTAAAGAATTAGGAGTTCAGACTTTAGAGCAGGTGAGTTTAAAAGAGTTACTTCCGTATTTTGATTGGTCGCCATTTTTTCGTTCTTGGGATTTGCATGGTAAATTCCCCAATATCTTAGAAGATGAAATTGTAGGAGAGCAAGCAACAAATTTGTATCAAGATGCTCAACAAATGTTGAATGAGATTGTAGTTAATCAATCACTTAAACCAAAGGCTGTTTTTGGTTTGTTTGAAGCAAATACTGTTAATGATGATGATATTTCTGTACAGAAAAAAGGAAAGGACGTAGCTGTTTTTAGAACTCTACGTCAGCAATTACAAAAAAGAGAAGGGAAATTTAATCATGCTTTAGCAGATTTTATTGCTCCTAAGGAGACCGGTAAAACAGATTACATAGGTAGCTTTTGTACAGCTGTTTTTGGAGCAGATGAGTTAGCAAATAAATACAAAGAACAACAAGACGATTATAATGCAATTATGGCTCAAGCCTTAGCAGATCGTTTTGCCGAAGCTTTTGCAGAGTATTTGCACCATAGAGTACGTACAAAGCATTGGGGCTATGCCAGTAACGAAAATTTAAGTAACGAAGAATTAATTAAAGAAAATTACAAAGGTATTCGTCCGGCACCAGGTTATCCAGCCTGCCCAGACCACTTAGAAAAAGAAACCATTTGGCAATTACTTAATGTAGAAGAAAGGATTGGAGTGAGTCTAACAGAGAGTTTAGCAATGTGGCCAGCAGCTGCAGTTTCGGGTTATTATTTTGCCAATGAAGAAGCTAAATATTTTGGCTTAGGAAAAATTACCGATGACCAAGTACGAGATTATGCAGAACGAAAAGGAATTGCATTAGAAAAAGCAAGAAAGTGGTTGCACCCTACGATTGCTGAATAAAAGTAAATATAATTAGAGTTTTAGTACTAATAAACAAGTACTTAATACCAGGATAATGAAAGTAACAGAACACATAAAACAAGCAAAAGGGAAAACATTATTTTCTTTTGAAATTGTGCCTCCACAAAAGGGACAAAATATTCAAGAATTATATAATAATATAGACCCATTAATGGAGTTTAAACCTCCTTTTATAGATGTAACAACATCTAGAGAAGAGAATGTATATCTACCTAAAGAAAACGGTTTGTTAGAGAAAAAGATAACTCGTATGCGTCCGGGAACTGTAGGTATTTGTGCTTCTTTAAAGTATAAATATGATGTAGATGCTATTCCACATGTATTATGCGGAGGCTTTACCAAAGAAGAAACAGAATATGTATTAGTAGATTGTCATTATTTAGGATTAGATAATGTAATGGCTTTACGAGGCGATGCTAGAAAAGATGAAGCATATTTTCAGGCTGCCAATGGAGGTAATACATATGCTATAGATTTGGTAGAGCAAATTAATAATTTGAATAATGGTAAGTATTTACATGATATTATAGAAACACCATATAAATCTGACTTTTGTGTAGGGGTTGCCGGTTATCCAGAAAAGCATTTAGAATCTCCTAGTTTAGATACCGATTTAAAGAGGTTGAAAGAAAAAGTAGATGCTGGAGCGCATTATGTAGTAACCCAAATGTTTTTTGATAACCAGAAATATTTCAAGTTTGTAGAAAAAGCTAGAGCAATTGGCATTACAGTGCCTATTCTTCCGGGAATTAAGCCAATAGCCATACAAAGGCATATGCAAATATTGCCACAGGTTTTTAGGTTAGATTTGCCAGAACCGCTAATTGCTGAGGTAGAGAAATGTAAAAACAACAAAGAAATACGCCAAGTAGGAATAGAATGGGCAATACAACAAAGTAAAGAGCTGATTGCTGCAGGTGTGCCTGTAGTACATTATTATTCTATGGGGAAGTCTAGTAATATAGAAGCTATAGCAAAAGAAGTTTTTTAATCACTGGCGATAGCCAAGAATTGATTTCTGGTTATTAGATGTAGTATTTTAATGAATAGTGGTTTTGCCCTCTTGGAGATTTGTCGTAAAATTTGAAGAAAAGTATCCGTGAAATTTTAAGCTGTTTGAAATCCGATTTTATGAGGATTGAGTTCTTAAAATTTAGGATACAAACAATAAATTTAGATAAAGATCCAGAAGGCTAGATTTTTTTGTTTCTTTTTTCATCAATGGAAAAAAGAAATATCTAATTTTACGCTATGACTACACAAAAAGAAATTACATTACCCGCGTTTCCTCGCGGGTTTCATTTAATTACTCAACATATAGAAAGCGCGATTGACTTACCAGAAACAGGTTTGTTACATGTGTTTATAAAACATACTTCTGCAGGCTTAACCATAAACGAAAATGCCGACCCAACGGTAAGAGAAGACTTTGAATCTTCTTTTAACTTATTAGTAAAAGAAAACGAACCTTATTATATACATACTTACGAAGGACCAGATGATATGCCAGCCCATATTAAAACTTCTTTAGTAGGTAGTACAGTAAGTATACCTATAACCAACTATCGTTTAAATTTAGGAACTTGGCAAGGTATATACTTATGTGAATTCCGTAACTATGGTGGGACTAGAAAATTAGTGTTGACGGTTTTGGGTTAATGGTTTTGTGTATAGTTAGTTACGTGTTTAAGTAACTAATTTAGTAAACAAAAACGAACGCGAGAAAATTCCGAAGGAATTTTCCAAATAGGCAACGACCAAAGCAATTAATTATACACGGTATTATGTGCTGGTTTTTATGTTATATTTCAGTTTTGGATTTTTTTCATTCCATTTAGAAACTAATAATTCTTTTAATACTTTCTTATCTATTTCATTTTTTCCTTTACATTCAAATATTTCTCCCTCAAAACTCATTTTACAAAAAACACCTTTCTCTTTATGGTCAAAATGAAAATGAGGTTTATTATCTATGAAATGGTCATTTCCATAAATATTAAAGGTATATCCAAATTTAGACTTCCATTCTTTTACCTTTTCAAGTCCGAAATATCTAGTTCCTTGCTTATGGCTTTCAATAGTCAGACCTTTCTCAAATTGAAATTTAAGCTCATCAAAAGAGCGATTCAAATCGTTAAATTCCACAATTTTATTTTTTCTTAATTTCCTTTTGTGGAATATCACAAATAAAATTATAAGCAGAATAAATAAAATGTAATTGGGTGTTTTCAAGAAGGTACTGGCTTACGTTATATTATTTTTTTTAATTGAGGTGATGTTAATTGGCCTTGATTAAATTTGTCATTATACGTTTTAATTTCCCCATTGATTTCTACCTTAGAGAAGTCAAAGTTGTCCAATTGATTTTTGGACACTAATATATTACCACCAACTCTTTTAAGTGATGATATGTTATGACATGTAGTCTTTCTTAAATTTAAATTTCCTCCTACCTCTTCTAAAGACTCCAAAGCTGCATGTGTATTTTTTAAATTTAAATCGCCGTAAACAATTTTTAATGGTTTGATAGATTTTAAATTTTCTTGATAAACATGATTAGAAAACCACAAATCTCCACCAACTTCGGTTAAATTCCCAAAGTCATTCATTTTACCATCAATGCCTATAGTTCCGTTTATTTTTTCTATTTGTCCAAATGTTTTAATGAAATTTTCTTGTAAAAACCCATGATGACTATGATACTTTTCTTTGACAATCAAATCTCCATTAATAACTTTCGTTGCGAGTACTAAAAAATAATTCCTAATTCCTCTCTCAATTTGTAATAAAAATGGTTTTTGGTTTAATTCAGGTAATTCGAAGAGCGTTTTAAATTCATCCACAATATAACCTGTGGTATCTTTTAACCAATTAGTAACAACTTCTTCTTGGGCTTTTTTATCTAGTTTGAATTTATTTGGAAAATCGGGGGTTTTTACGTTGGAATGATTATGAGTAGAAATAATTAATTCCCCTTTGTTTATGATTCTATCTGTAGTTTCATCAGATTCAATGTTCAATCTATTTAAAATGTCATCTTCCTCTATTTTTATTGAGAAGCTAGCTAGCTTTTTAAATGGAATCCCTTTCAGGTCTATGTAATTGTAAATTTTGGACATTCCGATTATTTTTTTCAGCTTGCATACAATAATGGAATAATAACAATTGTTATTATCTTCATTATGTTTGTTTGAAAATAAAAGTATAAAAAATCTTAAAATATTTTATTTTTCTTTGTGAGAAATGTGAGCTTATCCATTTCCAAATAACAAAAATCACTAACAAGAAAAAACCGTCGACAATAATAAGTGTAATGCTTCCAAAGAGATTCACCAAGGATAAAAAGATATATTTCTTAAGTTAAGATTGAGACCTAATTCTTGTAAAGGCTTTTTAGGTTCTATATGTTTTTAGAAAAAACGATATTTTCATATTCTTTTCCGTTGACATTAAAATTTAACTTTCCAACATTCTTAAATTCATTTTTTTCGTAAAAACGAATAGCTCTTTCGTTTTTTATATAAACGGTAAGCCATATAGTATTTAATTGTAATTTTTTAACTTGTTCTTCAACAAAGTTTAATAACTGCTTTCCAATTTTTAACGGTATAAAATCATTTAAGATGTAAATGCGTTGTAATTGGCAATTGTTTTCTGGTGTTACATTTTTATTTGATGTGTTGAGAACGAGTTTAGCATAACCAACAGGTAAATCATCTACATAAATAATATAAAATAGTTGGTTGGGGTCGTTTATATTCTGTGTTGTTATCACAACAGAAAAACTTTTATCAAGGTATTTAAATACATCGTTTTTGTCTTCTATGTAATGTCCATGAGATTCTGCCCAAGTTAGTCTGCCTAAAAGGGCTAAAATAGTTGTGTCTGTTTTTGTAGCTTTCTTTATCTTAACCATTACTTCTTTTATTTACGCTTAATCTTCTTAAATGGTATCCATGAAGAAAAACAGCTATTGTACAACCAATTATTATTGGCAAAGCACCTATAAGTAATCCGTATAAAATATAACCTGCATTTGCTATTAGTGAAATTAAACGAAGTTTATACTCACCTTTAGTAGACATAGAGTATAGGTTGATAACTAAAGCTGCATAACCAATGCAATCAACTAAAAATGGATTCATATAAGACGATGTTTTTAAATTTTACAATTGTTTCTATACAAATATACAATGTGATTTGTGTATTTTGGTTTGCAAAAAAAAGTAAAATTGTATATTTGTTTTCGATTATATCGAATAATCAATAATAAATTTTTGATAGCAATGGATAAGTTGGATAAAAAGATATTAGAAATGCTTAAAATAAATGCAAGAGAGAGCTTTGCTAATATTGGTAAGGAGGTGGGTTTGTCTGCACCAGCTATAGGTAAGCGAGTAAGGCAAATGGAAGAAGAAGGTATAATAGAAGGTTATGCTTTAAAAGTGAATCATGAAAAATTAGGAATAGAAACCAAAGCTTACATAACATTAGTTTTGCATCAAGGACCAAGAGGAACATCTTATGCTCAACAACAAATACGAGCAATGGAAGAAGTACAAAGTTGCGATAGGATCACAGGTGATGATTGTTTATGTGTTCTAGGTTATTTTAGAAATAATAAACACCTTATTTCTTTTCTTGAAAGAATTTCTGAGTATGGTGCATCTAAGACAAATATTATTTTAGAAGTCTAATTTATTTTGCTTGTAAAGCTATTTGTTACTTTATGAGGGCTAAATGCAATGTGAGAAAAGGCTATTACTGAAATGATTATATTTGCTTACCCTAATACTGCTATGAAAAAAATATTCAGTCTTTTAAGCCTTTTTTTAATGTGTTGGTCTTTTGCTCAAGAAGAACAACCTACCAATGCTAGTACTATAGATGTAAACTATTTTTACGGTACTATTGCCAATCATAACTCAGATATCTTACATTTAATTCAAGGGCATCCAGAAGGAATGATTTTGAGTTGGAATAAAAAGACTTTTGGTAAGCAGTCTTGGCAAGAACGATTCAATTACCCAGATGTAGGGTATTCTTTTGCTTATCAGGATTTAAAAAATGAATATCTAGGAAAAAACTTTTCGTTGTATGCTCATTATAATTTTTATTTCTTAAAAAGAAATTTAATGTTGCGTATTGGTCAAGGATTAGCATATACAACCAATCCGTACGATTCAGAAACCAACCATAGAAATGTGGCTTTTGGAACTCATATAATGAGTAGCACTTATTTAATGCTTAATTATAAAAAAGAGCGTTTGTTTAAAACGCCTTTTGGTTTACAGGCTGGCTTATCGTTAATACATTATTCTAATGCCAATGTAAAAGCACCAAATACGAGTATCAATTCAATAACAGCGAATATAGGTATTACCTATAGTTTAGGAGCAGATAATATTGACTTCATTCATACAGAAAAGAACAATGCTGCTTACAAAGAAAAACTAGGTTATAATATAGTTTTTAGGGCAGGTATTAATCAGAGTGATGTAATAGGAACCAGGCAATTTCCGTTTTATATTCCTGCTTTTTATGTAGATAAGCGTATTGGGCAATTAAGTGCTTTTCAAGCTGGTGCTGAAGTGTTTTTTAGCCGATTTTTAAAAGAAGATATTAAATATAATTCGGTTGCTTTTCCAGAAAGAAATATAGATCCAGAAACAGATTACAAACGTATTGGGTTATTTGTAGGGCATGAATTGTTTATTAACAAATTGTCTGTAGAGACACAGTTAGGATATTATGTATACTATCCTTACGAATTTGAAAAAAGAGTTTACGTAAGAGTTGGGCTTAAAAGGTACTTTGGGAAACGATATTTTGGTATAGCAAGTTTAAAGGCTCACGGAGCAGCAGCAGAAGCGGTAGAGTTTGGTATAGGAATGCGTTTAGGGGGAAATAAAAAAAATAATCATGATGAATAAGATTATATATAGTTTGTTAGTGCTCGTAATATTTTGGTCTTGCGATTCAGAAAGTGTGAATGATTGTTTTCAGCAATCAGGAACCATTATTACTCAAGAAATAGACGTGCCCGTTTTTACCAAAATTCGGGTGAATAGAGATGTCTCTTTAGTTTTAAAAGAAGGACTTGTACAAGAAGTAAAAGTAGAAACTGGGGAGAACTTATTAAATGATGTAGAATTTATAGTAAGTGGCGACTGGTTAACAATTACTGATAATAATACATGTAATTTTGTAAGAGATTATAATGTAACAAAAGTATATGTTACAGTGCCAAATTTACTAGAAATATTAAGTTCTACTCAGTTTGAAATAAATTCAGATGGTGTATTAAATTTTGAAAACTTAAATATTATATCTGAAAACTTTATTCATACATCTGTTAATGCGGTAGGTGATATATATTTAAACCTCAATTCACAAAATATTGAAGTAGTTGGAAACAATTTGACAAACTTTACTTTGGAAGGAGTAGTGAGTGATTTGAAAGTAAATTTTGCTTCTGGAGATGGAAAATTAAACGCTAGAGATTTAGTAGCTAATAAAGTAGATGTATTTCATAGAGGGACTAATACAATTACAGTAAATCCTATCCAAGAATTGTCTGCAGAATTAAGGAGTACAGGAGATCTTATAGTTGTAAATGAACCACCCGTTACAGATATAGAAGAGCATTATACAGGAGAAGTGATTTTTGAATAATGCCATCTATATATCAAGTCATAGCATCCTTTTTTAAGAGAGAACAAAAGAAAGAAGTGGGGTTTCTGCGTATTCATCAATTATTGAAAGAGCTAGTTGGTAAAGAAGTTGTTCCAGGAATAGGAATGATGGTGAGTCATAAGAGCGAAACTGTTTTTAGTGCTAATTACGGTTACAAGAACTTAAAAAGTAAAGAGCTGGTTTGTAATGAAGAAACTTTATTTAGAATAGCAAGTGTTTCAAAGCCAATTTCTGCATTTGGATTAGCAAAATTAGTCTCTGAGGGTAAGATTAACTTAAAAGATTCTTTATATATCTATTTACCAGATTTTCCTAAAAATCTAGCTGATATACGCATAGAGCAATTAGCTAATCATACTTCGGGTTTTAGAGCTAATACCAATAAAGAGTTTTTTAATGATAAGCCTTTATCAATTCAAGAAGGGTTAGCCTTTATAAAAAAAGAAAATTTACTTTTCGAACCAGGAACAGATTATAATTACAGTAGCTATAACTGGAATGTTTTATCGGCTGTAATAGAAGAAGTAATTCAGAAGCCTTTTGAAGTTTTTATGGAAAAAGAAGTGTTACATCCATTAAAAATGATGAATACGATTCCAGATAAAAACGAAAGTTTAGAAAACCAAGCTACTCCATATAAAAAGATTAGAGGAGGTTTAAAAGAAACTAGAGCGGTGCATAATTTTTACAAGTTAGCAGGAGGAGGTTACTTGTCTACTGTAGCAGATATAACGAGGTTTGGTAATGCTGTTTTAAAGAATAAAAACTTGTTAAGAGACTTTTTGAAACAACAGTTTGTTAAAGGTGTAAATACATATTACGGTTTAGGTTTTCAGGTGACAGAAGATAATAAAGGAAGAAAGTATGTAGGGCACGAAGGTAATGGCTTAGGTGGGTATGCTATGTTATATGTGTATCCAGATTCAGATTTGGTAATTACTATTTTAATGAATTGTTCTAACCCAAATAAACGAGATGTTTTTACAGAGATAGTAGATACAGTGTTCAATGAGTTAGACTTATCTAATATCTAATATCTAATATCTATTTATACCCTATATCTTCACTCAAGGCTATTTTACTTTTTGTAAAGTTACCTGTTCCAAAGGCAATTACTTTTCCAGCTTCATTAAACAAAGTAGCTTCTGCAACAAATAAATTCCTAGACTTAAACTTTACTTTACCAATGGCAGTTATCTTTCCAGAACTTACAGGTCTGGTAATGTTTATGTTAAATGATGTGGTTAGTACAAAAGTATCTGTAACTATAGAGTTAACAGCAAAAAAAGCGGCATCGTCTAATAACTTAAAATAAACAGATCCGTGTATAGCACCTAAGGCATGAAAATAATCCTCGTTAATAGTTAAGCCTATTTCAGCTGTTTCATTAGAAATAGAACAGGTAGTAGAACTATAAAGTTTAGTATTTACATTGGCTTGTAAATACATATTAGTTAGCTTCTGGTAGTGTTTTTTTTGGTGCAACAGTTGTATATTATTTGGTTAATTCTCTAAACAAACTTTCTAAGCTATTGTTTTTAGTATCTAGTTTTAGAATTTTTAATTCGTTTTTAGCAGCAAAATCAAAAATAGCTGCGCGCATATCTTCTTGGGTGTCAAAAGTTAATTCCCAAACCATGTCATACGTGTTTTTAGCATCGATAATGTTGGGTAAGCGTTTCATTAACACATCTTCTACTCGGTAATCAAATTCAACTTCAATTATTTGCTGTTGATCTTTCTTTAAGTCTACTAAACTTGCATCGGCTACTAATTCACCTTTGTTAATAATAATAACACGATCGCAAATAGCTTCAACCTCTTGCATAATATGAGTAGATAAGAAAACAGTTTTTTCTTTTCCAACGTTTTTAATTAATTCTCTTATCTCGACTAGTTGATTGGGATCTAATCCAGTAGTTGGTTCGTCTAGTATCAATACATCAGGGTTGTGTAACAAAGCATTGGCAAGTCCAACACGTTGTCTGTATCCTTTAGAAAGTTGATTGATTTTTTTGTGAGACTCTGGAGTTAAACCAGTAAGGTTAATAACTTCTTCAATTCGTTCTTTAGGGGTATTATAGACTGAGGCATTAAAGTGTAAATATTCTTTTACATACATATCTAAGTACAAAGGATTGTGTTCTGGTAAATACCCTACACTTTTTTGTACTTCTTTTTCTTGCTCGTTAACATCAAATTCATTTACAGAAGCTTCACCTTCAGTAGCTTGAATGTAGGTGGTTAAAATTTTCATCATTGTAGATTTTCCAGCTCCGTTAGGTCCTAGAAACCCAACAATTTCTCCTTTGTTAACAGAAAAGGAAATATTGTTTAACGCTTTTTGTTCTCCGTATAGTTTAGATATGTTGCTAACTGATATTGACATGATAGTATATTAACCTTAAATGATAAAAAATAAACTAAATAGCTTCTTTTGGCTAAAATTAGAATAAAAAAATTGCTCAGCAATAAAAAATTTCTACATTTGTCTTGTAAAACAAAAACAACAATGTTACAAAACACTTGGCAAGGCTTTTATTTTAACTTTTACTTTTTTAGTAAGAGCAGAGGCTTTGTATGTGTTGTTTAAATAAAAGAATAAACAAAAACTAAATATAAAGTCTCGAGTAATCGGGACTTTTTTTATGCTTAAAAGTTTCGGTAGAGCATTAAAAAGTAGAAAAATGAAACAGCAGGTTAAAACAAAAATTGCCATTCAAGGAATTGAAAGTTCTTTCCATCACCAAGCAACCAATATGTTGTTAGGTGAGGAACAAGTTGAGTTAGTTAAGTGCGAATCTTTTCAAGAGGTTGCTAACCAGTTAACGGGTTATAAATCAGATTTTGCGGTAATGGCTATTGAAAATACTATAGCAGGTTCTATTTTACCTAACTATAATTTGATTGATGCTTATGACCTGGAAATCATAGATGAAGTGTATTTAAATATTCAAATGCATTTAATGGCTTTAGGAGAAGATTCTATTCACGATATAAAAGAAGTACATTCTCACCCAGTAGCTTTATTACAGTGTAAAGAATACTTAAGAAAGTTTCCGCCTCAATTTAAAGTAATTGAAGGAAAAGACACTGCATCTGAAGCAAAACGTATTAAAGAACAAAACTTAAGAGGAGTTGCTGCAATAGCAGGAGAACAAGTAGCTAAAGAGTTTGGGTTAAAGATATTAGATAGCAATATTCAAAGCATGAAGGATAATAAAACGAGATTTGTTTTATTAGGTAGAAAACAAGAAAAAAGAGTAAACAAAGTTAATAAGGCTAGCTTAAAATTCGAATTGTATCACGAAATAGGTAGCTTATCTAATGTATTACAACTATTTAGTACTTTTAAAATTAATTTAACAAAGATTCAATCACTACCAATTATTGGAGAGCCTTGGCAATATGCTTTTTTTGTTGATGTATTATTTGAAGATCATAAATTGTTTGAAGAAGTAACGAATGTATTAGAGAAGGCAGTTAAAGAACTGAAAGTATTAGGAGTGTACAGACATAATAAAGAAAACTTAAAAAGCGAAGTGTTAAAAGTAGAATTAGTAGAAAATGGAAAATAAAAAGATATATAGAAATTGGTTAGACAAAATGGAATTGTCTCACCCATTAGTAATAGCAGGACCTTGTAGTGCAGAAACTGAAGAACAAGTATTAACTATTGCACATCAGTTAAAAGATACAGACGCTAATGTATTACGTGCAGGTATTTGGAAGCCAAGAACCAAACCGGGTAATTTTGAAGGAGTAGGAGCTTTGGGATTAAAATGGTTGCAAAGAGCTAAAAAAGAAACAGGAATGATGACCGCTACAGAAGTAGCTAATGCAACTCATGTAGAATTAGCTTTGAAACACGACATAGATGTTTTATGGATTGGGGCAAGAACAACTGTGAGTCCATTTATAGTTCAAGATATTGCAGATGCTTTAAAAGGAACAGACAAAATTGTTTTGGTGAAGAATCCTGTTAATCCAGATTTAGCATTATGGATGGGAGCTTTAGAGCGAATTCATACAGCAGATATTGATAAGTTAGGAGCTATTCATAGAGGGTTCTCTACTTATGAAAAGACGAAATATAGAAACAACCCAGAATGGCAAATCCCAATTGATTTAAAAAATCAATTACCAGATTTACCAATGATATGTGATCCTTCTCATATAGCTGGAAGACGTAAATTGGTATTTGATATTTGTCAAACAGCTTTAGATTTAAATTACGATGGTTTAATGGTAGAAACACATCATACGCCGGATCAAGCTTGGTCTGATGCCAAACAACAGGTAACTCCAGAAACCTTAGTTCAGATGATGATCGATTTAAAAGTTCGTAAAAAGGCTACTAGTAGTGAAGATTATTTACAAAAATTAAGTTTGCTAAGAGCTAATATAGACGTGTTAGATGAAAAACTAATTGATATTATGGGACAACGAATGGGGGTTTCAGATCAAATAGGAATATTAAAGAAAGAAAGTAATGTTTCGATATTGCAAACCAACCGTTGGAACGAAATTTTAGGTAAAATGATTTTAAGAGGAGAGGAAAGTGGTTTGAGTGAAGAATTTACATTAAAGGTGTTTAAGGCTATTCATCAAGAATCAATAAATCATCAGAAAAAAGTTATTAATAAGTAGAGTTGTTTTTAAGGTGAATAAAAAAATAGCCAGATCAAAAAATATCTGGCTATTTTAAAGTGAGTCAAATTAAGACTGTTGTTTATTTCTTTTAAAAATGAAACGAGTAATAAAAATACCTTTACCGTCTCCTTTACCACCTTCACTTTCTACAGCACTAGTAACAAAAGCAAGTTCCCAACCTTCTTCAATCATAGTATTAACTTTAGAAGTTAAAACAGCATCATTAGCAGCAATGTTCTGGAAACGAATTCCACCTAAGTTGTAGAAGTTTAAAAGTTTAGTTTCTTCAAAGTTTCTAACTCTTATTTCGTCTCTTTTAGATTTGTTTCTTTTGTCTTCTTTTTTATCTTCTGTACGTTGAGAAGTAAAGTCCTTGTAGTTTCTTTCATCAGATGAAGATACAATTCTAGATCTTCCTAATCCGTTAGGAACGATAGATTCAACACTAGTAATGATTTTGTACTCAACTTGAGCATTAGTTTCAGTAAAAGAGATAAAAATAAAGGCTACAAGTAATAATAGTTTTTTCATAATAAATGAATTTAATATTTAAATTAGATGCGAATATACATTTTCTTCAATAGAAAAGTCGTTATTTTGTATTTGAAATTTAAACAGTAAAAATGACAGGAATTGTTTACAAATCTACTGGTAGTTGGTATGTGGTAAAAACTGCATCTAATACTGTTTATAAGTGTAGGATAAAAGGGAAGTTCAGAATACAAGGAATTAAAAGTACCAATCCATTAGCTGTTGGCGATAGTGTTGATTTTGACCTAGAAACCAAGAATAACGAAACTACTGGAGTTATTCATACTATACATGATAGGAAAAATTATATCGTTCGTAAATCGGTAAATTTATCTAAGCGTACACATATTATTGCTTCTAATATAGATCAAGTTTTTTTATTGATAACATTAAATAATCCTCCAACGTTTACAGGTTTTATTGATCGTTTTTTAGTTACTACGGAAGCCTATCAGATAAAAACAATATTACTGTTTAACAAGATAGATGATTATAATGAAGAGGAGTTGTTCGAAATTAAATATTTGCAACATTTATATAGTAAGATTGGTTACGAATGTATGGAGGTTTCTGCTATAGAGGGTATAGGAGTTTCTAGTGTTAAAGAAAAAATGATAGGTAAAACAAGTATGTTTGCTGGTCATTCAGGTGTAGGGAAATCAACATTGGTAAATGCTATAGAACCTAATCTAGATTTAAAAACAAAAGAAATTTCTGAGCAGCATAAACAAGGACAGCATACAACTACTTTTGCAGAAATGTTCGATTTATCTTTCGATGCTAGAATTATTGATACTCCAGGTATTAAAGGGTTTGGTATTGTAGATATGGAAAAAGAAGAAATAGGCGATTTTTTTCCAGAATTTTTTGAGCGAAAGCAAGACTGTAAATTTAATAATTGTTTGCATATAGACGAACCTAAATGTGCCGTTAAAGATGCAATTGAAGCTGACGAGATTCCTTATTCTAGATATAAAAGCTATTTACAAATAATAGCAGGAGACGAAGAGCATTATAGGGTAGACGAATATAAAAGAGAGTAAAATGCGCGCAGTTATACAAAGAGTTTCAGAAGCATCGGTTGTCATAGAAGACTCTGCGGTTGCTCAGATTAAAAAAGGCTTATTGGTGCTATTAGGTATTGAAGATTTAGATTCTGAAGAAGATATAAGATGGTTATCTAACAAGATAGCTAAAATGAGAATTTTTTCTGATGAGAATGGGTTGATGAATAAGTCAATTCAGGAAATAGAAGGAAATATAATAGTGGTTAGTCAGTTTACCTTGTTTGCAAGTACAAAAAAAGGTAATAGGCCAGGATTTACTAGATCAGCAAAACCAGAAATAGCTATTCCTCTATATGAAAAATTTGTTTCAACTTTATCTATAGATACTGTAAGAGAAGTACAAACTGGAGAATTTGGAGCTGATATGAAAGTAAGTTTAATTAATGATGGACCAGTTACAATAACGATTGATACAAAAGATAAAGAATAATGGCATCGGCTTTTGGACACGCTTTAGTTGGTTATACTTTCTCAAAGGTTTTAGATAAAAATCAGTCAGGAATACTGATGGCTTTAGCAATTATATCATCCATACTACCAGATATAGATGTAATATCATTTAAGTTAGGGATATCTTATAATCATTGGCTAGGACACAGAGGGCTAACACATTCCATTCTGTTTTCAATAATTTGGGCATTACTGTTGAGTTTTATTTTTGGAAAACAAAGAAAAGTAATATTCTTTTTGGTGTTATTTCTAGGAACTATGTCTCATGCTATGTTAGATGCAATGACTACTGGCGGCGAAGGAGTAGGTTTTTTAATTCCCTATAATGAAACACGTTATTTTTTTCCTTTTAGGCCTATTCTAGTATCACCAATTGGTGTAGAAAGATTCTTTTCTAAATGGGGTTGGAAGGTTATTTGTAGCGAATTTATATGGATAGGAATTCCTTGCCTAGTTGTTTTAGGTATAAATGTTTTTAAAAACAAAATATTAAATATAAACGCCGAGTAAGTAAGTTAATAAACAAAGAAATGAGATTAATATTACTGTTTGTCATAATAGTCAGTTCTATTACAGTTAAAGCGCAATCTAATTATGCCTTTTCAGAAATTAGTGATGAACTTTTAGAAAACGCTAATGCAGTTGTAAGAGATAATTATACTTTAATAGAGTTAAAAGATTTAGATGAAATGGTAATTACTGAAAAGAAAGTGATTACTGTTTTAAATAGGTTTGGAGATAAATTATTAGATACATATGTATATTATGATGATTCTAGTAAAGTTTTGAGTTTATCAGCATTGATATTAGATGCTAATGGAAAAGAAATAGTTAAAAAAAAGTATTCTGATTTTTTGGACGTTAGTGCAGTAAGTGGCGGACAGATGTATACAGATAATAGAGTTAAATATTTAGACTATACGCCGTTATCATACCCTTATACTGTAGTGTTTAATTACAAACTAAAAGAAAAATCAACTGCTTTTATTAAAAGTTGGTATCCGGTAGATAGTTATTATTTGAGTGTAGAAGAGAATAAGTACGAGTTTATTAATCATACAGCTTCTAAACATAAATTTAAAAGCTTGAATACTGATTTTTTAGATTTTACAATTTCAGAAGAAAATAATGGATTAATTTTTTCATCAGAGAAATTAAAAGCTATAAAAAGAGAAGAAAGAAGCCCAAGTTTTAACGAAATTTTCCCTAAAGTACTTGTAGCTATTAATGACTTTAGTATAAAAGGAAAAAAAGGGAATTCTAAAAACTGGACTGATTTTGGAATTTGGCAATATAACGATCTATTAACAGGAAGAGACAATTTGAAAGAAAAAACAGTTGAAGAAGTAAAGCAACTGTTGGAGGGAGTTAATGATAAGAAAGAGAAGGTTAAAAGGGTATATAGGTATATGCAGGATAGAACTCGATATGTAGGAGTTCAATTAGGAATAGGAGGTTGGCAGCCAATTAATGCAGATGAGGTTGATAGGGTTAAATATGGAGATTGTAAAGGATTGACAAATTATACTAAGGCATTGTTGAAAAGTCAAGGACTTGAATCATATTATACGATAGTTTATGCTGGAGATAAAAGAAATATAGACAAACAATTTTCTAGTATGCAAGGGAATCATGTCATATTAAATGTTCCTCTAGAAAACGAAGAAGTATGGCTAGAATGTACAAGCCAGACTAAACCATTTAATTTTTTAGGTGATTTTACAGCAGATAGAGATGTTTTAGTCGTTACTCCAAATGGGGGGGAGATTAAACGTACACCTACTTATGGAGAAGAAATCAATACTTTAACAACAAAAGCTAAAGTGCTAATTAATTCTGAAGGAAAAGTCGAATCTAAGGTGGTCTTAAATTCTAAAGGACTTCAGTATGATAATAGAACTTATATTATACCTCTTTCAGAAGATAAGAAAGAATTGGTGTATTTAGATAGATGGGATTATTTAAATGGGTTAAAATTAAATAGTATACATATTGTAGAGAATAAAGATAGTATTGAGTTAACTGAAGATATAAGCTTAAGTATTGACAATTATATAACTCAAGTAGGAGATAAATTGATGGTTCAATTGAATATGTTTAATAGAGTAACTAGTATTCCAATGAATTATGAAAATCGTAGGTTGCCATTTAAAATAAGTATGTCTTATAAAGATATAGATGAGTATAGTTATCAGATTCCTGATGGAATGAAAGTTACCTCTTTACCTGAAGAGGTTGAAATTATGAGCGACTTTGGATATTATAGAATGTCAGTGTATAAAACAAAAGAAGAAAAAATAGTATACAAAAGAGAAATGGTAATGAAAGAGGGTGTTTTTCCCAAAGAAAAATATGATGAGTATAGAGGTTTTTTAAAAAAAATTAAAAAGAAAGATAAATTAAAAATTTTAATAGAAAAAAGTAAATAATGGGGAAAAGAATTTTATTCGTAGCTTTTTTAACGGTAATAACTATAGCTAACGCTCAGGATTATAAATTTGGAAGAGTTTCAAAAGAAGAATTAAATGAGAAGAAATGTTCAATTGATAGTTCAGCCAATGCAGCTATATTATACAGTAAATTAAGAATTACATATAATTATGGTCAAGATGAAGGTTTCTATAAGAATATAGAAGTTTTTAAAAGAATAAAAATATATGACAAGGAAGGTTTTGACTGGGCAAAAGAAAGCGTTTTGCTATATAATAAGAGTGGGAAAACAAGGGAAAGTATTGCTGGCTTAAAAGCAGTTTCTTATAACTTAGTAAATGGTAGTGTTGAAAAAAGTAAAATGACTAAATCTGATATTTTTGAGGAAAATAAAAATAAATATTGGAAACAGGTTAAGTTCGCCCTACCTAATATTAAGGAAGGGAGTGTTTTAGAGTATAAGTATAATATAAAATCTCCTTTTGTTAGTACAATAGATGATATAGAGCTTCAAGCTGAAATACCAATTATGCTTTCGGATGTTAGAATTAATATTCCTGAATATTTTACATATAAAATTCATAATAACATTAAAAGTGGATTAACTCCAGAAATTATAGAAACTTTCCAGCCTAGAACTGTCCTTGTTAAGTGGGAAGGGCTTCCTCAACAAGGAGGCTATATCCCAAAGTATGAGAAGAATTTAGAATTTAATGACATTATTTATACCGTATCAATGAAGGATACACAGGGAATGCCAATAGAACCTTATACCTCTAATATAGATAATTTTAAATCTAAGCTGTCTTTTGAATTGTTAGCTTTTAAATCATTTAATAACCAAATTAAAAATTACTCGGTTGATTGGGATACTGTTGTAAAAGTTATTTACGGAAATGACTCTTTTGGAGCTCAGTTAAGTAAAGAGTCTTATTTTAAAAAAGAAATAGATGCTTTATTATTAGGTGTATCAACTAAGCAAGACAAAATAAATAAGATCTTTAGTTTTGTGAAGTCAAAAGTAAAGTGGAATGATTTTATAGGTGTTTATACTTCTGAAGGAGTAAAAAAAGCTTATAACGAAGGTGTTGGTAATGTTGCAGAAATTAACCTAATGTTAACTGCTATGTTGCGTTATGCGGGAATATCAGCCAATCCGATTTTAGTGTCTACTAAATCTAATGGGGTGCCTTTATTTCCAACTAGAAAAGGATTTAACTATGTGATATGTGGAGTTGAAGTTCAAGGAGAGGTTCTTTTGTTAGATGCAACCCAACCTTATGCCTCGATTAATAACTTGCCTAATAGAGCATTGAATTGGCAAGGTAGAATTATAAGGGAGCATGGTAGTTCTACATGGGTTAATTTATATCCAAAGAAAAATTCAGTTAATACTTCTATGATTGCTGCAGAGTTAAACCCTGATATGGAAATAGTAGGTAAATTAAGAAGCCAAAAAACGGATTATTTAGCTTTTTATTACAGAAAAAAGAATACAGAAGCTAATACCGAAAGTTTAATGAATAAAATAAAGAAAAATAAAGATATAGAGGTTTCTAACTTAGAAGTTTCTAATGTAAAGGAATTGTCTAAGCCTATATTACAATCCTATGATTTTGTTTTTGAGGAAGGAGTTGAGGAGATTGGTAATGAAATTTATATAGATCCTTTGTTGTTTTTGGCGGAGAAGGAAAATGTTTTTAATCAAGAAAAAAGACGTTATCCTATAGATTTTAAATATCCAATTACAGATAAAACAATAGTTAATTTAAAAATACCAAATGGGTATAAGATTAAATCATATCCTAAAAGTGAAAAAGCGGTAATGGTAGAAAATTTAGGGGCTTATAGTTATTTAGTTAGAGCAAATGGAAATAACATTCAAGTATCTCAGGAATTGAAAATTAACTTCCCAATTATACCTGCAAGTTATTACGATGGTTTGCGAGACACGTACAAAAAAATGATTGAGAAGAACTCTGAAAAAATTGTTTTAGAAAAAATATAATTATGAATATACAAGACGCACAATTAGCGGTTGATGATTGGATAAAAAATCATGGTGTTCGTTATTTTAATGAGTTAACTAATATGGCTCAACTTACAGAAGAAGTTGGAGAAGTGGCTAGAATTATCGCTCGTAGATATGGAGAACAAAGTGAGAAAGAAAGTGATAAAAATAAAGACTTAGGAGAGGAATTGGCGGATGTAGTTTTTGTAGTTTTATGTTTAGCCAATCAAACAGGAGTTAACCTTCAAGAGGCTTTTGATAAAAAGTTGGATCTAAAAACCAAAAGAGATCACGATCGTCATCATAATAACGAAAAGTTAAAGTAGATATGAATCATAAAATTAAGAATACACCAATCTGGAAACTTGGGTTGAGATTTTCAATCGTATTTTTCATCATTTCTGCAATTATTAAAATAATTATGAGTGTGTTGATGAAAGATTTTAGTGACTATGTTAAGACAGAGCAGTTTAGAAATTATATGATTGGTTTAGGAGTATTCTCAATGATCTATGGTTTCCTAATGGCTAGCTTACAAAAAAGAAAAAATAAATAATAATTTTCTTCTTTTAATTAAAAAGAAGAGCATTATGAAAAAACATGAATATACAGCTTCATCAATCTATAGTTGATAATCAAGAATCAGAGGTTATAATTACTGGGTCAAAATCAGAGTCAAATAGGCTATTAATTTTACAAGCCTTATTAAATAAGTTAGAAATTAAAAACTTGTCCAATTCTGATGATACTCAAGTTTTACAAAAAGCATTAAGTTCGTCTGAAAGAGAGATAGACGTTCATCATGCTGGTACAGCAATGCGGTTTTTAACTGCATATTTCTCTATGTTAGAAAATAGAGAGGTATTGTTGACGGGTTCAACTAGAATGCAAGAAAGACCTATTTCGGTTTTAGTTGATGCTTTAAAGGATTTAGGTGCAGACATTCAGTATGAAAAAAAAGAAGGGTATCCACCTTTACTAATAAAAGGGAAAAAACTAACCCAGGACAAGGTTAGTTTGTTAGCCAATGTATCAAGTCAATATATATCGGCTTTACTGTTAATGGGGGCTTTTTTGCCAAATGGACTAGAATTGAATTTAATTGGGAAGGTAACCTCGGTTCCGTACATTAAAATGACTTTACAATTATTAGAACAAGTTGGTGTTAACAGTGATTTTGAAGGTAATTCAATTAAAGTAAAACCAATAATTCATCGACAATCTATCTTAAACAATACATGTTTGACTGTAGAATCAGATTGGAGTTCAGCATCATATTTTTATAGTATTGTAGCATTGTCTGAGCCAGGGACAAAAATTTTGCTATCTACATATAAGGAGCAATCACTTCAAGGAGATTCTTCATTGCAAGATATTTACAAGCAGTTTGGGGTAAGTACTATATTTAAAGAAAATACAATTCTACTTCAAAAATTGAAGGCTGTTAGTGAAGACGTGGTAGTTGATTTAAATTTATCAAATGCTCCAGATATTGCTCAAACTATTGCTGTAACATGTTACGGTTTAGGAGTTGCCTGTAATATAAAAGGTTTACATACCTTAAAAATAAAAGAAACAGATAGGCTAGAAGCATTAAGAGTAGAGTTAAGCAAGTTAGGAGCGAATATAGAAGTTACTAATGAATCACTTCACTTAAAGAAAAGAGAGGGAGAAATAAACGAAAATATCTCAATTGCAACATATCAAGATCATAGAATGGCTATGGCATTTGCTCCACTGGCATTAAAAGTTGGAATTGTTATAGAAGAATGTGAAGTGGTTTCTAAGTCGTATCCGGGTTTTTGGCAAGACTTAAAAAGCATTGGTTTTAAAATAAATAAAATATAATTAGCTATTTACTTGACAACCCCTATGTTGAGGTTGTATATTAGCGCCCAATTAATGTTCTACTAAATATTTATATAAGTAAAATGAAGTTATCACACTTTAATTTCGAGCTGCCAGAAGAAAGGTTAGCAGAGTACCCATCAGAAAATAGAGATGAAGCTCGTTTAATGGTTTTAAACAGAGAAAAGAAGACTATTGAACACAAGTTATTCAAAGATTTAATAGATTATTTTGATGAGGGTGATGTGATGGTGTTGAATAATACGAAAGTATTTCCAGCAAGATTGTTTGGTAACAAAGAAAAAACAGGTGCACGTATTGAAGTATTCTTATTAAGAGAATTAAATGAAGAACAACGTCTTTGGGATGTTTTAGTAGATCCTGCACGTAAAATAAGAATAGGAAATAAATTATATTTTGGTGAAGATCAGACATTGGTAGCCGAAGTAATCGATAATACAACTTCAAGAGGTAGAACCTTACGTTTTTTATATGACGGAAGCTACGAAGAGTTTAGAAAAAAGTTAAATGAATTAGGAGAGACACCTTTACCAAAATATATAAAAAGAGATGTAGAACCAGAAGATCAGGAACGTTACCAAACTATTTATGCTAAGCATGAAGGTGCTGTTGCTGCTCCAACAGCTGGATTACATTTTTCTAAGCACTTATTAAAAAGATTAGAAATTAAAGGTGTAGACTTAGCAGAAGTAACTTTACATGTTGGCTTAGGAACATTCAATGCTGTAGAAGTCGAAGATCTATCTAAGCACAAAATGGATTCTGAACAAATCATTATTGAAGATCCTGCTGTTGAAGTTATAAATGATGCTAAAGCAAAAAAGAGAAGAGTTTGTGCTGTAGGTACAACTGTTATGAGAGCTTTAGAGAGTTCAGTTTCATCTAACCATACTTTAAATGCTTATGAAGGTTGGACAAATAAATTTATTTTCCCTCCTTATGATTTTAGTATAGCTAACTGTATGATTACTAATTTCCATACTCCAAAGTCAACTTTGTTAATGATGATTTCTGCTTTTGCAGGTCATGATTTTGTTTTTGAAGCTTATGAAGAAGCTATAAAAGAGGGATACAACTTTTATAGTTACGGAGATGCGATGCTAATTATTTAGGAAGTATAAAAATTATATAATAAAGCCATCCTTTTAAGGGTGGCTTTTATTTTTGTATTTTTGCCAACTCATGAAGAACGAAAAAAAAGACATTAGGAAATTATCTAAAGAAGAGCTGCGAAACTTTTTTGTTGAGCAAGGAGAAAAGGCTTTTAGAGGTAATCAGGTTTATGAATGGTTATGGTCTAAAGGAGCTCATAGCTTTGATGATATGACTAACATTTCTAAAGCAACAAGAGAAATGTTAGAAGATAATTTTGTTATTAATCATATCATGGTAGATATGATGCAACGTTCATCTGATGGTACAATAAAAAATGCAGTTAAACTTCATGACGGATTAATAGTAGAGTCAGTATTAATACCAACAGCTACACGAACTACTGCTTGTGTATCGAGTCAGGTAGGGTGTAGTTTAGATTGTAAATTCTGCGCAACAGCTAGGTTAAAGCGAATGCGTAATTTAAATCCTGATGAAATTTACGATCAAGTAGTTGCTATAGATAAAGAAAGCAGATTATATCATAACCGCCCGCTTTCAAATATTGTTTTTATGGGTATGGGAGAGCCATTAATGAACTATAAAAACGTATTAGCTGCTATAGATAAGATTACTTCAGATGAAGGCTTAGGAATGTCTCCTAAACGCATTGTTGTTTCTACTTCTGGAGTTCCTAAAATGATTAAAAAACTAGCAGACGATGAGGTAAAGTTTAAGCTAGCTGTTTCGTTACATTCGGCTAGAAATGAAGTCAGAAGTAAAATAATGCCTTTTAACGAGAACTTTCCTTTAGAAGATTTAAGAGAAGCATTAGAGTATTGGTATGCTAAAACCAAAAGCAGGATTTCATATGAATATGTTGTATGGAAAGGGGTAAATGATAAAACAGAAGATATTCAGGCATTAGTTAAGTTTTGTAAATATGTACCTTCTAAAGTAAATTTAATAGAGTATAACCCAATAGATGATGGCGAATTTCAGCAAGCATCTAACGAAGCGTTGAATAGGTATATAGAAACCTTAGAGAAACATAAAATAGCAGTAACTGTTAGAAGATCTAGAGGAAAAGATATTGATGCTGCTTGCGGACAGTTGGCTAATAAATCTTAACAAAAATCTTATAATTTTTAGTAGGTTTGCAGAACTACAATTAGTTTGAATTGAAAATAGTAGAGCAAATAAAACAACCCATACATGCAGAAATGGAACTTTTCGAGCAAAAGTTCTCTAATTCTATGACTTCTAGGGTAGCTCTGCTAAACAAAATAACCCATTATATAGTAAATAGAAAAGGAAAACAAATGCGACCAATGTTTGTTTTTCTAGTAGCTAAAATGGTTTCTGGAGGTTCTGTTAATGAAAGAACATTTAGAGGCGCATCAGTAATAGAATTAATTCATACTGCTACGTTGGTACATGATGATGTTGTAGATGATTCAGATAAGCGTAGAGGTTTCTTTTCAATTAATGCTTTATGGAAAAATAAAATAGCAGTATTAGTAGGAGATTATTTATTATCAAAAGGATTATTGTTGTCTATAGATAATGGTGATTTTGATTTGCTGAAGATTATTTCTGTTGCTGTAAGAGAAATGAGTGAAGGAGAGTTGCTCCAAATAGAAAAGGCGAGAAGATTAGATATTACTGAAGAGGTATATTATGAAATAATTCGCCAGAAAACTGCAACACTTATAGCTGCTTGTTGTGGTTTAGGGGCTTGTGCAGTACATGGCTCTGAAGAAGAGGTAGAGAGAATGCGTAAGTTTGGTGAGTTAATAGGAATGGCTTTTCAGATAAAAGATGATTTATTTGATTATGGAACTACTCAAATTGGTAAACCAACAGGAATAGATATTAAAGAGCAAAAAATGACTTTACCCCTTATCTATGCTTTAAATCAGGCAAATGATAAGGAACGATCTTGGTTAATTAATTCGGTAAAAAAGCATAATAAAAACAAAAAAAGAGTAAATGAAGTTATTGCCTTCGTAAAAGAAAAAGGAGGATTAGAATACGCCGTTTCTAAAATGGTATCCTTCCAAAAAGAGGCTTTAGAATTACTCAATTCATATCCAGACTCTCCTTATAAAGAGTCACTTACATTAATGGTTAATTACGTAATAGAGCGTAAAAAATAATTTTTTTATACCCCAGGCAACCTTTTGCATTATTTTTGCGTCTATATAAATAGAAGGCGTTAAAAAGCTTTTTAATGAGGGTAATATCGTTACATACATCGGAACAAAAAATAATAGCTCAAGCTATCAAAAAGTCGAGGAAGGCTCAAGAGCAATTATATCAATTGCATGCATCTAAAATGCTAAGTGTTTGTAGGTACTATATTAATGATCTACAAGAAGCAGAAGATGTAATGGTAACAGCTTTTTTTAAAGCTTTTCAAAAGTTAAATACTTATGAGGGTGAAGGAAACTTTCAGGGATGGCTTAGAAGAATAACAGTAAATGAGTGTATATCTTTTTTACGAAAGAAAAAACAATTGTCTTTTACTGATGCAATAGAAGAATATAGTAACAATGTAGAAAATTCAATTAATAATTATTTTGATGTTGCCGAGATACAAGAAATGATAGATGATTTACCAGGTGGTTATAAGACAGTTTTTGTTTTATATGCCATAGAAGGTTATAAACATCAAGAAATAGCAGATATGCTGCAGATTTCGTTAAGCACATCAAAATCCCAATTATTTAAAGCAAGGAAGGTTTTGCAAGAGAAAATTAAAGAATTAAATACCATTCATAATGGGACACGATAATATAGATAAAGAAATTAAGAAAAAACTAGAAGGGAGGCTAATAGAGCCAAGTGCTAATGTTTGGGATAAGTTAGATGAGCTTTTAGAAAAAGAAGAAAGTAACAAGAATAAAAGAACTCCTTTTTATTGGGTGGCAGCAAGTGTTGTTTTGCTTTTAGGTTTATTTTTTGTTTTGAACGGAGGGGATGATAATAGAGTTATAGAACCTATTGTAGTTGAAGTAGATAATGAAAAAACCGATATAATAAAAGATGAACTTTTAGTATCGCCAAGTAAAGAAGATGAAAAGCAAGAAGTTTTTGTAGATAAATCTAAAGAAGTAATTGTTAAGCAAAACAAACAGTTAAGGAAAATAGAACAACATATAAAAAAGAACAACCAAGAACTACCAACTGCCTATGAAATAAATGATGTAGGTATTAAAGAGCAGGATGAGTTAATGGTTTCAAGTCATCAACAAGAAGAAAACGTTAATAAGAGCGATTACAGTTTAGATTTAGAAGTAGATTCTCTTTTGGCAGCAGCTACAGCTAGTATTAATTTAGATAAAGAAGAGGAAACTGCTATACCTACAGCTAAAACAACTATAGATCCTAATGCATTACTTGCAGATGTTGAAGAAGAATTAGATATGTCTTTTAAAGAAAAGGTTTTCAAAAAAATAAAAAGCGGATTTAAAAAAACAAAAACAGCCGTTGCTAAACGAAACGACTAACTCATAGTTATAGTGCGCCAAGCACTAATCATCAATCATTATTAAATTTTTAAAACGAATAGTTATGGTAATTATTACACGTAAATTATTAGTACTCTTATTGCTTATTTTTTCTTTAATGGCAATAGGACAGGAACAGGTAAATGACTCTATATCTCCAATAATGAAGGAGAAAATAGATAAAGTAATTGCACAAGAAAAAGAGGCAATGAAAGAGGAAGTTGAAGCTGTTAATGTACAGTTAGATAATAAAGAGATTAGTCTAGATGATGCTATTGCTAAGAAAAAAGAAATAGCTAATAAGTATGCATTAAGAATTCAGAGAAGAGTTGAATTAGTAAAAGCAGGAAAGGAAGTAGGGAGTGATAAAAATGGAGAGACAAAACTAACACTTAATATAGGTGGAGGTAATGGATTGTTTGTGTTAACAAAGAATGGGGATACCATCAGAAGAAAGGATAAAAGAACCTATAGTGATATTGTTTTAGCTTTTGGTTTTAATAATGCTATAGGCGAAGGTCAGACATTAAACGATTTAGACTATAAAGTTGGAGGTTCACGCTTTTTCGAACTTGGATTTGCTTGGCGAACAAGGGTATTTAAAAACTCTAATTGGCTACGTTTTAAGTATGGAGTGTCATTACAGTACAATAACCTAAAATTGAAAGATAATAAGTATTATGTTAAAGATGGAGATTTAACTACGGCTGAAACATTTCCTCATGAATTAGATAAGTCTAAGATTAGATTTACCAATTTAGTAGCACCTATACATTTTGAATTTGGACCTTCTAAAAAGATAGAAAGAGATACTTATTTTAGATACTCTACCCGAAAAAAGTTTAAAGTAGGTTTAGGTGGATATGCTGGAATAAGAATCGGGACTCGTCAAAAATTAAAGTATAAAGTAGATGGAGATAGAGAAAAGGATAAGATAAAAAGCGATTTCAATGCCAATGACTTTGTTTACGGATTAAGCGGGTATGTTTCTTGGGGTTCTGTTGGAATCTATACTAAGTACGATTTAAATCCTCTTTTTGCTAGCCCAAACATTAAGCAGCATAATGTTTCTTTAGGATTGAGGTTTGATATGGATTAGTCAACTATTTTAAGTGTATTAAAACTTCGTTTAATTAATTGTTAAACGAAGTTTTTTGTTTTTATATCTTTACCCATTCTATATGATATCTCAAACAACCATAAACCAAGTTTTTGAAACTGCTCGATTAGAGGAGGTAATTGGTGATTTTGTTCAATTAAAAAAAGCAGGAAGTAACTTTAAAGGTTTAAGTCCTTTTTCAGATGAACGTACACCTAGTTTTATGGTGTCTCCTGTTAAGCAAATATGGAAAGATTTTTCTTCTGGGAAGGGGGGGAATGTGGTAGCCTTTTTAATGGAGCATGAGCATTATTCTTATCCTGAAGCAATTAAGTATTTAGCTAAGAAATACAATATTGAGATAGAAGAAACCGAGCGAACAGATGAGCAAAAGCAGCAAGCTAGTGAGCGAGAAAGTATGTATTTGGTTTCTGAATATGCTCAGCAGTACTTTTCTAATATCTTACATACTCATGAGCAAGGTAAAGCTATTGGTCTAACGTATTTTAAAGAAAGAGGTTTTACTCCAGAAACAATCAAAAAGTTTAAGCTGGGTTATGCTCTTAATGAATGGGAAGCTTTTACAAAATCGGCTTTAGAAAAAGGGTATAAGTTAGATTATCTAAATAAAACGGGCTTAACAATTGTAAAAGAAAATAAACAGTTCGATCGTTTTAAAGGAAGAGTGTTGTTTCCAATACATTCAATGAGCGGAAGAGTATTGGGGTTTGGAGGTAGAATTCTAACTAATGATAAAAAAGCAGCTAAATAC
Source organism: Pseudofulvibacter geojedonensis (assembly GCF_042675745.1). NCBI lineage: Bacteria > Pseudomonadati > Bacteroidota > Flavobacteriia > Flavobacteriales > Flavobacteriaceae > Pseudofulvibacter > Pseudofulvibacter geojedonensis. Next base: position 178,370 of record NZ_JBHTJM010000006.1, on the reverse strand, counting down.
TTAAATTCTCCAGAAAGTGAAATTTATCACAAAAGCAAAGTACTTTATGGACTGTATCAAGCTAAAAAAGCAATTGCAAAAGAAGATAATTGTTTTTTAGTAGAGGGTTATACAGACGTAATTCAATTACATCAAGCTGGTATAGAAAATGTAGTTTCTTCTTCAGGTACGGCTTTAACACCTGGGCAAATTAGACTCATTAACAGGTTAACTAATAATATAACAGTACTGTTTGATGGCGATGCCGCTGGTTTAAGAGCATCGTTACGAGGAGTAGATTTAATTCTAGAGCAAGGTATGAATGTAAGGGTTTGTTCTTTTCCAGAGGGAGAAGATCCAGATTCTTTTGCAAAACGTACACCTTATGAAGAGTTGGTTTTATATTTAGAAGAAAATGCTAAAGATTTTATTTCATTCAAAGCAGATATCTTAACTCAAGAATCAGCAAGTGATCCTATAAAGAAAGCAGAAGTTGTTAGAGATATGGTTACAAGTATTTCTAAAATACCTGACACTATTAAACAAGAACTATATATCAAGGAATGTTCGAGGATTATGAATATTTCTGAAGAAGTGTTGTTTGCAACATTAGCTCAATTAACAAATACAGAAAGCAGGAATAATCAAAAAGAACATAGGAGAGCTCAAGAAAAACAAGCTTTTAATGTAGTGCATAAAACACATACAGCAGTAAAAAAAGTTGATGAACAATATGAATTAGAGCGTAAAGTTATTCAGATGCTTTTGTTGTATGGAGACATAAAAGAAGAATTTGATGAGTATTACTTAAAAGAAAATGATAACGGTGATTTAGAGCTAGAAAAAGAAGTAGAAGAAAATACTGTTTTTAAAAAAATATATTTGAGTTTACAAGAAGACGAAATGGCTTTTGCAAATAGTACATTTCAAAATTTGTATTATAGAATAGTGGGCAATTTAGAACAAGAAGATAGCTTGCAAATAGATGTCTTTATTAATCAATTAGAGCCAGATTTAGCAAATGAAGTAACTACTATTTTAATGAATGAAGAGCGTTATGTTTTACATGATTGGGAGAGACAAAATATTTTTGTTAAACAAAAGGACAAAACAATAGCTCAATTGGTCAACGAAAATATATTAACACTTAGAAGGTATTTAGTAACTAAAAAAATAGATGAGTTGGCTCAACAAATATCTGCTCAAGAATCGAACACAGAAGTGCTGCAGAATATAATAGATTATACAGGATTGAAAAAAGTGCTTTCAGAAAAGTTAAATAGAGTATTATAAAAAAAGAGTGGCATTAGCCACTCTTTTTTTATAATACTAAATCTAAAGTGTTTATAAAACCTCTAGGTTTTTTACTTTGTTAAGTAAGTCTACTAAATTACTGACATCAAATTTTTTCAACAGCCTCATTTTGTATGTACTAACTGTTTTTTCGTTGATATTCAATTCTTCAGCAACTTCAATATTACGCTTACCAGAAGATAATAGTCTTAAAACTTCTAATTCTCTATTAGATAATTTTTTATGCAATAATCCTTTAGCTTTAGATGTGTCTATAATAATACGTTTTTTGGTATATACGTATTTAATAGTTTGCTCTAAAATGCTAGGAGTTACATCATATTCTAAATAATCAAAAGCACCAGATTTTAAAGTGCTTAGAGAGTAAATTTCTTCTGAGTGAGAAGTTAGAATAATAGGCTTAATAGCACTATAATCTTTTTTTAATTTTTTCAATACCTGAAATCCATTAGTGGCAGGTAAGTCTAGTTCGAGTAAAACTATGTCAACATTTTTGGAATCTAATACTTTGAATAAGTCTTCATCATTAGAAACCACTTTAACAATTTTAATTTCTTTTGATCCTTCAAAAGAAGCTAATATCCCTTTTTGCATTAAAGGGAAATGATTGGCTACTACTACATTAATCATATACTATAAATTTTATTAAGTAAGAAACGTTAATTTGGGATTAAGTTTCAATGAAATTTGGGGATTCATCTTTAGTATTATTCCTACAAAATTATAAAAAAATAATCAAATTGTTATATTTTTTTAAGATTTTTTGGAATTTCACAAATTGGTATAGGCAACATTTTGTGTTGGTTACGCCTATTATAACTCATATATATATTAAAAACAGTTAATTCTCTACCAGTAAAATCTTCTATGCTTTTTCCTTTTTCTTGCATTTTCATGGCCCACTCTAATTCATCATAGTTAGCTCCAATTTGGTCTTCATCACTTCTAGCGTCACCAAATAAACCATCAGAGGGTTTTGCTACTTGAATACTTTCAGGTACATTTAACTCTTTGGCAATAGAGTAAACTTCAGATTTTAACAAATCGGCAATTGGACTTAAATCGACTCCTCCATCTCCATATTTTGTGTAAAACCCAACACCAAAATCTTCGACTTTATTTCCAGTGCCAGCAACTAATAAACCTTTTAAACCAGCATAATAATACAATGTAGTCATTCTTAAGCGAGCTCTAGTGTTAGCCAAAGCCATATCTAAAGTCTCTTGTTTGCCTTCTAAAGAAACTTCTGTTTTAAACTCTTCAAAAACAGGTGTTAAATCAACTCTAGTGTCAGAAACATTGTTAAAGTTTTTTTTCAAATACTCAATATGTTCTTGAGTTCTAGTAACATGACTTTTTGCTTGGTGTATAGGCATTTCTATGCATAGAGTTGGAAAACCTGTTTTAGCACAAAGTGTTGATGTAACAGCAGAGTCTATACCCCCCGAAACACCAACTACAAAACCATTAACTCCAGCATTTGTAGCATATTCTTTTAACCAATTTACAATATGTTCAACTACTTTCTTTGTTTGCATTATATATTTATGTTAATTCTTTTTTGATAGAAAATCAATTTTCTAAATTTGTCAGCGGACGAAAATAGCCTTAATTCTCATATATATAAAATTTTATCTTCCTTTTTTCGTTGAAAATGAAACAATTACTGGTATGAAGCATGTATTTATAATATTAGTGTCAAGCTTATTTTTTCTTTCTTGTAAAGAAGAGTATAGTACTCCTAAAGAAATTTCTGAAATAGAAATGGATTTAACGGTTAAACGTTTTGAAAAAGACTTTTTAAATACACCAAAGGAAAATTTCGATAAGTTAAAAACTAAATATCCATATTTAAGTGATCTAAATTGGGAAACAGATAAAAAAGATACTTTGGTTATAGAAATGCTACAAGAATCTTTAAAAGTTTTTCCAGACTTTAAACAAGAAAAAAAAGATTTAGAATTATTGTTTAAGCATATTAAATTTTATTTTCCAAACTTTACAAAGCCTGAGGTAATAACTCTAACATCTAGTGTAGATTATAGAAATAAAGTGGTTTTAGCAGATACTTTATTGTTTGTTTCTGTAGATACTTATCTTGGAGAAAAACATAAGTATTATGATTTAATACCAAACTATATAGCTAGAAAGTTAAGCAAAGAGCAGTTGATTTCAGACGTTTCTGCGGTGTATGCTAAAGGTTTCTTATCTCAAGTTCGACCTAGAACTTTTAGAGATCAAATGATATATTTTGGTAAAATATTATACTTACAAGACTTGTTTATGCCTTTTGATAGTGAAAATAAGAGAATAGGTTATACTCAAAGTGAGTTAGATTGGGCTAAAGCGAATGAAGGAATGATATGGAGTTATTTTATCGAAAATAAAATGCTCTTTAGTACAGATAAAAGTTTATCTAACAGGTTTATAGCTGAGGCGCCTTTTTCTAAATTTTATTTAGAAATAGACAATCAATCTCCAGGAATGTTAGGTAAATATATAGGTTGGCAAATTGTTCGTTCTTTTATGAAAAAGAATGATGTATCTTTGCGCGAATTATGCTCTATAAGTGGAGAAGAATTGTTTAATAAATCTAAGTATAAACCAGCAAGATAATGTCAAATATAAAATCTGAAATAGTTTTAGGAATCGAATTAGATGAAAATAGAGTACCAGAAAAACTAAACTTTACCGCAAAAGATGGTGGTGTAGAAAATCAACCAGCAAAGGCATTAATGTTATCGGTATGGGATGCTGATAAGCAAGAATCTTTGCGTATAGATTTATGGACAAAAGACATGCCAGTAGATCAAATGAAAGTTTTTTATCATCAAACACTAGTAAGTATGGCAGAGTCTTTTGAAAGAGCTACACAAGATGAAAGGATGGCTTTAACAATGAAAGATTTTTGTGATTATTTTGCTGAAAAATTAGAGTTAAAGGCCTAATCAGTTATAGTCATATAACTGGTTAAATTAGTGCTATCTATTGTAAAGCCACAATCATGTACAGCTCCTCCATCTCTCCCCTGTAAGTTGATGGTTACAGGGCTTCCTGCTGATACTGATACAGGTAATTGAGCTACAGTTATGGTGCTAGAGCTACTGTTGGTGCTGGCAGACATGCTAGAAAAGTTAGCAATATTACTTCCATTTACAGATACACCCACAGCAAACCAGGATTCTTGTGTGTTGCTATTTATACAAGAAGCAGGAATATCTCCGGAAACAGAGAAAGATAGAAATACAGTACTATGTCTTGGTGTGAAAGTAATGCTCGCACCTGTAATGTCTGTTAAATTAGTATCATTAATGTTCTGACTCCCAGAAATGATTAAACTCTGAGTATTATCACCTAATATATATCTTGAATATAAATCACCCCTAGCATCTGTATATAATGCCTTATTAGCACTTATTATTGTTGTTGTTAGCTCACCAGGGTTAGTGCCTCCAGTTGTAACAGCTAGGTCGTCTATTCTTAAAGTTTGTAAGCCAGTTTGAGAGCCACTTATATGTAATTGTTGCTGAGGGTTTGTTGTACCAATTCCTACTTGTGAATAAATAGGGGATAAAATAAATGATAAAAAGAGTAATACTTTAAATTTCATAGCATGATAATTAAATGGTTAGTACTAAATGTTTATTAGTAATAATCTAGGGCTTAAATTTAAAGTAACTTAACTGATAAAGTAGGTAGTGTAAAGATACGTAAAATAATTTTATGTTAAATCATTTGCAATTCTTAATTCGTTGCATTTTAGTTGTTTATGTTGGGTTTTTTTAGTTGTTGAAAATTGTAGACCCTGTTGTTTTAATTGTTTAATTTGGAGAATTTAATACTGTTATTTTTTCAGTAATACTTCCTTTCTCGCCTAATCTTATAAGGCTAAATAATAGAGATACAACAAATCCGGGTTTACTAATAATAGTAGCTTTTTGAGCAATTTTTTCATCTCTTGTATTAATTGTATTTTGTAAATCGACGGGTTTTGTATTGTGAAGTTGTTTGGCAAAGTTCCAAGCACCGTCTCTTGCTAGTTCCATGCTAAAATCAACAAAGAAATTATCAACTTTTTTGGTGTATTTAAGTATTTTCTTTAGTGTAGGCCATATTGCAGAAAGTTCTTCCTCAACTTCTTTAACTAAAGATGAAAGTATTTGGTTTATTTTATTAAAATCATCATGTAAATCTTCAATATCTTGGTTTTTAGATACCTCTGCTGTAGCAATTCCTAGATCTAAGTTTATATGTGCATTCATTCCTATAAGAAGATGTTGCAAAACAATAGGCCAATAGTCTTTAGATAGTAAAAAAGCTTGACTCCAAGAATTAGTAATGTCTCTACGTTCTTTATAGTCATAATAAGCCTTAATATATCTATTGGCAAATACAACATCTAAAAGTTCCATCCTTTCATTGTTATCAAAATAATTTTGGTCAATCCCTTCTTTGACTTTTCGAGTAACTTTTTTGTAAAGCGCTGCAAAATACCCTAAAGTATCATTATTTTGTTTAGATTCGTCAATAATGTTTTCTAAAATAGATAAAACTTCATCAATATTATTTGCTTGCATAATTGTAGTATAATTCTTAGCAAATGTAATGTTTGTTTTTTATGAAATAAAACAACAGTTAAAAAAATGAGTTTCAATTACCTTAATAACGATAAGAAGGTTTTACTTTTTATTAAAAAACTAAAAAAGAAGAACTATAGAAGTTTTGTAAAATAGAATGAGAACATTTACTTTATACTCTGATTAATTTCTTCTATATAATTTAATAATTCTTCTTTTCCTCTATAATCACTAGAAGAAGTAATAAAGTGTTGTGGGCATTCTTCCCAAGTTTCAAGAAGTATTTCTTGATATTTAGAAATATTTCTTTTTAGAGCTTGAGGTTTTAATTTATCAGCTTTAGTAAATATAATATTAAAAGGAATTTGATTAACTCCTAACCACTCCATGAATTCAGTATCAATTTTTTGTGGTTCATGTCTACAGTCTACTAAAACAAAGGCACAAACCAATTGTTTTCGTTTTTCAAAATAGTTAGTAATAAACTTTTGAAAAATCTTCTTCGTGCTTTTAGATACTCTTGCATATCCATATCCTGGTAAATCAACTAAAAACCAATTTTTATTAATTAAAAAATGATTGATTAATTGTGTTTTTCCAGGTTTTCCTGAAGTTTTTGCTAAGTTTTTCTGATTGGTAAGCATGTTTATTAATGAAGACTTTCCAACATTAGAACGCCCAATAAAGGCATATTCAGGAAGCATGTCTTTTGGACATTTAGCAACTTCTGAGTTGCTAATTATGAATTCAGCAGATTTAATTTTCATTTTTATGAATAAAAAGAACTTTTATAAGTTTCTTTTGGTTAACCAGCTATCTAATAATTTATTAAATTCTTCTGGGTGCTCCATCATGGCAGCATGTCCACATTTATCAATCCAATAAAGATCAGAATCAGGTAGTAATTCATGAAATTCAGTAGCAACTTCAGGAGGCGTAACATTATCATTTTTACCCCAAATAATGCATGTAGGTTGCTTCATGTTAGGTAGGTCTTTGGCCATATTGTGCCTAATGGCACTTTTAGCAATGGCTAAAGTTCTAATTAATTTGTTACGATCGTTAACGGTTTCATATACTTCATCTACAATTTCCTTTGTGGCAACACGCGGATCGTAGAAAACATCTTCAGCTTTCTTTTTTATAAAATCGTAATCACCTCTTTTAGGATAGCTTCCTCCCATAGCGCTTTCGTATAAGCCAGAGCTTCCAGTAATTACTAATGCTTTAACATACTCAGGATACGATTTAGAAAAATATAAACCTATATGTCCGCCAAGAGAGTTTCCTAATAAAATTACATTATTTAGCCCTTTAAAATCTAAAAAGTCTTTTAAGTAATTAGAGTAACTTTTTACATTGGTTTTTAGTAAAGACATAGTATAAATAGGTAACTCTGGAATAATTACTTTATACCCTTTTTTAGGGAAAAAATCGGTCACACCATCAAAATTACTTAAGCCCCCCATTAAGCCGTGTAGTACAACAATAGGAGTTCCTTCCCCAGTTTCTAAAAAACTAAATTCCTTTTCTTTTTTTAACCTAAACTTCATTTAATATTAGCTTGCAATGCCTTTATAAGGCTCTTGTTATTTCATTTGTTGTTAATAACAAATGCATTCGTTTTATATAACCCACAAATATAACTATTTACTAGTTATCATTAGTTTTTTTAATAATTAGTTTTTGTTAGCTCCTTTTCAAGTCAAAAAAGAAAGAAATATCTGTAAAATATTTAAGGTTTTTTAGTTTTTAACAAGCTCATTAACTTGATTTTAGCTTAAAATAACTGGGAGGTGGTAAAACTTATTAACAAAGTGGGGTTTTGTGGAAAAAAGTGGTAAAAACTTGTTATCTTTGAAAAAGATTCCCGTAATTATTATTGTGAGTGATTAACTTAATTGGAACATATGAGTGTAAAATTGATGCCAAAGGAAGGTTGATGCTTCCGAGTGCGTTAAAAAAACAATTATCTCCAGTTTTGGAAAGTGGATTTGTTTTAAAGAGATCTGTGTTTCAGCAATGTTTAGAGTTGTATCCAATGAATGAATGGAATGCTTTAATGCAAAAGGTAAATAAGTTAAATCGTTTCAATAAAAAGAATAATGATTTTATAAGGAGGTTTACTGCAGGGGTAAAAATGATAGAGGTAGATGCTTCAGGAAGGGTTTTAGTTGCAAAAGATTTAATAGGTTTTGCAGGTTTAGAGAAGGAATTAGTGTTGTCTGCATCTGTTAATATTGTTGAAGTGTGGGATAAGAGTAAATATGAAAAAGCAATAGATGATGCTGCTGTAGATTTTGCTGAATTAGCAGAAGAGGTAATGGGAGATAAAAACGATGATTTTGATGGAATATCATAAACCAGTATTGTTAAAAGAAACGGTAGATGGGTTGAATATTAACCCAGATGGAGTGTATGTAGATGTGACTTTTGGAGGTGGAGGGCATTCAAGAGAAATATTGTCTAGACTGAGTGGTAAAGGTAGGTTGTTTGCTTTTGATCAAGATGAAGATGCGTTAAAAAACGCAATAGAAGATGAAAGATTTGTGTTGATACATGAGAACTTTAGGTATATAAAACGCTTTTTGCGTTTTCATGGGGTTAGAAAAGTAGATGGTATTCTTGGTGATTTTGGGGTTTCATCTCATCAATTTGATGAGGCAGGAAGAGGGTTTTCAATACGTTTTGATGCTGATTTGGATATGAGAATGAGTAAGAAGATGAAAAACTCTGCCTACGATGTGGTAAACTCTTATAGTGAAGAGGAGTTGAGAAGGTTGTTTTCTGTTTATGGAGAGTTAACAAACGCAAAGGCAATAGCAGAGCAAATAGTTAATTCTAGAGATGAAGATATAAAAACGATAGCCGATTTAAAGGAAGTTGTAGATAGGTTTTTGCCAAAGCATGCAGAGCATAAAGTGTTAGCTAAAATATTTCAGGGAATTAGAATTGAGGTGAATGAAGAGCTAAAGGTAATTGAAGAGTTTTTATTGCAAACGCCTGAGTTGTTAGATGAAGAAGGCAGGTTGAGCTTAATTTCATACCATTCTTTAGAAGATAGGCTTGTTAAGCGATTTATTAGAAGTGGGATGTTTGAAGGGGAGCCAGAAAAAGATTTTTATGGGAATATATCTGTTCCTTTTAAAAAAGTAGGAAAGATGATTGTTCCTTCTAAAGAAGAAATCAAGCTTAACAATAGGGCTCGAAGTGCAAAATTAAGAATAGCTAAGCGAATTAAAGATTGATGAAAAAAAGGATTCTAGATATATTAAAAGGTAGGTTTTTAGTGAGCGAAGATGCTGTTAAAAATTGGCGTTTTATTATGTTTTTGGGTTTGTTGGCTTTAGTTATGATTGCTAGTTCTCATAGTGCAGAAAGAAAAGTTCATGAAATAAGTCAATTAGATAAAAAGGTAAAGGAGCTTCGTTCTGAGCATGTAGACTTAAGATCTGTATTAATGCAATTAAAAATTGAATCTTCGGTGGCAAAAAAAGTAGTTTCAATGGGTTTGGTTTCATCAGAAGAACCACCAAAAAAAATTAAGGTAATAGAGTAGTGGCATCAGAAAAGAACATATTGAATAGAATGTATTTTGTTGCGGCGGCATTTTTAATGTTTGCTGTAGCAATAGCTGTTCAATTGTTCAATGTTCAGTATGTAGATGGAGATAATTATAGAAAACTGGTAGAGAAAAGAACTCATAAGGAGGTTGTTATAAAAGCAAACAGAGGGAGTATATATGCAGATGATGGTTCTTTGTTAGCAACATCAGTGCCTAAATATGATATTCGTTTTGATGCAGTTACAGTATCAAAGGATAATTTTTCTAAGGAGTTACCTATGTTGTGTGATTCTCTATCGGTTATGTTTGGTAAGTCGAGGTCTTATTATAAAGAAAAGCTTAAGAAGGCTAGGAGAACTAAAAATAGATACATGTTAGTGGCAAGAAATTTAGGCTATTCTGATTATATGAGAGTGAGAGGTTTTCCTATGTTTAGGTTGGGGGCTTATAAAGGAGGGCTTATTGTTGAACAAAGAACTATTAGAGAGCATCCTCTAGGAGGAATTGCCAGAAGAACAGTAGGAAGGCCTCAGTCACAAGCAGGTATAGAGGGGGCATACGATTTGTTGTTTTTAAAAGGAGAAGATGGGAGTAGACTAAAACAAAAAATAGCAAAAGGACAGTATAAGCCTATTCATGATGAAAATGAAAAAGAGCCAAAAAACGGATTAGATGTTATTTCTACTATAGATGTTAATATTCAAGATATTGCTCATCATGCTTTGTTGAATCAGTTAGAAAAATTTGAAGCCGATCATGGTACGGTAGTAGTTATGGAAACCGAAACAGGAGAGGTAAAAGCAATATCTAATCTGCAAAGGAATAGTAAAGGGAGGTATTTAGAAAGAATGAATCATGCGGTTGGAGAATCTCATGAGCCAGGCTCTACTTTTAAGTTAATGGTTATGGTCGCTGCTTTAGAAAGTAAAGTGATTGACTCTTCTTATGTGGTAGATACTGAAAATGGTGTGCTAACATATTACGGGAAATATAAGGTAAGAGATTCTAGACACGGTGGTTATGGGAAAATTTCTGCAGCCAGAGCTTTTGAGGTTTCGTCAAATACTGGAATGGTAAAAATAGTAGAGAAAGGCTTTAAAGATAATCCGGAGGCATTTGTTAACAGATTGTACAATATGAGGCTTAATGAACAATTGGGTTTAGAATTTAAAGGAGAAGGAGTTCCTAAAATCCCACATCCCAATGATAAAGATTGGAGTGGTATATCCTTACAATGGATGGCTTGGGGTTACGGAGTTTCTTTAACACCTCTACAAACATTAACCTTTTATAATGCTATTGCTAATAATGGAGAAATGGTAAAGCCAAGATTAGTGAAAGAAGTTAGAGATTTTAAGCAAAATAAACCTGTTGAAAAGTTTGATAAGGTGATTTTAAATCCTAGGATTTGTTCTGCAGAGACTATTGGAAAGGTAAAGGAGATGATGAAGAATGTGGTAGAAAGGGGTACAGCAAAGAATATTTATAGTCCAGAATTCTCTATGGCCGGAAAAACGGGAACATGTAGAACAGATTATGGGAATAAAAAAGCAGATAAGAATTATGTGGCCTCTTTTGCAGGTTATTTCCCAGCAGATAAACCAAAGTATTCGTGTATAGTGGTTATTCATAAACCTAATACCTCCATAGGTTATTACGGTAATGTAGTAGCGGCACCTGTTTTTAAAACTATTGCTAAAAAAATCTATACAGATACTCCAATGGTAGACGAGGTAAATGTAAAGGTAAAGCCAAGTGATAAGCTAGAAAAAGTATATGCTGTTTATAACAAGAAAAGTCAAAAAGAATATAAAAAAATACCAAATGTTGTCGGTATGAGTGGGATGGATGCATTAGCCTTTTTAGAAAATTTAGGTTTAAGGGTTAAGTTGAAAGGAAATGGGAAGGTGGTAAAACAATCTTTAAAGAAAGGAATTGTGTTTAAGGATAATCAAGAAATAGTGTTGGAGTTATCATGATGAATTTAAAAGACATATTGTATAAGGTGGCGATAGAATCAGTAGTAGGAACTACAGATGTTCAGGTGTCTAAAATTGAATTTGACTCTAGAAAAATATTAGATAAAGATATTTTTGTAGCTCTTAAAGGAACCTTAGTAGATGGGCATGATTATATAGGTAAAGCTGAAGAGCTTGGAGTTTCTGTTGTGGTTTGTCAAGATATGCCTCAAGAGAAAAGAGACTCAGTAACATATGTTGAGGTAGCAGATGCTAATCTAGCATTAGCAATGATGGCAAATAATTTTTACGGAAGTCCATCAACTAATTTAAAATTAGTTGGCGTAACTGGCACCAATGGTAAAACTACCATAGCTTCATTGTTGTATCAGTTGTTTAAAAAGGCAGGTTATAAAGCAGGTCTGTTATCTACGGTGAAGATAATGGTCGATGAAAAGGAGTATAAAGCGACTCATACAACACCAGATTCATTAACTATTAATCGTTATTTGGGGTTGATGAATGAAGAAGGTGTGGAGTTTTGTTTTATGGAAGTGAGTTCACATGGTATAGATCAGAAAAGAACATCAGGGTTGACTTTTAAAGGAGGGGTCTTTACCAATCTTTCTCATGATCATTTAGATTATCATAACACATTTGCAGAATATAGAGATGTAAAAAAGAAATTTTTTGACGAGTTGCCAAAATCAGCTTTTGCTTTAGTAAACACTGATGATAAAAATGGAGAGGTAATGCTTCAAAACACAAAAGCTCAAAAAATAACTTATGCATTAAAATCATATGCAGATTACAAAGCTCAAATATTAGAAAATCAATTTACAGGTTTATTGCTTAAAATAAATGAGAATGAAGTTTGGACTAAGTTAATCGGTTCTTTTAATGCTTATAATTTATTAGCTATTTATGCTACGGGTGAATTGTTAGGTTTAGAGAAAACAGAAAATTTAAGATTAATTAGTCTGTTAGAAAGTGTAAGTGGTAGGTTTCAATACATTGTTTCTAAACAAGAAAAAATAACAGCAATAGTAGACTATGCTCATACGCCAGATGCCCTTAAAAATGTTTTAGAAACAATAAATAATATTAGAACAGGAAACGAACAATTGTTAACAGTTGTTGGTTGTGGTGGAGATAGAGATAAAACTAAAAGACCAAAAATGGCTCATATAGCCTCGGCTTTGAGTAATAAAGCTTTGTTTACAAGTGATAATCCTAGGTCTGAAGATCCAAGTATAATTATATCTGATATGGAGAAAGGGGTTCCTGCAGAATATTACAATAGAACCTTGTCTATAACAGATAGGAAACAAGCTATAAAAACAGCCTGTCAGTTAGCAGAAACTAACGATATTATTTTAATAGCAGGTAAGGGTCATGAAACATATCAAGAAGTAAATGGGGAAAGAACTGATTTTGATGATTTAAAAATTGTTAAAGAAGTTCTAGAAAAACTAAACAAATAAACGAATGTTATATTATTTATTCGAATACTTAGAAAACCAATATCAACTAGCGGGGGCTACATTGTTTCAATTCATCTCTTTTAGGGCTGCTATGGCTGTAATATCTTCATTGTTGATATCAATGATATTTGGAAAACGAATTATCAACTTCTTGCGTAAGCAACAAATTGGTGAAACAGTAAGAGATTTAGGTTTAGAAGGGCAAAAAGAAAAACAAGGTACTCCAACTATGGGAGGAATTATCATTATAATAGCTACTTTGATACCTGTTTTGTTATTTGCCAAGTTAGACAATATATATGTAATCTTATTAATTGTAACAACTTTATGGATGGGTACAATTGGTTTTATAGATGATTATATTAAGAAATTTAAAAATGACAAAGAAGGTCTTAAAGGTAAGTTTAAGGTTTTAGGTCAAGTTGGTTTAGGTTTAATAGTTGGATCTGTATTGTATTTTCATGAAGATGTAACAATTAAAGAGCAAGTGCCTGTTGAAATTCAAACTGCCATGGTAAGTGCAGATAATAGCATGGTTTTGTTGCATAATCCAAGCTCAAAAGAATTTAAAGCCGAAGAGAAGTCTACTAAAACAACCATTCCGTTCTTAAAAGATAATGAATTCGATTATGCAGATATTTTATCTGTTTTTGGCGATGGTTTAAGAGATTATGCTTGGATAATTTTTATTCCGGTTGTGATTTTTATCATTACAGCAGTTTCAAATGGGGCAAATTTAACAGACGGTATAGATGGTTTGGCTGCAGGAACTTCGGCTATTTCTGTAATAGTTCTGGGCTTGTTTACGTGGGTTTCTGGTAATATAATTTTCTCAGATTATCTCAACATTATGTATATACCAAGAATTGGAGAAATGACCATATATGTTGCCGCTTTTGCTGGTGCACTAGTTGGGTTTTTATGGTATAATACGTTTCCTGCTCAAGTTTTTATGGGAGACACGGGTAGTTTAACAATAGGAGGTATTATTGCAGTTATAGCAATAGCTGTAAGAAAAGAATTGTTGATTCCAATTTTATGCGGCGTGTTTTTAGCAGAGAACCTATCGGTTATGCTTCAAGTAAGTTACTTTAAATATACTAAGAAGAAATATGGAGAGGGTAGAAGAATATTTTTAATGTCACCCTTACACCATCATTACCAAAAAAAAGGTATGCATGAAAGTAAGATTGTAAATCGCTTTTGGATTGTGGCTATCATGTTAGGAGTGTTAACCGTGGTAACTTTAAAACTAAGATAATTGAGAAAGAGGTTGGTCATACTCGGAGGTGGAGAAAGCGGTGTTGGTACGGCTGTTTTGGGGAAACAAAAAGGTTTTGATGTTTTTGTTTCTGATAAAGGAGCTATAAAACCTCAATACAAAGAAGTTCTTAATGATAATGAAATAGAATGGGAAGAATTACAGCATACAGAAGCTAAAATTTTAAATGCAGATGTAGTAATGAAAAGTCCAGGTATACCTGATAAAGTGGCTTTGGTTGAGCAATTAAAAGTTAATAATGTAGAAGTTGTTTCAGAAATAGAATTTGCAGCTAAATATACAAAATCGACTATTGTAGGAATAACCGGAAGTAATGGAAAAACAACAACAAGTTTGTTAACATACCATTTGTTGAAAGATGAGTTAAATGTTGGTTTAGCAGGTAATATAGGCGATAGTTTTGCGCTACAAGTAGCTAGTCAGACCCATCAAAACTTTGTTTTAGAGTTAAGTAGTTTCCAGTTAGACGGAATTAGAACATTTAAACCATATGTAGCTGTAATAACTAACATTTCTGAAGATCACTTAGATCGATACGATTATAAGTTTGAAAATTATATCGCATCAAAATTTAGAATAACCATGAACCAAACCGAGAAAGATTATTTGGTTTATGATGCCGATGATAAGGTAATTGAAAAATATTTAAAAGAAAATAAAATAAAAGCAAGTCTAATCCCTTTTTCGATAGAAAGAAAATTAGAGCAGGGAGTTTATATAGACAATAACAATATTAAACTAACAATTAAAGAACAGACGTTAACTATGCCAATTAAAGATTTAGCATTAGAGGGGAAACACAATGTAAAAAACGCTATGGCTGCAGCAGCAGTAGCTAACTTATTAAAAATAAGAAAATCTACCATTAGAGAAAGTTTATCTAATTTTCAAGGAGTTGAACATCGTTTAGAGAAAGTGTTAAAAATACAGAATGTACAATATATAAACGATTCTAAAGCAACTAATGTAAATGCTACATTTTATGCATTAGATAGTATGCAAGTGCCAACTGTTTGGATTGTTGGTGGGGTTGACAAAGGAAATGATTATGCTGAGTTATTACCGTTGGTTAATGAAAAAGTAAAAGCTATTATTTGCTTAGGATCAGATAATGAAAAGTTGAAATATGTTTTTAATGGTACGGTTGATGTTTTGGTAGAAACAGATTCAATGGAAGAAGCCGTTAAAATGGCTTATAAAATAGCCGATAAAGGAGAGAATGTATTGTTGTCTCCTGCTTGTGCCAGTTTTGATTTATTTGATAATTACGAAGATAGAGGTAGGCAATTTAAAGAGGCAGTAAGAAAATTATAATGCAAAAAATTATACAACATATTAAAGGAGATAGAGCAATTTGGGCAATAGTAGCACTATTGGCTTTGTTTTCATTTTTACCAGTATACAGTGCTAGTAGCAATTTAGCATACTTATATGGTAAAAGCACCTTTGGTTTGTTGTTGAAACATGCAATACACTTAGTTTTAGGATTTGTTGTTTTGTATAGCGTGCATAAAATACCTTATCATTATTTCAAAGGGCTCTCATTAATAGGTTTACCATTAGTAGTTTTATTGTTAGTGTTTACTTTAGCTAAAGGAACAACTATTGGTGGGGCTAATGCTAGTAGGTGGATTCAAGTTCCGTTTGTTGGGGTATCTTTCCAAACATCTACTTTGGCATCGGTAGTGTTAATGGTTTATGTAGCTAGATATTTAGCTAAAATAAAAGATAAAGTTATTAGCTTTAAAGAAAGTGTTTTGCCGTTATGGTTACCGGTTTTTGTGGTTTTAGCATTAATACTTCCTGCTAACTTTTCTACTGCAGCTATTATTTTTTCGATGGTATTGGTGTTAACTTTTTTAGGAGGATATCCATTAAAGTATTTAGGAATTGTATTAGGTTCAGGTTTGTTAGTGCTAACTATGTTTGTGTTAACAGCTAAAGCTTTTCCAGATTCGTTTCCTAATCGTGTTGAAACATGGATTAGTAGAGTAGAGAATTTTGCAAATGGAGAGGATACAGAAGAAGATTATCAAATAGAAAGGGCTAAAATGGCTATAGCTTCTGGTGAGCTAACTGGATTAGGACCAGGTAAAAGTGAGCAAAAGAATTTTTTACCCCAATCATCATCAGATTTTATTTTTGCTATTATAGTTGAAGAATTAGGATTGTTATTTGGAGCAATACCAATTTTATTTTTGTATTTACTATTGTTATTTAGGTTGATAGTAGTGGTAAATAAATCCGATAGTTTTTTTGGGAAATTAGTAGTTGCAGGAGTTGGTTTGCCAATTATATTTCAGGCATTAATTAATATGGCTGTAGCGGTAGAATTATTTCCAGTAACAGGGCAAACGCTTCCCTTGGTAAGCTCTGGAGGTACTTCTATATGGATGACTTGTTTGGCTTTCGGACTTATTTTAAGTGTGAGTGCCAAGAATAAAACTAAAGAGGAGGTTAAAAATAAAAAAGAGAAAAACCCACTTGATGTATTAAGTGAAGTAATATAAAATGAGTAAGTTAAAATTCATATTATCAGGAGGAGGAACAGGAGGTCACATTTATCCTGCAATAGCTATTGCAAATGAATTAAAGTTAAGGTATCCAGATGCTGATTTTTTATTTGTTGGAGCAAAGGGAAGAATGGAGATGGAAAAAGTACCTAGCGCTGGATATGAAATAGAGGGGTTATGGATTTCAGGTATTCAACGAAAGTTAGTATCAAAAAGCAATCTATTGTTTCCTTTTAAATTGCTAAGTAGTTTGTGGAAAGCAAAGAAAATTGTAAATAAGTTTAAGCCAAATGTTGTTATTGGAACAGGAGGTTTTGCTAGTGGGCCTCTATTGTATATGGCAAATGCTAAAGGAATACCTACTTTAATACAAGAACAAAATTCATTTCCTGGAATTACAAATAAGTTGTTGTCTAAAAAAGCGAAGAAAATCTGTGTGGCTTACGATGGATTAGATAGGTTTTTTCCAAAGAATAAAATTATAAAAACTGGTAATCCAGTAAGGCAAGATTTGTTGGCGATAGATGGTAAAAGAGAAGAAGCTTTAAGTCATTTTGAACTTGATAAAACTAAAAAAAACGTATTGGTTTTAGGAGGGAGCTTAGGGGCAAGAAGGATTAATCAGTTAGTAGAAAAAGAATTAGACTTTTTAGAAAAAGAAGGGGTACAATTAATTTGGCAAACGGGTAAGTTGTACTATGAACAATATAAATATCATTCTGAAAAACCAATGGTGCAAACACATGCATTTTTAAACAGAATGGATTTGGCTTATGCAGCAGCAGATATAATTATATCAAGGGCGGGAGCTAGCTCAGTATCTGAGCTGTGTATTGTAGGAAAGCCAACAATTTTTATTCCAAGTCCAAATGTATCGGAAGATCACCAAACAAAAAACGCTCAAGCTATTGTTGGTGAAAATGCTGCAATTATGGTAAAAGAGTCGGAGTTAGACGACCAGTTTGAAACTGTTTTTTCGGAATTAATTAGTAATAAAAATAAGCAGTCTAGTTTAGGGGGGAATATGAAGCAGTTAGCATTAGTAAATGCAACAAGTGATATCGTTGATGAAGTAGAAAAATTAATTAAAAATAATTTGAAATAAAATATTGAATTTAGAAAATATACATAGCGTTTATTTTGTAGGTATTGGCGGTATTGGTATGAGTGCTTTGGCTCGATACTTTCATTCTTTAGGAAAGAAAGTTGCTGGGTACGATAAAACACCTACGGCAATTACTAAAAGCTTAGAAAGTTTAGGGGTAGAAATTCACTTTGAAGATAATTTAGATTTAATTAATAACAACTTCAAGGATGTAAATAAAACCTTGGTGGTCTATACTCCAGCTATTCCAAATTCTCATAGAGAATTAAACTATTTTTTAGATAATCAATTTAAGGTGCAAAAAAGAGCAGAAACTTTAGGTTTAATTACCAAAAATAGTTTTTGTTTTGCAGTTGCAGGAACCCATGGAAAAACAACTACTTCAAGTATATTAGGGCATCTCCTAAAAGTGTGCAATGCTAATATGACGGCCTTTCTTGGCGGAATAACAGAAAATTACAAATCTAATTTAATATTAAATGGGAGCGATATTTCTGTAGTGGAGGCAGACGAGTTTGATAGGTCTTTTATGAAGCTTTATCCAGATGTAGCATGTGTTACCTCTATGGATGCTGACCATTTAGACATTTATGGAGATGGAGATACTTTAGAGCAAACATTTAAAGATTTTGCAGAAAAACTACCTAATAAGAATAAACTTTTTGTGAAAAAAGGATTGCCTTTACAAGGGGTTACTTATGGGGTGAATGAAGGTGCAGACTATGTTGTTAGAAATGTACAAATTAAGAATGGATCATATCATTTTAGTATAAAAACACCTAAAGAAATAGTAGATGATTTAGTTTTTCATTTGCCGGGTGAACACAATTTGTCAAATGCTCTAGTGGCTTTTGCAATGGCTTATGATAATGGTTTTGATGTTAGTGATTTACGAATTGGATTAGATAGTTTTAAAGGTGTAGAAAGAAGATTTACATATCAAATTAAAACAGATGATTTTGTTTTTATTGATGATTATGCACACCATCCTACAGAGATAGATGCTGTACATCAAGCAGTTAGAGAAATGTACCCCAAGAAAGAGGTAATGGTGGTTTTTCAGCCGCATTTATTTACCAGAACACAAGATTTTGCTGAAGATTTTGCAAAAAGTTTAAGCAGGTTTGACGCGGTTAGATTATTAGATATTTACCCAGCAAGAGAATTACCTATAGAAGGAGTAACCAGTAATTGGTTGTTAGAAATGATTACTAACGATAATAAAAAACTAATTAAAAAATCAGAAATAATTACTGAGATAAAAGCGGTAAATATGCCTGTTTTTTTAACAATTGGGGCTGGAGATATTGGAGCTGAAGTTTCAGTAATAAAAAAAGAATTAACAAATTAGTGGATAAGGTAGAAAAAAATATAAAAAAAAGGAGTTATATCAACCTCAAGTTGGGGGTGTTATTCTTGTTTTTAATTTTTCTATTTGCTTTTACGTCAGATAGAAACAATTCTAGAATGTTGTTTGAAACGCCAATAGAATTTGAGAATCCAGAACAGCCATTTATTTCAGAAAAAACGGTTAATAAGTTGTTAATACAAAATAAAGGAAGCTTTAAAAACATAAGGAAAGAAGCCTTAGATTTGAATAGATTAGAATTTTTATTGAATGCTAATGCTTATGTTCGAAAGGCAAATTTGTATGTAGCTGTTAATGGGGAAGTTGGCGTAAATATTGTGCAAAAAACTCCCTTGGCTAGAGTGCAAACAGATGCTAGTTTTTATATTGACGAAGAAGGTAAAATGATGCCTACTTCGCCAAATTTTTCTGCGCGAGTACCTTTGGTTACTGGAGACGTGAGTAAACAGAACCTAAAAGACGTGTTTAAATTAGTAAAAAGTATACATCAAGATTCATTCTTTAAAAAACAAATTGAAGGAGTAGTTGTAAACAACAACAAATTTATATTGCTTACAAGGGAATTTGATTTTAAAATTGATTTCGGAAATATAGATAATAGAGAATTGAAAATTAAAAACTTTAAAGCCTTTTATCAAAAAGCATTGAAAGATAAATCGCTAGATAAGTATAGTAAAGTTAATTTGCAAATAGCATCTCAAGTAGTGTGCACCAAAAAGTAAGGGGCGAGATTATGGAAAATAATAAAATAGCCGTTGGTTTAGATATAGGAACAACAAAAATTGTTGCTATGATGGGGCGTGAAAATGAATATGGAAAACTTGAAATTCTTGGTATAGGAAAAACCAAGAGTTTAGGAGTGCATAGAGGTGTTGTAAATAATATTACACAAACAATTCAGTCTATTCAACAAGCTGTACAAGAGGCAGAAAGTGCTTCGGGATTACAAATTTCGGATGCAGTGGTTGGTATAGCAGGTCAGCATATTAGAAGCCTACAGCATAGTGATTATATTACTAGAACAAATGCCGATGAGGTAATAGATGAAGAAGATATAGATAGGTTAATTAATCAGGTACATAAATTGGTAATGTTGCCTGGTGAAGAAATTATTCATGTATTGCCGCAAGAGTTCAAGGTTGATGGTCAAGCAGAGATTAAAGAACCTATAGGAATGTATGGAGGGCGTTTGGAAGCTAATTTTCATGTAGTTGTTGGCCAAATAGCATCTATAAGAAACATAGGAAGATGTATTAAAAATTCTGGTTTAGGATTGGCAGGTATTACTCTAGAACCTTTAGCATCTGCAAATGCTGTTTTAAGTCAGGAAGAAAAAGAAGCTGGAGTAGCGTTAATTGATATTGGAGGTGGTACTACAGACTTGGCTATTTTCAAGGATGGTATTATTCGTCATACAGCAGTAATTCCTTTTGGAGGAAATGTAATTACTGAAGATATAAAAGAAGGTTGTTCTATTATAGAGAAACAAGCCGAATTATTAAAAGTAAAATTTGGTTCAGCTTGGCCAGGAGAAAACAAAGAAAATGAAATAGTGTCTATTCCAGGTTTAAGGGGTAGAGAACCAAAAGAGATATCTCTTAAAAACTTATCTAAAATTATTCATGCTAGAGTAGTAGAGATTATAGAGCAAGTTTTTGTGGAAATTAAGACCTATGGTCACGAAGAACAGAAAAAGAAATTAATTGCAGGAATTGTATTAACAGGAGGTGGTGCTCAATTAAAACATTTAAAGCAATTGGTAGAATATATAACTGGTATGGACACGCGTATAGGATATCCTAATGAGCATTTAGCTGGAGATTCAGGTTCTGAAACAGCAAGTCCGTTGTATGCAACTGCAGTAGGGTTGGTTATGAATGCTATAGAAGTTCAAATAAAAGAGAGTACGCCAATTACGGTTGAACCAAAAGTTGTAGAAACAACACCTCAAAATAACGAAGAAGTGGAACTTAACACTAATCTTGAAGAAGAGATAGTGGAGGAGCAAATAGCCGAAGAGCCTAAGCCAAAGCGAAAATCGCTTTTTGAAAGATGGGCAGACGGTTTTAAGGAATTTTTAGATAACGCAGAGTAGTAGGGTACTTTGTAAAAACAGAAAGAAATTAGTAAAAGAATTATGAGTAGCAACGCAGAATTCGGGGGTATTTCGTTTGATTTGCCAAAAAATCAATCAAATGTAATTAAAGTTATTGGAGTAGGTGGAGGTGGTAGCAATGCCATTAACCACATGTTTCAGTTAGGTATTAATGGAGTAGATTTTGTAATTTGTAATACAGATGCGCAAGCTTTACAAAATAGTCCAGTACCTAATAAAATTCAGTTAGGGTTAACTTTAACAGAGGGACTTGGGGCTGGAGCAAACCCAGATGTGGGAGAGCAATCGGCTATTGAGAGTTTTGATGAAATAAAAAATATGTTTGGTCAAAACACCAAAATGGTGTTCATTACTGCAGGAATGGGAGGCGGTACAGGTACTGGTGCTGCACCGATTATTGCAAAAATGGCTAAAGAGTTAGATATTTTAACGGTTGGAATAGTAACTGTTCCTTTTCAGTTTGAGGGAAAAATGCGTAATGCACAAGCTCAAATTGGTGTAGAGAAATTACGAGAAGAAGTAGACTCACTTATTGTTATTAATAACAACAAATTAAGAGAGGTTTATGGTAACTTAGGGTTTAAAGCAGGTTTCTCAAAAGCAGATGAAGTATTAGCTACAGCAGCTAGAGGGATAGCCGAGGTAATAACACATCACTACACACAAAATATTGACCTTAGAGATGCTAAAACAGTATTGTCTAATAGTGGTACTGCAATTATGGGATCAGCAAATGCTTCAGGAGCTAATAGAGCTCAAGAAGCAATTATGAAAGCTTTAGATTCTCCGCTACTAAACGATAATAAGATTTCTGGTGCAAAAAACGTATTGTTGCTAATCGTTTCTGGAACAGAAGAAATTACCTTAGATGAAATAGGCGAAATCAATGATCACATCCAAACAGAAGCTGGTCATAGCGCCAATATCATTATGGGGGTTGGTGAAGATGAGTCATTAGGTGGAGAAGTTTCAGTAACAATTATAGCTACTGGTTTTGACGCAGAACAACAAGATGAAATAGTAAATACTGAGGCTAAAAAAATTGTTCATACTCTAGAAGAAGAACAAAAAGCCGTACAAGTATTATCTGCAGAAAATGTCGTGTCAAAGGTTGAGCTACCCAAACCAGTACAATTAAACGAACAAGTAAAAAAAGCTGAGGAGCCTATAATAAGGCATACATTAATAGAAGATGAATTAATTCCAACAACAGAAGTAATTAAAAATATAGATGTTGTTTATGAAGAGATTCAAACTCCTTTAACAAATTTAGAGCAAGAATTTGTTATAACAGATGTAAACAAATCAGAAGAACAAGCACCTCAAGAAGAGCAAATAGCATTTACTTTTGATATTGCAGCACCAAGTGAAGATACTTCTTCCGAAGATTTATTTGAACCTGTTCAGAATGAGAGTAAGGAAGTTGTTCAAGAGCAAACTCCAGAGAGAGTGGTTTTTGAGTTAACTGATGAAGTAAGTGAAATAGAAGTAAATGATCCAATAGCTGTTGTTCCAGTTACTGAACATAACAAAGAAGGTATTAAACGTTATAGTTTAGATATGCCAGAAGGTGAATTGGATGAGGTAAGTGTGCCAACAGATGAAATTGTTTTTGAAACAAAAACGATAGAGCCAGTAATACAACAAGAGGTTGAGTTATCTGAAACAGAAGCACCTATTGTTACTGAAGAAGAAATAGATCCTTTTAATACTTCTATAGAAGAAACATTAAAGAAACGCGCAGACGAACGCAGAAAGAAATTAAAAGAATTTAATTATAAGTTCCGTCATAATGCTGCTAATATTGATGAAATAGAGAAAGAGCCAGCCTATAAAAGAATGGGAATAGATATTAATGAGAAGACAAACGGAGCAGAAAACATTTCTCGCACTAGTTTAGGAGTTGATTCTAATGATGATATTCAGTTGCGTTCTAACAATTCATTTTTACATGACAATGTGGATTAATATCAAAACTATTTCTGTTAAAAAGCAGCTTTAGATTTGATAAAAAGCTTAATGGAAACCATTGTCAGTAAACCCGAAATAGCAAATGTTATTTCGGGTTTTTATGTTTATCTTAGCGTGTTTAAAAAGGAATAATAACTAAAAACATATTGAGTATACTTAAGTATGTTTTTAAAATAAAGAATATGAGTTTATCAGCAGATATCATGGTAAAAATGAAAGAGGCCATGAAAGCAAAAGATCAAGTTGCACTTACTTCGCTAAGGGCTATAAAAGCGGCAATATTATTAGCACAAACCGAAACTGGGTCTAAAGAAGAATTAACAGAGGATCAAGAAAATAAGATAATTCAAAAGTTAGTAAAGCAACGCAAAGATAGTGCGGCTATATTTACAGAGCAAGGTAGAGAAGATTTGGCAGCACCAGAGTTAGAACAAGCAGCTGTAATAGAGCAATTTTTACCAGAGCAATTAACAGAAGAAGAAATAGAGAAAGTTGTAAGAGGAGTAATAGAAGAAATTGGAGCTGAAGGAATGAAGGATATGGGTAGAGTTATGGGAGCTGCTAATAAACAAATGGCTGGCCAAGCAGATGGAAAAACAATTTCTGTTATAGTAAAAAAACTTCTAAGTTAATTAGTGTTGGTTTACGTTACGACTTAAATTGTATTTAAATATATATTTATAAGACAGGTTTAGATATAATTATAGGCTTTGTAAGAGTGAGTAATTTTTTACTCACTCTTTTTTATTTAGCATCTAGTTTAAAAGTTTGGGTAAGAATTGTTTCTTTAATTCTTTACCAGAAAATTGAAAAAAGATAATTAAGCTAATCAATAATAATATTATAAAGCTTAGCCAAATATTATTTTCAATTCGATTTTGATATTTAAATTTTGGGAGTTGATGGTAATTTTCAAGGGTAAATTTTTGCTCTTTAAAAAGCATAGGTACTAAATGCTCTCTCCACTCGTTAGAAAACTCGTATACTTGTTTTTTATAGTCGTTATAATGCATTTCAGAAGTTCCAGCAATCTTGTTTAATGATTGCCTCATTAATATTGCGGGAGATAAAAATTCAAATATCGAAATTAGCTCTTGTTGTTTTTGTAGCTGTAAATCGTATTTAGCAAGTAAAGGTTCTGTTTTTTTCTCCATCATTTTTTCAGATGCAAAATAGTTATGCCAAAAACTAAACTTTTCCTGGTTATTTTCTTGCGCTAATTCTGGATGGTTACGTAAATATTCATCCATAATTTCATTTTGTTTCTCTTCATTTTCTTTCTTGATTAAACGAATTTCATTAATCATTTTTAACCTTGAAGGTGTAGGGTGTAAAGTACTTCCTATTTGATTAATTGTTGCAGGTAATATGAGTACAATTAATAGCCAAAAACCAATTAATGTTAAAGCATTTTTAGATGAATGGTTAATTTTTATATTGATGATAAATGCTAATACGAACCAAAATAAATTGTATCCAGTTACTAATAATAATAAGCCAATAAGACTATTAATGTCATGTAAAGCATCGATAGAAAAGATAGTAATAGATAAAGTTAGTGTAACTAAGCTTAATATTGTAAAGATTAAAAAACGAATTATACTTTTTTGAAGTAACCATTTAACTGTAGAAACAGGTTGGGCAGATATTAACCTTAGAGTACCTAGTTCTTTTTCTTTTGATAAAATATTATAAGTAAAAGCTATAATTAATAGTGGTAGAATAAAAATGATTACAAATGATAAATCAAAATTTCCAAATAATAATTGAACTGGATTTACCATTTCAGGGTAATCTAAAGCAAAGTTGTTTCCGTAAACAGTAGGGCTTTTAAAGTGAGTATACATATCACTTTGTCCAGTAGCAAGAAACGAGAAGTTATTTGGCTTCATTATAGCTAAACGTGGGTTTCGGTAACCTATAGTCATGGGTTCTGAGGGTAACCTCCAATAGGGTTCATCTACTTTTTCACCTTTTTCCAACTTAGAAAGTGTAGATAGCATTATACTGTCTTTCTCTTCAAGCTGACTTTGTGCGTTTGCAATATCTTTATTTCTTTTGCTTATACCTTTATTTCCATTGTAGTTAGCAAAAAATATTGGTAGGCTAATGCAAATAATTAATATTAATAACCAATTACTTCTTAGATGTAATTTGATTTCATATAATAAATTGTTTAGAAACATGTGTTATATTTTTTTAGAAGAAATGATTAATCCAGTAAAAGAAATAACAAACCATAATACTAAAAATATTAAGTTTTGTTTGTTTTCTTTTAATATCTCTGAGAGAGTAGGTGGGGTAAAATTAAATTTAGGAAGTTGTTTAAATTTATCTGTACTCATTTTATACCCTCGTTCTCCAAATTTCGAATTGTCTTTAATGTCATAATTTAAAAATTGTTGTTTTTGAATACGGTATTTTTCAGCTGCGGCAGTAAATTTCCAATGTAAGTTATCGCTGGTATTAGCTACTTCCATAGACAAGAACCTTATAGGTATAAAAGGAGATAAAAATGATAAGTTTTGGTAGGCATTATTTTGTTTTACACTTATATCTTTTAAAATACCATAATGCTTTTCATAAATCTTAGCTTCATGTTCTTCTCCTTTTTGCATTCTGTAACCAGCATAGTTAAATGGTAATTGGCTAATGCTGTCTACTCCATATTCTTTTAATGTTTCTTCTTCTAGTTTTTTTGCGGCTTTATTCCAAGGGTTATGGCCATCTAAACCTTCTTTTTTGTCTTTTGTAATGCGTTCACTAAATTCTAACTTAGAAGGGTAAGGATGTTTATCGTTGGCAATATTAGTAGCAATTTTGGGTGTAATAAAGCAAAATACAATCCAAATAACTAAACTAATTACTAATGATTTTCCAGAAGATTTACTCCATAAAGAAACTAATACAGTAATAGTTGTTATTATTAAGTAGTAAAATAAATAGATAGCAAAAAGAGTTAGTAAACTGTACCAGTTAAAAAAGGTTAAATTGTTTAAGTTAGATAGCGTTAAACCAATAAAGAGAAAAACTATAGAAGTTAAAATAAAGATAGGTGTAAAAGTGGCTAACCATTTTCCTAAAACTAACTTTATAGACTGAATACCTTGACTTTTTAATAAAAGTATTGTTTGATGCTCTAATTCTTTTGTATAGGTGTTGTATCCAATTAAAATTATTATCAGTGGAAATAAATAAATTAAAACAAAATTAATTGAGAGTGTTCCAAAACGAGTTAAGCTTGTTTGATCACTAGCTTCGCTAAAAGAGGCTTCATTTCTGTTGTGTGCCTCTAAAAAAATAGAATTTCCGGTATACTTTGTTACTCCATAGTCAAATAAAGATAATGCAAATTTTGGCTTGAATGCATATGTTCCATAGTGTGCAGCTGAGTGAGGATTTTTCTCATCTTGAGTTTCCCATATATTACGTTCTTTATCTACGGATTCTGCATATTGTTGATTACTTTTTTGATATTGATTTATACCGGTTACAGTAGCGATAATTAATAAAATACAAGAAATAATTATAGCTATTTTAAAACGACCATCTCGTATAAGTTCTTTCAGTTCTTTAAAAATAATATTTAACATTTTAATTTACATTTTTAAAGTTCATAATATCTAGATAGATTTTTTCAAGTTCACTTAATGATAATTCTGAAGTATTTGAATAATTCTCTAGAATGCCTGAGCGCATTATACCGATGTGAGTGCTCACTTCTTTTGCTCTAAATAAATCATGTGTCGCCATAAGAATGGCTACACCATTATTTTTCATTTTGTTAAGTAAAGAGATGAATTCGTTGCTTGATTTTGGGTCTAAACCAGAAGTAGGCTCGTCTAATAATAAAACTTTCGAATTTTTTGCAATAGCTAATGCTATTCCAACTTTTTGACGCATACCTTTAGAAAAGGTTCTTACTCTTTTTTTAAGAGCTTCTTTTTCTAAACCAGCCTCTATTAAATATTGTTCTAATTTTTTTTGAGAAAAACTTTTTCCAGAGAGTTTAGTAAAATAATTTAAATTTTCTATTGCTGTTAATGTTGGGTATAACATTAAGTTTTCAGGAATATATGTAAGGAATTGCTTGGTTTTTATGGGGTTTTTAGAGACATCTAAACCATTTATTTCTGCATTGCCAGATGTTGGTTGAATGAAGTTTAAAAGGATGTTTATTGTGGTAGACTTTCCTGCTCCGTTAGCACCTAATAGACATAAAATTTCTCCTTCTTTTACAGAAAAAGATAAATCGTTTACAGCAGTAAAATCACCATAATTTTTAGTAATGTTTTTTATTGTAATCATAATCGGGGTTGTTAAATTAATAAGTAGGTAGTTTAATTTAAAATAAAGTTTCTTGATAAGAAACGTTCAAATTTGCTACCTTAAATTTTTCTATGATAAATTTTAGTATTGATCTCTACTAAATCCCAATACCAATGATCAATAATTTATCTTTTTTACTTCTTTTGTTTTAGAATTAAATAGTTATTAAAAATTAATAATTGCTAAAATAAAAATAATATTTTATTGCAACATTGTTGCGTTTGTGTTTTTTTGTTTATTTTTGGCATAGAAAGAAGCCAAAGAACTTTGTAACTGTTTAATTAAAGAATTGAGTATAATAACAAGTTTTAGTAGTTTTTATCGTATAATGTAAGGGTAATTTTTTAAATTAAATCAAAACTAATTAACTAATACTTGATTGTTTATGAGAGTGAATCTAAATTACAGATTCACTCTTTTTTTTGGAAAAAGGTGTAGTAAATCGAAGTTTGTTAACTTCTAAAAAAGATATGTTTATTATTATGAGAAGTTTTCTAGAGTAATTTTTCTAACCTTTTTACTCAAATAGTTAATTTCTTTATATCCAGTGTGTTCTAAAATAATAATTGTTAAGTCATCTTTAGGATATTGAATAAGACCTGTTCTAAATCCATTCCAATTGCCATTATGGTAAATGGTGTTTTGTTTACGATTAATTCTAAAGCCAAAACCATAAGGTATTTTTCTACCGTATTTAGTTTCTCCTTCAGAATACATTAAATTTAATGATTCTTTAGAAATAAGTTTTCCTTTATTTAAACCTACAATCCACTTGTATAAGTCTTCGCTAGTAGCGTAAACATTTTTATCTCCAACAATAGCATCGTTTATAGTATTTCCAATTTTTATGTGTTTCCAACCCCTAAATAGTCTGTATCCGTTTAATTGATTTTTCCTAATTGTATCATTTTGATAGCTGTAAACAAATGAATTTTTCATGCCCAATTTGTCAAAAATATTTTTTTTAACAAAGGATCTAAAATCAGTTTTAGAAACTTTTTCAACAATACTCGCTAATACAAAATATCCAGTATTAGAGTAATCAAATTTAATTCCAGGTTTATAAAATCGTTGTACATTACTAGACGATAATAAATCCATCATTTCACTGTTGCTAGGAGGATATTCTTTGTTCCATTTGTGTTCAGCTATCCAAAAATATTTAGGTAAGCCAGCTGTATGATTGAGTAGGTTTTTTATGCTTACATTTTTATATGGAAAAGAAGGGAAGTATTTGTTTACTGAATCGGTAAGTTTAATTAGTTTTTTCTCATATAGCATCATTATAGCAGCAGCAGTAAACTGTTTGCTTACTGAAGCAAGTTGAAAAACAGAAGAATTATTAATGGTAGCTCGCGTTTTAAAATCTTTATAACCGACATGGTTGTTATAGATTATTTTATGGTCTTTAGCAACTAATATAGAACCGTGAAAGTTATGTCGTTTATTAATTCTTTTTAATAAAGAATCTAATTTATGTTTAACGACCTGAGTTTTGTTTAAAGGATAATACTCTGTTTTTATGGTTTTGTTCTCTTCAATAGGAGGAGCAATAGTATTTGGGGTGGAAATTTCTACCGAGGAGGTTTGATTAGAATTCAGCTTATTGCTAAGCATAAAACTGCTTAAAATAACAACAATAGCAATTACTATATAATTAATATAAGTTTTCAAGGTTGGTTGGGGTTAATAAGAAAAGATCACAAAATAATAATCTGTTATTAGTATTCAAAATTATTCTTTATTTTTTGAGCTAATGAGTGTTAATTATTTTAGAAAGTTTAAAGATGTAATTATTTCCTTATCTTGCCATTAATGAATAATAATGAAGCAATAATTACAATGATATTACTATTCCTTCTAGGTTTGGGTTTGGTGTTATTGGTAATTTATTTAGGTTTAAAGTTAATAGATGTAATCTATATAAATGTTTTTAAAAGACCGTTATGGGTTCATTTTTATTGGTATAAGAAGAGACTTAATAAAAAGCAACAACAAATTTTAAAAGAAAAGTTTACATTTTACAATAAACTTTCTAGTCTCAATAAGAAACGATTTGAACATAGGGTTATTCGGTTTGTAGGCGATAAAGAGTTTATAGCGAGAGAGGGATTGATTCTAGATGATGAAAAAAAACTGCTGATTGCAGCTACAGCAGTAATGTTGACTTTTGGAATGAGAGATTATCTAATACCTATTATAGAAAAAGTAATAGTTTATCCAGATGTTTTTTATTCTACTATAAATCAAGAAGATCACAAAGGAGAGTTTAACCCAATGCTAAGAGCTTTGGTACTATCGTGGAAAGATTTTGAGGAAGGTTTTAGAATAGATGATGATAATTTAAACCTTGGTATACACGAGATAACCCATGCTATACATATTAATAGTATTAAGCGGACTGACACTGCATCTGTTATTTTTTCTGATGGTTTTTATGAGCTGCAGCAATTGCTGTTAAATGAAAATGTAAAGACTAGAATAATGGAGTCTTCTTATTTTAGAGATTATGCTTTTACTAATAAGTTCGAGTTTTTAGCGGTTGTATTAGAGAACTTTATTGAATCTCCAGATGAGTTTAAAGGACAGTTTCCGTTAGTGTATAAAAAAATAAGGCAAATGTTTAATTTTAGGTTTGCAGGATATTAAAATTGTTGATATTCAAAAAGAATTGAACGGTGAATATCAGTGCTATCAATTTTGTTTCGTATAACATATTGGTCAATTCTTATAAGGGTATCATTTTTATAAATATATTTATCTCTGTCTATATAAAGCTTTTCTTCTGTTTTTCTATATCGGTCTTTTATGATTAATTTGTTATCCTTATCATAAGTGTATAAAAAGTTGCTATTTTCTGTGGTTACTTTGGTTATTTTTTTTTGTTTGTTATATGTGTAGGAAATTGGATTTTTGGGGTCACGTATGTCTTTGATGAGAAGTCCATTTTTATAAATCCTTTTTCTGTTTTTCCTTTTTACCCTTGTTTTCGTATAAGTGATTAGAGTATCTAAATGCTTCCAGCGACGATGTTTTATCTTTATTGAGTCAACTTTTTTTTTACCATAATAAATATACATGGTTCTATTTTTGTTGGAACTCAAAAAAGTTTTGCCTTTATAGTCGAAGTATGGTTCTTTTAAATCATAATTTCTAACAACAATATTCCCATATAAATCAGATTTGTATAAGCCACTTTTATATTTAGTAGTTGTTTCATAAATAAATTTATATTTAGTTTTAGGATTATAAAAATATTTGGTTCTAATATAATCTACTTCAAAGGTGTCTATGTCAACTTGAGAAAAGGAATAGGTGAAGAGAAATAAAAGAATTAAAACAATGTATTTTTTCAATATTATGATTTTAGCTGGTCAATATAAAACGAAAAGGCGAAACCAATATTGTTTCGGCTTTATTATTTTTAGAATTTTATATTACTTTAAGAGTTAGCAACTTTTCTTAAGTTGCTAATAGTTGCTTTTTGATCATCCGATTTAAAAACAAAACTACCTGCTACCAAAACATCGGCACCAGCATCAGTAAGTTTTTTTGCATTTTTATCGTTAACACCACCATCAATTTCAATTAAGGTGTTAGCTCCTTTTTCGGTAATTAAAGCTTTTAGTTTTTTAACCTTATCATAGGTGTTTTCTATAAAAGATTGCCCTCCAAAACCAGGGTTTACACTCATAATACAAACCAAATCAATATCATTAATAGTGTCTTCTAAAACATTAATGTTGGTATGAGGGTTTAGAGCTACTCCAGCTTTCATACCTGCAGCTTTAATAGCTTGAAGTGTTCTGTGCAAATGAGTACAAGCTTCGTAGTGAACGGTTAATATATCTGTTCCTAAATCTGCAAAAGTTTGAATGTACCTATCTGGATCTACAATCATTAAATGTGTGTCGATAGTTTTATTAGCGTGTTTACTAATAGCTTTTAGTACAGGCATTCCAAAAGAGATATTTGGAACAAAAACACCATCCATTATATCTATGTGAAACCAATCAGCTTCACTATTGTTAACCATTTCTACATCACGTTGTAAGTTTCCAAAATCTGCAGCTAATACAGAAGGAGCAATTAATTTAGTACTCATTGTTAAGTTGTTTGTTGTGGTGACAAAGGTAGTAATTAAGTGAGAAGTAATAAGATGTATTGAAAAGATTTAGAATAAAAAAACTCCGGTAATCAGCCGGAGTTCATCATCAATCAAAAAACGAACAGTTTTAATTCTCTGGCGAGAACATAATACCGTCCTTATCGTAACTTAGTATTATCCTAAGTATGTTTTTAGTATTCTACTTCTAGAAGTATGTTTTAATCTTCTAATGGCTTTTTCTTTAATTTGTCTAACACGTTCTCTAGTTAAGTCGAAAGTTTCTCCAATTTCTTCCAAAGTCATTGGATGTTGATCTCCTAAACCAAAATATAAACGTACAACATCTGCTTCACGAGGTGTAAGAGTTTCTAAAGCTCTTTCAATCTCAGTCTTTAAAGATTCGTGTAATAATTCTCTGTCTGGGTTTGGCGATTCGCCAGAACGCAATACATCGTATAAGTTAGAATCTTCTCCTTCTACTAATGGAGCATCCATAGATACATGACGACCAGAATTCTTCATAGATTCTTTTACGTCATTAATAGTCATGTCTAATTCCTTAGCAATTTCTTCTGCAGAAGGAACACGCTCATGAGCTTGCTCTAAAAATGCATAGGTCTTGTTAATTTTATTAATAGACCCAATTTTGTTTAATGGTAAACGTACAATTCTAGATTGTTCAGCTAATGCTTGCAAAATAGACTGACGTATCCACCATACCGCGTAAGATATAAATTTAAATCCACGAGTTTCATCAAAACGTTGAGCGGCTTTAATTAAACCTAAGTTTCCTTCGTTAATTAAGTCAGGTAAGGTTAAACCTTGGTTTTGATATTGTTTTGCTACCGATACTACGAAACGTAAGTTTGCTTTGGTTAATTTTTCTAAAGCAATTTGGTCACCAGCTTTAATTCGCTGTGCTAACTCTACTTCTTCATCGGCTGTAATTAAGTCAACTTTTCCTATTTCTTGTAAATACTTGTCTAAAGATGCAGTTTCCCTGTTGGTTACCTGCTTTGTAATTTTAAGTTGTCTCATTAAAAATCCTCCTGATATTATTGTTCTGTTGCTTACGCATATAGTTATACGTTTAACTTTAAGAAAATGTTACAAAAAAGTTGCTAAATTTCTCTTTTTTTCTTATAATAAGTTGATATACAGTGTTTTTTATTCGAAATTTAATACCGTAAAGGTATTTGTTAATTGTATTAAGGCATCTGTTTATTGATTAGCATTATTAAAAAGTGCCTTAGCTTTTTTAAAAGCGTATTTTTTGATTTCACTAAAAACGATATTAGAGACCATATAATAAATAAAAAACGCCCCGATAATCGAGGCGTTTTTTTATTTATGTTAAGCATCCTTTTTAGGAGCTTCTTTTCTTTCTGGTCTTGGTGGACGAGGTAATAATGCTTTTCTAGAAACTTTTTCTTTTCTAGTTTTTGGGTCAACTCCAAAATATTTAACATCTAATACGTCACCTAAGTTAACAACGTCAGAAACATTGTTTGTACGTTCCCAAGCTAATTCAGAAATATGTAATAATACTTCGTTTCCTGGTGCTTCTACATATTCTACAACAGCTCCAAAGTCTAACATCTTAACAACTTTTACTTCGTAAACGCTTCCTTTTTCAGCTTTAAAAGTAAGTGCTGCAATTCTTGATAATACTTGATCTATACCTTCTTGGTTAGTACCTAATATTTCAACAATACCTTCTTCAGTAACAGGATCTTCGTTTATAACGATAGTTGTTTCTGTTTCTTTTTGTAATTCCTGAATATTTTTACCTCCAGGTCCAATTAATGCTCCAATAAAATCTCCAGGTATGTTTGTAGTAACCATTTTCGGAGCGTGAGCTTTAACGGTTTCGTTTGGTTGAGCAATTGTATCAGTTAATTTTTCTAAGATATGTAAACGACCATCTCTAGCTTGTTTTAAAGCTTTTACTAAGATTTCATAAGATAATCCTTTAATCTTAATATCCATTTGGCAAGCAGTAATACCATCTGCAGTACCAGTCACTTTAAAGTCCATATCCCCTAAGTGATCTTCATCTCCTAAGATATCAGATAAAACCGCATAGTTATCACCATCAGAAATTAATCCCATAGCAATTCCAGAAACTGGTTTTTTCATTTGAACTCCAGCGTCCATTAATGCCATAGTTCCAGAACATACAGTAGCCATAGAAGAAGAACCGTTAGATTCTAATACTTCAGAAACTACACGAACTGTATATGGACAATCATCTGGTATCATACCTTTTAAAGCACGTTGAGCTAAGTTTCCGTGTCCTATTTCTCTACGAGAAGTACCTCTTAAAGGTCTTGCTTCTCCTGTTGAGAAAGGAGGGAAGTTATAGTGTAAATAAAATTTCTCTTCACCTTGAATAGTTGGAGAATCTAACATATTAGCATCTCTAGAAGTTCCTAAAGTAACGGTTGCTAATGCTTGAGTTTCTCCTCTAGTAAATACAGAAGATCCGTGAGTACGCGGTAAATAATCTACTTCACACCAAATTGGTCTAATGTCTGTAGTTTTACGTCCGTCTAAACGCAAACCTTCATTTAATGTTAAATCACGAACAGCAGCTTTGTGAGCTTTGCTAAAATATTTACCAACTAAGTCGCCATATTCTTCTAGTTCTTCTTCAGTAAATAGTGCTTTAACTTCATCTTTAACTTCAGAAAAAGCTAAACCTCTTTCTTGTTTAGAAGTTCCTTTTTTAGCAATATCGTAGCACTTTTGATAAGTAGCTTCGTGTATTTTTGTAGCTAACTCTTCGTTAACTTCTTCAGTTTCGTATTCTCGAGTTTCTTTTTTACCTGCAGCTTCTGCTAAACGAACTTGAGCATCGCACTGAACTTTAATAGCTTCGTGTGCTACTTTAATAGCATCTGCCATTTCTTCTTCAGAAACTTCGTCCATTTCACCTTCTACCATGGCAACGAAATCGTTAGAAGCACCAACCATTAAGTCCATGTCAGCTTCTTCTAATTGAGTATAACTAGGGTTAACGATGAACTCTCCATTTACTCTAGCAACTCTTACTTCTGAAATAGGTGCTTCAAAAGGAATGTCTGATAATTGGATTGCTGTAGAAGCTGCTAAACCAGCTAAAGCATCAGGCATTACATTTTCGTCATGAGACATTAACTGAATCATAACCTGAGTTTCTGCGTGGTAATCTTTAGGGAATAAAGGTCTTAATACACGGTCTACTAAACGCATAGTTAAGATTTCTTCATTACTTGGTCTTGCTTCACGCTTCATGAAACCTCCTGGGTATCTTCCTGCTGCAGCAAATTTTTCTCTATAATCTACCGTAAGTGGTAAAAAATCGATTCCTGGGTTAGCTGATCTTGCAGATACAACTGTAGCTAATAACATGGTGTCTCCCATTCTAACAACAACAGACCCGTCTGCTTGCTTAGCTAATTTTCCAGTTTCCAGTGTGATGGTTCTTCCATCTCCCAACTCTATAGTTTGGGTAAATACTTTTGGAATCATAAAATTCTTTAAAATTATTAATTAAACATAGGTCGTTGTGTTGTTGTAGTTGTTGTGAGACCAATGAAAAACTAATACAAATACTTTTTAGCTGTCATTACTGTTTGCTTTTCAGCTAACTAGTTTTATCTAGTAACGACGAAACGATAAAACTATATAAAATAAAAAGAGGCGCGCAGGCGCCTCTTTTAGTAAGATTATTTTCTTAATCCTAATTCTTTTATAATAGCACGATATCTTAAGATATCTTTCTTCTTTAAGTAATCTAATAAGCTTTTTCTTTTACCTACTAATTTTACTAGAGAACGCTCTGTGTTAAAATCTTTACGGTTTTGCTTTAAGTGCTCTGTTAAATGGTTAATTCTGTAAGTGAATAACGCAATTTGTCCTTCAGCAGAACCAGTGTTTTTTGCTTCTCCTCCGTGCTTAGCGAAAATCTCAGCTTTTACTTCTTTAGTTAAATACATGCTAATATTATTTATAATGATTTTTATGTACAGATAATGGTTTTCATTATCAGGAGGCAAATATAGAGGTTTTTTTAAAAACTACCTATTTAGAGTAAAAGATTTGATTGTAAATTAAACCTTTTGTTACTACACGAGTCTTAATTATAGAATGCATAGCATTTAAAGGTTGGTTTTTAAAACAAACGCCCCACTTAATAGTGAGGCGTTTGTTGTATATATACGATAAGTAATTATCTAACGTTATTATTTAGTATTAAATCTAAATATAAGTTTACCTTATCTTTTAACTCTTTTCTAGGAGTAATGAAGTCTAAGAAACCATGTTCTAAAACAAACTCTGCAGATTGAAAGCCATCAGGAAGTTCTTTTCCTGTAGTATCTTTTACAACTCTTGGTCCGGCAAAACCAATTAAAGCTCCAGGTTCAGAGATATTAATATCTCCTAACATCGCGAAAGAAGCGGTAGTACCTCCAGTTGTAGGATCTGTACATAAAGAAATGTAAGGTATTTTAGCTTCTGCTAATTGAGCTAATTTAGAAGATGTTTTAGCTAATTGCATTAATGATAATGCAGCTTCCATCATTCTAGCTCCTCCAGATTTTGAAATCATTAAAAAAGGAATATTGTTTTTTAAGGAATGATCTGCAGCACGAGCAATTTTTTCTCCAACAACAGAACCCATAGA
The DNA here is from genome assembly GCF_042675745.1 of Pseudofulvibacter geojedonensis. NCBI lineage: Bacteria > Pseudomonadati > Bacteroidota > Flavobacteriia > Flavobacteriales > Flavobacteriaceae > Pseudofulvibacter > Pseudofulvibacter geojedonensis. The sequence goes on along the minus strand of NZ_JBHTJM010000006.1, from coordinate 142,031 downwards.
ACCTCCAATAAAGCTAAAGTCCATACAAGCTACAACTAAATCTTTTCCTTTAGATTTACCTACAGCAGTACGAACAGCGTCTTTTAATCCGGTTTTTTTCTGAGCAGCTTTTAAACGATCTGGATATTTTTTCTTATCCTCAAATTTTAATGGGTCTTTTGAAGTTAAATTTTCATCTAACTCTGTAAATTCATTATTGTCAAATAATATCTCAAAATATTCGTTACTACCAACTCTAACATGGTATCCGTCTTCTGGACTCACATAAAAATTAGCTGCTAACTCTTCAGTATCAACAATTTTACCAGTTGGTGTTTTATACCATAATCCTTCAGGAGTGTCTCTCTTTTCTTCTGTAGAAGTTTGGATTCCTTTTTCTTTTCTTTTAAACCAAGCCATATTTATCTAAATAAGTGAACCTAATTACAAAGGTACTCGTTTTTTATAATGTGTTAATATTGTTTAAATCTTCAAAAGATTTAGTTAATCTAGCTTTAAAAGTTTTTTCACCTTCTCTAAGCCATTTTCTAGGGTCGTAATATTTTTTGTTTGGTAACTCTTCTCCCTCTGGGTTACCTATTTGAGTTTGTAAGTAATCTTTCTTTTCTAAAATATAATCTCTTACTCCTTCTGTAAAAGCAAATTGTAAATCGGTGTCAATATTCATTTTTACTACACCATAACCAATTGCTTCTCTAATTTCTTCTAGAGTAGATCCTGAACCTCCGTGAAAAACAAAGTCAATAGGATTATGGTCTAAATCATACTTTTCTTGAATAAATTCCTGAGAGTTTTTTAAGATTTTTGGAGTCAATACAACATTACCAGGTTTGTATACTCCATGAACATTTCCAAAAGCTGCAGCAATAGTAAATTGATCACTAACTTTACTTAATTCTTCATAAGCATAAGCCACTTCTTCTGGTTGTGTATACAGTTTAGAAACATCGACATCTGAATTGTCTACTCCATCTTCTTCTCCTCCTGTAATACCTAATTCGATTTCTAAAGTCATACCTATTTTACTCATGCGTTCTAGGTATTTTTTGCAGATTTCGATATTCTCTTCAATAGGTTCTTCAGATAAATCAATCATATGAGAACTATAAAGAGATTTTCCTGTTTCGGCATAATGCTTTTCGCTAGCGTCTAATAACCCATCGATCCAAGGTAATAGTTTTTTAGCAGCATGATCTGTATGTAAAATTACAGGAACGCCATAAGCTTCAGCTAATAAATGAACATGTTTAGCACCAGCAACGGCTCCGGCAATAGCTGCTTTTTCATTTTCGTTAGATAAACCCTTTCCAGCATTAAATTGAGCTCCACCGTTTGAAAATTGAATAATAACAGGAGAATTAACTGCTGCTGCTGTTTCTAAAACAGCATTTACACTGTCTGAACCAACTACGTTAACTGCAGGTAGAGCAAAACCTTTTGATTTTGCATATTTGAAAATTTCTTGTACTTCTTTGCCTGTAGCAACTCCAGGTTTTATATTATGACTCATTTCTCTTTAGTTGTGTTTTTCTTGAAAATAGATGACAAATGTAATAAAATAACTTGGGCTAGAAAGGATAATTTATACCAAGGTTATAAACAGCATTTTTAAAATTATAATTAGTAAGCCATTTTTTGTTATTTAGGTATGGTTCATAGGTTTTAAAGCCTGTGTCAAAACGTAGTAAAAAGAAACCAAAATCATAGCGTAACCCTATTCCAGATCCAATGGCTAACTCGCTTAAATCTTTTAAAGATGTAAAACGATACGATTCATCTTCTACATTATCTAAAACATTCCAAATATTCCCAATATCTGTAAAAAGAGCTCCTTTCATATCGCCAAAAACATTAAACCTATACTCAGCATTTAAGGCTATTTTCATGTTAGCTTCGTTAAATTCGAAAAAACTACCACTAATACCAGGGCCTAATCCGTATGCTTTCCAAGCTCTATTATCGTTAGCTCCTCCTGCAAAGAAACTTTTAGCAAAAGGGATAGAGTTGGAGTTTCCGTATGGAATAGCAATCCCGAAAAAACTTCTTAAAGCAATAATATTATCTCTAGATAAATCCCAGTACTTTATAATATCTAATTCGGTTTTTATAAATTGTGAATATTCAACATTAAATAATTCATATCTATCATCACTGTTTTTTTGCAAACCAAGTAAGTTAGATAGGCTAGCTAAAGAATTCCCTGCCAACTCTAATTTCGCACCAAAACGGGTAAAATGATTGTCTAAAAGATTGGTTCTTGTGTTATGAATATAAGAGAAACTAGAACCAAAAATCAAGTTGTTTTCTGTTAGCCTTTGTCTTCTCTCTTCTATATTGCTAATTTCTTGAAATGTACTACCAGATATTAAATCAGAAACTGATGTGGGTAAGTTTCCTGATAGAGCATCAAAGATAAATTGATCTACACCTTCTGGGATACTTAAGTTTTCTGTAGTATATGTGCTATTAATAGCAATTTGATTTATGGAAGAGTATGAACTTTCATAAACACTAAAATAATTATTAGGATTTAGGTTTCTAACAAATTGTGCATTAAATAAATCAAATCGGATCGTTTTTTTACTTGAAGGAAACCAACGATAATTAAAGGCTCCCGAAAAAGTTCTTTTATCTAAACCAATATTAGTTTGGTTACTTGCACCCAAACTAATTCGTGTAGTTGGGTTCATAGTGTTAGGAATTATTTTATTGGTTTTTACTGGGAATAAAATCCTAGGGAATGATAGTTTTAAATCAGCCCCAAGTTCTCGAATATCAAAAAATTCATCTTTAGAATCTGAAGCATCTTTAGAAGCGCCAATTGATCCTCTAAAAGCTAACTCTAAATTTTCTGCGCCTCTAAAAACATTACGAGCTAAGATAGAAGTACTAAATGCAAGTCCAACATTTTGAATATTATTATGTAAAGCATCAATTCCGGCATCCAAACTAAACTTTTTTAAAGGAGTTAAAAGTACGTTGGCAATTAGGTTTGTGTTAGTACTATCGCTAGGATCTAGAGTGTATTTAATGTTAGGGTATTTAAAAGTCCTAAGGTTGTTGAGTTGCCTAAGAGTTTGAGATTTGTCAATATCTCTATAGATACTTCCTTTATGAATTGCAATAGCATTCGAAAGTGCTTTAGGTTTGTAACGTTGCTTGTCAAAGCTAAAAAAGTTGTGATTGTTATAACTAGCAGAGTCTGTTATCGCTTTACCTTTGTTTTTGTATGTAAAATCGGTAAAAACATTAACCTCACTAATTTTATATGTTTTATATGGTTCTTTGTAAGTAGAATCTATAGTTCTTGTTTTCTTATCTTTAATAATTAAATCCACCCACATAGTTTTAGCAATAGAATCATGCCAACTATCAAAAAAAATACTTTCTTTTTCAAATGTATAAAAACCAGAGTTACGCATGATATTATTAATGCGCTCACGTTCGTTAATTAAACTAGTATGGTTGTATTGCTTGTTAAGTTTTATAAAAGAACTCTTTTTGTATATGGAATAGACAGAATCAACAGCTTTTGAACTAATGTTTTGACTAATAGAATCTATTATATACGGTTCGTTAGTTTCAATAGAGTAATTAACTTTTGCTTTTTTATGGTCAAAATAGTCTATAGTATAATTTGTTTTAGCATCTCTCCAGCCGTTTTGAGAATAATATTTATCAATATTCGATATTGTTTTTTTTATCAAAGAGCTATCTATAATTGCGGGAGGTTCACCAGATTTCTGTAGCCATTTGTGAATGTTGGTAAAAGAATTTTGCAATCTAATAGTCTGTTTTTTAGAAAGCATTTTATATAAGCGCTCCTTTCTTTTTGGTTTTTTGTTCAGCCAAGAAACAAAAGCAGAATCAGGATTCTTATGTGCTAAATTATAAATATGGGCTCTTAATGGAAACCATAAAAAATCGGCGTTTTTTTTAGGTTTTATGATGCTTTTTATGGGACTGTTTTTAGAAGTTTTTCCGTCAATAGTTACTAAATTTTCAGTAAGAAGGTTTTCATTTTCTTTTAAATCTTTTGTAATACTACAAGAGCTTATTATAAAAATGAAAATAGATAGAAATATTTTTAATATAGGTAATTTCAATAGTACGGTTCTAAATACAGATCAAAAATACATTTTTCCAAATTAAATAAATAGTTAAAACTTGGCTAGTTGCTTTTATTTTTTTCTTTTGAATTTAATGTATTGCTTAAAATATTAATTACTTTGTATTTTTATTAAATAGGAGATCTATGTTAAGTAAAAACACTATAAAATTAATAACGAGTTTAAAACAAAAAAAGTACCGCTACCAGCATCGTTTATTTGTTGTAGAGGGTAAAAAAACAATATTAGAGTTTTTGGCTTCAGATTTTGTTTTAGAGTCTTTGTATACAGTAGTGGATTTAGGAATAGATCAACAACAATTTATTACCGAAAAAGAATTACAGCGTATAAGTTTTTTAAAAAATACTAATTCAGCTTTAGCGATTTTTAAATTTAAAAAAGAGGAGAGTATTGAACAGAGTGGACTGATTATTGGTTTAGATAATATAAGAGATCCGGGTAATCTAGGTACAATTATTAGGTTGTGTGATTGGTTTGGTGTTACTCAATTGCTATGTAATAAGGAGACGGTAGATTGCTTTAATCCTAAAGTGGTTCAAGCTACTATGGGGTCTTTAACAAGAGTAAATGTGTCTTATTTAGATTTAAAAACTTTCTTAAAGGGTTATAAAAAAACAGTTTATGGAACATTTATGAGTGGAGAGAGTATTTACTCTATGGAAGGAAGAATAGAAGATGGTTTGGTTATAATGGGTAATGAAGCTAATGGTATAAGTGAAGAAGTAGAACAATTTATAAATTATAAAATAAGCATACCTCGATTTGGTAAATCTCAATTAACCGAGAGTTTAAATGTTGCAACTGCCACAGCAATAACCTTAAGTGAGTTGAAAAGGAAAGCTATTGAAATGTAAAATTGATAAAGAATCCTCTAGTTTTCATACTTGCAATATTACTTGTCCAAGGACTATTAGGATCTTTGTCTTTAACTAATTCATCGCTTACAGCGAATACACCTCTTATAGAAGGGGTAAATTTAAAGTAATGTGTATAAAAATCAATTCCAAATCCTAGTTCTAAAAAAGTAGGATTAGTTTTCATTCTAAACTTTCCTGCTAAATTATCATCGTCACTTTTTTCATTACTTGATAAGTTAATAGCTGTTGATGCACCTGCTAGAACAAAAGGTTTAAAGTTTCCGAGACGCTTGGTGCTAAATTTTAATAATAAAGGAAAGTATACATAAGTAGATTTTACTTCTCTTTCTGAATTAACAGTGTCAGTAAAATCTAAATCAATTGTAGTGTAGCTCTCTGGGTAAGTCAAAGTTCTGGTTGTAAATGTTAACCCAGGTTCAAAGCGTAAATCAACATGTTTTCCTAGTTTCATATTCCCAATAAGTCCAACATTAAAACCAGTTCCAGACTTCACTTCAATGTCTTTATGATTGTTAGTTCTATAGTTAAATAGAAAATCTAAGCTGTTAAAACCTAAATAATATCCATAAGATAAAAACTGGTTGTCTATATCGCCTCTACCACCTCTTGCGTCATTTTTTAACTTATAATCCGAAAAAACTTGACCAAAAGTAATATTAGAAATACATAGAAATATGATGAAAACTGTTGCTTTTTTCATTAGTAAAGGAACTTAGCTTTTTTTAGATGAAACATAAATAGAGGCAACTCCAAAAGTTTGGGGTATATCTTTAACATCTATAAACCCAATTTTTCTTAAAATATTGTTCAACTTTTCTCCATAAGGGAAATTTGCGGCAGATTCAGATAAATACCCGTAAGCTTTTTTGTCTTTAGAGAATAGTTTACCTACCAGAGGCAATATAATATTACAATGAAATTGATATCCCTGTTTAAAAGGAAACTTTGTAGGAACAGAAGTTTCTAATATTACAAATCTACCATTAGGTTTAAGTACTCTTAGGATTTCTGATAAACCTTTTTCTAGTGTTTCAAAGTTTCTAACTCCAAAAGAAACGGTTATTGCATCAAAAGTATTGTCTTCAAAAGGAAGTTTTTCAGAATCTCCAACAACTAATTGTATTCTGTTAGATAGTTTTTTTTGCGTAACCTTTTCTTTACCCACATTAAGCATCCCTTCAGATATATCTAATCCTACTATTTTCTTTGCTTTGGTTTTTTCTGCCATCATAATGGCTAAATCACCCGTTCCAGTTGCTATATCCAAAATGCTTTCTGGTTTGATATCGTTAACCAAGTTGACAACATTTTTCCTCCAGCTTTGATCTATTCCTAAAGAAATTACTCGGTTTAAACCGTCATATTCTTTAGAAATGTTGTCAAACATTTGGGTAACTTGCTTTTTTTTACCTAATTCAGAATCTTTGTATGGTGTAATGTTTTCAGACATTCTAGAAGATTTTAGACAAAACTACGATTAATAATTTGCTTACTAAAATCAATTAATAACTTAAGTGTTAATAATGTTTGTTAAAAAACATATCTTTGTAGTTAGCTTTTGAGTAAAAAGTGACACAAAAATCTTAAAACAACCGTGAAGATAATAATAGCAGGAGCAGGAGAAGTGGGTTTTCATTTAGCAAAACTACTGTCTTATGAATCGCAAGATATAACACTTGTTGATTGTAATAAAGAAAACTTGTCTTATGCAGATAATCATTTAGATATTAAAGTAATTAAAGGAGATGCTACTTCTTTAGCAGTGTTGAAAGAAGCAAGAATATCTTCTTCAGATTTATTAATATCTGTAACGTCTTCAGAAACTATAAATATTACTATTTGTGCAATAGCTAAGCAACTTGGAGCGAAAAGAACTATAGCTAGAATTTCTAACACTGAGTTTATTGATAATACCGATGATATCCAATTTTCTAGTTTAGGTATAGACGAATTAATTTCACCAGAAGCTTTAGCAGCAGATGAAATAGAATTATTGTTGAATGAATCTGCATTTAATGAACGTTTTGATTTTGAAGACGGAGCCTTAACAATGTTGGGGCTTAATATTTCTAGAACTGCACCTTTCGTAGGGAAAGCAGTTAAAGATGCTGCCAAAATATTCTCAGAAGTTCACTTTATGCCTATTGCCATCCAAAGATTTGGTACTCAATATACCGTTATACCTAGGGGCGATACAGTTATAAAAGAAGGAGATCAGGTGTATTTTATAACTTCTGCTGGAGGAGTAGAAGAATTGTACAAGCTATCTGGTAAGATAAAAGAGTCTATAAATGATGTAATGATTTTAGGGGGGAGTAATATAGGCTATAAAACAGCAAAAAGCTTATGTGAGCATAAGTTTAATGTAAAGCTTATTGAGAAAAGAAAAGATAGAGCTTTTGAAATAGCAGATGAACTACCTCAAACCTTAGTAATACATGGTGACGGAAGAAATGTTGAATTATTAGAAGAAGAAAGCATTGAAGATATGGATGCTTTTGTTGCTGTTACAGGTAATTCAGAAACCAATATTATGTCTTGTCTAATGGCTAAAACTAAAGGAGTTAAGAAAACAGTTGCTTTGGTTGAGAATATGGATTATTTCCAATTATCTCAATCTATTGGGGTAGATACTTTAGTTAATAAAAAACTAATAGCAGCGAATGCAATCTTTAGATATATTAGAAAAGGAGAAGTAATAGCTTTTACTCAGTTAAATAACTTAAATGCCGAATTATTAGAGTTTGAAGTAAAAGAAAAATCTAAAGTGTGTAATAAATTTATAAAAAACTTAGATTTTCCTAGATCTGCAATTATTGGTGGTGTAATTAGAGGAGATGAAGGTTTGATAGCTTTAGGGAATTTTAAAATACAAGCTAAAGATAAAGTGGTTGTTTGTTGTTTACCTCATTCAATATCTAAAGTCGAAAAATTATTTTTATAATCTTCATACAGTGAAAAAACTTAACGGTAAAATTATTTTTCATATCATGGGGCTTCTGTTGCTTTTTAATGGAGGTTTTATGTTGATAGCTGCGTTGGTAAGCTTTCTCTATAAAGATGGAGTTACTTTAGAAATATCATTGGCAGGTTTGGTTTCTTCTGCTATTGGAGGTTTGCTAATGTTTGTAACTAAAGACCATAAAAAAGAAATTAAAAAGAGAGAAGGGTATTTAGTTGTGGCTTTGGGGTGGTTGTTAATGACTTTTTCTGGAACCTTTCCGTATTTGTTTACAAATGCAATTCCTAATTTCACGAATGCTTTTTTTGAAACCATGTCTGGTTATACCACAACCGGAGCTTCAATTTTAAGTGATATAGAAGTCTTACCTAAAGGTGTTTTGTTTTGGAGGAGTATGACTCATTGGCTAGGAGGAATGGGGATTATAGTTTTAGCAATAGCAATTTTACCATTATTGGGTATTGGTGGAATGCAATTATTTGCTGCTGAAGCACCTGGTCCTAGTGCAGATAAATTGCACCCTAGAATTACCGATACAGCCAAACGTTTATGGTTAATATACTTGGTTTATACTGTTGCTGAAACAATTTTGTTAAAACTAGCAGGTATGAATTTGTTTGATGCAATGAATCATTCACTCTCCACATTGTCTACAGGAGGTTTTTCAACAAAAAATGCAAGTGTTGCATATTGGAATGATAAGCCTTTAATACAGTATATTATTATTGTTTTTATGTTTCTTGCGGGAACCAACTTTGTTTTAAGTTATTTTGCGTTTAAAGGGAAAGTTCAAAAAATAATAAAAGACGAAGAATTTAGGTTTTATAGCGTCTTTATATTGCTGTTTATAGGGTTGTGTACTTTCGTAATATATAAGGACGCTCATGTAGAAGTGTCTGATTATCATCCGCAAATATTTGGAGAATTGGAATCGGCTTTTAGGCACTCAGCATTTCAAATTATAGCAGTAATTACAACTACAGGTTTTGTATCTGCAGATTTTACTAACTGGACTCCTTTTTTAACAGTATTCTTTTTTGGGTTGATGTTTGTAGGTGGGTCAGCAGGTTCAACAGCAGGAGGTGTAAAAGTTGTTAGGCATTTAATTATGGTAAAAAATGGCTTTTTTGAGTTTAAAAGAACATTGCACCCAAATGCAATTATACCTGTGCGCTATAATAAAAAATCGGTTTCTAAAGAAATAGTCTTTAATATATTAGCTTTCTTTATCTTATATATGTTATTGTTTATAGGCGGGGCGCTAGGATTAGGTTTTCTAGGTTTAGATTTTGAATCAGCAATAGGGGGAGCGGTATCTAGTTTGGGTAATGTTGGGCCAGCATTTGGAACGTTAAATCCGTTAGCTAATTTTGGTCACTTACCTGTTTTGGCTAAATGGTGGTGTGCATTTTTAATGCTGCTAGGTAGGTTAGAATTATTTACGGTTTTAATTGTAATTACTCCGTTTTTTTGGAGGAATAGGTAGAAGTTTTTATTTCAATTGTCTTATACCTTCGTAAACAACAATGCTAACTGCGTTAGCTAGGTTGATGCTTCTAATTTGCTGACTGTGTAATGGTATTTTAAAAAGGTTTTTAGCATGTTCTTCAAGAATTTTTTTTGAAAGTCCTTTAGATTCTTTTCCAAATATTAAAAACATTCCATCTTGGTAATTTATATCGTAATACTCTTGTGTACCGTGGCTGGATAAAAAAGCCATTGGTTGGTCTTTATTGATTTCAAGAAACTCTTCAAAGTTTTCGTATATAGTTAATGTAATATGTTTCCAATAGTCTAAGCCTGCTCGTTTTAATCTACTGTCGGTAATTTCAAAACCAAAAGGTTTTATTAAGTGTAAGTTGGCTCCAGCAGCAAGGCTTAATCTACCAATGTTTCCTGTGTTGGTATGAATTTCTGGTTCTACAAGTACTATATTAAGCGCCATTATTTTTTGAAAAAAAAGCCTTACATAGTGTTTACTAGTAAGGCGTGTTTATAGAATAAGTATTATAATACTATTATTGATTTAGAGCTTTTTTAATTCTGCTCATTGCTTCGCGTAATTGTTCTTCGCTAGCTGCATAAGAAATTCTAATACAATTAGGTGTTCCAAACGCGTCGCCTGTAACAGTTGCTACATTTGCTTTTTCTAACAAATACATAGCAAAGTCTGATGCATTATTAATTGTGGTTCCGTTTATTGTTTTTCCAAAATAAAAAGAAACATCTGGAAATAAATAAAAAGCTCCCTTTGGTGTATTGGTTTTTATACCGTTAATTTCATTTAATAACGAAATCATAATATCTCTACGGTTTTTAAACTCATCAACCATGTATTGAATTTTGCTTACAGGTGCATCTAAAGCTGCTATTGTAGCTCTTTGCGCTATGCAGTTAGCTCCAGAAGTAATCTGACCTTGCATTTTGGTACAAGCTTTAGCTATCCACTCAGGAGCGCCAATGTATCCAATTCTCCAACCTGTCATAGCAAATGCTTTTGCTACACCATTTACTGTAATTGTTCTTTCGTATAATTCTGGTATAGCAGCTAAGCTAAAGTTTTCTCCTTCGTAATTGATGTGCTCATAAATCTCGTCACACAATATAAAAATATTAGGGTGTTTTTCTAAAACTTTACCTAAGGCTCTGTATTCTTGTTCGGTATACTTTACTCCGCTAGGATTGTTTGGAGAATTAAAGAATATCATTTTGGTTTTTGGACCAATTGATGCTTCTAATTGTTCGGGTGTTATTTTAAAATCAGAATCAATTGAAGTCGGTATTTCCTTAAAACTAGCTTCAGCCAGAGTTGCTATAGCAGAGTAACTTACCCAGTATGGTGCTGGAAGTAATGCTTCATCACCTGGATTTAATAATACCATTGCAACATTTGCAATAGATTGCTTTGCACCAGTTGAAACTACAATCTGATTTGGTGTGTAAGTTAAATTATTATCTCGTTTAAATTTACGACAAATAGCTTCGCGTAATTCTAAGTATCCATTTACTGGAGTGTATGAGTTGTAATTATCATTTATAGCTTTTATAGCTGCTTCTTTGATGAAATCTGGCGTGTTAAAATCTGGTTCGCCGAGACTTAATCCTATAATATCTTTTCCTTGATCTTTTAATTCGCGAGCTTTAGCTGCCATAGCTAATGTTTGCGATATAGGTAGACTGTTAATCCTATCAGATAACGAAAGAGCTGTAGTTGTGTTCATGTTTATGCTTGTAAAGCGGGATTCATTCCCATTTGTTTTAAGTATTTAAAGTGAGAAATAATAGCTTTTCTTGTTGTTTCATATTCGTAATAAGGTATATTAAACTCTTTAGCAGTTTCTCTTACTATTTTAGAAATTTTTGTATAGTGTATATGACTAATATTAGGGAATACATGGTGTTCAATTTGATGATTTAATCCGCCAGTAAACCAATTTGCTAATCTGTTTTTTGTAGCAAAATTAGTTGTGGTAAGAAATTGGTGAATCTTCATGGTATGGTCTACTTTGCCATCTTCTTCTGGTAAAATCATTTCTGCTTCTTCAACAACATGAGCTAGTTGAAATACTACGCTTAAAATAATACCTGCAGTGTAGTGCATTGCTATAAATCCAATTATTACTTTCCACCAAGCTAAATCTAAGAATAGTAAAGGTATCACTATCCATATAGAAAAGTATAAAACTTTAGTAATTACTAATGTACTCCATTCTTTGGCTGGATTCGGCATTTTTCCAGCAGACAATTTTCTAGCTAAATACCTTTTCATTTGCATAAAATCAGTTGTGATTGCCCAATTTAATGTAAGTAATCCATATAAAAATATAGAGTAGAAGTGTTGGTACTTTTGGTGTTTAAACCATTTAGCGTGTTTAGAAAAACGTAAAATTCTTCCAGCTTCTAAATCCTCGTCATGACCATGTATGTTTGTGTATGTATGGTGTAAAACATTGTGTTGTACTTTCCAGTTGTACACATTTCCTGCAAGTATGTATATGCTACCTCCCATTAAATTGTTTACCCATTTTTTTGTTGAGTATGATCCATGGTTTCCGTCATGCATTACATTCATTCCAACACCAGCCATGCCTATTCCAATAACAACGGTAAGTAAAAGTTGTATCCATTGGTTCATGTCTATGGTTAGTATTAAGAAATAAGGGGTAAGAAAGATAGCAAACATAACTATCGTTTTAATGTATAGTTTCCAGTTTCCTGTCTTTTTAATGTTGTTGTCTTTAAAGTATGAGTTAACCCTGCTATTTAGAGTTTTAAAAAACTTGGCAGAATCTATTCTTGAAAATCTAACTGTATTATTCATCTTGTAATTCTCTTTTTGGGGTACAACCTTGCAAATTTATCAATATTAATTATTTAAAACTCATTTTTGTTGTAAAGAATACTAAAATTATTGGCTAGTTTTGTTTTTAAATAGGATAGAATGAAAGAAATATTAAAATATTTTCCAAATATTACAGAAAAACAGCGAAAACAATTTGAATTGCTAGAGCAGTTGTATAAAGATTGGAATAGTAAAATAAATGTAATTTCAAGAAAAGATATTGATGAGCTTTATACAAGACATGTGTTGCATTCTTTAGGTATAGCAAAGGTTATGCCTTTTAAGCAGGGTTCTAGTGTTTTAGATGTTGGTACAGGAGGAGGTTTTCCAGGTATTCCTCTCGCTATTCTTTTTCCAGAAGTAAATTTTTATTTAATAGATGTTATCGCTAAAAAAATTAAAGTTGTTAATGCCGTGGTGGAAGGTTTGGGTTTAGAAAATGTTAGAACTGAACAAAAAAGAGCAAATACAGTAGATGAAAAATTTGATTTTATCGTAAGTAGGGCAGTAACTAATATGCCAGATTTTGTAAAATGGGTGAGGAAAAAGATTAAAAAAGACAATTTAAACGAATTTAGAAATGGGATACTTTATTTAAAAGGAGGTGATTTAACAGATGAGTTATCTCTTTTTCAGTCCGTTAAACTGTTTGATTTACCTGATTATTTTGAGGAAGATTTTTTTGAAACGAAAAAAGTGGTGTATTTACCGATTAAATATAAACCATAAAAAAAGCAGCTAAATTAGCTGCTTTTTTTATGGTTTATATTTTTGTTTAAAATGAGGTAGTTAAATTCAATGTCAAACCAGTGTTTTTACTAACAGGTCTACAAACCCCACCAACACAAAGTAAACCTCCTCTTTGTCTACCATAATTTAGTGCTACTCTGGTTGCTCCTTTTGTAAAGCTTCCTCCTACGTTAAATAAGTGGATATTATAGTTTTCAGGGTTTTTTCCTTCTTCATAATTAAAAGAGTCGTTGATGTAGATTCCGAACTTTGAATTGAAAAAATACTCAGCAGTTCCACCAACCCAATTTCTAGCATCGTCGTTTGTAGATAGGTGTTGTAACTCTAGTCTGGCTGATCTTCCTTTACCTAATTTATATGTTGATTCGGCTATGCCAATCCAAGCTCTAACTTCGCTTCCGTTTCCTTTAGATTCTAATATGTCTTGGTTGTAGTAAGTATTTATGTAAGTGAAAATAGAGCTTAATTTACGTGACCATTTTTTTCTAATTTCGATGTTAAAGTCTGTGAATAATTTTTTCTTAAAACTCAAGAATTCATCTTCATAAGTAAAGTCGTCTGTAGGGAAAAATGGATTGGCATTAGGGTCAATGTTTTTTGCGTCAAGCATAGCCCAGTAAGAGTAATTTAATGATATTTTTGTACCATACTTTCCTCCTAACTTGGTTCCTTTTTTTATTTTGTAGAAAATATCAACTTGATTTCCTATTTCACCTGCTGCTATAGGAAAGGTTTCTCCTGGTAAAAAGCTCATACCAGGTTGAGCTTGGTAAACATATATGTTAGTTAATGTGTAATCATGTTGTTTCGTTAAACCAGGTATGTAGTTTAATGTTAGTTGACTTGTTGGGTTGCTCCCCAGGTTAGAGAAGTTTCTTTCAGAGAAAAATCGCATATTTTCAAGTCTTCTAAAGGTATAGTTAATTCCTAGTCCTTTTTGAGAGAATCCAGTGGTAAATAATATAGCATTCCCTGTAAAGGTTCTTTTCTCAGAAAAGGAAGGAGAAGATCCCTTGTTTAGTCTAGCGTCTTTGCTTTTGTGTACGTATTCACCACCGATATTAAATTTACCAGCACTTATATCTAATCTAGCTGAATACGCATTAACATTTTCAGGTACATTAGAATCATTGTTTGTGGTTTTGTATTCTTCTTTTTTACCTACATAACTCAAACCAAGTGTAAGATCTGTTAGCTTGTCAGATTTAATTATATCCGCTGCGTTAAACTCTGCATTTCCTCCAAAAATATCAGAATTTGCAACAGAAAAACCTTTACGTTGCTTTCCGTATAGGGCAGTGAAATTTAAGTAATTAGTAGGACTGTACTTTATTTTTCCACCACGTAAAGAGTTGTTGATACCTAGAGCTCTGTCTTCCCAAGCTCTTAAAACAAGTCCGCTTCCAAATTGCTCGTAAAAATAACCTCCAGTAATGTCTAGTTTTTCGCTTCTGTAATTGGCGTAAAATTGAGCAAAAGCTACTCTTTTGTTGAACAATTCAGTATAATTTAATAAAGGTCTAGGGGCATAACTTTCTGCTTGAATTCCAACAGTAAAGTTTTTAAGGAAACTATAGTCAAGTCTTAAGTAGCTATTGGCTCTTACGTGTTCGTCTTCGTCAAATTCACCGGTTTTCTTGTCGTTTAAATACCATTGAGCATTAGATTCGAAGTTACCACTAAGGTTATCGGTAAACTTTTTAAAATTTGTTTTTTTAGTTTTGGTAGAATCTTGTTCTTGTGAAAAGGCAAAACAAGAAATCATTCCAGCTAAAAATAATAATGATGCTTTTTTCATAATAATTGTATAAGGGGAAATAAAAACACAGAGTGACTGAGAAAATCAATCACTCTGTTAGGTATTAAATTTTTTGTGCTTTATATGTGTTTTATATATGTTTTTTGATTTCTTCAAAAAGCTCGTCTTCAGCTCCAGCTGTGTAGCCTGAATGGCGATAAAGTATTTTGTTGTTTTTAACAATAAGAGTTAAAGGTACAGTAGCAGCTCCAAGTTCTCTTTTTAAATCATTATTTGTATCAAGTAATACTTCATATTCCCAGCCTTTACCATTAACTAAAGGTTTAACTCTTTTAACAGTTCTTGAGTCGTCTACAGAAACGGCGTAAAGGGTAATGTCTGTTTCGTCTTGCCAATCTTCATAAACATCGCTAATGGCATCTAATTCATTTTTGCAAGGAACACACCAAGTGGCCCAAAGAGATATAACAACAGTCTTATCTTTTGATATTTCAGGTAAATTAATGTTTTTACCATCTAGGTTTTTGAGAGTAAGATCGGGTAATGAACTTTGAGAATGAGCTACGTTAGCGACTAAGGCTAAGACGAATAAGAAAAATACTTTTTTCATGATAATAAGGGGATTTGGGTTAATAAATAAAGGAACAATTATATTATATATATATGAAATATGCAACAAAAGTTACTGTTTTTCAATAAAATACTAAAGCATTTCAAAAAAAATTATATATTAGCGGCTGTTTATTATATTTATTAACCCAAAATTTATACCAAAATGAAAAGAAATTCAATTTTCAAATTAATGTTTTTATTCGTTGCAGTAGCAATGATGTCTTGTAGCTCTTCTGATGATGGAGGAAGCGGTTCTGGTTCAGGAAGTGGATCTGGTTCAGGAAGCGGATCTGGTTCAGGAAGTGGATCTGGTTCAGGAAGTGGATCTGGTTCAGGAAGTGGATCTGGTTCTACTGATGTTCAGGCAGGAGAGATAGGAGAAGCGGGAGAAACTTTTTCTGCAACTGGAGCGCCAACAGATTTTACCAAAAGATTGATGTTAGAAAAGTTTACAGGAACCTGGTGTGGTTACTGTCCAGATGCAAGTGCAGCTATTTCTAATGCCATGAGTAATGATTCTAGAATTCATTCAGCTGAGCTTCATGTAGGGGTTAGTAGTTATCCAGATCCAATGGAAATTCCAGAGTCTAGAGGGAAAGCTACTTACTATAATATAACAGGGTATCCTACAGTGTATTATGGAGGGTCTAATGATTGGTATCCATATAGTCAAACTACTTTAAATACAGAATTAGATGAAACTGCTTATTTAGGACTGGCTGTTAAATCTTATGTTGATAATGGAAAATTAGATATAGAGGTAAAAGTTGGTTATAAATCGAATGTTTCAGGAGATTTAAAACTGATGGTTTATTTAATTGAAAAAGATGGTAAATACCCAAGTAGTCCACAATCTGGTTCATCTCAAGGAGGTCAGTATGAGCACCATAATATTTTAAGAGATGTATATACAGCGCAAAATGGAGATGCTATAGCTTCTTCTTATGTTGGAGCTGAAGGTATATATACTAGAACATTTCAAGATTTAGACATTCCGTCTAATGTGTTAGATGCTAATAATTTAGAAGTGATAGCTTTCGTTAGTGTTGGAGGGACAAATTACGGGATACATAATGTAAGGTTGGCTAAAGTTGGTCAAGCTGCTGACTTTGATTAATTAAAAGAATAAACTTTTAAATAGTAAAAGTGACTACCTAAGCTAGGTAGTCACTTTTTTAGTATATAAGCATTTTGTATAAAAATTAGGGTTTTTGGTATTTAGTTTGTTTCTACTATAAGAACAATTATGTTAATTGTAGTTTCAAATATTATTAACCCCTATAATTTTAAATAAAATGAAAAAGAAGTCAATTTTTAAATTAATGTTTTTATTCGTTGCAGTAGCAATGATGTCTTGTAGTTCTTCTGATGA
The DNA here is from genome assembly GCF_042675745.1 of Pseudofulvibacter geojedonensis. Classification (NCBI taxonomy): domain Bacteria; kingdom Pseudomonadati; phylum Bacteroidota; class Flavobacteriia; order Flavobacteriales; family Flavobacteriaceae; genus Pseudofulvibacter; species Pseudofulvibacter geojedonensis. The sequence goes on along the minus strand of NZ_JBHTJM010000006.1, from coordinate 125,226 downwards.
TGGAGGAAGTGGATCTGATTCAGGAAATGGTTCTGGTTCAGGAAGTGGTTCTGGTTCAGGAAGTGGATCAGGGTCAGGAAGTGGTTCTGGATCAGGAAGTGGTTCTGGATCAGGAAGTGGTTCTGGATCAGGAAGTGGTTCTGGATCAGGAAGTGGATCAGGGTCAGGAGCAGAAGGACAGAGTTATACAGCTTCAGGAGCACCTTCTACATTTACTACTAAAGTGCTTTTAGAAGATTATACTGGTACTTGGTGTTCTGCTTGTCCAACTGGTGCGGCAGCAATGGAAAATATGATTAATAGTAATTCTAATGTATTAGGAGCTGCTATACATAATGATGATCCGATGGCTTTTGCTGATGGAGATGCTATCACAAATCACTATAATGTAAATGCTTTCCCTACTATTTTTGCAAATGGTATTAGTACCAATTGGGAAGGAGCTTTAAGTGGTTCTACAAGTGAGGTAGATGCTAAACTTAACGAAGTTTCTAAATTAGGATTAGCTTTAAAGGCAACTTTAAATAATGGAAAGATTGATGTAGAAGTAAAAGTTGGTTATAAAGAAGCTATTAGTGAAGAGTTAAAGTTAATGCTTTATTTAACAGAAGATGGAGCTAAATATCCTAACAGCCCTCAATCTGGAGTGTCTGATGGAGCTAATTATGTACATAACCATGTTTTGAGAAAAATTTATACTGATAAGTTTGGTGATGTTATTCCTTCTGATTATGTTGGTGCTGGAGGTGTGTATACTAGAACTTTTACTGGTTTAGATATACCTAGCTCAGTTTTAGATAACTCTAAATTACATATAGTAGCATTTGTAAGAAATACTTATACTAAAACTGTTACTTGGCAAGGTGAAACTTATACAAACTCTCCTCATTATGATATCTACAATGCAAGAGAAGTTAAGTTAGGAGAAGATAAAGCTTTTGATTAAGCTAAACTCTTAAGAATATAAAAAATACTCAAGTTAACTCTTGGGTATTTTTTTTGCTAAAAAAGAATTAAATATTTGTTTTATAGGTTAGGTGTAGTGTTAATGCTGTGTGTGGAGAGGTTGTATGGTTGTAAAGTTTCGATTTAATTGTTGTCATTAAAAAAGCTCAAGTTTTTAACTTGAGCTTTTTTTGTTGAATTAAATATATGGAATTATCCTAAGAACGGATATCTGTAATCTTCTGGAGATACTAAGGTTTCTTTTATTAATCTTGGTGAAACCCAACGTAATAAGTTTAAAATAGATCCAGCCTTGTCGTTAGTTCCAGATGCTCTTGCTCCTCCAAATGGTTGCTGACCTACAACAGCACCTGTTGGTTTGTCGTTAATATAGAAGTTTCCTGCACAGTTTTCTAATGCCTTTGTAGCTTCATCCAAAGCATAACGACATTGAGAGAATACAGCTCCAGTTAATGCGTATTCTGAAGTAGAGTCAACTAACTTTAGAGTATCGGCCCAATTATTATCTTCATAAATATATACTGTTACTACTGGTCCAAATAATTCAGTATGCATAGTTGTGTATTGTGGATCTGTAGTGACAATAACTGTTGGTTCTATAAAATAACCTTTAGATTTGTCGTAGCCTCCACCAACAAATATTTCAGCATCGGTATCTTTTTTGGCTTGATCTATATAAGAAGCTAATTTATCGAAAGAACCTTCGTGAATTACAGCAGTAATAAAGTTGCTTAAATCTTCTGGAGAACCCATTTTAAAAGATTCTACATCTTTTTTAACTAAAGCTAAAGTTTCGGCAGCGGTAGATTTTGGTAAGTAAACTCTAGAAGCGGCAGAACATTTTTGTCCTTGAAATTCAAATGCTCCTCTAGAAATAGCTGTTGCTACTTGTTGAGGTTTTGCGCTTGGGTGAGCAATAATAAAATCTTTACCACCAGTTTCACCTACTATTTTTGGATATGTTTTGTAGTTATGAATGTTGTTTCCAATTTTCTTCCAAATATCTTTGAATACATGAGTAGATCCTGTAAAGTGAATTCCAGCAAAATCTGGACTTGCTAATACAGTATCTGTAATCATAACAGGATCGCCGTATACAACATTAATAACTCCGTCTGGTACTCCAGCCTCTTTAAAGATGTCAACTATAACTTTAGCAGAGTATATTTGAGAGTCACTAGGTTTCCATACGCATACGTTACCCATCATTACTGCACTGGCAGGTAAATTAGCTGCAATTGCAGTAAAATTAAAAGGGGTAATAGCGTAAATAAACCCTTCTAAAGGTCTGTGTTCAACTCTATTCCATACACCTGGATTACTAGCAGGTTGTTCTTTGTATATGTCTGACATATATTTTACGTTAAAACGTAAAAAATCAATTAACTCACAAGCAGCATCAATTTCAGCTTGGTGAACTGTTTTAGATTGTGCTATCATTGTAGCTGCGTTAATCTTAGCTCTATAAGGTCCTGCTATTAAATCAGCGGCTTTTAAGAATATAGCAGCTCTTTGTTCCCAAGGTAAATTAGCCCATTTTGTTCTAGCTTCTAAAGCGCCAGAGATAGCTGTGTCTATATGGTTTTTATCAGCATTGTGGTAAGTTCCAACTACATGTTGGTGGTCGTGAGGAGGTGTCATTGTAACAGTGTTTCCTGTTCTGATTTCTTCTCCGTTAATATATAAAGGAACATCTATTTTGTTGTTAAACATTTCTTTATAAGCTGCTAAAGTAGCTTCTCTTTCAGGGGTTCCGGGTGCATACGACTTTACTGGCTCGTTTACTGGTGCAGGAACGTTAAAAAAACCTTTTCCCATAATTTTATGTGTTTAATAGTTGATTTAATGATTCAAGTCGTCAAAATTACTAAAAAACAACCAACTAAAGTGCTTTATTATAGGTATTAAATGTTTTTGTGGGTTATTAGTGTTAATTTGCAGGAGAATCATTAGAAGCTGTATTTTTTTTGTAAGTTGCAAAAGCAAAGTAAGACTAGTAGCCTAATATGTGTACAGTAAGTTATTTACCCCAAAATAAAGAAAATTTTGTATTTACATCTAATAGAGACGAAGCTGTTGGAAGAGAGACAATAGCACCAAGGGTTTATTTAGGTAAAGAGGTTAAGTTTTTAATGCCAAAAGACAAGCTTGCTGGAGGGAGTTGGATAGGTGTTTCTGATAAGAAAAGATTGGTTTGTTTATTAAATGGTGGTTTTGAAAAGCATGTTAGGAAAAGTAACTATAGACATAGCCGGGGAAAAGTTGTAATTAATTTTCTTCAAGTTGATGATTTTCAAGAGTTGCTTTACAGTTGTATTTTAAAGGATATTGAGCCATTTACTTTGATTGTAATAGATTGGTCTGAAAATTTGGTTGCACATGAACTGATTTGGGATGGGGTTGAAAAGCATATATCTCAATTAGATGTAAATAAACCAAAAATATGGTCTTCATCAACATTGTATACACAAGAAATGAAGCAGATTAGAAATCAATGGTTTTTAGATTATTTTTCAGATAAAGAGTTTTCTAAAGAAAATGCGTTAGAGTTTCATGAAAACTTTGGTGTAGGAGATAAAGATGTTGACTTGCAAATAGATAGAGGGCATCTTAAAACTGTGAGTATTACTAATGTGGTTAAGAATGGTGATGAGATAGATATGCTCTATAAAGACTTGCTAAAAGATTTAGTTTTTCTAGAAAATATTAATTCGGTTGTTGTTCATGGTTAATACAGGTATCATTATTACAATGGCTTATCCAGAAACTATTGTAATGGTAGCAGATGAATGGTATTCTCCATATTTAAAATATTTAGGTATTGGTAAAAAAGATTACTTACGTGCAGGTCATGCAGCTTTGGTGTTGATTAATAAAGATCGCGGCGAATTAGAGTATCATGACTTTGGTAGGTATATAACTAAAGCGCCTAATGGGAGAGTGAGGGGTAAAAAGTATGATAGAGAATTGGATTTTCCTTTAAAAGCTGTTATTGAAAATAATAAGATTCAAAATTTGAATGAGATCCTGTTGTTTTTGGCTTCTAATCCTGAGTTAACTCACGGTGATGGTAAATTACTAGCATCTATATGTAATGAGGTAGATTATGAAATAGCAAAAAAGTATATTAGTAAAATGCAAAGACAAGGCTCAATTAGGTATGCAGCGTTTAAAAAGAATGCGAGTAATTGTGCTAGGTTTGTAACTACAACTTTAATAGCTGGGGTAACAAATCTTAAAATAAGAAAAAAGCTAATCAGTTCTCAGTGGTTTACTCCAAGTACCATAGGCAATGTGGTGTTAGCCAGTTCTGATGGTAAAGTGTATGAGGTAACTCCAAATAAGGTGAGTCAATTTACTTCAACAGTGTTTAGGGAGAATCGAAAATATTTTTTAGATCGACTTAAAAATTATCAGGTGAATTTAGTAGGAACTATACAGTCAAAAGATGTTAAGGGATTGCATAAAAATACGCAATGGTTGTCTGGTATTGCAGCTGGAGCTTGGTATGAGTTAACTCATGAGCAAATATTAGCAGATAATGAATTTAGAATGCGTAGAATATCTCCTTATGGTAACGTGGATATTGACGCAGTTTTTAAAAAAGCTGCCGGATTTGATATAGGTAAAGAGTTTAAAGTAATTCATAACTCTAATTGTGCTTATTGTACGGTCAAGCAAAATGGGAAAATATTTTGTTTGGAGTATTTGAGGGATTTTAATTAAGTGCAAAAGGGGCGCTTAACTTAAAGGCAGGTATGCTAACTCTAAAAGATTTAGAAGAGTTAAAACTAACCATGTTGTAGTAGCCATTCATGGATCCGTAAGGAGAAGCTAGTAAACAACCCGAGTTGTAGCTGTGCTTTTCTCCGGGTTTTAAAACAGGTTTTTTTCCAATAACACCTTCTCCTTCTATGATTTCTTTGTTGTTAAGGGAATCGAAAATTTCCCAATGGCGAGAAGTTAGTTGTACCGATTCTTTTCCTTGGTTTTCAATAGTTACTTTATATCCAAAGGCAAAGTGCATCTTATAATTTTTATAAAATGTACCTTCAAAATTTGTTTCTACAGAAACTTTTATACCTCTTGTAATTTGTTGAACCATTATGTGCTACAAAAACTTAGTGTAAAAATAATAAAATTATTTATGATGAGTCTTGTTTTTTATACGAAGCTTACTTTTAATTACTAATATTAATTGATGAAGCGCTACCTAGACCTATAACTTGGTCATAACGAGCGCCAATATCTCTATAATAAACAACTACTGTGTATTCGTTTTCAGTTTGGTAAAAGTTTCCGTCAATAAAAGAGTGATCTATTTTGTTGTTGGTTAGAGTTATGAATTTGTAATTAACAAATCCTTGTTTTATTAACGAGGTGTTTTTGTATAAACCGCTTTCTTGGTCAAATTTTAGTTCGGAATTTTTATCTAATTGATAGTTGTTAAAGTTTCCTATAACATAAATTTTTCTGCTACCTATGTTTTCAAAGTTTTCTAAAGAAAAATGTATTTGAGTATAATCTGCTTCAATATTGCTGTTGTCGGCATTTAAGTTTCTAACCACAAACCCTCCGTTAATATCTGGGTTGTATGTATAAGTGTCGTGTCTCCTAGATCGATTTGTGTAGAGGTAGTTGTGGTATAGGTCTTTTAGTTCGGTTCTTCGAAGACTAATGTTTCCACCTCTAATGTCTTTATTGTCAAAATAAAAATATTCGTTACCGGCCCAAAAGCTAGCTTCTTGGTCGTAGCGATACATAAGTTTGTTGCCAATTGTGTATTGGGGTTTTAGGTTGGTGATTGAGTTTTTAATATTATTGTTTTTAAAAACAAGTGTTTTGATGTTTTGTTTAGGATTGTTAAAAAAGTTGTTTTGGGGGCTAATATGGAATTGTACTACTTGTTTAGATTCGATATGGTTTAGATCTCTAGATCTTTTTATTTCTACTCCTACATTTGCTCTGTCTTGATAAACAATAAATTTTTTAGAAAATACAATTTCATCTTCGTCATCGTAAATTTCAATTATATAGTTTCCTGTTTTTGTGATTCTTACATTTTCATTAGGGATGCTAAGACGAAAATGAGAATATATCTGTAAGGTATTGTATGAGTTTACGTAATCCTGGATGTGTTGCTCGTCCATACCTCTTAGGTATTCAGATTTCATTAAAGCAGAAGGAGTCCAATCAAAATTATATTGGTTAATTCTGTAGTAATAATCTGCTTCATCCCCATTAATATCATCAAATTTAAGGGTTAGTGTTTTTCCTAATTTTATTAAAGGGATTTGTCTTTCAGATGTTAACTCTTGTAGTATTATAGTTTTAATGTTTTCAGGAGGGTTAACCTCGTTGGTAACCTGTGAAGAGCAGATGAAAGCTGTAAGTAGGCTTGTTATTGTTAAAAAAAGTCGCATTGTTTTCTAGGTAAAATTCGTGTAAATATAGTCAAATTTTGTGCCATTTGTTTTAGGTGTAATTTGTTATTTAGAAATGATATAAATAAAGAAAATAGCCTTAACACAATTTTAACTAAAGGGTATTAAATTGTAAATTTGCTCGAATTTTTAGTAAAATCTACACAATTATGTCCAAAGACATTCGTATAAGAAAAGGTTTAGACATTAAGTTGGTTGGAGCTGCAGAACAGACTACTGTTGCAGGTATACCAAGTAATGTTTATGCAATTCAGCTTTCAGATTTTCACGGAATAACCCCTAAAATGCTTAAAAAGGTAGGTGATAAAGTACAAGCTGGTGAGGCAGTATTTTATAACAAATCTGTTGAAGCAATGAAATTTGTTTCTCCTGTTAGTGGAGAACTATCGGAAATTATTCGTGGAGAACGAAGAAGAATTCTAACCATCAAAATCAAGGCAGATTCTACACAGCAATATGCTGCTGGAAACAGTTTAAATGTAGCAAGTGCCGATGCTGAGAGCATCAAAAATCACTTATTAACTTCTGGTTGTTGGCCTTTTATAAAGCAACGTCCTTATGATATAATAGCAAACCCAGATGTGGCTCCTAAAGCTATATTTGTTTCAGCTTACGCTAGTGCACCTTTAGCAGCAGATTACGATTACGTTTTAGCTGGTAAAGAAGCTGAGTTACAGGCTGCAATTACTGCTTTAGGTAAACTAACAGAAGGATCTGTTCATGTGTCTGTGGGTAAAAAATCTAATTCGCCCATGGCTGGTTTAGATGGGATTACCTTGCATAAGGTTTCTGGTCCACATCCATCAGGAAACGTTGGGACTCAAATTAACAAGATTGACCCAGTAAATAAAGGTGAGGTTGTTTGGACAGTATCTCCTCAAGATTTAGTTATGATAGGAGAAACTTTATTAACTGGTAAATTCAATGCTGAGCGAATAATTGCCTTAGTTGGATCTGCAGTTGAAAAGCCAAAATACTACAAGACTAAAATTGGAGTTGAAGTAGCAACTTTCTTATATAATTCAGGCGTTAAAGAAGAGAATATTCGTGTAATAAACGGAAATATTTTAACTGGATTGAAGAGTGCTCCAGATGGATACTTAGGATATTACAACAACACCGTTACTGTAATTCCTGAAGGGAATGATTACGATTTCTTTGGTTGGAAAAGACCAATGTTTAATAAAGTATCTACCTCTAGAGCGATGACTTTTTCGTGGTTAACGCCAAATAAAAAGTATGACTTAAATACTAATACTAACGGAGAGCATAGAGCATTTGTTGTTACGGGTTCTTACGAAGAGGTTTTTCCGTTAGATATGTATCCATTGCAAATGCTAAAAGCTTGTATGGTAAAAGATTTAGATGAAATGGAAGCTTTAGGTATGTATGAGGTAGCTCCAGAAGATTTCGCTCTAACAGAATTTGTTTGTGTGTCTAAACAGCCACATCAAGAAATTATTAGAGAAGGGTTAGACTTAATGTATAAAGAGATAGGATAGGTTATGGGATTAAAGCAAAATTTACATAATTTAAAAGAAAAGTACAAAGGAACCAAGATGGCTCCTGCGTTCAATGCAATACATACGTTTTTGTATTTGCCTAATGAAGTAACTCACTCAGGTGGACACATTCGAATGGCAGATGACTTAAAGCGTACGATGGATACTGTAATTACAGCATTAATACCTTGTTTAATATTTGGTATGTTTAATGCGGGTTACCAACATTATTTAGCTACAGGAGAAATTCAAGCCGCTTCTACAGGATTCTTTAGCCCAGAATTTTGGTCTATGGATAACTTATTATTAGGTGCTGCTAAAATTTTACCGTTAGTAATCGTTTCTTATGTTGTTGGATTAGTGGTAGAATTTATCTTTGCAATAATAAAGGGACATGAAGTAGAAGAAGGATATTTAGTGTCTGGTATGTTAATTCCTTTAATTGTTCCAGTTGATACTCCTTTGTGGATGTTAGCTGTAGCTGTAGTTTTTGGAGTTGTAATTGGTAAGGAAGTTTTTGGAGGAACAGGAATGAATATTCTTAACCCTGCATTAACAGTAAGAGCATTTTTATTCTTCGCTTATCCAACTTGGATGACCGGAGATAAAGTATGGGTTACTGGAGCAGATCCTCGTGTACAAGATGTGCCAGCAGGAGGAGTTCCAGATGCAATATCTGGAGAAACTGTTTTAGGTGCTTTGGCTCAAGGAAAAGACTTAGCCTTAGGAGGTTCTAATGTGAGTGTAATGGATCAGTTCTTAGGATTTATTCCAGGATCAGTAGGCGAAACATCTACTTTGTTAATACTATTGGCAGGTTTATTCTTGATTTTCACTAAAGTAGGATCGTGGAGAATTATGTTGTCTGCTGTAATTGGTTCTTTAGTAATGGGGCTTATTTTTAATCAAATAGCACCTTCTATGGAGGGAACTAAATTCTTTGCATTAATGAATGTTCCTTTCTGGCAACATTTATTAATTGGAGGTTTAGCTTTTGGTATTGTGTTTATGGCTACAGATCCAGTGTCTGCTGCTCAAACTAACAAGGGTAAATGGATTTACGGTTTCTTAATTGGTTTCATGTCGGTTATGATTCGTGTATTTAACCCGGCCTTCCCAGAAGGAGTAATGTTAGCTATTTTATTAATGAACGTATTCGCTCCAACTATTGATCACTACGTGGTTCAAGGAAATGTTAAGAAGCGATTAAAACGTGTTAAAACTGCATAATCATGGCTATAGATACAAGTAAAAATTCGTACACTATTATCTTCTCAATCATTATGGTTGTGGTAGTAGGATCTTTATTAGCAGGTATTTCTTCAAGTTTAAGTGATACAATTAAGACTAATAAAAAGATTGAAAAAATGCAGAATATTTTATACGCAATGGGTGTTACACATCCAGAAGATGTAAATGAATCTGTTCCAGAAGCTCAAGCTGAAGAGTTATTTAAAAAATACGTTGGTGAAGAGCAGTATATCATTGTAGGAGATAAAGCTACTAAAACTAACGAAGCTTTTAAGATAGAAGTAAAGAAAGAACAAGATAAGGTAAAGGCAGATGCTTCTTACCAGCAAAAACTTTCTATGTTTATCGGTAAAAAAGATGGAAAAGAGTTTTATATAGTTCCTGTAAGAGGAAATGGTCTTTGGGGACCAGTTTGGGCTTACTTATCTTTAGATAAAGATATGGTAGTTCAAGGAGCTTTTTTCGATCACCAAACAGAAACTCCAGGTTTAGGAGCAAATATAAAAGAAGCTTTCTTTAGAGATGACTTCAAAGGAGAACATACTTTTGATGCTCAAGGAAATTATCAAGGAATTGCTATTAAAAAAGGTAATGGTGATCCAAAGAACGACAGAAAAACCGATAATGCTGTAGATGCTATGGCAGGAGCTACAATTACTGGAGACGGAGTTGCAGCTATGATAAAAAAAGGTTTAGGGTTATATGTACCTTATTTTAAAACTTTAAAGTAATTATGGGACTATCAAAAAAACACAAAGGGTTAATTTTAGACCCATTAGCAGATAACAATCCGGTTACTATTCAGGTATTAGGGATTTGTTCAGCCTTAGCAATTACAGCTCAGTTAAAGCCATCTATTATTATGGCAATATCAGTAGTTTTTGTACTAGGTTTAGGAAATGTTATCATTTCATTAATGAGAAATGTTATTCCTTCTAAAATTAGAATTATTGTACAGTTAATAGTAGTTGCTACATTAGTAATTATTGTAGATCAGGTTTTAAAAGCTTATGCCTACCAATTAAGTAAACAGTTAGGGGCTTTTATCGGGTTAATTATTACCAACTGTATTATCATGGGGCGTTTTGAGGCTTTTGCTTTAGGAAACAAACCTTGGCCAGCATTTTTAGACGGAATTGGTAATGCAGCAGGATATGGTATTTTGTTAATAATAGTAGCTTTCTTTAGAGAGTTATTAGGAGCAGGTACATTATTTGGTGCTAAAGTATTGGGAGATCCAATAGAGAAAACAGGTTTGTATTCTATAGGATATGAAAACAATGGTTTTATGGTATTATCACCAATGGCATTAATAGTTGTTGGTATTATTATCTGGGTTCAGCGTAGTAAAAATAAAGCATTAATAGAAGATCACTAGAATTATGGAATATTTAGAATTATTTTTAAAATCGATTTTCGTTGAAAATATGGTATTCGCATTCTTCTTAGGAATGTGTTCTTACTTAGCAGTTTCTAAAAAAGTATCTACGGCTGTAGGTTTAGGAGCAGCAGTTATTTTTGTATTGGCAATTACAATGCCTCTAAACTGGTTGTTAGATCAGTATTTATTAAGAGATGGAGCTTTAGGTTCTTGGTTAGGTCCTGAGTATGCAGATTACGATTTAAGTTTCTTAACTTTTATTTTATTCATAGCTACTATTGCTACAATGGTACAATTAGTAGAGATTTTAGTAGAAAAGTTCTCTCCGTCATTATATAACTCATTAGGTATCTTCTTACCACTTATTGCGGTAAACTGTGCTATATTAGGAGGTTCATTATTTATGCAGCAAAGAGAATTTGCTTCTATAGGAATGGCTACTACTTATGGTATTGGTTCAGGAATAGGTTGGTTCTTAGCTATTTTAGCAATTGCAGCAATTAGAGAGAAGATTCGTTATTCTAATGTGCCAGGTCCGTTAAGAGGATTAGGGATTACTTTTATCATTACTGGTTTAATGGCATTAGGGTTCCAAAGCTTTGGTGGTATGTTAACTGGTGGAGACGGTGAAGCAAAGAAAGAAGAGAAAACGGTTCAGGTTCAGGTTGAAAAAACTGAAACTGTAGCTGATAATACTAATATTAAAGCAATAAAATAAGATGATTTATTTAGCGTCAACAGGTGGGGCAATAACTATCACAGTAATTTCATTGCTAGTGTTAGTGTTAGTTTTAGTAGGTATTTTAATATTTGCTAAAGATAAATTATTGCCTTCAGGTAATGTAAAGATTACCATTAATGGAGAAAAAGAGATAGAAGTGCCTTCTGGAGGAACTTTACTATCTACTTTAGGAGGAGAAAAGATTTTCTTACCATCAGCTTGTGGTGGTGGTGGAACTTGTATTCAGTGTGAGTGTCACGTACACGAAGGAGGAGGAGAAGCTCTTCCAACTGAAACACCTCACTTTACTCGTAAAGAATTACAACACGGAGCTCGTTTATCTTGTCAGGTAAAAGTTAAGCAGGATATGAACATTTCTATTCCAGAAGAAGTATTTGGAATCAAGAAATGGGAAGCAGTTGTTGTTCGTAATTACAACGTAGCTACTTTTATAAAGGAATTTGTAGTAGAGATTCCTGAAGATATGAACTATAAGGCTGGAGGATATATTCAGATTGAAATACCAGAATGTGAAATTAAGTATGCAGATATGGATATTACAGCACATCCAGATGATCACCCAGGAGAGCCTGATAAGTTTCAAGCAGATTGGGATAAGTTCGGATTGTGGCCACTAGTGATGAAGAATTCAGAAACGGTAGAAAGAGCATACTCAATGGCTTCTTATCCAGCTGAAGGAAGAGAAATTATGTTGAATGTACGTATTGCTACTCCGCCATGGGATAGAGCTAAGAACGCTTGGATGGATGTAAACCCAGGTGTTGCCTCTTCTTATATATTTAATTTAAAGGTTGGAGATAAGTGTACCATTTCTGGACCTTACGGAGAATTCTTTATTAACGAAAGTGATGCAGAGATGTTATACGTAGGTGGTGGGGCTGGTATGGCGCCAATGCGTTCACACATTTATCACTTATTTAGAACTTTAAAAACAGGTAGAAAAGTAACCTATTGGTATGGAGGTCGTTCTAAAGCAGAATTGTTCTACATACACTATTTTAGAGCATTAGAAAAAGATTTCCCGAACTTTAAATTCTTTTTAGCTTTATCTGAACCATTAGAGAAAGATAACTGGAAAGTGAAAAAAGATATTAATGACGAAGCAGGAGATGGATTTGTTGGCTTTATTCACCAAGTAGTAATAGACCAATATTTATCTAAACACGATAGTCCAGAAGATTTAGAATTATATTTCTGTGGACCACCATTAATGAACAAAGCAGTACAAAAAATGGGTGAAGATTTTGGTCTTGATGACGAAAATATCCGTTTTGATGATTTTGGAGGATAATAATTATTTGTCCTTTTTTCAAAAGCCAACACAGTTATGTGTTGGCTTTTTTTACTTTAAGCTTTTTGTTATAAACATTTGTTAAGTGTCTGATTTTGTTGTAGATTGGGGTTTTAATTTTTAAAAACCCAATATAAAAATGAGAAAAATTACAATTAAAAGGGCTTTGCTCTTGTTATTATTGACTACCTGTTTCTTAGGTTATAGTCAACAGGTTAAAAATTCTAAACAACTTGTTCCAGAGCACAGGAATTGTGGATTAGACAAACACGAACAGGCAATGATTGATAATCCTGAATATAGAGCTTCTTTTTATGAAAGAAAGGCTAAGTTTGAGGAGAAGTTGTTAGAAATTCATCAGCAGAAAATGAACGGTACATATCAAAGAATGGCTACATTATACATTCCAGTAGCAGTTCACTTTGATGGAATAGGTACAGAGGCAGATAGAGCTTGTTTAGAGGCCTATGCTCAAACTCAAATAGATGTTATCAATGAAGATTATACAGCTACTAATGCAGATCAAGCATCTTTGTGGCCGGCCGCAAGTGCTTTCTATCCTGGATTAACACCTGGTAGTATGGATGTGCAGTTTTGTATAGCAACTAAAAACCACCCTGCAGGAGCGGATCCAGAAGTAGCAGAAGGAAGTCCATTAGTAACTATAGGTGCAAATGGTTCAAACTTTAATCCTAATTTTCCTGAAACAGATGCTACATATGCGGGTTATATGAATTTTATTATTAAAGATATTGGACCTGGACTTTTAGGATATTCTCCATTAAATGGTAGTATAGCTAATGGTGCAGCAGTAGTAATGAATACCAATTGCTATGGTACTGGTTCTGGTTGCCCAGGAGTTGCAGCTCCAGTATCTCCATATAATTTAGGTAGAACTGTAACACATGAGTTAGGTCATTTTTACAACTTAAATCATACTTTTATTGCAGACGGTGATGCTAGTCAATGTGCGCAGCCAGATGGTGATGGAATTGCCGATACTCCAAAAGTTTCTAGCTCTACTTACGGAAATCCTGCAAATGGTTCCGTAGATGGGTGTAATGCAGGAGAAAAGTCATTAACTATGAATTACATGGATTATGTAAATGACGCTTCAATGTATATGTTTACTCCAGATCAAGCTACGGTAGTTGAAGCCTACTGGGCATCTGTAGCTGGTGATTGGGCTTTTGATAAAATTGACTGTCAAGGACCAACTTTTGATATTTCTGCAGACAACCTAGGAAACTGTGGTGCTGATTCTGCGCAGACTATTGTTAATTTTACAGCTTTAAATGGCTTTAGTGAAACGACTACTTTTTCAGTTACTGGTTTACCGGCAGGAGCAATGGCTTCTTTTTCGCCAACTTCATTAAATGCTACCGGGACAACTACTTTAACTGTAACAGGTTTAAATAGTGTTACAGATGGTACTTATCCATTAACAATAACTGGTACTTCTACATCTGTTACCAAAAACATCTCTATAGATTTAGTTGACGGAACAGGTAGTTGTACTGTTTCTGCCACAGTACCATATAAAACAGCAATTACTCGAGTTACTTTTAATACTATCGATAGAGCATCAAGTACTCCAGATGGAACTGGAGCAGATGATCAAACAGATGGCTACTCAGATGAAACTCAAACGGGAGTTAGTACCTCTGTAAATAGAGGGTCTTCATATAATTTAACTGTTAATGTGGATGCAGATGGACAATATAGAACACAGACAAAAGTATGGATAGATTGGAATCAGAATTGTGTATTTGATCCATCAGAAGAATATGATATGGATCAAGGAGATCTTAGTGGAGGCGCACCTTATTTTGATATACCTACAACTAATTCGCCTGTTTCTGTAACGGTTCCTGCAGGAGCTGTTTTAGGTGATACAGTAATGAGAGTAGCAACAATTTATTCAGATCCTAATACGCCAAATTATCCAACAGCTTGTGGTGTGCAAACAGATGGAGAGGTAGAGGATTACAAAATTACAGTATTACCGTCTTTAAGTGTGGCGCAGTCAGATTTCGAAACATTTTTAGTTACACCTAACCCGTCAAATGGATATATCAATTTAACAATTAGTACTAGTAAATCAGTTAAGTATTCTGTTTTTGATATTAGAGGTAGAAAAATCTCTGAAAAAACTTTGCAAAATAATTCATCAGTATTTAATCAAGATGTTAATTTAGGAGATCTTTCTTCTGGAATATACATATTTACTATAGAAAGCGGGGTTAAGAAAGCCACTCAGAAAATAATTATAGAATAATTTTCATTATAATAGTTCAACTAATTAGCCTTACAGATATATTATAAGTTGAAGTTTTAAGTATCATCAAGACTATAGTTTTGATGATGCTTTTTTTATAAGATGTTGTTTCTTAGTTGAATTTGGTATTGATAAAAATAAGTTTCGTAGTTAAAATCAGTTATTTAGTTTGTTTTTTTTTAACTTTTAGTATTTGTTAAGTGTGCTGTTTTGTTGTAATTTAGGGGCGATTTAATTTTAAAAAATATAACAATAAGATGAAAAAAATTACTTTAAAGGGTATTTTTTCTATGGCTTTAATGGCTGCTTGTTTTTCAAGTTTTGCTCAAAAAGCTAAACAAATTACCCCAAATCAATCTCAGTTTGAATTGACTGAAGCTACTAAGCAAAACATAGAGGAAACAGGGTTTGCTAGGTGTTTGTCTGTTGAAAATCAAAGAATACTTCAGCAAAATTCAAAGCAGTATACAAATGAGCAATTTGAAGAGTGGTTAGCTCCTCATGTAGCAAAAATAAAAGCTGATAGAGAAGCTGGAAGAGCTCAAATGGCAGTGTATAATATACCGGTAGTAATACATATAATACATAATGGTGATCCAGTAAATACACCAGGAAATGCTACCAGCGAAAATATTTCTGACGCACAAGCAGCATCGCAAATCAATGTAATGAATCAAGATTACAGAAAATTAGCTGGATCTCCTGGAGATGGACCAGGTGTAGATGTTGAAATTAACTTTTGTTTAGCTCAACAAGATGCAAATGGAAATCCAACCAATGGTATTATTCACCATAACATAACACCTTATTCAAACACAGCAACACCAGCAGTTGTTGATGATTGGGAAACAAGAGCTGATGTTGAAACAATGAAAACTAACACTCAGTGGGATCCTACAAAATATATTAATTTTTGGAGTATTAAACCAGGAGGGGCTCCATTAAATGCAGGAGGTCTGCAAGGTTTATTAGGATATGCACAATTTCCAGATAATACTCCTGGATTAGGAGGTTTAAACCCATCAGGAGGTGCTGCAAATACTGACGGTGTAGTAGCAGGATTTAGTGCTTTTGGTACAAATGCAGAAAATGATGGATCATTCATTTTAAATGCAACTTATAACCTAGGAAGAACAATGACTCACGAGGTAGGTCACTGGTTAGGATTAAGACATGTTTGGGGAGATGGAGATTGTTCAGTAGATGATTTTTGTGCTGATACACCAAATTCAGGAGCACCTAATTATAACTGTACAACAAACGATTCTTGTACTGGAGCAGCAAATCCAGGTAATGATCCTATTGAAAACTACATGGATTATACTAATGACGCTTGTATGGATAGATTTACTCAAGATCAGAAAGATAGAATGCAAGCAATTATGGCTCAATCGCCTAGAAGAATGGAGTTAAATTCATCTATAGGATGTCAGGCTCCTACGGCAGTGACTTTTACTTTAGTGCCTTCTCCTACAAGTCAATCTAATTGTGGTTCAGATTCAGTTGATTATACAGTTAACATGACAGCATTAAATGGTTTTAATGAAACAACTACTTTTTCAGCTTCTGGATTACCTGGAGGTGCAGCAGCAGCTTTTTCACCTACTACATTAAACGGAACAGGTAGTACTACAATGACAATATCTGGATTAAACTCTGCAACTGATGGAAATTATACTATTACCATTACTGGTACATCAACTTCTGAAACTAAAAACACAACAGTTAGTTTAACCGTAGGAACTGGAAATTGTGCAGTTTCTGCTACAGTACCATACAAAACTGCAATAACAAGAGTTACATTTAATACTATTGATAGAGCATCAAGTACTCCAGATGGAATTGGTGCTGATGATCAAACAGATGGTTATTCTGATATTACTCAAACAGTTGTTAGTACTACTGTAAACAGAGAATCTTCATATAACTTGTCTGTAAATGTTGATGCAGATGGAGAGTATAGAACTCAAACTAAAGTTTGGATAGATTGGAATCAAAACTGTGTGTTTGATGCTAGTGAAGAGTATGATTTAGGGAACGCAAATGTTACAGCAGCTGCTAATTTTGATATAGCTACTGTTAACTCACCGTTATCAGTAACTGTTCCAGCAAATGCTGTTCTAGGAAATACCATAATGAGAGTTGCTACTATTTATTCTCAACCAGCAGCTCCTTACAATTATCCTACTGCTTGTGGGGTTCAAACTGATGGAGAAGTTGAAGATTATAGAATTGTTGTAGATCCTTCATTAAGTATAGCTCAGTCAGATTTTGCTACATTTGTAGTAACACCTAATCCATCAAATGGATTTATCAATCTAACAGTTAGTACAAGTGATTCTGTTAAGTATTCAATTTTTGATATTAGAGGTAGAAAAATATCAGAAAGAGTTTTACAGAACAATTCAGCAGTTTTTAATCAGGATGTTAATTTAGGAGATCTTTCATCAGGAATGTATATTTTTACTGTAGAAAGTGGAGCTAAAAAGGCTACTCAGAAAATTGTTATAGAATAATAAATATTCAATCATTATAATAGAAAACGATATACTGTTAAGTATATCGTTTTTTTTTTTTTTTTCTATAAAACTATTCTTTCTATTGTTTGTGGGCTATTGCTCTATTTTTTCAGTAAAGTATACTAAATCAGTAGGTTGTGTTATGATCATAATAAGTGCTTTACATTTGTTAATCATTTGATTTTTATATATATTCACGCTGTTTTTTAATTTAATAACCCAATTATGAAAAAAGATTACACGAAGAAGCTTATGCTTCTTGCGTTGATAATTTTTAATTCTGTAGCATTATTTGCCCAAGATAACAATCGTTATTGGACAAAAGCTTCGAAAGAAAAGTTAAGCAGCGCTAAAAAGGTGCATCGTGCATCTCAGCCAAGAACATTTGAAGTTTTTCAATTAGATATTGAAAAATTTAAACAAGCTATCCAAAATGCTCCAGTAAGGGGTGAATTTGCAGGAAGGTCTAATGTTATAGCAAGTTTTCCGACACCAGAAGGAACATTTGAACGCTTTAGAATTGCTGAAGCTCCAATTATGGAACAAGGATTGGCAGAAAAGTTTCCAATGATTAAATCGTATGCAGCTCAAGGAATTGATGATCCTACAGCAACAATGAGGTTTACAATAACTCAATTTGGATTGCATACTATGACATTGTCAGGAAATAGAAACTCTATGTATATAGATCCTTATACTGATGACCGTTTAACCTATATGGTTTACGATAAGAATTCACTTGGTCAAGACTCTCAAAGTTTTGAGTGTTTACTAGATACTGACATCGATTTTCCTTCAATAACTGGCGATGTTGCAAGTCAGCAAAGAGCCGATACGGATGACCAAACTCTAAGAACATATCGTTTAGCTCAATCTTGTACTGGAGAATATGGAGCTATTTTTGCAGGAGGAGGTACAGTAGCTCAACAAAAAGCTAATGTTCAAGCTCAAATGGCAATTACTATGGCTAGAGTAAATGGTATATATGAGCGAGATTTAGCTATAACAATGATTTTTATAGCAAACAATGATCAGATTATTTACTTAGATGCAGCAACAGATCCATGGAATGGTGAATACAATACTACTACTGGTCAAACTATTGATAGTGTAATAGGTCAAGCTAATTATGATATCGGTCATAACTTTAATACTACAGGTGGTGGTAGTGCAGGTTGTTTAGGATGTGTTTGTTCTGTACAGAATGTTAATAACTTTCACAAAGGTATAGCCTATACAGGTAGGGCAGATCCTACTGGAGATCCGTTTGATATTGATTATGTTGCTCATGAAATGGGACACCAATTCGATGCTTACCATACAATGAATACCTGTAGTAGATCAGGGAATGGTACTACAGAGGTAGAGCCAGCATCTGGTAGTTCTATTATGGGGTATGCTGGTATTTGTGCAACAAATGTACAGCCAAATAGTGATGCTCACTTTAATTATGTTAACATCCGCGACGTTTCAGATAATATTCAAACAGGAGTTAGTAGTTCTTGTGCTACACCAACAGCTCTAACAAATCAGCCACCAGTAGCTAATGCTGGAGCAGATTATACTATTCCAAGATCAACAGCATTTGTATTAACTGGTTCATCTACTGATCCAGATGGTACAGCTGAGCATACTTATAACTGGGCTCCAAATGATCCAGCTCAGGCTCCTACAAACGCAGCTCCACAACCAACATGGACAAGCGGACCAATGTACCGATCAATACACCCTACGGCATCTCCAGAAAGATGGTTGCCAAGTATAGCAGATGTAGTTGCGGGTAATTTAACCCCAACATGGGAAGTAACTCCTTCTGTTGCTAGAACCATGAATTTTTCTTTTGTGGTTAGAGATAATGCTAGTGGTTTTGCTAATGGTATTGGTCAAACAGATGCAGACCTTATGGTTGTTACTGTAGAAAATGTTGACCCATTTACAATGTCTGCTCCTAATACAGCTGTTACATGGACAGAAGGAGGAACAGAAACCGTTACATGGAATGTAGGTTCTACAACAAATGGAACTATCAACTGTCAGAATGTAGATATTTTATTATCAACAGACGGTGGATATACTTATCCAACAGTATTATTGGCTAATACACCAAATGATGGTTCGCAAACAATAACAGTACCAGCAACTCCAACAAACACAGCAAGAGTTATGGTAAGAGCAGCTGATAATATATTTTATGATATTTCTGATACCAACTTTAGTATTGTTGGAACATCACCAACTTTTACAATGGCTAATAGTAACGGTGATCAAGGTACTTGTGGATCAGCCTCTGTAGATTTTGAGTTTGATTTTACTGCTTTAAATGGATTCAATGAAAATACAGTATTTAGTGCAACAGGTAATCCAGCAGGATCTACAGTGTCATTTTCTCCAACAAGTTTAAGTGCTACAGGAACTTTTACGATGACTGTAGGTAACTTAGGTGGAGTTGCAGAAAATAATTATACTATAACTGTTACTGGAACTTCGGCATCTGTAACTCAAAATGTAGATGTTACTTTAAGTGTTGTTAATAGTTTATGTGCATCTGTAGCTAACACTACTTACCAGACTAGTACAACTAGAGTTGCTTTTAATACTATAGATAATCCATCTGCTAAGCCTGCAGGCTATAGCGATTATACTGCTATGTCTACAGATGTAAATAGAGAAAGTTCTTACCCGCTAACTATACAAGCAAACACAGATGGTAATTATACAACTATAAGTACAGTTTGGGTTGATTGGAATCAAAATTGCGTGTTTGATGTAGCAACTGAAGAATATGATTTAGGGTCTGCTAACAATGTAGCCGATGGTGCAACATCTAATTCAGGATTAAGCATAATGGTTCCTTCAGATGCAGCTTTAGGTGCAACAACAATGAGGGTAACAACTAAATATAGTTCAGCAGCTACTTCATGTGAAAATGGTCATGATGCTGAAGTTGAAGATTATACAGTAAATGTACAAGAGTCGTTAAGTGTAGTGCAATCTGATTTCAATACATTTAGTTTAATACCAAATCCAACAGAGGGTATAGTAAACTTAACTATAAGTACTACTGATAAAGTAAATATTTCTTTGTTTGATATTAGAGGAAGATTGGTCTTTGATAATACTTACCAAAACAATTCTTCTGTATTTAATCAAGAAATAAACTTAGGAGAGTTGCCTTCAGGAATGTACATTTTTACAGTTACAAGTGGGGCTAAAAAAGCTACTCAAAAATTAATTATTGAATAGTTTTAGTTTATACTAAACTTATATTTTAAAAGAGTGTGTTGTAAAACACACTCTTTTTTTTGTTTTATAACACAAATAGAGATTATTGTTAACTAGAAAAACATTTTGGGTGTTTGTTTATTTTAATTCATATATTCGACAGATTTAATAGACTAAAAACCCAATAAAATGAAGAAAATTACCTTTAAGGCTACGTTCGTAGCCTTGACGTTAATGAGTATTACGTTTACTCAAGCTCAAAGTAAAAGAGCTACTACTACAGAAAATAATAGTAGTATTAATGGGCAAACAATTACTTATGACCAATTAACAGAAGAAAACAAAAAATTTTACGATTCAGAAGGTTTAATTCGATGTGGATCTGTAGAAATGAATGAACAAAGACTTCAAAAGTCTGGTAAAACTATGTCTCAATACAATGAAGCATTTGAGGAATGGTTAGCTCCATTAATAGAAGAACGCAGAGCCAGAATAGCTCAAGATAAAGCTAATGGTACATATCAAAGAGCTACTTATACAATACCTATAATTTTTCATGTATTAGCGCCATCACAAGGACATGCAGCAGATTTAGATGCACAGTATATCAATGCTCAAATAGATCAGTTAAATTTAGATTTTAGCAATCAAGCTGGTAGTACCAACCCAGTTGCAGCTGATTCTGATATTCAATTCGCACCTGCAACAGTAGATCCAAATGGAAATCCATTAAGTGAGCCAGGTATAACTAGGCATTATGATCCTTCATATTCATCTTTAGACGCAAATGCTTTAGATGGAGGGGTAAAGCAAGCTACCATATGGGATAGAAATAGATATGCTAATATTTGGACAGCAGTCTTAGGAGGTGGTTTATTAGGATACGCTCAGTTTCCTAGTAATTCTACATTACCAGGTATGCCTGCAAATGGAGGTGCTGCAACAACAGATGGTGTAGTTTGTACTTATACTTCTATAGGGTCTGTCGCAAACCCTCATCCTCAAGGAGGAGTTTATGCAGCAGGTAGAACATTAACACATGAAATTGGGCACTGGATAGGATTACGACATATTTGGGGTGATGCTAACTGTGGAGATGATTATTGCGCTGATACACCAACGCAGCAAGGTTCTAGTAATGGATGTCCAACAACTTCAACTTGTGGCACTGGTTTAGATCAAGTACAAAATTTCATGGATTACTCATATGATACTTGTATGGATTTATTTACGTTTGATCAAGTTGGTAGAATGGCTACTGTAATTGCGAATGCAGATGGTTTTGATCAGTTAATTAATTCAAATACAGCTGCTCCTTTAACTCCTACTGTAGTTTTTACTTCTACAAATTCTTCTCAAGCAGAGGGAAGTGCGTGTTCTTACACCGATATAACAACTGCAGTAAGTTTAAGTACAGCAGCTACCGGAAATACTAATATTAATTTTAATGTAGCAGGAGGTACTGCTTCTAATAATGTAGATTTCCAATTAATGACATCAAGCGTGTCTTTTGCTTCTGGTGCTACAGGAACTAGAGATATGACAGTTCGTGTATTTCATGATGCCTTTGTTGAAGGAGATGAAACTATTCAAATTGGTTTAACTGTAACAGGTAGTGATGCTACTGCGGGAGCTAATAATACTCTAACCTTAACAATTACAGACGATGATGTTGTTCCGTCTACAACACAGAATGTGACATTGTTTTCTGATGATTTTGAATCTTATACAGATTTCTCAATTAACAATATTGGTAGTTGGACATTAATTGATAATGATGGTGATGCAACTTATGCATCTGATAATACCAACTTTACTAATGAACAATATACTGGTTCTTTTATTGTTTTCAATCCAGGTGCTACAACTCCTGCCTCTAATGCAGGGTGGAATTCTTATGGAGGAAACAAAGGTTTTTATTGTTTCAACTCTAACGGAAGTGTTAGCGGAACACCTTTAAATGATGATATGGCTATTACTCCGGTTTTAGCTAATGGAACAAATGGAGAAATTAAATTTTGGGCTAAAAGTTTAACAGATAATTATAATGGAGGAGAACGATTTAGAGTTGGTGTATCTGCAACCAATGATGGTTCTGGTATAACATATGTTACACCAAATCCTTATGTAATACCACCTACTAATCCATGGACAGAATATACTTATTCTATACCATCTTCTTTTGATAATCAAAATGTATATGTGGTTATCCATGTGGTTTCTGCAGATGAGTTTGTTTTTATGTTAGATGATATTACTGTTACTTCTGATGTAGCAACTCCAATTCAAACAGCTGTAAATGATGGAACTACTAATGATTTGTTGAATTTGCCAGGAACAGGTACTGTATACACCTCAGATAGCACTTCTGGAGATTTAATGTTAGATATTACTAATAACGATACATTCAATTACGGTTGTACAACCAGCTCAGTATTTAGATCAGGAAATGGAGCCCAAGCCTATAATGGTAGTGCTTCACCTAATTTAGCAATGGATAAAGTTTTTGCAATAAAACCAAGCACTACTAATGGTACAAATGGAAATACTTCAGTTAAGTTTTACTTTACTAATGCAGAAATTCAGGGTTGGTTAACTGCAAACCCAGGAAAAACGATTAATGATATTGTTGCTTATAGAGAAACAGTTGGAGAAATAGTTAGCTTAACTCCTGCTGCTTTTGGAAGTGATCATGAGTTAACAGGAAACTTTACAGGTTTAGATGGTAAGTTTTATTTTGGAACTACAGAGACATTTGCTAAGATTTCAGTATCACCAAGAGTCTTTTTACAAGGAGCAATGTTGAATAATGGCGGAGGAAATTTAATGCGAGATGATTTACGAGTAGGAGGGTTTATACCAACTACCAGTCCTTATACAGATGCTTTAGCATGTAATGCATCAGTATTTAATGCAACAGGTAACGATGCTATTGTTGATTGGGTATTTGTAGAACTAAGAGATGATGTTACTAATACAACAGTTGTACATAGCCAATCTGCTTTATTACAAAGAGATGGAGATGTAGTGGGTGTAGATGGAACCTCAGCAATTACATTTGACTCTACTTCTAGAGATTATTATGTAGCTATTAAGCACAGAAATCATTTAGGGGTAATGAGTTCAACGGCAATAACTTTATCAAGTACACCAACTACAGTAGATTTTACAGATGCCAATAACCAAATAACCAATGGTACAAATGCGCAAACAAGTTTTAGTATGCCAACAGGTGTTGTAGCTATGTGGGCAGGAAATGTTAGTGGCGATACAACAGTACGATATCAGGGTTCTGGAAACGATACTAATATTATAAAAGATAATGTATTAGCAGAAGCAGGAAATACAACAAATAGTAATTTATATTCATATACTGGATATGATGCGGCCGATGTTAATTTAGATGGAACAATTAAGTATCAGGGTTCAGGAAATGATGCCAACACTTTAAAAGATGTTGTTTTAGCACACCCAAATAACCAGAGTTCGCCATCTAATCTGTTCATGATAACAGAGCAATTACCTTAATTTAAAATCTAAAGAAATAAAAGAGATGAAAAAGATATATATAGCTTTTACTTTATTAGCAATGACTTTTGGAGTTAAAGCCCAAAACATGAATTACAGTTTAAGTCACATTGGTACAAATGCCAATGGTAACTTAGAAATGGCATTAGTAGCCACGCCAGATTTTACAGAAACCAACGGAAACTCATCAGATATGGGGGCAGTTGTATCGATAGCAGGGGGAGCATATTTATTACCAGGAAACACTGGTTTTGTTAATAATTGTGTGTTTACTCCACCTGCAAGTAATGTGTGCGATTATGCCATACCTGCAACCGAGTGGGATGCTACTTACTTGGCAGGTCCATCTGCATCTAGCGGAAATTTTGTATACCAGTTATTAAGAACACCTGGGGCAACCAATGTATTTTTTGATGCAGAAAGTGGTACACCAATTATCATGGCTGTATTTCAGGTAACAACCGGATCTGGAGCACCAACAACTGGAAGTATATCTATAATAGATAATAGTGATGCTTTAATTAGTTCTGAACCAAATGAGAACTTTTTAAATATCAATTACCCAACGGCTACTTCAGGAAGTACACAAGATATATTAGGAACTGTAAATACTACTCCTTTTTCTTTTGCAGCATTAAGTACTAGCGATGTTTCACTAAACTTAAATGAGGCAGTATTATCACCTAATCCAACAAAAGGATCTTTTGTGGTAGAGGGATTAAAGACTGCAGCATCAGTGTCAATGTACAGTGTAAACGGAAAGAAGATTTTATCTATAGATAATTACCAAGGAGAATCTATAAATACATCAAATGTATCTTCAGGGTTGTATTTGGTATCAATAGAATCAGAAGGTTCTAAAGAAGTAAGAAGATTAATGATTCAGTAATATCAAATCGTTTATATAGAAAAACCGGTGTAACATTACACCGGTTTTTTTATGGTTTATAAACATTAATAAAAGTGTACCTTTGCAGCATAAAATATTTAACATGAAAACTTTTCAAGATTTAAATCTGTCTAATCAACTACAATATGCTATAGATGACTTGGGGTTTGAAAACCCGACTCCAATTCAAGCTGAAGCCTTTTCTGTAGTTCGATCTGGTAAAGATGTAGTTGGAATAGCTCAGACAGGAACAGGTAAAACTTTTGCTTATATGATGCCTGTTTTAAGAGATTTAAAGTTT
Organism: Pseudofulvibacter geojedonensis; assembly: GCF_042675745.1. Lineage (NCBI taxonomy): Bacteria > Pseudomonadati > Bacteroidota > Flavobacteriia > Flavobacteriales > Flavobacteriaceae > Pseudofulvibacter > Pseudofulvibacter geojedonensis. The sequence continues at coordinate 99,912 of NZ_JBHTJM010000006.1, read as the reverse complement.
TCTAAGCAAGTAAACCCAAGGGTTTTAGTATTGGTACCAACCAGAGAATTGGTGCTGCAAGTAGTAGATGAAATTGAAAAACTGGCTAAATATATCAATGTTCGCGTTCTTGGGGTGTATGGAGGAACTAATATCAATACTCAAAAACAAGCAGTTGCACAAGGAGCAGATATTATAGTGGCAACCCCTGGTAGGCTATATGATTTAGCTGTTAGTAGAGCATTGCAATTAAAGTCAATTCAGAAGTTGATAATCGATGAAGTAGATGTAATGTTAGATTTAGGTTTTCGCTTTCAATTAACTAATATTTTTGATGTACTACCCAACAGAAGGCAAAATATAATGTTTTCTGCAACCATGACACAAGAGGTAGATGCTTTAATAGATGACTTTTTTATAGCACCAGAAAAAATATCAATAGCTGTAAGTGGTACTCCTTTAGATAATATATTACAGCAATCGTATAGTGTTAAGAACTTTTATACAAAAGCTAATTTGTTAATTCACTTATTGAGAGATAAAGATGAGTTTTCTAAAGTATTAGTATTTGTGTCAAATAAAAAAAGTGCCGATAGGTTATTTGATGTGTTATCAGAAAGGTATAATTCGGAGTTATGTGTTATACATTCTAATAAAACACAAAATTATAGGGTGCGTTCAATTAGGCAATTTGATGAAGGCGAAAATAGAATTTTAGTAGCTACAGATGTAATGGCCCGAGGTTTAGATTTAGACGAAATTACTCATGTAATTAATTTTGACACTCCTAATTATCCAGAAAACTATATGCATCGTATAGGTAGAACAGGTAGAGCAGAACATGAGGGGAAGTCGCTGTTGTTTTCTACTGAAGCTGAACAAGAAGCGAAAGATGCAATAGAGTCTTTAATGGATTATAAAATTCCATTAATGGAATTTCCAGAAGAGGTAGAAATATCAGATCAATTAACACCAGAAGAGCGTCCAAAAATTAAGGAACATTATAACCCTCATAAGAGAGAGACAGATGAGTATGTTCCAGGTCCTGCTTTTCATGAAAAGAGCGAAAAAAATAGTAAGACAAATCAAGGAGGTTCTTATCGTAGAGAGATTGCTAAAAAGTATAAAAAGCCAAAAACTAGAGGAGATAAAAACTACAATAAACGTAATAAGAAAAAGAAACGTTAAAAAAAGTTTAAATCAAAACCGTTGCTATACTCTATAAGTAACGGTTTTGTATTTTTAAACAAAATTAATCTGCATTGAAAAAACTATTAGTATTGGTGTTCTTTTTTCTAGGAATAAATTTATTTGCTCAAGAAAAATACACAGTCAGCGGAACAATAACCGATGAATCTTCAGGAGAAACTTTATTAGGGGCATCTGTATATATAAAAGATACTAGTATTGGGGTGATAACCAATGAGTATGGTTTTTATTCTATTACAGCTCCAAAAGGAAATTATAATTTAATTATTAGTTATGTTGGGTTTGGAACTATTAGCAAAGAGTTAGAATTAACTAATAACCAACAAATGAATTTTAGTTTAAAAGAATCTTCTAGTGAGTTAGAAGAAGTTGTAATTACTGTTGAGGATAAAGAGAAACTTAATATTTCTTCTCCTCAAATGAGTGTAAGCAATTTGAAAGCTAAAACAATTAAACAAATACCGGTTGTTTTAGGTGAAGTTGATGTGTTAAAAAGCTTGCAGTTATTGCCAGGTGTTACTAATTCAGGTGAAGGTACAGCTGGTTTTAATGTTAGAGGAGGTGCTGCAGATCAGAACTTAGTATTGCTAGATGAAGCCATAATATACAATGCATCTCATTTGTTCGGTTTTTTCTCGGTGTTTAATAATGATGTAATTAAAGATGTGACTTTATATAAAGGGGGGATTCCTGCACAGTTTGGAGGTAGAGTTTCTTCAGTGTTAGATATTAGACAGAAAGATGGAAACCAAAAAGAATTTCATTTAGAAGGAGGTTTAGGAGTTATTTCTAGTAGATTACTTGCAGAGGGACCTATAAAAAAAGATAAAGGAGCCTTTTTAGCAGCAGGTAGAGCTTCTTATGGACATTTGTTCTTGAATTTTTCAGAAAAACAAAAGGGAAATGTTGCATATTTTTATGATTTCAACTTTAAATCAGGGTACAAGTTAGGAGAAAAAGATAAGTTGTACTTGTCAGGTTATTATGGACAAGATGTTTTTAAGTTTGAAAATGCTTTTGAAAACAATTATGGAAACGCATCAGTAAATTTGAGATGGAATCATATTTTTTCTGATAAATTATTTTCTAATTTATCTTTAATCTACAGTAAATACAATTATAATTTAGGTTTAGAGTTTATTAAGTTAGATTGGAAATCTGATATTAAGAACTTTAATCTTAAATATGATTTTAAGAATTACATATCAGATAAATTACAGTTTAATTTTGGAGTGGGTAGTATTTATTATCAATTTAATCCTGGAGATGTTTCTCCTTCTTCAGAAGATTCAAGTATAAATTCTAGAAAATTAGCTGATAAATTTGCATTGGAAAACAGTTTATACGCTTCATTAGAACATAAGTTAACGCCTAAATTAACAGCTGAATATGGTTTCAGATTTAGTAATTTTTTACGACTAGGTACTGAAACTGTATCGGTATACGAAAACAATCAGCCAGTAATATATAATAGCTCTTTAGGTATATATGAAAGTTCTAATTCAATATCTGAAGTAAATTATTCTAAAAGAGAACTTATAAAATCGTTTAATAATATAGAACCTCGAGCTTCTCTAGCTTATCAGCTAAGTAATGATAATTCTATTAAGTTGAGTTATAATAGAATGGTTCAATATATTCATTTATTATCAAACACAACTTCGGTAACTCCCTTAGATGTTTGGACGCCTAGCGGCAAGTTTATAGAACCACAAAAAGGTGATCAATATGCTATTGGATACTTTCAAAATGTAAAAAATAAAATATACTCTTTGTCAGTTGAAGCTTATTACAAAACAGTAAAAAATAGGATAGATTATATTGATGGTGCAGACTTAATAGCTCAAGATCAAATAGAGACTCAAATATTAAACGGTCAATCAAGGTCATATGGACTAGAATTTTTATTTAAAAAAAATAAAGGAAAATTTAAAGGTTGGTTGGCCTATACTTTATCTAAAGCAGAACAACAGACTAAAGGAGGGAATGTTGGTGGTTTAGGAATAAATAAGGGAAAATGGTATAATGCTAATTACGATAGAAGTCATGATATATCTTTAACAGGTACTTATACATTAAATGACAAATGGAGCTTTGGTGCGAATATGATTTATCAAACAGGTAGACCTGTTACTTACCCAGATGCTCAATATCAATATCAAGATTTATCAATTGCAAGTTTTAATGAAAGAAATGCAAATAGACTTCCTGCATACCACAGAATAGATATATCGGCTACATTGACTCCTAGAAAAAACAAGAATAGAAAATGGAAGAGCGAATGGGTGTTTGGAATATATAATATTTATAATAGAAAAAATGCTGCATCAATTTCGTTTAGACAGAACGAACAATCGGGCAATAATGAAGCAATAAGAACGGCTATTTTCGGTATTGTTCCTTCAGTAACGTATAACTTTAAATTTTAGAAAAGATGAAGACATATATATACATATTATTGGCTTTCTGCTTGTTATCTTGCGAAGATGTAGTAGATGTTGATGTTCCACAGTCATCTCCTAAGTTAGTTATAGAAGCTACTATTGAATGGGAAAAAGGTACAGTTGGAAACGAACAAGAAATAAAATTATCGTTATCTACTCCATATTTTTCTAATGAACAATTTGTTCCAGCTACAGGAGCTCAAGTTATAATTAGAAAGTTGTCAGATAACACTACTTTTGTTTTTTCAGAAAGTACAGAAGGTATTTATACAACTAATACTTTTAATCCTGAGTTGAACACTGTTTATGAATTAGAAATTTTATACGGTAATGAGGTATATAAAGGACAGGAAGAGTTTAAATCTGTAAGCGATATAAACTCTATAACGCAAACAGTTGAAGGAGGTTTTGATGATGAATTGATAGAGGTAAATATCTTTTTTGATGATCCAGAAGATGAAGAAAATTATTATTTAACCCGTTTTAATGAACCAGGCGATGTTTTACCTTATTACTTTCCGTTAGATGATGAGTTTACAAATGGAAACGAAATGACCATGTTTTATGAAAAAGAAGATGGAGATAATGAGAATGATGAATTAAATGAGGGTGATTTAGTTGAGATAGAATTATCGGGTATTTCTGAACGATATTATAACTACATGTCTTTGCTGTTACAGCAAGCAGACGACCAAGGACCTTTTGGAGTAACTCCAGCTCCAGTTATAGGGAATTGTGTTAATGAAACCAATGAGGAAGCAAAACCTTATGGGTATTTTAGATTGTCTGAAGTTGTTAAAACTAGCTATATAATTCAATAAATATTTTGGTATTTTTGTATTATGGGCAAAGCATTAAATACACAAGAGCTACACAACTTAGCTATGAACATAGTAGGCGCAGACTTAGAAAAAAAAGGTTTTGAGTTTGTAGCTATTAATAGTAAGCTAAAAAAGCACCCTCAATATGTATGTATAGATAAAGAAGGTCAATATTATTTTGTAATAGTTCGTGCTACCTTATTACCTGAAGATCCAGATAATTATGATGTAGTTTGGATGGAGACTTTTAGAAAACATGCTAGAGATAAAGATGCTAAAGTTTTATATGCAGGAGTAGGTTTAGGAAATCCAAATGTAACAGGAGATCCAGTATATCTAGATCAACCTTATTTATTGCAGTATGAAGGAATTTTAGATATGGATGTAGACTTAAATTAATAATGAGGAAAGTAATTGTAATTTTATTAGTAGCAGTTGTGTCATTGTTTTTTTCTTGTAAGCAAGAGCCTACTATTTATCATAATACAGTATCTGGTCAAGTTTTTGGAACCAACTATACAGTTCAATTTTTTGATAAAGAACAAATAGATTATTCAAAACAATACGATAGTTTATTTACGGCAATTAATAAGTCAATGTCAACTTATCAATCCAATTCAGATATCTCTAAGATTAATTCTGGAGACTCAACAATTGTAGTTGATGAACATTTTAAAAAAGTATTTCAGACATCAAAACAATTATATACTCAGACGAATGGTTTTTTTGATCCTACTATAGGAGATATAGTAAATTTATGGCGTTTTGGGCCTAAGGAGTTAGGTAAAAAGCCAGACAGTGTAATGGTTGATAGTTTAATGAAGTTTGTGGGGTTTGATAAGGTAACTATTGAAAGCGGTCTCATAAAGAAAGAATACTCAAATACTTTTTTAGATTTTAATGCTATTGCTAAAGGTTATGCGTTGGATGTGGTGGCCGAGTTTTTAGATTCTAAGCAATTAAATAACTATTTAATTGATATAGGCGGTGAAGTGGTTGCCAAAGGTTCTAAACCCAAAAATAGTAAATGGAAAGTAGGTATTGATAACCCTAACTTTGATGGAAGTCAGGAGGCTCAACGTGTTATAGAGCTAACTAATGAGTCTATGGCTACTTCTGGGGTATATAGGAAATTTAAAATAGATGAAGAAGGTAATAGATATGCACATATATTTAACACTAAAACAGGGTATTCATCTAAAACGAATGTGTTAAGCGTATCGGTTATAGCTCCTAGTTGTATGTTGGCAGATGGTTATGCCACTGCGTTTCAAGCTATGGGTATTGATAAAGTGAAAACCTTTTTACTGAAACATACAGAACTAAAAGTGTATTTTATTTACGAAGAAAAAGGGAAAATAAAGACTTTGTCTTTAAATGACTTTCCAGAGTAAGGTTAACCAACCTAGAAGTAGTAACAAGCCTCCAATTGGTGTAATTGGACCTAAAAACTTCATTTTTTTTCCTTTAGCACCCGATAAAACTAAACCGTAAATGCTAAATGAAAAAAACAATACGCCTATAGAAAAGAACCAATATGAAACGGGGTGTGCATATTCAAAATTAAAACCAAGTGTTATTAAAACAATTGCATGATACATTTGATATTTAACACCGGTTTCAAAGTTTTTTAATTGATCTTGAGATAAAACGTTCTTTAAAGCATGAGCTCCAAAAGCTCCAAAAACGATAGATAAAGCTCCAAAAGTAGCTCCAGTTATTATAAAGGTAGTTACTGTAATCATAGTTTATGGTTTGGTAACTACGGGCAAAATTTCGCCATCTGCTAAGCAGTATTTATCTATCTCTTTGGTTGTTAAAGAAGTAGATAGGTTAATTTCTTGTACTTGAAACCCAATTGAACGAAGTTTGTTAAAGTAATCCTTTCCGTAAACTCTAACATGATCGTATTGGCCAAATATTTTAGCACGTTCTTTTTTATCTGTGATACTATTATCTTCAAAAGTAACATCACGATTTAAGTCTTGAGGTATTTGAAGAATAGCCATTCCGCCAGGTTTTAAAACTCTGAAAAGTTCTTGCATAGCCTTAGTGTCATCAGGAATGTGTTCTAAAACATGGTTACAAAATATAATATCATAGCTATTTTCTGCAAAAGGTAGATTGCATATATCTGCTTTTATATCAGCTAGAGGTGATAATAGATCTGTAGTGGTGTAATCGATGTTGGTTTGTGTTCTAAAACGCTTGTAAAAACATTGTTCAGGAGCAAAGTGTAATACTTTTTTATTTTCCTGATTAGTAAAAAAATCAGTATGATTTTTTAAGTATAACCAAAGCAATCTATGTCTTTCTAATGATAGAGTAGAAGGAGATAAAACATTGTTTCGCTGTGTTCCATATCCGTAAGGTAAAAAGGAGCGAAAACTTTTACCGTCTATAGGATCGGTGTATTTATTACCTTTTAAAAATAAAGCAATAATGGGTCTAGCTATATAACTTAACCTAATTAGTAAGGGTCTAGGAATGGTATTTAATACGAGTTTAAAAAGCTTCTTCAAAACTATTTTCTAAATTCATCTTCTTCATTACTTTCAATGCCTAAAGCTTCATATATATAATCAAAAGTAGAAAGTAGTTGAGGTTTACCATTTACAATGGCTACATCATGTTCAAAATGGGCAGACGGTTGTCTGTCTAAAGTTAAAATAGTCCAACCATCTCTTAATTGTTGAATTTTATGAGTACCTAAATTAATCATTGGCTCAATAGCAACAACTAGTCCTTCTTTAAATTTTTTACCTCTTCCTCTTTTTCCGTAATTAGGCATTTGAGGGTCTTCATGCATTTTTTTTCCTAATCCGTGTCCTACTAATTCTCTAACTACTCCGTATCCATGATCTTCACAGTATTTTTGAATAGCATAACCTACATCTCCAACTCTATTTCCTGCTTTAAACTCTCGAATACCAACATATAAACTTTCTTTAGTTATATCTAATAACTTTTTAGTTTCTGGAGCTACTCCTCCTACTTCAAAAGTATAGGCATGATCTCCATAATATCCATTTAAAATAGCTCCGCAGTCTACCGATAATATATCTCCTTCCTCTAAAGGAGTATTATTTGGTAAGCCATGAACAACTTGAGCATTAGGAGAAACACAAAGTGTATTAGGAAAGTCATATAAACCTAAAAACCCAGGAATAGCACCTAAGTCTCTAATGTGTTCTTCTGCTATTTTGTCTAGTTGTAAAGTTGTTACACCTGGTTTAATTTCAGAAGCTAAAACACCTAATGTTTTAGATACAACCAAAGCGCTTTCGCGCATAATTTCAATTTCTTCTGGAGATTTTAATTTAACCATTCTTAATTATTTAAATAATCTTGAAAATATACTTTTTTTAGTTCCCTTTAAGTTAGGAGCTTCTTCTTTAGTTAATTGTTGGTATATATTCCCCCAACCAGGGAATCCACCAATATTTCTATCATCAATAAAAATATCGGCACCTATTTTTCTGCTTTCTTTTCCTTCAAACACTTCATTAGGAAAAGTAGCATTTACAGCATAAAACTCAATACCGTTCTCTTTACAAAAAGCAACAGCTTCATCAAGTTTTCTTCCATGTCTGTAAGTCCACAAAATAAGCCTATGACCGTCGTTTTGTAGTCTTTTAAGTGTTTCGAAAGCAAAGAGTTGAGGTTTGCCAATACCTGGGTAGGCATCTTCAACTATGGTACCATCAAAATCTACAGCAATAATTTTAGTGTCTAACATTGGGCTAAAGTACAAAATCAAGAACCAGAGTGCAAATACACAATGGGTTGAGTTTAGAATCGATTTATATTATAAAAAAGTATTATTAAAGTAAGTGACTTAGCAAAACCTATATTAAGGAGCTTTGAGTCATTAATTTTGGTTGTTCTATACCTAATAGTTTTAATATAGTAGGTGCAATATCGCCTAAAACACCATTTTTCACCTTTTTAATATCATTGTCAACAACAATAATAGGAACCGGATTTGTGGTGTGAGCAGTATTAGGACTACCATCTTCATTAACCATTTTTTCGCAGTTACCATGATCTGCAATTATTAGAGTTGTGTATCCATTTTGTAACGCTGCTGGTATAATTTCTGAAACACATATATCCGTAGCTTCACAAGATTTAATGGCCGCTTCCATACTACCTGTGTGACCAACCATATCTGGATTAGCAAAATTTAAACAAATAAAGTCAGTTTTTTGCTTGTTGATTTCAGGTATAATAGCGTCTTTTACAGCATAAGAGCTCATTTCTGGTTGTAAATCGTAAGTTGCAACCTTTGGTGAATTACAAAGAATACGTTTTTCATTTTCAAAAGGTTCTTCTTGCCCTCCATTAAAGAAAAAGGTAACATGAGGATACTTTTCTGTTTCAGCAATACGTATTTGAGACTTACCATTTTTAGCTATAACTTCACCTAAAGTATCTTTTATATTTTCCTTATCAAAAATAACATTGATATCTTTAAAAGATTCGTCATAATTGGTAAGGGTTGTATAGTTTAATTTTAGGGTTTTCATATTCCAGTCAGGAAAGTCTTGTTGAGTTAAAGCTTGAGTTAATTGTCTTCCTCTATCTGTTCTAAAATTAAAAAAGATAACAGCATCTCCATTTTTAATAGTTGTTATAGGATCATTGTTGTTTGTTTTTACAATTGGCTGTATAAACTCATCTGTTATATTATTTTGATAACTATCTTTTATGGCATCTAAAATATTGCTGGTTTGTTTTCCAGAACCTTTAACGAGTAAATTATAGGCTTCGGCAACTCGTTCCCAACGCTGGTCTCTATCCATAGCGTAATAACGACCAATAACTGATGCTAATTGTGCATTCGATTTTTCTAAGAAGTTTTCTAAATCTGTAATGTGATTTATACCAGATTTAGGATCAACGTCTCTACCATCAGTAAAGGCATGAACAAAAGTGTTTTCTAAACCAAAGTTATCAGCAGAATTAATTAATCCTTTTAAGTGATTAATGTGAGAATGTACTCCACCGTCTGAAACTAAACCTAAAAAGTGAACATTTTTATTATTTTCTTTAGCATAAGAAAAGGCTTTGGTTAATTGTTTTTCATTCTTTAATGAATCATTTTCTATAGCTAAATTAATTTTGGCTAAATCTTGGTAAACAATTCTTCCAGCACCTAAATTCATGTGTCCTACTTCACTATTACCCATTTGCCCGTCAGGTAGTCCAACATTCATACCATGAGTTAATAGGGTGGCGTTTGGATATTTGTTATATAACTGGTCTATAAATGGAGTTTTAGCATGATATATTGCTGAAGCATTTTGATCTTCAGGAATACCCCATCCATCTAATATTAAAAGTAAAGTTTTCTTGTTCATGTTGCTTTTTAAAGTTCCGCAAAGATACAAACAAAAATAGCTTTCAAGCTTATGATGCTTATATGTTATATAAATATTAGCTAAAAGAAGATTTAATGTTTTGTGAAAAAGCCAAATTATAACAGATTTAAGAGATTTGTAAAGTATTAGTTAAGCTTGGGTTATATGGTGTTTTAGCATTTTTTTATAAATGAAATCTATAGTTTCTTTGAGGTGAATTTAAAAATCAATTCATTTAAAAAATTAAAAAAAATCATGAAAAAATCGATTGTTTTATTAGTGTTAGTTTTCTTAGGATTATTTGTTCAAGCAAATAATGAAAACCCATTAGAGAAAATGTTAAAGGCTTATAAAATTGAAAAAGTAACTTATGGAGATGTAAGTGCGCTTTGTATTTCTGTTTATAAAAATGATATTTCTATGGTAAAAAAATTAATTGCCTTAGGAGAAGATGTAAATCAGGTTTCAGGAGGTAAAACTCCATTAATGTATGCTGCAAGATTTAACAACGTAGAGATGATAAAAATATTAGTAGCCAATGGTGCTCGTTTAGTAGAGAAAGATAAAAATGGTATGACGGCTTTAGATTATGCTAAATTATCTAGAGCAGAAAATGCTGCAAAATTGTTAAAGCGCCTACAAGGGAAGAAATAGGTAGTATTCAATTAAAAAAGAGCACCAATTTAACAATTGGTGTTTTTTTTAAGGTTTGTTTAACAGTTGTAAAGCTAATTAGTTAATGTTGTGTTATTTACTGGTACTGGTTTTTTTATAACTAACTCAAACTGTAAATTAGTATTATCAAATGTTAATTATAGCATTTGATATCAATCATTAATCAAAAAACAAAATCATGAAAAAAATTCTTTTAACTGCGTTGTTGGCATATGGAGTATGTGCAACTGCAAATTCAAATTACCAAAACAATTTTACGAATCCTTCAGTTGTTGCAATAGCTAAATCAGATGTCAATGCATTATGTAAGTCTATAGCAGCTAACGATATAATAACTGTAAAGAAGTTATTGAAATTAGGTGAAGATGTAAATTCTTTTTCAGGTGGAATGACACCATTAATGTATGCAGCACGTTACAATAGAGTAGAGATTATCAATATGTTAGTAGCTAAAGGAGCTAAGCTAAAGGCAAGGGATAGCAGAGGAAATACAGCTTTAGTTCATGCTCAAAGATCGGGAGCTAAAAAGGCAGAAATGTTATTAACTAAATTAATTTCAGAAAAAAAGAAGCAAAAAAGAAATAAGAAAAAGAGGAAATAGCTTAATGGATTTTCTCTTTTTTAAGAAGCAACTCATGAGAGTTGCTTTTTTGTATTTATAAGGGTTTGTTTTTAGGTGTTAGATAGTTATTTGTTTTAAAAACATATGTTTTTGTAATATAATTCTTTTAGAGAATAAGAAAAACACATACTTAGAGTGTGTTTTTAAGTTATTCTTCAAAAACTACCTGTTTTACTACATCATTTATATCTTTTACATAATAATATTTTGATTTTCTTGTTAATTTGATATATTTGGTATCATAAAAGACCAAAAAAACCAACTTTACCCCAAAAAAACTATGAATATTAATATAAGATTACTGCCCCTAATTCTTATTGTTTTTGTTATTTCATCCTCTTTTACTAGCGTTTCACCCCACGTTAAAGAAGAAAAAATAGAAACTATAAAAAAAGACTCTGGTTTAGATGAAGAAGCTTACAGAGTTTTGGAGTTGTATGAAGATTTTAAAATAAAAAATACTTCAGTACCACAACTAGAAAGTTTTTCTCAAGCTATAAAGGGGTATTCTAAATTAGAAGCTACTGGTAGAATAAAAAATAAAACGCTAACCATAATTGATTTTAGTTTGCATTCATCAAAAAAGCGCTTGTGGGTTTTAGATATGCAAACGCATAAAGTTTTATTTAATACCGTTGTTGCTCATGGTAGAAATACAGGTTTAGAATTTGCTAAATATTTTTCTAACACAAACAATTCTAATCAAAGCTCTTTAGGTTTTTACATTACAGGTGAAACCTATTATGGTAAAAATGGATTATCTATGTTTTTAGATGGTCAAGAAAAAGGGTTTAATAACAATGCAAGAAAGCGTTATGTAGTTTTTCATGGAGCTAAATATGCTAATCCAGATTTTGTTAAAAGAAACGGAAGGCTAGGAAGAAGCTTAGGTTGCCCAGCAGTTCCAACTGCTGTAAACAAAGCCATTATTTCTAAAATAAAGAACAAATCTTGTTTATTTATTTACCACCCAAATAAAAAATACCAAACAAGTTCAAAACTAATTAGCTAATAGTTTCATGGCTAATTGGTTGTCAAGGTTATAGACATCATTAATATAGATAGGTTGTTCATTATCATTAAAAATAACTGTCCAATATAAAAAATGTGCCATAACTTTTTTATCAAGATGTACTCTTAATGTATGTCTTTTTTTTATTACAGTATCTATAAGTGCTCTAGAATATTTTTCTTTTTCTCGTAGCAATTTAGCTGATAAATCAAAAGGATTTTCAACTCTTACACAGCCTGAACTTCGGGCTCTATAATTTTTTTTAAACAAAGACTTACTAGGTGTATCGTGTAAATAAACAGAGAATTTGTTAGGAAAAATAATTTTTACTCTACCTAATGCATTACTACTTCCTGAGCTTTGTACATATCTATAATTAGAAACAATAGCAGAATTCCAGTTAACAGAGTCTGGATGAACTTTATTTCCTTTTTCATTATACACTGTAATATTTTTATTAGAGATATATTCCGAATTTTTTCTTGCAGCAGGAATTATATCTTCATTTTTAATTGTAGGCGGAATGAACCATTTAGGATTGAACTCGAGGTAATTAATCTGAGAGCTAAAAATAGGAGTCTTTCTATCGGTTCTTCCAACAATTACTTTATGTATAGTTGTATCTTTTGGGCTTACATAAGTTAAATTATAATCTGCAACATTTACAATAATATACTCTTTACCTTTATTTCTAGGAAACCATCTAAAGCGTTCAAGATTGGCTAGTATGCTGTAATATTCATCTTTATAACTTTTATTCAAAGCGTTTACAGTACCTTTTCCAATTATAGCGTCGGTTTTTAGTTGTTTATGTTTTTGAAAACTTTCAATACTTTCTTGTAATAAGGTATCTAGTAATTCCGATTTATTAACAAGGCTGTCGTTTAGAAAGCCTAATTCGTTTAAACGTTTTCTAATACTAATAACTCTTTTATCAGATTTATTAGGTCTAATTTTGTCCCCGTGCTCGATTTTAGTTTTTAAAGAATCTTTAAATATTGACTCTTTAGCTATTATTAATTGTTTCTTTAATAGTTTATAAAGTGCTTCTTTAGGTTTTATTTGATCAAGAGATTGATTGATATTGTTTTCGTTCAACGAAATATTTAATTGTTCATTATATGAAAATAAATTTGGAGTTAACTCCCAGTCATTGTACAGTGATTTTGGACTTATTTTTCCGTTACCTAAATGATATGCGTATTCTAAATACATATCTGTTAAAAATAAATCTGAAATGATATTTACTTTTTCATCTGCACCACTATCAGTAACCACTTTTTCTATTTGCTTAACGTTATAGTCTGATGGGGTTAAACCTTCTAAAACAGATTCTTTAATAATGTTTAATAATGTAACTCTATTGTTGATATTGCCCCATGCTGCTTTGCCATTTCTAAGTTTGTAAAACGCTAAAATAGAATCTTTATGCTTTAGATTAAATTTTTCATTTAAACTATCTAGAGCAAGCTTAGTAAGGGTTTCTTGCATAGCAATTGGGCTGATTTTAATAACTTCAATTTTAGGCTGATGCAATGCTATAGTAGTTTCTTTAGCTAGTTTTTCTTTACAGGCTAAAAAAATTAAACCGATAAATACGAGTATGTAATAATGTTTCTTTATAACTATTGTCTTTTATATTTTTGAATCGCTTCTTTTATTTTTTCAATCCTGTTTTCTGGATCTGGATGTGTACTTTGAAATTCTGGAACTCTGTTAGGTCCAGCAGCGTCTTTTAAAATTTTCATTACACCAATCATTTCCTCAGGATTATACCCTGCATCTATCATAAACTTAACACCTAATTCATCACTTTCTAATTCATCACCTCTACCATTTTTTAGTAATGTGTTTTGACCTATTCCACTTATAAAACCTCCAGCATCTGCACCTACAGAACCAGCAGTAGCCATTCCTTTCCAGAATTCACTTTCTGCAATTCGTTCAGCAGAATGTCTACCCAATACATGCCCTATTTCATGTCCTAAAACACCAGCTAATTGATCTTCATTTTCTAGTTTATCAAGTAAAGCGTATGTAATGAAGCATTGTCCACCAGGAAGCGCAAAAGCATTGATAGTCTGATCGTCTGCTAATAGATGAAATTCATATTTATATGGAGTTTCTCTTGCCATACTTGAACTAACAAGTTTCTTACCTACCATGTCTACATAAGTTTGCAAGCGCTCGTCTGGATATAACCCCCCGTGTTGCTGAGCCATTTGGTTTCTGCTATCTAGACCAATTGCTATTTCTTGATCGGGAGTCATTCCTATAGTTTGTGTTCTACCAGTGTAAGGATTGGTTTCTTGTTGATTACAGCGTTTAATGAAAAAGAACGCAGCTATTGCAAGACCAATTAACAATCTGGTTTTAAATTTATTTCCTCTCATTTTTGGTTAAGTTTAGGATATATAAGTTACAAAATAAATAAGTGTTTATGGTCTTCAAGATACATTTGTAAGTAAAAAACTATAAACTGCTTAGAAAAAACGATGAACTTCCTTTTCTATAATTTTATACATGCAGTAATGCAATCCTATTTCTGTAATATCAAAAGGCTTGCCAATAACATCAAAACCGTTTCTTGTATAAAATCCTTTAGCTCGTTCTCTGGCATTGCACCAAAGCAAAGTAGCATTGCGAGTTTTAATTTTTCTTTCAGCTTCTCTTAAAAGAACATTGCCTAGTTTTTTACCTTGAAATTGGTGTAAAACAGCCATTCCTCTAAGTTGAAATTGAATCTTATCTTTAAAATTAGAATTTTTATTCTCTAAAAATGTTGCAACTGCTACTAACTTTCCGAAGTAAAATAATCCTATATGGAATGTAGAAGTTAAGTTGTCTCCGTTAAAATAACAACTTTCAATTGATTTCCCTTTACGTAAAATTTCGTGCCTAATAGGATAAGTTTCAGAAGCTGAGATTTCTTTTACTTGTATAGTAGTATTATTTATTTTGTATTGCTTAGTAAGGTTTCCTTCATGAATTATTTCATCTAATAACTCCATTCCTGCTTTTTCAGCTACTTTACAAGAAGCAATATTTAGAGAATTTGCAAAAGCAAAAATTTCTTGAACTCTCAAGACATTAAAACCATAATTAATGCAGGCTTTGGTAGCTTCTGTAGCATAACCTTTATTCCAATGTTTTTTAAAGAATCTATACCCTACTTCAACAAAGTCTTTATCTGGATGGTATTTTAAACCACACCATCCTAAAAATTCACCTTGTTTATTAGAGCAAACTGCCCAACGTCCCATTTGGTATTTTTCATAATCATAGTTAGCTACAAAAGTTTCTGCTTCTTTCATGTTTTTAAAAGGAGCATCTCCTGTGTACTGCATTACATCTTCATCTTGATTTAGTCTGTATAGAAAAGCGACATCTTCAGAATTGAATTCTCTTAAATAAATTCTTTCAGTTTCGATAATTCTCATGTGGGAAAAATTTACTTCAAAAATAAATATTAATCAATAAAAAATGTTAGTTTCATAATGATAATAAGACATAGTATTTTTAGTTCTTTTAATTATGGAAATACAAATAAAAAAAATAGCGCCATCTAATATATTAACTATTTTACCTCTTATGGTAGAATATACTAAGGGTAAGGTACATGAAGACATATTGAAAGAGCGATTTTTAGAAATGGTTACTCAAAATTATGAATGCATAGGAATGTATTATGAAGATGAATTAATTGGTATGGCAGGATTATGGTTTATGACGAGACATTATTCAGGAAAGAGTGTTGAACCAGATCATGTATATATAGCTAATAATTATAGACGCAAAGGGTTAGGAAAGCGTTTTTTTGATTGGATACATAATTATGCTAAAGAAAAAGGTTGTAAGACGAGTGAGTTAAATACTTATGTACAGAATTACCCATCTCATAAATTTTATTATAACGAGGGATACGAAATTTATGGTTATCATTTTTATAAAACTTTATGATTGTTTCATAAGTTTTTTAAGACCTACACCTAAATCAGTTGTTATTTTTAAAAAATACATTCCGTTAGATAAAGAAGAAGTATTGAGTTTTATTTGACCTTCGATATTTGTACTTGTATTGTTATAAATTCTTTTTCCTGTTAAAGAGAAAATTTCAATTTTAGCTTTTGAAACAGTATTAGGTAAACCAATATAAGTATTATTTACTGTTGGGTTAGGGTATATCTGAAATAAATCATTCTGATAGTTTGTTACACTTAATGATTGTTTAAGCCATATTTCAAAAGCAGCTGAATCTGGCGGAAAGATAGAACTTCCGGTTTCGGTGAATGTAAATGAGACAGAAGAAATACCAGTAATTTCATTTTTTACAGAAAGAGTTCCTCCACCTTCACTATAAGTATTATTTGTATTTTGAGCTAAACGTATTAGATTATCAGTAACCTGAATACCAGTATCATGGCTTTGTATAATATTAGATGAATTGTCAAAAACGGGGTTTCCTTCACTACTATTAGTTGTTAAATAAGTATTAGAGTCAGTAGTCGGGTTAATTCCGTTAACATTAATTGTAAACGTATCGTTAGAATCACTTGATATGCCTATCATTTCAAAATCTACTTGTTGAATGGGAGGCGTAAAAGCAATAGTATAACTACTGTTGTTTACAAAAGCTACTGCTGAGCTATTAGTTACAAACGGTATATTGGTATAGCAACCTGATACACTTCCATTAGGATAAGATTGATTAATGGCAATATGAGAGCCGTTGAGTGTTTCGGATGTTTGATTACAATTAATAACAGATTGAGAAAAAACATAATTTGTTGCTATTAAGCTAATAGCAATTAGAGTAAATCGAGTAAACATTAATCTTAGTTTTGGGTAAAATTATGGACGAATATAAAAAAAATAACTTTTTTAGTTTATTGATTTTTAGTTGATTGCTTGCTTAGGGTGTTTTTTTTTGAAAAAATGTTTGGAAATAATAAAGTAATCGTCTTATATTTGCCCTCAGAATGCGAGAGTAGCTCAGCTGGTAGAGCGTCAGCCTTCCAAGCTGAATGTCGCGAGTTCGAACCTCGTCTCTCGCTCCAAAGTGGTAAAAAGATCATCTGAAAAGATGATCTTTTTTTATGCAATTTATTTTTGCATATATTTTACAAGCATTTGTTTTGTTTGTCTGTTAAGTTTCTTTTTGAAGAAAGGTGTGCCTCCTAACAACCAGCCTTTAAATCCTAGAGCCTGACTAGCCCATTTATGAAGATTAAATGTGTCTAGGTGTTTAATTATTAGTCCATCTTTAAACTCAAAATAAGCATCTATTTTATTATGAACTTTTCTTCTTGTTTTAGAGAAATCATATTTAGCTTCCCAATGAGCCGAAGATTCTGTTAATTTAGAATAAGTAAGACTGAAGTTTTTAGCTCTTTCACAAATCATTATCCACATATTTCTAGCTTCATCTCCATATAGAGTTCCAAAACCAGGGTCTGTGAATTCTATGTTTTTATGATAACAAGAGTTCATAGTTTTTACATCAAGTTCTTGAAAAGCTTTGTAAAATTTCTCTATGGTTTCTTTTTGTGTCATAACTATTTAATTTAGGTCACTTAAATCTTGTCCTGTATTTACTTCGTAAGGAATTTTATTGCATTCAAAAATACGAGCATCGAGGTTTCCATTTAAAGTAATAGTTTTATCGTCTACAGTTAACCAACTTCCTTCTCTAAGACCAACTACAGGTATAGTATTAAATTTATGAAACTCTTTAATTCGGGTTTCTCTAGTTTCTCCTTTATGGGTAGATGTCGGGTCAGGATCTAGGTAGTGAGGGTTGATATTGAAGGGAATAATACCTAGGGTTTTAAAACTAGGAGGGTAAACTATAGGCATATCATTTGTAGTGCTCATGGTTAATCCGCATATATTGCTTCCAGCACTCGTTCCTAAATATGGGGTTCCTGCTAAAATAGTAGTCCTTAAAAGTTCTATTAAATTGTTTTTGTATAGTTGAGAAACTAATAAAAAAGTGTTGCCTCCCCCCGTAAAAATGCCCTGAGCGTTTTTAATAGCATTGCTGTAATCGTCAAATTCATGTAGGCCCTTTACTTGAATGTTGATTTGCGAAAATGCTTTTTTAACAATTAAAGTATACTCTTCATGACTAATACCACTTGGTCTAGCAAATGGAATAAACACAATTTCAGAACAATTATAATAATGTTCTTTAAGAGTTGGTAGTAAATATTCTAAATAAGTGCTTCCGTGAATTGTTGAAGTACTGGCAATAATGGCTTTAGTCATGTGTTGAAGTCTTTCTGTAAAAATACATTTTTAAAAGCTTTAACAAAAGTTTGGGCGCTATTAAACATTTGTTTAACAGAATAGAAGCGTTCTTTACTCTTATGAAAAAACTGTTAACACTAATATTTTTCTGTTTAATATCTATTTCTTGGGGGCAAACTTTATTAAAGGGTAAGGTGATTAACCCTACAGATAACGATGGAATACATGTGTTTAATAAAACACATCAGAAATACACTATAACCAATCAAAACGGTGAATTTGAGATACAAGCTAAAGTAAATGATACTATTGTTTTTACTGCTATTCAATTTAAACTGAAATCTGTAGTGTTAACCGAAGAAACAATAAAAGAAGATTTATATGTTTTATTAGAGGAGCAATTGAATGAATTGGCAGAGGTTTATATAGGTTATAAATTAACAGGCAATCTAGCTGCAGATGCAAAAAACATAAAAACAGAACAAAAAGTAGATTATAGTGCTCAGTTTGAGGGATTGATAATAGACATTGGTCCTTTACCTAGAGATTCTCAGTCCGAAGTAGAAAATGAAGCTTTACCAAAGCTAAATGGAGGGGTCAATTTAATGCCTTTAGTAACAGGCCTTTTTAAAGCAATTAAAGGGAGTAAACCGCAAAAAAAAGAGTTGGTTGTGAATAGACCGGTTTTGACTGTAGCTTATTTAAAAGAGAATTTTGGAGAGCGTTTTTTGTTATTAGATTTAAAATTAAAAGAAGAAGATTATCAGAGATTTGTTGATTTTTGTCAAGTTGATATGTATTCTAATAATTATTTTTTAGCAGATAATAAATTTATGTTAGTTGATAGAATGTTAACTTTAAGGAAAGTTTTTAAATAACCCATGCGCATATATATCTTAATCATAATGATTGTTTTTCCTGTTCTAGTTTTTGGGCAACAAATTTTAAATGGAGAGGTAAGTAACTCAATCGATAATGATGGAATACATGTATTTAACAAAACTTACCAAAAGTATACTATTACAGATGAAAACGGATTGTTTAAAATACCAGCTAGAGTTAACGATACCTTGGTGTTTAGCGCTATTCAATACAAACTTACTAGTGTAGTTATTACTTCAGAGAATATAAAAGAAAAATTGTTTGTATTGTTAGAAGAACAAATTAACGAGCTAGATGAAGTCTTTATTAAACCAAAATTATCCGGAAATTTGTTATCTGATACTAAAAGCATAAAAACTAAAAAGCAAATAACAGCACAAACATTAAGGTTGCCAAATGCACATGTAGTGCCACCAAGTCAACCTGAAAGAAGGCTAATAACAGCAAAATCTACAATAGTAGACGCATTAATTAATGCTCTATCGGGGAGAACCAAACGGTTAAAGAAGCAGGTTACTTTGTATAAGAAAACTAAATTAGAGGATGAGGTCTTTTCTAGTTTTAAAGAGCATATTGTTTACACGTTTTATATTCCTGAAGATAAAGTTTATGACTTTATATTTTTTGCTTCAGAAGATAAATTGTTTACACAAATTGTAAATACAAAAAGTGAAGTACTTATTTATGAGTTTTTAGAAAGTAAGTCTCATCAGTATTTAAAAATTAATAAAGATGAAAAATAATGGCTTAGTATTTGTACTATTGTAATTAAGAAATTAACGATAAGTTAAATACACTTATGAGAGCACTTCAAAAAATATCATTTCTAGTTTTATTTATTGTAACAAGTAGTTTTGTTTCATTGCACAAATACTACGTTAGTGTAACAGATATTAATTATATACAAGATCAAAAATCAGTACAAATAACAGCGAGGATATTTATAGATGATTTTGAAAGAATGCTATTAGAGAGGTACGATTTAAAAGTAGTTTTAGGAGAAGAAAAGAATAGCGAATTGGTGAATTACTACATTCAAAAATACTTTTCGAAAAAACTTATAGTAGAGTTAAACGGTCAAGTAGCAGAAGCTGTATTTTTAGGAAATGAAAAAGAAGACGATCAGCTTTATTTTTATTTTGAAATAGAGAACGTTATAGATATTAAAAAAATAAAAATAACTAATAAATTATTATTAGATGTTTTTGATAATCAACAGAATATTACACATTTGAATGTTAACGGAACCAAGAAAAGTTTTCTTTTTATGTCTGATAATACCTCCGACCTGTTAAACTTTTAATAAATTCTTATAAAGCAACTGTAAAATTGTTTATTTTCACGCGTTCAATAATATTAATGTTATGATAAACAAATACCTAACTTTTGCTGTAGCCTTAGTGCTTGGCGGATTTTCTTTTGCTCAAGAAGAAGTAAAAGAAGAAAAAGAACAAGGCCATATAAACAATAATAAGTTTAGGCAATTGTATCAAGAATTTTCAACCCCTAATCAGTATCGTACTGCCTCTGGAGCTCCAGGTCATGCCTATTATCAGCAACAAGCAGATTATAAAATGGATATTCGTTTAGATGATAAGAATCAAAAAATTTACGGATCTGAAACGATTACCTATACAAATAATTCTCCAGATGATTTAGAATATTTATGGGTTCAGTTAGACCAGAATGTACGTGCTAAGGATTCAAAATCTCCTTTAAGAAATGGAGGAGGAGTGCCACCAGCAGATCAACCAGGAAGTTTTGTAGGAGAACATTTTAAAGCTCCTTTTGACGGAGGGTTTAATATAGATTATGTTAAAGATGCTAAAGGTAAAGCGCTTCCTTATGTAATCAACCAAACAATGATGCGTATTGATATTCCTCAACCATTAAAATCTGGAGAAAAAACAACGTTTTCTATAAAGTGGTGGTATAATATTAACAATCATGTTACCAATAGAGGTCGTTCTGGGTACGAATACTTTAAGAAAGACGATAACTATGCGTATGTTATTGCTCAATTTTTCCCAAGAATGTGTGTGTATAATGATGTAGAAGGATGGCAAAATTACCAATTTTGGGGTAATGGAGAGTTTGCTTTAGTTTTTGGAGATTACGAAGTTAATATTACAGTTCCTGCAGATCATATTGTAGATGCAACAGGAGAGTTAACTAATAGAAAAGAAGTGTTTTCTAAAGAAATGATGAAGCGTTATGAGCAAGCTCGTAAGTCTTTTGATAAGCCTGTTTTAATTGTAACTCAAGCTGAGGCAGAAGCAAACGAAAAGAGTCGTTCTACAGAAATGAAAACGTGGAAGTTTCATGCTAAAAATGTTCGTGATTTCGGATTTACATCTTCAAGAAAATACATCTGGGATATGCAAGCTGTAAAGCAAGGTGATAGAACAATTATGGCTGTTTCTTTATACCCTAAAGAAGGAAACCCATTATGGGAAGAATATTCTACAAAAGCAGTAGTTCAGTCATTAAAGTCGTATTCGGCAAAAACGTTTGATTACCCTTATCACAAAGCTATTTCTGTTCATGCTAAAAATCAAGGAATGGAATATCCTATGATTTGCTGGAACTATGGTCGTCCAAACGAGGATGGTACTTATAGCGATAGAACTAAGTATGGAATGATTAGTGTAATTATCCATGAGGTTGGTCATAATTATTTCCCTATGATTGTTAATTCTGATGAGCGTCAGTGGGGATGGATGGATGAAGGTTTAGATACTTTTATGCAGTATATTACTGAACAAGAGTTCGGAGAGACATATCCAGAAGCAATTGCACCAAATAAAAAATACCCATCTAGAAGGGGAGAACCTTCTAAGATTGTAAATTATATGAAAGGAGATCAGAGTTTTATTTCTCCAATTATGTCAAACCCAGAGCAAGTTCATCAATTAGGAAATAATGCTTATGGTAAGCCAGCTACAGCATTAAATATATTGCGTGAAACAGTTATGGGTAAAGAATCTTTCGATCATGCCTTTAAAACATATTCTCAGCGTTGGATGTTTAAACACCCAACTCCAGAAGATTTCTTTAGAACTATGGAAGATGCATCTGGTACAGATTTAGATTGGTTTTGGAGAGGTTGGTTCTATACTACAGATTATGTAGATATTGGAGTTAAAGATGTAAAGAAGTTTTATGTAACATCTAAACCAACAAAAGAAATTAGAGAGATTATGGAAGAAAGAGGATTAAAAGAATCTGATTTACCTCCGTTGGTTTTTATGGCAGAAGAAGGAAGTGAAGACTTTACAGAATCGCTTAAAAAAGGCGATGCTTTATCAAATTCAACTCCATTAAGAGAGTATGTTATGGATAATTTTACTCCTGCAGAAAGAGCACAATTAAAGACACCTAAGTATTTTTATGAAGTTACATTTGACAAACCAGGTGGATTAGTAATGCCTTTAATAGTAGAGTATAAGTATGCAGATGGTTCTACAGAGAAAATAAAATATCCGGCTCAAGTTTGGAGAAAGAATGATAAGGAGATTGGTAAAGTAATAGCTTCTGAAAAAGAATTAGTTGGTATTACAGTAGATCCTGATTTAGAAACTGCAGATATTGATGTGTCTAACAATTCTTGGCCTAAACAAGAAAAACCTTCTAAATTCGATTCTTTTAAAAAGAAAGTAAAGAAATAATATATTCTGTATTACACTTACACAAAAAGCCAACTCAATAGAGTTGGCTTTTTGTGTAAGTAATGTATTCTACTTTAAAATTAGTTGCAGTTAAAGCTTAGGGTAAATAATAAGTTTCTTGTTTAACTATTATAACCCTAAATTCTACAACTATGAAAAATCTAATAGCAGTGTTTACGTTATTTATTTGTTCTTTTGTTTTCCCTCAAAAAAAACTTGCAGATGTAAGTTTACTAACTTTAGAAGGAAATAAAGTGTCTACAGAATCTATTACTAAGAACTCTGTTGTTGTTGTAGCTTTGTGGTCTACCAAATGCCCTCCATGTAAAAAAGAATTAAATAATATTAATAAAATACATGAAGAATGGAAAATGCAAACTGGAGTTCCTTTTTACGCTGTTTCAATAGATAAAAAGCAAGATGCTTCTAAAGTAGTTGATATGGCAAAGAAGTCTAATTGGAGTTTTTCAGTGTTATTAGATCAAGAAAAAAAGCTTAGAAAAGCTTTAGGAGTATGGACAGTTCCATTAACATTAGTTATAAAGAATAATAAAATTGTATATAGACAAATAGGTTATTCTAATGGGGCAGAAAAACAATTATTTAAGGCTATAAAAAAACACACTACTAATAAAAAATATGCTTCTTTGTAAAACAACACAACAAAAATATATTAGTAGTATTTAAAATGAGAGAGCTTAACTTTCTCATTTTTCGTTTAGTAAATTAACTAATTTGGTTATAGTGTTCCAGTTTCTTGTAGTTGCTTGTACTAGTAGTTTTTTTTCAAAAGTAACAATATTAAATTTGGTTTTAGCAAAACCATCTGGAGTATGCAAATAAATAATTTTTCCTTTTACGTTGTATTGATCGTTATTGTATATAGGAATATCTAAGTTTTTTACATTTGCTTTATTTGGAATGTCACTTAAAAAAGTAACGTGTAGTTTTTTAATATCATTTTCTAGATTTAAGAAAGGATTTTGAGAAAAACAGTTAAGTAATTCTTCTCCAGAAATAGTTATTACAGGTATATTAAATTGATATTCTTTTGCAATAAGTTCTTTAACGTGTTTAGAAATTTGCTTTGCATTTTTATGAGAATCTAAAATAATGTTACCACTTTGTATGTAAGTTTTACTGTTTAAATATCCGTTTTTATTAAGCAAATTGCGTAAGTCGGCCATTAATATTTTATGATGTCCACCAACATTAATACCTCTGAGAAAAACGATAAATTTATTCATTTGTTTTAGGCGTGTAGTATTGTCCTTTATTGGGCTTTAAATCTGCTCTTAGTTTTTGTAAATAGTCTTCGTTGGTTATTAAAAAAGCAAAAGCACTAAACTCATTTATTACAGAATGATTAGCTTCTTCAAAATCAAATTTTTCTATTTGCATATATTCTTTTAAATGAATGACATGATGTTTAGCAGTTTGTTCTGCACTGGGACCTCTAAACTCCCAAATTAGTTTAATTTTCTTACTCATATGTGCTTTTAATACTTAAGAAGTTAAAAATAAGAATCGGCTGTCTATTATCAAAAAACCTTTAGTTATATTTGCAGTATGCAAACGTACTTTTTATTTATAAGCGGTCCAGAAATAATCTTTATACTTTTTATAGTGATTATGATTTTTGGTACAGATAAGTTACCTGAAATAGCAAGAGGTTTGGGAAAAGGAATGACTCAATTAAAAAACGCTTCAAATGAAATAAAGTCTGAAATTCAAAAAAGTGCAGATAACCACGGGATAGATACCAATTTAGCTGGTGATGTTAAAAAGGAAATAGATAAGGTAAAGGAAGATATTGATGATTTTACTGGACCTATAAAGCGTAGTTTTTAATGCTTGAATCTCTTCTAGAATTAGATGTTTATTTATTGCAAATCTTCAATAATTGGGGAAACGAAAAAATAGATCCTTTTTGGTTATTTGTTACAAAAATATGGGTTTGGGTTCCTTTTCTTATTGTTTTGTTCTTATTAGGTTTAAAAAAAACACCTAGTAAAAATAGAATACCAATAGTATTAGGTTTATTAATAATGTTGGTGATAGTATTAGGATTAACAGAGTTAATAAAACAACTAGTAGAACGATTAAGACCTTGTAATAATGTTCTACTAGAAGGTTTATTTAGAGAACCAATACACCTAACAGATTATAGTTTTTTTTCGGGCCATACAGCTACATCGGTTAGTATAGCATTTTATTTTATAGCATTTTTTAGAAAAATATTCCAGCCTGTTTACATTGTAATTATTTGGGCTTTTTTATTTTCATTTAGTCGCTTGTATTTAGCAGCACATTTTCCTTCCGATATTTTAACTGGCGCAGTAGTAGGCTTTTTTATAGCCAAACTAATAGTTAAGTTAGTTACAAGAAGATTTAATTAACAGCCATCTGTTTGAATACGGATATGTCCATCTTTTTGAATAATTGAAAAAGGTATTTTTTCAAAAGTACATCGTGGTTCAATAACAAATTGAACAAACCCTGTAGCGGTAAAATTATCTTTAGGGTTTACAAAAAATTGTTGCTTATATATTGTATTTACTTTTACCCAATCTAAAGAACCATTAATAATCGATTGTGTTTCAGAGTCTGGAACACTTAATAAAAAATCATCGACTTTTATTTTATTATTGGGATTAATGGTAAGGTTAAATTTTCCTTTGAAACTTTTTTTGGAGTATGGAGATACGTAATGAGCACCTTTTAGCAACATCATTTTTGCTGTTAAATAATAAGAAGAGTCATTTACCTTTTCTAAATCTAGTTTAAGTTCGTATGGTGCTTTATTTTTTTTAGCAGGTAATGTAGAGTTATTGATTTTTTTTTCAGATTTAATGGTCTCTACAATCTTTACGGATTGATTAGTATCTTTATTACAACTAATAAAAAGAGTTATTAAAATAATGGTTAAATAATATTTCATGTTTTAAAATTTTAATGGTTAAATAATTACTTGTGATTTTTTTATAAAGCTACCGGTTAATAGGCTATAAAGTGTCAAAAAAGTGTAAAAGAAGTGTCAACTCCTGTAAAAAGTCTTAAAAAAGTATGTTATTTACAAAAGTTATGAATAAAGGTATTTTGTATATAGTTTTAGGTTGTGTAGTTAGTTTAATAGGAATTATTCTGTTGTTTCCAGTAAAAGAGAAAGTAGGAAATAAATCAGAACTAGTTCGATTGTCACTTCGCGAAGTTGGAAATCAATTATTATTAGCCAATCAAGATTCAACTTCTTTAGTATTACCAATTAGAGAAGTGTCACCAAATAAATATCAGTTATCATTTCAAGAATCATTATCAATAAACCCAGATAGTTTACTAAATACAGTTAAAAATAGTTTTGATAAAACAAATTTAAAAAGTAACTACTTGGTTGAGGTGGTAAAGTGTAAAGAGAAAGAAGTGGCTTATAGTTACCAAATAATGAATTTTACAAGCGAAGATATTATTCCTTGTAGAGGAAGAGAATTACCTGAAAGTTGCTATGATATAACAGTTAAATTTAAAGGAAAACCAAAGGCAAACAAAAGTAATTGGTTAACTGTTTTAATGATAGGTTTAGGAGTGGTATTAGTCTTTTTAGGAATTAGATTAAAAAAGCCGAACACTAAAATTAATATAGGTGAAGGATTTAATGCTACATATAATGAAGCAGAAAGAATAGGAATGTTTCTATTTTATCCAGAACAGAGTAAACTAGTAAAAGAAGCAGAAGAGATAAGTTTGTCTGTTAAGGAATGTGAATTGTTAAGCATTTTTATTGAAAGACCCAACGAAGTTATTAAACGAGAAGAGTTGAGTAAAAAAGTCTGGGAAGACAAAGGGGTGGTTGTAGGTAGAAGCCTAGATACCTATATATCTAAGCTTAGAAAGAAACTTAAATCAGATAACAATATTAAATTAACTAATGTACACGGGGTAGGTTATAAGTTAGAAGTTAATTTATGAATTTTTAAAAGAGTTATTTGATAAATCTAGATCTAATAATTAAATAAACACCTATTGAAATGCCTAAAGGTTTATCCCAATCTCCAGGGAATTCTGTTACAAAAGTATTTTCTTGTAAGTATTGGTATAATTGATAACTAAATGCAATAGTTAAAAAGACTCCAGTAATTAAAAATATATTTTTGATTCTTTTAATTCTAGGCATAATTACTTTTTTCTACTAATAGTTAAACCGTCTCGTATAGGTAGTAAAACAGTTTCTATTCTATTATCTTCGTTTAAGAGCTTGTTGTATTCTAAAAGAGCTTTGGTAGACTCATCTTTTGGGTTTAACTTTTCAATTACTTTGCCACTCCATAGAACATTGTCTGATAAAATAATTCCACCTGTAGTTAACTTATCAATAATTAAATGAAAGTATGTAACGTAATTCGGTTTGTCTGCATCTATAAAAATTAGATCAAATTTAATGTCGAGTTGTGGAATAATATCAATAGCGCTGCCTAAATGCTGGTGAATTTGATTTCCCCAATTAGACTTGTCGAAATATTTACGTTGAAAATCTACTAACTCCTCGTTTACATCAATAGTGTGTAACTGACCATTTTTTTGCATTCCTTCTGCTAAACATAAAGCAGAGTAACCCGTATAAGTCCCTATTTCTAAAATATTTTTTGGATTTATTAATTTAGAAATCATACTTAAGACTCTTCCTTGGTATGGGCCACTTAACATTCTTGGCTGTAAAATTTTTTGGTACGTTTCACGAGTTAATTGCTGTAATAATTCCGGCTCTTGCTGTGAATGAGCCACTACGTAATCGTCTAGTTTCTGAGGAATGAAATGCATATTTGTATAAATAAAAAAGACCTTACAAATATATAATAATGTAAGGTCTTTTAGTTGTTGTTTTTTCTTGTTAGGAAAGAATCTTTTTAACCAAGTCATCTTTAGCTTTTTGATCATCACCAAATAGCCAATTTAATACGTTATCTTCCCACATAGCATCTTTTTGAGTATCAGTAACAATACCTCTGTCTATAGCCAAATCTAATATCTTGCCAGGGTACGAAGATTGCCTGTCACTTTCCATTTCTCCTAAAGGATACGGATCGTCTAAACCAATTAAAACCTGATTAGCACCTTGGTTTTTAATTAATAAATCTAAAGAACCAGTATCATGCACTAAAGTGTCAAAGAATATATTTTTATGTCCAACTGCTTTTCTTGGGTGTTGTTTGCCTTCAAATAAATCAGGTCTACCATCAAACCCTTGAATACGTCTACCTAAGTTCATTTGTGCTAACTGTCCTCCATGAGCAAAACAAATACGCATGTTAGGGTATTTTTCATAATATCCATTTAAGGTAAGGAAATGATAAGCATCTGCACATTGCGCTAACATCCATATTAAATGAAAACGCCATGAAGTGTTTTGAAGTTTAATGAATTTTTCCCCGTCATAAGGATGAATTTCTACAGCTAAGTTGTATTTATCAGCTAATTCAAATATAGGTTCATTTTCTTCATCAAAAATGCAACGCCAAGTACCTATTGTATCCATATAATGGGTAGGCAAGCATAATAAGCGCATGCCTAATTGTTCTACACAACGTTCAATTTCCCAACAAGCTCCTCTAACAAAACCAGGGTGTACTACAAATCCACAGGTGAATTTACTGGGGTTGTCACGCTGTACTTTTGCGTTAAAATCGTTTTGAAAGCGTAAGGCTTGTTTCATTTCTTCTAGTCGTAAACCATTTCCGTATAACTGAGAAAGATTAAGTACAACAGCATGGTCTATTTTAAAATGTTCCATCCAAGCTAGTTTTTCTTCTAAGAAAAAGCTTGAATCAGTAACAGGTCTACTCCAATCTTTTTGAAGCATATATTTACGGTCTTTATCTACCCAAAAGATTCCTTTATCTTTCATAAACTGAGGAATTTCCTCAGGGTAAGGAAGAAGGTGAGAGTGACCGTTTATTCTTAATTTTCGTTTTTCCATAATTACTTACCTGGTTCTTGCATTACTGCTCCACAATTAGAGCAAGTACATTTTTCTTTATCATTATAGTACTTATCAAAAATGATAGGCATATCGGTCATAATATTATCTAGAGCAAATTCTTCTCTGTATAATGGAGTCGAACAACTTTCGCAATACCATTCTAAAGCATCCATAACACCTTCGGCTCTTGGTATTTCTATAACCAAGCCTACAGTGTTGGCTCCACGTTGCGGAGAATGTGGAACTTTAGCAGGTAATAAATAAATATCGCCTTCTTTTATATGAACATCTTTTTGTTCTCCATTATCAATGATCTTTAAAACCATATCGCCTTCTACTTGGTAGAAGAATTCAGGAGTTTCATTGTAGTGATAATCTTTTCGTCCGTTTGGACCACCTACTACCATTACAATATATTCACCATCATCCCACACGCATTTGTTGCCTACTGGCGGTTTTAATAGATGTCTGTTTTCATCGATCCATTCTTTAAAATTTAAAGGAGATACTAGCTTGCTCATAATTATGATTTTTTCTGGTTGCTTATAAAGTTAGTTAAAAACTGGTAATTTATATTTTATAGTGATTTTGTTCTTCCACCATCTACCGGAACATTAATTCCGTTAATGTAAGAAGCTGCTGGCGATGCTAAAAAAGCAACAGCATTAGCAATTTCTTCTGGTTTAGCAAATCGGTTAGCAGGAACCTGAGCCTTCATAGCATTTGATACTTCCTCAACCGATTTACCAGTCTTGTTTGCTTTGTTATTAATGATTTCATTTAACCGTTCTGTTCCTGTAGCTCCTGGTAATACATTGTTTACTGTTATTCCAAATTCACCTAATTCATTAGCTAGGGTTTTAGACCAATTAGCAACAGCACCTCTAATAGTATTAGAAACACCCAACCCGTTTAATGGTTGTTTTACAGATGTAGAGATAATATTGATAATTCTACCATAACCCGCTTCTTTCATAGAAGGAACTACAGCTTGTGCTAATACATGGTTACATTTTAAATGTTGAGTAAAAGCTGATTCAAACTGATCTAAAGTAGCATCAAAAACAGGTCCTCCAGCTGGTCCTCCAGTATTGTTTATTAGAATATGAAAACTTTGGTTAGCTCCATTAATTTTAGAACTTAATTCTGAAGGATTTTGAAAATCTGCAACGATGTAATTGTGGTTTTGACCTCTAGAAGAGTCTAATTCACTTAATACATTTTTTAATTTCTCTTCATTTCTAGCCACTAATGTAATGTTAGCTCCCATAGATGCTAATTCTTTAGCAGAAGCTTTACCAATACCTTGAGTACTTCCGCACACTAATGCGTTTTTATTAGTTAAATCTAAGTTCATTATTCTTAATTATATTTTATACAAATGTTTTTTGGTTCTGTAAAGAAACGTAAAGCTTCAAGTCCGCCTTCACGGCCTACGCCTGAATCTTTCATCCCTCCAAATGGTGTTCTTAAATCACGCATTAACCAAGTGTTTATCCAAACTATACCAGCCTCTAAGTGTTTAGCTAAATGCATAGTTCTGTTTAAGTTGTTAGTCCAAATAGTACTAGATAAACCATAACGTACACCGTTAGCTAATTCTAAAGCTTCTTGATCGGTGTCAAAAGGCATAATAGTTACTACTGGGCCAAATATTTCTTCTTGAGTTAATCTACAAATAGGATTGCTTATTTCTATAACTGTAGGTTTTAAATAGTATCCGTTTTCATAACCGTCTATAGTAACATAGTTACCTCCAGTTAATACTTTACCACCTTCTTGTTCGGCAATATCTATATACGATTTTACTTTTTCTAAATGAGGTTTCGATACCAAAGCTCCAATATTAGTTTCGGTATCTGAAGGGTGTCCAACTTTTAAAGCTTTAACCTTGGCTATAAAATCTGATTTGAATTTGTCGTAAATAGATCGTTCTACATAGATACGAGAACCACATAAACAAATTTGGCCTTGGTTCGCAAAAGAAGATTTAAGTGTTACTGCTAACATTTTATCATAATCGCAATCAGCAAAAATAAGATTAGGGTTTTTACCACCTAATTCTAACGATAACTTTTTAAACATTGGAGCTGCTGTTCTAGCAATATGAGCTCCAGTAGCAGTCCCTCCAGTAAAGGAAATTGCTTTTATTTTTTCATGAGCTACGATAGCCTGACCAGTTGTATGACCTAAACCATGAACAATGTTTAAAACTCCTTTAGGTAAACCGGCTTCATTACAAATTTTGCTTAGTAAATATGCAGTCATAGGAGTTACTTCACTTGGCTTAGCAACAACGGTATTTCCAGCAGCTAGTGCTGGAGCAATTTTCCAAGAAAATAAGTATAATGGTAAATTCCATGGAGAAATACACCCTACAACACCAATAGCGCTTCTAAGTGTAAAGTTAAAAGCATTTAAACCTACACTTTCGTGAGATTCGCTTGCAAATTGAGTAATGGCATTTGCAAAGAACTGAAAGTTACTTGAGGCACGAGGAATATCCACAGCTCTGGCTAAACTTAGTGGTTTACCATTATCTTTAGATTCGGCTGCAACAAACTCTTCAAGATTTTCTTCTATAAGCGAGGCTATTTTAGATAATATCTTACTACGTTCATCTATGGTTGTGTTAGACCAAGAAGGATAAGCAGCTGCTGCTGCTTGATAAGCTTTTTCAACATCTTTTTCTGAAGAATTTGGAATAAGACTATACACTTCTCCGTTAGATGGATTGTAATTGTCTATCCAATTGTTTTCCTCTGGAGCAACCAGTTCTCCGTTTATATAGTTTAGTATTTTTTCCATATTAACTAAATATGTTTTGTAGCTCAAGAGCTGTATTTTTTAAATCGCCAGTGTAGGTCTGTATTTCATCTTCATTAAATCTAGCTGAAGGTCCAGATGTACTAATAGCGGCAATGAATTGCCCCCTTCTGTTAAATACCGGAACAGCCACACAGACTAGTCCTATTTCATTTTCTTCTAAATCTAATGCAAAGCCTTGACCTTTTATTTTATCAATTTCTGATATTAGTTGTTTAGAATTAGTGATAGTGTTTTTAGTAATTGAATCTAAATTCAATGAGTTTATTACTTTCTCATAATTTGGTTCACCAAAGGCTAACATAATTTTACCAAGCCCTGTACAGTGAATAGGTTTTTCTGATCCAATCTGTGAATTGATTTGTAAATCATGTCTACCAACAACTTTATCTAAAAAGTAAACCTTTTGGTTTTTATAGATGGCTAAATGAGCTGTTTCTCCAGCTTGTTTAGCTAATGCTTCCATATATGGTCTAGCTTTAGCAATAAAATTTTGATTAATAGGAACTTTTTGTCCTAACTCAAATAATTTTAAACCTAAGCGATATCTTCCGTTTTCTGGATTTTGTTGAATAACATTTAAAGCCTCCATAGTTGCTAACATTCGGTATACAGCACTTTTATTGGTTCCCATTTTTTGAGCCAATTCTGTAACACCCAATTCTTGATCGTTAATACTAAAACAATCTAGAATCTTAAATGCTTTTTCTACAGAGGTGTTTAATATTTTCTTTTCGTTACTCATTATGCTTTCTTATAAGCAACAACCTTAATTTCGATTAATAAATGAGGATGAGGTAACTGGTGTACCGCAACAGTTGTTCTTGTAGGACCATCGTAATCAAAATATTGAGCGTATACTTGATTGTATCCTCCAAAGTCATTCATGTTGACTAAGAAAGAAGTAACATCAACAATATCTTTTAAGCTAGCTCCTTCTTCTTTCAAGATATCATTTATGTTTTCTAAAACAGCTTTAGTCTGTGCTTTAATGTCTAAGTTAGTGGTTCCAAACTCATCAACTTCTACACCTTCAAAAGAGTTATCTGGACGTCTAGAACTGGTTCCAGATACGTATATAAAATCACCTACACGTTTTACATGTGGAAACTTTCCTCTAGGGGTTGCTTTACCTTCTATTAATTTTCCTTTGTTCATAGTTGTTTATTTTAACCCAGCAACCTTATCTTCTTCAAGAATTTCATTGGTATGTTGTTGTACTTGTTTTAAAATATTGTTTAGGTTTTCTGTAGTATCAATTTCTTTATCTGCTATCATATTTAATAGGGCTTTGTCTTGAGCTCTACCTATTTTCATAGCTTTAGCATAATTGATGTTTTCATTGAATGTAACCATAGAGTATTTAGAAAAGTATTCTGTTGGGAATGTTTTCTCTAAATCCATTTCTAGTTTGCGCTTTTCCTTAAAGATAGGATTAGCTACATGGTCACGCATTTCGTAATAGTTATCTATAGCCAAATCAGCAATGGCATCTGTATCTACTTTTCGTATTTTTTCATAAGCCTTAAATGTAGCATTCCAATCACCAGAGTGTTGATCCATAATACTATCAAAAACTACTACATCTTCAAATGAAGCATTCATACCTTGTCCGTAAAAAGGTACTATGGCATGAGCAGCATCACCCATTAATAAGGTATTGCCTTTGTATTGCCAAGGACTACATTTTACGGTTCCTAAAGCTCCAGTTGGGTTACCAAAAAATTCTTTATCTAAATCTGGGATTAGTTCTAAAGCATCTGGAAATTGAGTTTTAAAAAACTCGGTTACTTTTTCTATAGTAGTTAAATTATTAAAGTTGTATTCACCTTCATCATAACTTAAAAATAAAGTAACTGTAAAACTTCCATCCAAATTAGGTAAGGCGATTAGCATATACTGTCCGCGTGGCCAAATATGTAAATGATCTTTACTAATTAAGTGTTTACCATTAGAGTCGGCTGGAATTTCTAATTCTTTGTAGCCATGAGTCAAATAGTTTTGTGAGTAACTAAATAGAAATTTCTTTTCTAGGTAGTAACTCTTTCTTAAAGAAGAGCCAGCACCATCTGTTCCGAAAACAACATCACCTGTAACTGAAAATTCTTCTTTTGATTCATAACATTTAAAATGAGCAGTGTTGTTTTCTATGTCAACACCAGTACATTTTTTATTAAAATGAAGTGTTACATTTTCATGTTGTTCAGCCTCGTCTAGAAGTAAACCGTTTAACCCCCCTCTTGAAATAGAATTGATATATTCACCATCTCTTCCAGAATAATTAGATGAAAAAGTATTTCCTTCTGTATCGTGAATCAATCTTCCGTACATTGGAATACAAAGAGGTTCTACTTTATTTTCAATACCCACTAGCTTCATGGCTTTAATTCCTCTATCCGACAAAGCTAAGTTGATAGATCGACCAGCAGAAATATCTGTTGTTCTTAAATCTGGTCTACTTTCGTATAAGTCAACTTTGTAACCTCTTTGGGCTAAACGTAAACCTAATAGCGAACCACATAGTCCAGCTCCAATAATTATAATATGTTCTTGTTTAGCCATTATAATAGTGTTTTTAATTTTTCAACCATTCTAAATACATCTTCAAAAGAGTTGTACATAGGTACTGGAGCGCAACGAATAACATCTGGTTCTCTCCAATCTGTAATAATATGATTATCTGTTAAAGCTTTGTGCAAACTTTTATCAGCATTTTTTACTTGAACTGAAAGTTGACAACCTCTTTCTTTAGGATTTGTTGGAGTAATAACCTTAATTCGATCTGTATCAATTTGATTGATTAAGAATTCGAAATATCCAGTTAACTTTTCAGATTTCTCTCTTAATGCTTCCATTCCAACATCATTAAACATATCTAATGATGCTTTAATAGCTGCCATAGATAAAATAGGTGGGTTACTTAATTGATAACCTTCTGCTCCAGGAATAATATCTAAGTCTTGACGCATATTAAACCTGGTAGATTTATTATGACTCCACCAACCAGAAAACTTCTTTAAGTCTTTGTTATAAGCATGCTTTTCATGAATAAATAAACCTGCTAAACTTCCTGGTCCAGAATTTAAATATTTGTAGGTGCACCAAGCGGCAAAATCTACACCTGAATCATGTAAGTTAGGTGATATGTTTCCAGCTCCGTGAGCTAAATCAATACCAACCATACAGTCTTTTGCATGACCTAATTCAGCAATGCGTTTTATATCTAGATACTGACCAGTATAGTAGTTAACACCTCCAATTAATAACAGCGCAATTTCATCACCTTGCTCATCAAGAATAGTCTCTAAATCTTCCATTCTTAATAATTCTTCACCTTCTCTTGGTTTCCACTCTATTAACCCTTCTTTTGGATCATAACCATGAAAATCTATTTGAGATTCAACAGCATATCGATCGGAAGGAAATGCATCAGATTCAATTACAATTTTATATTTTTTATCTGTTGGTTGATAAAATGATACCATTAGCAAATGCAAATTGGTAGTAAGTGTATTCATAATTACTACTTCAATAGGTTTTGCACCAACTATTTTAGCCATTGAATCCGTTAAGAATTCATGATAAGGCATCCATGGGTTTTTAGCTTCAAAATGACCTTCGACACCAAAATTAGCCCAGTCTGTTAACTCTTGGTTAATATATTCTTTTGTTGATTTTGGCTGTAACCCTAAAGAGTTTCCACACATGTAAATCCACTCATTTCCACTTTTGTCTTTAGGTATATGGAATTCTTGTCTTAAATGACTGATTTTATCTTCTTTATCTAGTTGCTTAGCGTAATCTAAAGTTGCTTGAAATGCTATTGACATTGCTTGTTGTTTTAATAATTGAAACAGTGTTTCACAAATATATAAAAATTAAACCGAAACAAAAAGTTTCGGTTTTGAATGTGTTTAGTCTTTTAGAATTTTGACTTTAAAAACCTTTTGATCTTCATTGAAGATATTTAAAATATATAATCCATTTGATAAATTTGAAATATTAATTTCTTGACTAGAATTAAGGTTAGAATTAGTTTTTATAACCACTTGCCCAATTGTATTAGTTATTCTAAATTGATACTTTTTTAAAATAAATAGATTAGAGTTTATTTTAATATAATCCGATACAGGGTTTTCAACCAAATAGAAATTATTATCAGCCAATTGATTGTCTTCAATGTTTAAAGAAGTAATAGTAATGTCTTGCGATGTTATAGAAATTTTTCCACAATTTGAAGTAGTAAGGGTGATGGTAAAGTTCCCAATGCTAGTGTAGGTATGGTTTGGGTTTTCATCTGTAGAGGTGTTTCCATCTCCAAAATCCCATAAATATGATACTCCATAGTCACTAGTGTTATTGAAAGTGTAATTTTCATCAGTATTAGTATAGGTAAAATTAGCAACAGGATCATATTTGCCAATATTCCATTCTGAAAAATCATTGAAAACTACTTCTTTTACAGCGTTTTTTATAATATCTGCATCTGCTGCATTTAAGGTAGAATTAAAGGTCACTAAAGTTGGGTCTTTTCTAAAAATAGTACAATAGAAAGTTATAGCTCCTGCATAGCTACCAGTTAAAGAAGGGTGACTTCCATCTCCAGAATATAAATCTAATGTAGGGTGGTTGGTTCTTAAATATCTCCACACAACACCTACGGGAGAGGTAATTCCATTATTGTTATTAGCCATAGTTTGGTAACGTTGTCTGAGTAAATCGTCCATTCCTTCATAAGTACAAACGGGAGGCCAACCCGAACAGTTTCCGGCATCACCATTTTCTCTACCCCATGTCATATAAAAAGTTGTAGAAGCACAAGGATTATGTTGTTTAATTAAATTACTTAATTGAGTTGCATATGGATATACTTCAGTTTCAACTTGGGCATCTGGAAAGGAAGGGAATTGACTTTGCTCTTGTAAAACAACATAGTCCCAATTTCCTGCTTGAATTTTGTTGATACTTGTGGTGTTACTAGCATGTCCTTTCAATCGATATCCTCCAGGGGTGTTAGAGTCAAAAGTAAAAGTGTCTCCAACAGAAGCGGCAGTTTGCTGAATTAAAGAAGGAAGGTTGTTAGAAGTGGTATAACTGTTCCCTAAAAACAATACGTTTTTAGACTCTTGACCTATCAAGATTTGTATACTAATTAACATCAGTATAATATATATATGTTTCATGAGTTATGAATTAAGGGGTGAACAAAACTAACGAAAATATTTTTTTGTAAACTAAATTAACTGAACATTAATGTTTTAATAAATGAGGGAACTTTTTCTTAAATCGATTTAATCTAGGAATCGACACATTTTGTACATAAGGATTTTCTGGATTTAAACGCTCATAGTTTTGGTGGTAATCTTCGGCTTTATAAAATGTTTCTATCTGCTGAATTTGTGTGACAATTTTGCCATCGAAAGTAGATTGATTTAATTCTTTGGTAAGCATGTTTATAGTTACCTCTTCTTTTTCATTACTATAAAAAGCAATAGAACGATATTGTTTTCCTTTATCAGGGCCTTGTCTGTTTAAAGTGGTAGGATCATGAGATCCATAAAAAACTTCTACTAAGGTTTTAAAAGATACTTTTTTAGGATCGTAAATTACTTCTACAGCTTCTGCATGATCGGTTAATCCGTAGCTAACTTTTTGATAAGTTGGGTTTTTCTGAGTTCCACCAGCATATCCAGAAATAACTTCTTCTACGCCATTTACACTTTCGAAAATAGCTTCTACACACCAAAAACAGCCAGCAGCAAAATAGGCTTTTTCTAGTTGAGTAGACTGGTTAGTTTTTATTTCGGTTTTATTTTGAGTTTGCCCACATGAATAGGTTAGCAAAGCAATAAAAAAAGGAATTAAAATCTTCTTCATAACAATTTTTTAAATTGAGTCGGATAAGATTATAATTCCTTAATCGTTATTTTAAAGAAAAATAATTAAAACCAGTCTAAACGCAAACTTTTAATTTTTGCTTTGTCAGGTATACTGGCTATTTCTATGGTTTTAGAAAAGTCATATTTGTATGCTCCGGGTAACTCATCTATAGAAATGGTAATATAAAAATCTTGGTTTTTAAACTCAACATTGATGTTGTTTAATATTCTATCAATTTTTGAAACTTCGTAGTGGGTTGTGAAATCTAAAAAAGTACTATTTAAATTAATCCCTTTGTCAGTTTTAAACCGGTCATCATTTATAGTTACAATGTTAATGGTAGCATTGTCGTCTAATGTTTCAGAAGGCGATAATGATAATAAATGTTTACCACCTTTTTCGTAGATTTCAATATCTGTACTGCTCCCAGCAAACTCGTCGCCTGCAACTCTTTTTACTATTGAATCGTTTGCAAATACAGAATCTATTTGTTTAACGGTATAGTTTCTTTCTAATACTCCAATTTTGTCTTTTTGAATTAAAAATGGATCAGTTTTTTTTGCGCATTGAATAAAAGTTAAACTGGATAGTGTTAAAATAAATAGTTTTTTCATAATGTTTGTATTTCTTGTTGAGGTTTAGTTATTTTTTCGAATAAGCAATTAAAACCTCTTCTTTTTCATTGTGTAATTTTAAGTTATTGTTTTCATCTAATGAATAATACCAACCAAATGGTTCGTTGTCAATTTTATAAAAATTCACATTATTCTCAACCTTAAAGAAAATTAATTTTTGTAATCTTTTATGCTTTCTCATGTATAGGTTTTTATCATTCATTTTTATAAATGCAAAAGAACCATCTTCTTTAAGGTTTTTAAAGGGCTGTAATTGCCAC
This sequence comes from Pseudofulvibacter geojedonensis, assembly GCF_042675745.1. Taxonomy (NCBI): domain Bacteria; kingdom Pseudomonadati; phylum Bacteroidota; class Flavobacteriia; order Flavobacteriales; family Flavobacteriaceae; genus Pseudofulvibacter; species Pseudofulvibacter geojedonensis. Next base: position 61,413 of record NZ_JBHTJM010000006.1, on the reverse strand, counting down.
CTTCCTATTACCTTAACTTCTTTTAAAGAACTGTATTTTTTTTGTTTTATATAATTATTAACTAGATTCTCTATAATTGATTTGCTGTTATTTTTTTCTTGATTAAGTTTTTCTAGTAAAGATTCATATAAATTGTTTTGTTTGTATAGGGAGTATCCATAAAAACTTATTGAGTAAGATTCTAAAATATAAGCTTTACCTCCCATAAGTTTTTCATATCCATATTTGTTAGCACATTTTTTAATAATTGGCCAATAAATTAAATTAGAAGAAGCAACTACGCTATGAGAAAGATTAGCAATTGGTACATGATTACTGTAACTATTGTGTTTCTCAATTAATATTACAGACCTAATCATATTACAGGTAGATATTGAGTCATAATCAATAATATTCTCTGTTTTTAATAAAATGTTTTGATCTATTTCATTCAGTTTTTTCCAGTATGCTTCTTGTTTGGTATTAGTGTCAAGTGAAGCTATTTCATTTTTAAATTTTTCTATTGGTATTTGAGCAAAGAAGAGATTAAAAGTAAGAGTTGAAAGAACTAGAGAGAACTTTTTTAAGTGTTTTAGTTTCATTGTTTCTTGTAATATCCTATTAGGTTTTTAATGGTTTCTTTCCAAAAGTGAGATGAATTTTTAAAAGCAGCTTTATAAAGTCTTTTTTGACTTTCATGTATGATAAATTCTTTTTTTCTTTTTTCAGGTAATAAAATAGCTAAAGCCAAACCACCCCACATTTCTTTTTTATGATCTGAAGGAAATGTACCTGAAATAAAATCTAAATCAATAAAATGAATGTGATCAGATTTTGTAAAATTGGCAGCCTTAATTCCTTTTCTACAGATAGGGTTAAAACTATCGTGAAATATAATATAAAGAGGTTTTTTAGGGATGTAGTTTAAGAAAAGATTAAAGTCATTTTTTACCCCTTTGTAACTATGATCTCCGTCTATTAAAACTAAATCTAATTTTTTATTGTTATTGTTTAATTGATTGATGATATTAGGAACAATATCTTTAGATTTTCCAATTAAAAAATCAACATTAGAAAATTGATTGGTTCTTTCATCTCTTAAGGAACTATCAACATCAATAGAGTAGACTTTTTTGCAATATTTTTGTAATACTTGTAAACTACCTCCTTTATAGCAGCCTATTTCTATAGCATTATCAGGTTTAATGGTTTCTAATAGTTTTATAAAAGCATATTTCTCAGTACGAGACATAGACCATGGAATACTATATTCATTTTCAAGTAAAAAAGGAATATCTGAATTAACAGTATTGAATATTTCTGGATTAATATTCATTTAAATTATCTCATCAATTTTTTTAACACTCCAAAAGCAGCTCTAATAAAAGTAGCGCTGGTTAACACTTTTACTACTGGATTTTGTCTTGTACTTCGTCTACTAGAACTTCTTTTTGCTGCTTTTTCTTTTTCTTTTCGTTCTGCTTCTTTGACTTTGTCTTCTTGTAGATCTTTAATTTTATCCTCTAACAACTCATAAGCACTTTCTCTATCGATAGTTTCCTTATACTTAGGTATTAGTTTTGAGCTATTAATTAACTCATTTAATTCTTGATCGGTCAAAACATCCATTCTACTCATAGGCGCCCTCATCATAGTAGCGGCTAATGGAGTAGGTCTGCCTTTTTCATCTAATGCAGAAACTAATGCTTCACCAATACCAAGAGAAGTTAATACTTCAACTGTGTCATAAAAGTCCGTGTCTGGATAATTTTGAGCTGTAAGTTTAATGGCTTTTCGGTCTTTAGCTGTAAAAGCACGTAAAGCATGTTGTATCTTTAGTCCTAACTGACTTAATACGGCATCTGGTACATCGGTAGGGTTTTGAGTAACGAAGTATAAACCAATTCCTTTAGAACGTATTAATTTTACAATACTCTCTAATTGCTCTAAAAGAGCTTTAGAAGCATTTTTAAATATCAAATGAGCCTCATCTATAAACAATACCAGTTCAGGTCTTCCGGAATCTCCTTGTTCGGGAAATGTCTCGTAGATTTCGGCTAATAAGCTCAACATAAAAGTTGAGAATAATTTGGGTTTGTCTTGTATATCTGTTAAACGAAGAATGTTAATGTAACCTCTTCCGTTTTCGTCTATTCTGGTTAAATCATTAACCTCAAAAGACTTTTCTCCAAAGAATAAATCACCACCTTGTTGCTCTAACTCAATAATCTTTCTTAAAATAGCACCAGTAGAGGCAGTTGAGATTCTTCCGTATGCTTCTTGAAACTCTTGTTTCCCTTCTCCTGTAGCAAATTGAAGTACTTTTTTAAAGTCTTTTAAATCTAATAAACCTAGTTGATTGTCATCACAATATTTAAAAACTACCGATATAATTCCAGCTTGAGTTTCAGTAACGTCTAATATTCTAGATAACAAAACTGGCCCAAATTCAGAAACTGTAGCTCTCATTCTAACACCTTCTTGCTCTGATAGGCTTAAAATTTCAACTGGAAACTTTTTAGCTTCAAAAGGTAATCCTATCTTTTCATGGCGTTCATCTATTTTTAGATGCCCAGGACTTGGTTGAGCTAAACCACTCAAGTCTCCTTTCATGTCCATTAACAAAACCGGAATACCTTTATCGGATAAATTTTCTGCTAAAACTTGTAAAGATTTGGTTTTACCAGTACCAGTAGCACCAGCAATTAATCCATGTCGGTTTAGAGTTTTAAGAGGTATTTTTACAAAGGCATTTGTTAGAGTTTCTGTTTCTAACATTGCAGAACCTACGGTAATGTAATCTCCTTTAGTAGTATAACCTTTGTTTATGTGGTCAAAGAATTTTTCTTTATGAGACATGAATATCTTTTTTTGATAAAAATAATGATATATAAAAAAAGAGCAATAAAAATTGCTCTTAAATATATTTGTAGAGTGTTTATTATCTGTAGGCTTCAAATAAAATAACCATACCGTCTGCATATTCATTTACATTAATAGTAAAGCCATCGCTGTTAAAAGCTGTAACAGTTGCCTTAGTATGGCCTAATAAATTACCATTTTGGTTACCATATCTAATTCCTATAGCGTGAGAGCTTGAAGCAAATCTTGAAATGTCGTTTATAGAGTTTCCGTGTGCTCCTATTGCAATAACCTGTTGTTGTATATTGTCATCGTAATTTGTTGCATAACCATTCATTGAAGCAAATGCATTAGATATACCGGAATGATTGTTTTGATTCATTTCATTATCATCACTTAAATTGTACGATTCAACATTGGCATGGCCAACAAATGTAATTCTGCTGGGTTTAAAAGGAATTCCTGTGATAGTAATATGACCAGAGTTATTAATAATAAATTTTCCTGAGTAACTAGTAGAAGCTAAATAAGCGCCTCCGTCTGTTCCAGTAGATATGATATTGTTTGAATCTGTGCTAACGATGTTGTTAGTTTGTAATGCTTGCCATAATGGGTAAGAAGGAGTTCCTGTATTGATTTCTAAACTATTTGTAGTAGAATTAAAAATTACCAATCCTTTTGCAGGAGAAGAAATAGTATTTCTTTCTGTATTGGTTAACCTAGGTAGTAAAACACCTTTGTTGTTAGAATTGATATCTAAAATTGAAGAGCTATCTGGGTTAGTTGTACCAATACCTACTTGTGAATATGTATTAATGCTTAATAGTAAAAATAAGATAAATGTTCTCATAGTATCATTTTTTTGTCCATTCGAATTTAATTAGGACTAAAACAAAACCACTGTATATTTAGTTTTACCAGTAAGAATATGGTTAAGAGGGATGAAAAAATAGATGAAGTGATTGTTTTTTTATTAAGTGGTTTAAATAATTACCTTTGCCCAACAATGAAAAGAGAAATAAAGGAATTAGTAGATAGAGGTGAAATGCTTCCATTAATGGAAGAGTTTTATACCATTCAGGGAGAAGGTTATTTTAAAGGAACTGCCGCTTATTTTATTAGAGTAGGTGGTTGTGATGTTGGTTGCCATTGGTGTGATGTTAAAGAAAGTTGGGATGCTAATTTGCACCCACCAACAAAGACTGATTCAATAGCTGAAAATGCGGCTAAATATTCTGATACTATTGTGGTAACAGGAGGAGAGCCTTTAATGTGGGATATGAATCCCCTTACTAAAGCTTTAAAGGATAGAGGAGTTAAAACGCATATAGAAACTTCTGGAGCATATGAGTTAACAGGAGATTGGGATTGGATTTGTTTGTCTCCTAAAAAAACAAAATTACCATTGCAAGAAGTGCACAAAGCTGCACATGAATTAAAAGTAATTGTATATAATAAGCACGATTTTAAATTTGCTGAAGAGCAAGCAGCACAAGTAGGAGAGGATTGTATTCTGTTTCTACAGCCAGAGTGGAGTAAAAAAGACGAAATGATTCCATTAATGGTAGAGTATGTAATGAAGAATCCTAAATGGAAAATGTCTTTACAGACTCATAAGTATATGAATATTCCTTAATTTAGTCTAAAGCCGGGTTATCCTAGCCAAAAAATCATAATGATCTCCTTCTGTTACTAACTCACAATTTAAATTATTAGCCATACAGGCATTTTGTAGGGTGTTATAATCTAAGTACAACCAATCAAAGGTAGCTGAGGCTTCTCCTTTATAACTCATGGTAAATTCTACTTCACCATAATATTTGTTAGCTTGAACTAAAACACTGCCATCTTCTTCTTGGTCGAACATATAAATAATATCTGAAGAGTCAAGTAGAATTTGTCCGTTAGGCTTTAATAGAGATTTAAGATGTTGTAAAAATAAATTGATACGTTCAAGTTTACCACAAATACCAATACCGTTCATTAGTAGTAATAAAGTGTCATATTGATCTTTTTGCTCGAATAGGTTTTGATTAAAGCAATTTTTTATGCCTCTTGCTTTAGTTACTTCTGTAGCACCTATTGAGATGTCAATGGCTGTAACATCTAAGTTTTTTACATTCTGAAGATATAAAGAATGAGAACCAGCCCCACAACCAACATCTAACACCTTTCCTTTAGCTAGTTGTAAAGCTTTTTGTTCTATTACTGGCATTTCTTTGTACGAGCGAAATAAATAAGGTAAAGGCATTTCATCTGCTTCAGAAATGGTAGATTCTGTTATAATATCCTCCGAATAGTTATTGTTATAGTAATCTAAAAGAGCAGTTCCTAGAATATCTTTCATTTTGTTGTTTTGTTTTTATGGGTTAAAGACCATATCACATTTAAAGAAAATATTATTAACGATATTATTTGTAATAAAAGTAAGAGTGAATTTGAAATTAATTCTAGGTGATTAAAAAAAATAATTGAGATTATGAGTAACAAATGTACTTTTGAATATATGATGTTTGTAATTCTTTTAAAAAGTGTTAACAATCCATAAATAATTACAAATGTTGTGTTTAAATAGGTTTTCGAAAAAAATAGCCAGGTGTTAATATCAAATTCCCAACCAACAGTTTTGTTAAAACCAATTTGTGAGGATAATGTATAACTTGGTAATAATAGAGAGTTTAAAAGAATTAATAAAAAAAGTTTTTTTTGCACTAAACTATTAAATGTCATCTTTGTCATAAGCTATATATGAAAGAACAAAGAAAACAAATATCTTTGTACTATGGAGGATATTTTAAAGGAGTTACCCAAATTAGCAGCAGAAAAAAAAGAAGAGTCTAAAAAGTTTTTTAAGCGACTGAAGAAGAGAGTGCCTAAAAACTTAGATTATACCATGCAAGAATTGCATGAAGAAGAGTTTGAGCGTACAGATTGTTTAGAGTGTGGTAACTGTTGTAAAACTACAAGTCCGTTATTTATTAGAAAGGATATTGAGAGGATTTCTAAGCATCTTAAAATGAAAGAACATCAGTTTGTTTCTCAATATTTAGAAATGGATAGCGATGGTTTTATGGTGTTGCAGCAATCTCCTTGTGCTTTTTTGGCAGAAGATAATTATTGTTTAATATACGATGTTAGACCAAATGCATGTAAGGAGTATCCCCATACTAATAGGAGAAAGTTTCAGCAACTCACAGATTTAACTCTAAAAAATACAGAAATATGCCCTGCAGCATACAATATTGTAGAAGCTATGAAGAAAAGGATTAAATTGAAATAATTTGTATCTTTAATTCTTAGGGCATAGCCGCAGTATTTAAACTTACCCTCAAAAAAGACATTACTTAAGATTAAAAATGTAAGTATGTTTGTTATTGGTCATAGAGGTTGTAGAGGTATTTTACCAGAAAATACATTAGATGGTTTTATAGAGGCTATTCGTTTAGGAGTAGACGCAATTGAGCTAGATATAGTAGTTTCATTAGATGAAGAAATTGTAGTTTCTCATGAAGCTTTTATGTCTAGAGTTACCTGTACATTTCCTGATGGATCTACTATTAAAGAGGTTGATGATCAAAAAATTAATTTATATCACATGCCTTATGAAGAGATTAAGGCTTTTGATTGTGGTTTAAAACACCATTTTAAATTTCCTAATCAAATAAAAATACCAGCTTATAAACCATTACTAGCCGAAGTAATTATTGCTTGCGAAACATATTGTAAGCAACACAAAATAAGGCCAATAACGTATTTAATAGAAATAAAGAGTAAACCAGAATTATATGGTTTGTTTTATCCAAATCCACAAGAATATGTAGCTATACTTTTAAAAGAGGTATTGCCTTTTCAATTAAAAAGTAGACTAGTTTTAAAATCTTTTGATGTAGAAATACTCAACGAAATTAAATTAAGAGATTCAAAAAAAAGAATTTCATTATTAATAAATAGTGAAGAAAGTATAGATGAAAAATTAAAACAATTGAACTTTAAACCAGAAATTATTGGCCCATATTTTAAATTGTTAAATGAGTCAATGGTTGCTCAATACAAAAGTGAAGGTTTTTATATTTACCCTTGGACTATTAATGAGTTAACAGACATGAAAGCAGTAAAAAAAATGGGCGTAGATGGTATAATTACTGATTACCCAGATAGATTAATTAACTTATTATCTTCAGGAAAATAAACTTCTTTAGTAAGAGTAAATTAATAAATCAAGTATTTTTCCCTCATTAAATTGTAATTGTTCAATCCACTTTTCCATGAAGCTTTAATTTCTTGAAGACTTGCTCCATTTTCAATTTGTTTTTGTAATTTTTTTGTGCCTGCTAACTTGATAAAAAATGAGTTAAAGAAATTATCTTTATTAGGTGTCTTTTTATAAGCATCTATAATCCATTCTAGATTTAAGTGGTCAAGCTTGGTTTTATTACTTAAATCTTTACCATAACAAATTGTGTTTTGGTGTTTCGGATATTTGGCTCCTTCGTTAGGATGAGGAGTAAAGCTAAAATTAGATTTTGGTAAATGCGGTGCTCCGTAAACTTGGAATTGTTTATTAGTACCTCTTCCAACGCTTATATTAGTACCCTCAAAAAAACACAAACTTGGGTAAAGGTTAATAGCAGTGTCATTTGGCAAGTTTGGAGATGGTTTAATTGGTAAACTATAAACAGATTTCTTTGTGTAATTAGCACAAGGGATAACAGTTATATTGCATTGCATACCGTTTTTTAACCACTTTTCACCGTTAATCATTTTTGCGTATTCACCTATAGTCATTCCATGTACAACAGGTATCGGGTGCATGCCAACAAAACTTTTGTTTTCTAATTCTAAAATAGGACCATCAATATAATGTCCGTTTGGGTTAGGTCTATCAAAAATTAATACCGGAATATTATTCTCTGCACAAGCCTCCATAATGTAGTGCAAAGAAGAAATGTAGGTGTAAAATCGGGCACCAACATCCTGGATATCAAATATCATAATGTCTAAACCTTCTAATTGTTGTTTTGAAGGTTTTTTGTTTTTTCCATAGATTGAAATAATATCAATACCTGTTTTAGCGTCTTTACCATCTTTAATAGTTTCGCCAGCATCTGCTTTTCCTCTAAATCCATGTTCAGGAGCAAATACTTTTTTAATATTGATATTAAGAGTAAGAAGAGAGTCTACTAGGTGTGTGTAATTATTTGTGGTGAAAATTACAGAAGTTTGGTTGGCTACAACACCAACAGTTTTGTTTTTTATCAGAGGTAAGTAGTTTTCTGTTTGATTAGCTCCGGTAATAATATCAAGAGCCTTTCGAGTTGATTCTTCAAGCTCGGTTTTATCATGCTTAATAGGCTTAATCTCTTCTTTTTTTTGAGATTGACAACTATTCGCTAAAAAAAGAAAGCCTACAAGAATTAAAAATGTATTTTTGGTAAATACTAAAAGAGATTGACGCATTGAATTTCGAATTATTTATAGCTAAAGGCATAATTGCCGCTAAACAGTATAAAAGTAGTGTATCCTCTCCAATTATAAAAATAGCTATACTAGCAATTGCTTTGGGGATGATCATGATGCTTATAGCTGTAGCTGCGGGAATAGGGCTGCAACAGAAAATTCAAGAAAAAGTTTCTGCGTTTAACGGACATATTATCATATCTAAATATGATAACAATCAATCAGATGTTTCAGCTAAGCCAATCTCAATCAATCAAGGGTTTTATCCAAATTCATCTATAGAAGGTGTTACTCATGTACAGGCAATAGCTAATAAAGGAGGTGTAATTAGAACTGAAACCGATTTCGAGGGGGTTCAGTTAAAAGGAGTTGGGAAAGATTATAACTGGTCTTTTTTTAAGGAACATTTGGTCGAAGGGAAGTTGCCAAATGTTTTAGGAGAAAAAGAAAATAATGAACTTTTAGTGTCTCGTTTTTTGGCTAATAGATTGGGTTTTGAGTTAGGAGATAAAGTTAAGACCTATTTCCCTAAAGATGATTTAAATAAAATTCCTAGCAGACGTTTTTTTGAAGTAGTTGGAATTTATGATTCAGGTTTTCAAGACTTTGATAAATTAATTGTTATAGCCGATATTAGACATGTGCAGAGAATGAATAAATGGAATAAAGATGAGGAAGGAAATTATTTACAGGTAGGAAGTTTTGAAATTTTTATAGATGACTTTTCTAATTTAGAGCAAAAGGCAGATGAGTTATATAACCAAACTAATTCTTTTTTAAATGTTACTCCTGTTAGTCAAAAGTTTGATTCAATTTTTGAATGGATTAAAGTATTCGATTTCAATATTTATTTAATTATTGGAATAATGATTATTATATCTGTTATTAATATGAGTGTAATGTTGTTGGTGTTAATTTTAGAAAAGACAAAACTTATAGGTATACTCAAGGCTCTAGGAAGCAATAACTGGAGTGTAAGAAAAGTGTTTTTGTATAATGCATCTTATATTGTTTTAATAGGGCTTTTTTGGGGTAACTTAATAGGTTTAAGTTTTCTGCATTTACAAGATGCTTATGGAATACTAAGTTTTCCGAACCCCGAAGCTTATTATGTAAAAGAAATTCCGGTTTCCATTAATTATGTATATGTAATACTGTTAAATATAGTGACTTTTACAATTTGCTTTTTATTGCTTCTAATACCGTCATATATCATAACTAAAATATCTCCTGTCAAGGCTATTCGTTTTGATTAGAAAATAAAAAAAGCCATCTTTAATTTAGATGGCTTTGTGTTTTAACTCTCAAATAAAACCTCTCGTAAGTTTTTTTCGTCATAAGCATTTACAATGTTTTTAAAATCTTTTCCTTGATCTAGTTCTTTATTTTCTTTTAAAAACTTGATTAAAATAACGGCTGCTTCATAATGTAATTCTCTTACATCATTTTGCTCTAAATAAGTCTTTCCTTTAGGCGGATTGATGTTACAAGTAATAATCCTGTTGTAATTTAACTTCTGATCTAAAATATAATTTACCATAGAAGTTTTGTAAAGACTAACTAAGTATTCATCGTTTTTAATGGCATTGTATAATTTTCCCATCACAGGAAACGTGTAGTCACCAGTATATACTAACCACCTATCTACAGCTTTTATAGCGTCCATTTTGTCCTTGTCTTTTACACTAAAAGGTTGAAATAAAATATTTTTACTGGCGTTAAGAATTTCATGTTCTACGGTATTATACTGATCACTATTTTTAAATGCTTCTAGCTTTTTTAATAAAGTAGTGTGCTCTTGACAAAAACTAAAACTGATCGATAAAAAAAATAGAATTAAGGTGTAAGCATTTTTCTTCATTGTGTTAGATTGAATTAAAGTTAGTAATTGAGTTTGGGATAAAATAAAAGGGTCAATACTCATTCGAGTCGACCCTTTATATATTGTTTAGAATAGGGCTATTAATTTTTAGCCATTTTAGATTTTTTCTTCATAAAAGGTTCAATACTGCTGTAGTTTGGAGCAACAATTTCTTTTCCGGTACGGTCTATAAAACCAAACTTTTCTCCATTAACAGTAATTAACGCCCAACCTTTTTTAATATCATCAAATTGTCCGATTTCTGAGTATTTTGGTTGAACAACTAAATTTCCTGATCGGTCTATAAAACCATATTTAGCATCGGTAAGTACTAAAGACCATCCTTTTTTATATTTGTCAAATTCTTCTATTTTTTCAAATTTAGTGTCTAAAACTTTATTACCAGTCTTATCTATAAAACCGAAGAATGAATTTTCTTGAACCAAAGCCCAGTCATCATGAATCTCACCGAACTTGTTTATTTTTTCAAAAACAGGGTCTACAGTTTCTTTACCTCTTTTGTCTATAAATCCGTATTTTCCGTTATATTTTATCAAGGCCCAATCCGCATAATATTCGCCGTAGTTACCTATGAACTGATATTTAACTTCAACAATTTCTTTTCCGGTTTTATCTACAAAACCAAATAATCCCTCAAAGCCAACTTTGGCCCAGCCAGATTTCATTTCGTCAAAGTTCCCCAGATAATGATACTTAGGAGCTATTATTTCAGTTCCTTTATCATTAATCATTCCGTAAAGATCTCCGTTTTGTACTGTAAAGAATTCTTGAGCATTTGCAGACAGTGTAATGAATGCAATTAGAATAAATAATTTTTTCATTTTAAATAGTTTTTTAGGGTTATGTTTTTTTTTGTGGTGATATAAACTTAGGTAAAAAAACTGTTTAATTAAATAAACTTTTGTTAACGACTCGTTAAGATGCGAATATAATTGTTGAAATGCATTTTTGTTAAATAATTTACAATTCGTTAACAATATTGTAAAAAAATGTATAAATACTTCATGTGTTTTTTATTGTAGATGAATGGCTTACCTTTGCGGTTCTCAATATTTTAAATCGATAATGAAATACGCGAAAAATATACTAGAAACTATTGGTAATACACCAATGGTCAAGATCAATAAACTGGCTCAAGAGTTACCATGTTTAGTGTTAGCTAAATATGAAACGTTTAATCCTGGAAACTCAGTTAAAGATAGGATGGCTTTGACTATGATAGAAGACGCTGAGGCTGATGGTAGATTAAAGCCTGGTGGAACCATTATTGAAGGAACTTCTGGGAATACGGGGATGGGACTTGCATTAGCCGCAATTGTAAAGGGGTATAAGTGTGTGTTTGTATTGTCAGACAAACAATCAAAGGAGAAAATGGATATTTTAAGAGCTGTTGGTGCTGAGGTTGTAGTTTGCCCTACAGATGTAGAGCCTGATGATCCTAGGTCTTATTACTCTGTTTCAAAAAGATTAGCAGAAGAAACCCCAAATTCTTGGTATGTGAATCAATACGATAATCCTAGTAACGCAAAAGCTCATTACGAAAGTACAGGCCCTGAAATTTGGGAACAAACAAGTGGTAAAGTAACACATTTTGTGGTAGGAGTAGGAACTGGTGGAACAATTTCTGGAGTAGGTAAATATTTAAAAGAACAAAATCCAGATGTAAAAGTATGGGGAATTGATACTTATGGTTCTGTGTTTAAAAAATATCATGAAACGGGTATTTTTGATGAGAATGAAATTTATCCATACGTGACCGAAGGTATTGGCGAGGATATTTTACCAGAAAATGTTGATTTTTCTATTATTGATGGGTTTACTAAAGTAACAGATAAAGATGCAGCTGTGTATACTCAAAGACTAGCTAAAGAAGAAGGGATGTTTTTAGGAAATTCGGCGGGTGCAGCTATGAAAGGTTTGTTGCAATTAAAAGAAAATTTTAAACCAAATGATGTAGTGGTTGTGTTGTTTCATGATCACGGAAGTCGTTATGTGGGTAAAATGTTTAATAACGATTGGATGAAAGAAATGGGGTATTTGGATTAACCGTTTTTAGAGAATATGTGTAAAACCGCTACAAATTATGTAGCGGTTTTTTTGTATCTTAATAAGATGCAAGAAGATTTTCTACATTATATATGGCAATACCAAAAATTGAAATCTAATAAATTAGAAACAATTGATGGAGAAAGAATACAGGTCATTTCAGTAGGGCAAAGAAATGTTAACTCAGGCCCAGATTTTTTTAATTCAAGGCTTGTTATAGGCGATCAAGAGTGGGCGGGTAATGTAGAAATTCATATAAAAACTTCAGATTGGTATATTCATAATCATGAAATAGATGAAAATTATGATAATGTTATTTTACATGTAGTATGGGAAGATGATGTAGTGGTTTTTGATGCTTATGATAATCCTGTAAAAACATTAGTGCTAAAAAATAACGTAGATGAAAAAATTATAGAAAACTATAAAAAGTTACTGAGTAATAAATTATGGATTAATTGTGAATCAGATATTCATACAGTAAATAGTGTTTTATTAATGAGTTTAAAAGATAGTTTCTTGGTTGCTAGATTAGAGAGAAAATCAAAAATAATTCAAAACGACCTAAATAAAACTCAAAATAACTGGGAGGAAGTTTTGTTTAAACAATTGGCAAAGTCTTTTGGTTTAACTGCCAACACTCACTTTTTTGAACAACTTGTAAATAGTATATCATATTCGGTATTTAAAAAAGAAATAACATCAAGATTAAGCTTAGAGGCTCTATTATTTGGTCAAGCAAATATGTTAGACGACGATTTAAATGATTCTTATTATGAGCAATTAAAGAATGAGTATTTGTTTTTAAAACGAAAATACAATTTAATGCCCGTGGTAGGGAAAGTACAGTTTTTTAGAATGCGACCAGCTAATTTCCCTACCATTAGGTTGTCTCAGTTTGCAACTTTATATTCTTTAAATAAAAACATGTTTTCAAGACTTATTGAAAATGAAAGTGTGCAAGAAATTAAACAAGTATTTAAAGTTAAAGCTTCTAGTTATTGGGACACTCATTATGTTTTTGGTAAAATAAGTAATAAAAAAAACTTGTTGCTTAGTGAAGCTTTTGTAGAACGTTTAATTATAAATGTGTTTTTACCATTAAAGTATTTGTATTATAAAACTTTAGGTAAAACAAATTTTGATGTGGTTTTCGACTTGTATAAGTCCATTCAGCCAGAAACAAATGGTGTAATAGCTAAGTTTAAACAGTTAAATATTAAAGTTGACCATGCTGGAGATTCACAGGCTTTATTAGAATTAAAGAAGTATTACTGCGATAATAATAAATGTTTAAACTGTAAAATAGGAAACAAATTACTCTATCTGTAAAAAAGTTGTATTTTGCAAAGCCTATGAGCTTCATAAATAAAATAAAATATTTTTTCGAAAAACACGGTTTTGAAGTTTCCTCAAGATTAGCAGAAAGGCTGGGTATGCGAGCCAAAAACGTACGCTTGTTTTTTATATACATTTCATTCGCTACTTTGGGGGTTTCTTTTGCTCTTTATTTAACATTAGCTTTTTTGTTAAAGTTAAAAGATTTGGTATATACCAAACGAAGTTCAGTTTTTGATTTGTAAAAAGTATGATTTCTTTAATCTTAAAATCTAAAATAAAAACAGCATTATTGTTATTTGGTACTATTCTGCTAATAGGTGTTGTTGGATTTAGGATAATAGCAGATTTATCATGGGTAGACGCTCTTTATATGACTGTAATAACTATAAGTACAGTGGGTTATGGAGAAGTAGCACCTCTTAGTGAAGAAGCTAAAGTATTTGCTATATTTTTAATATTAGCAAGTGTCTTTTTTATTACTTACGCTATATCGGTTATATCAGAATATATTGTTAAAAACAATGACTTTCAATTGCTAAAACAACGAAAAATGAAGAAAAAGGTAGATCAACTAAATGGGCATGTTATAATATGTGGTTATGGTAGAAATGGTAAACAAGCAGCTCAAAAACTATCTATTCATAACAAATCTTTTGTTGTAATAGAGCGCGACAAAGAATTAATAGAAAAATATGAAAATGATGTGCTATTTGTACACGGTAATGCCAATGAAGATGATGTGCTTCAAAATGCAGGAGTAGAAAGAGCACATAGTTTAATTGCGGCTTTACCTAAAGATGCTGATAATTTATTTGTAGTGCTATCTGCAAGGCAATTAAATAAAGAGTTAACCATTATTAGTAGGGCTTCTCAAGAAACATCTTATAATAAATTAAAGTTAGCAGGAGCCAATAATGTAATTATGCCAGATAAAATAGGAGGCGATCATATGGCTTCATTGGTTGTTATTCCAGATTTGGTAGAGTTTTTAGATAATTTATCTATAATAGGAGAAGATACCGTTAATATAGAAGAGGTTGCCATAGAGGCACTTACGTCTAATGATACACCTCATACAATTAAAGACTTAGATTTTAGAAGAAATACAGGTTGTACAATTATTGGTTATAAAAAACCAAGCGGAGAGTATGTTATTAACCCTGAGGCAGATACGCAATTACTGCCAAATTCTAAACTTATTGTTTTAGGTAGACCTGAACAAATAACTAAATTAAACAGTATGTTTGGTTTGTAACATTAAAGTAGGATTTAACAACAAAAATTTTATAAAACCCTATTTTTTCACCATATTGCTGCACCAAAAAATCACTTAAAGTAAACTAACAAAAACTAAAAAAAATGAAGAAGAGTCTTCTAGCCTTGTTATTAACAATTTTACCTGTTTTAACATTTGCACAAGAAAAAGGTATAGATCAAAAAATTGACGAATTTTTTCGTCCTATTGCTGACTTTGTAGGGAAGTATATTTTTTATCCAGTTCCGATTGGAGGAAGCTCTGTTCCGTTTGTATTGATAATTTTAATATCAGGAGCTTTATTTTTTACAATATATTTCAAATTCGCAAACTTTACTTTAATTAAGACAGCGATTAATGTAGTTAGAGGTAAATATGATGAGTTGGATCACAGATCGGCTGATGTTGCAGAAGGAGACCCAACTCCAGGAGAAGATGTGTTTGAAACCATAGCTGTAGAGGGAGCAGAAGGAGAAGTGTCTCATTTTCAGGCTTTAACAGCTGCTTTGTCGGCTACAGTAGGACTGGGTAATATTGCAGGGGTGGCAGTAGCTATTGCAGTGGGAGGTCCTGGGGCTACTTTATGGATGATTTTAGCAGGATTACTAGGAATGGCTTCTAAGTTTGTTGAATGTACTTTAGGGGTTAAATATAGAGAAGTTACAGAAGAGGGTGTTGTTCATGGAGGTCCAATGTATTATTTGTCTAAAGGATTAGCAGAAAGAGGAATGGGCGGTTTAGGAAAAGCGTTAGCTGTTTTCTTTGCTGTAATGTGTGTTGGTGGATCTTTCGGAGGAGGAAATATGTTTCAAGCTAACCAAGCAGCAGCTCAGTTAATTGAACGCTTTGGTATCGAAAACGGTCAAGCAGGATTTATATTTGGTTTAATTATGGCTATAATTGTTGGGGTTGTAATTATCGGAGGTATTAAGAGAATAGGTTCTGTTACAGAAAAAGTAGTTCCTTTTATGGCGGCTATTTATGTAGGTGCAGCGTTAATAATTATCTTTATGAATATTGGTTCTGTACCAACTGCATTCGGAATGATTTTCGAGGGAGCTTTTAATCCTAGTGCGGCTTTAGGAGGAGTTTTAGGAGTTTTAATAGTTGGGTTTCAAAGGGCGGCGTTTTCTAACGAAGCTGGAGTTGGTTCAGCAGCAATTGCACATTCAGCTGTAAAAACTAAGTTTCCTGCTTCTGAAGGAATTGTAGCTTTATTAGAACCGTTTATTGATACGGTAGTTATTTGTACAATGACAGCTTTGGTAATTATTATTACGAATATAGATGGAGGTTTCTTTCAATACGGTGAATCGGTACAAGGAGTTCAGTTAACAACAACTGCTTTTGACTCTGCGATCCCTGGTTTTTCTTGGGTGTTAACTATAGCAGTAGTTTTGTTTGCAATTTCTACTATGTTGTCATGGTCTTACTACGGATTACAAGCTTGGAAATTTTTATTTGGAAAAGGTAAAATGACAGATATAGTTTATAAGGTTATATTCTTATTATTTGTTGTTGTTGGAGCTTCAATTAGTTTGGGTGCTGTAATAGATTTTTCAGATGCAATGATTTTTGCAATGGTTTTTCCTAATGTTATAGGGTTAGTATTATTATCTCCGAAAGTGCGTGAAGAATTAGCTATTTTTAAAGAGAGGATAAGATCAATGAAATAAGATTTTTATTACGTATCTTTATAAGATGCGAAATTTCAATAAAATAAAATCCCAATTCGTGTTTAATAAGCAACAACGAATTGGGGTTTTTCTTTTGTTGTTTGTGGTTGTTTTGTTGCAATTGGTTTATTATTATGTAGACTTCTCATCTAATAATAATGATGAGTTAGATGTTAAAGAGTTAATGGCTTTTCAGAAAGAAGTAGATAGTTTGGTGCACATTAGCAGGCAAAATCAACAAATTATACATCCTTTTAATCCTAATTTTATATCAGATTATAAAGGGTATGCGTTAGGAATGAGTGTAGATGAAATAAATAGGTTGCATTCTTTTCGTAAGCAAAATAGGTATGTGAATTCGGTTAAAGAGTTTCAAGAGGTGACTCAAGTGTCTGACTCCTTATTAAAAGAGATTTCTTCGTATTTTAAATTCCCAGATTGGGTTAACAAAAGAGGTCAAATAAAAAAGACTAATAAGTCATATAATAAGAATTTAAATACGGCTGCTGCTAAAGACTTAATCAAAGCCCTTAATCTAGACTATAAAAAGGCGTACAGGTTAATTAATTTTAGAGATAAATTAGGAGGGTATTTGGTAATTGAACAGGTGAAAGATGTTTATGGGATAAAAACCTCAGAGTATGAGGGTATAAGATCTAAATTTCAATTAAAAACTTTACCTAAAATTCAAAAAATAAATGTTAATTTAGCGGGCGCCCCAAAATTAGCATCTTTAGTCTATATAAGTAATAGTTTAGCTGAGAACATAATAGACGAACGCTTGCTAAGAGGAGGTTTTAAAAGTTTAGACGAACTCAAGTTTGTTGAGGGCTTTCCTGAAGAAAAATTGGAGCGGATAAAACTATATTTAACCTTAAATTAATAAAATACACCTGATGAATAAAATGTACTTTACAGAAGAGCACGAATTGTTTAGAGAAAGTTTTAGAGATTTTTTACAAAAAGAAGTTGTACCTCATATCGATAAATGGGAAAAAACAGGAACGGTCGAGCGATTTATTTGGGAAAAATTTGGAGAAATGGGCTTTTTCGGTTTGGTGTATCCAGAGCAGTATGGAGGTTTAGGGTTAGATCTTTTTTATACGGTTATATTTTTAGAGGAATTACAAAAGATTAATTCTGGTGGTTTTGCTGCTAATATGTGGGCGCATGCCTACTTAGCAATGACGCATTTAGATAAAGAAGGAAGTCACGACATAAAAGAACGTTATTTAGCTCCAAGTATTTCAGGAGAAAAAATAGGTTGTCTTTGTATTACAGAGCCTTTTGGGGGGTCTGATGTTGCAGGAATGCGTACAACTGCAATAAAAAAGGGAGATAAGTATGTAATAAACGGTTCTAAAACATTTATTACTAATGGTGTTTACAGTGATTATTTGGTGGTTGCTGCTAAAACTTCTCCAGAATTAGGCGGTAAAGGTATGAGTATTTTTGTGGTAGATAGAGATACACCTGGTATTTCTGCTACAAAATTAGATAAATTGGGGTGGAGAGCTTCAGATACTGCTGAAATTGCTTTTGATAATGTAGAAATTCCTGCTGAGAATTTAATGGGAGAAGAAAACATGGGGTTTCCGTATATCATGCAACACTTTGCTTTAGAGCGTTTGGTTATGGCTATAAATGCACATGCTAGAGCAGAATATGCAATAGATTATACTTTACAATATATGTCTGAGAGAACAGCATTTGGTACTAACATTAATAAATTTCAAGCTTTAAGGCATACAATGGCTGAAGCAGCTACAGAAGTAGAGGTTTGTAAAACCTTTAATTATTCAGTGGCTAAACGATTAAATGATGGTGAATATGTAGTAAAAGAAGCTACTATGGCAAAATTAATGGGAACTAAAATGGCCGATAAGGTTATTTACGATTGTTTGCAAATGTTAGGAGGTTATGGTTACATGGAAGAATATCCTTTAGCTCGTTTATTAAGAGATAGTCGTTTAGGTCCGATAGGTGGAGGTACTTCTGAAATTCTGAAAGAAATTATCGCTAAAATTGTAATTGATAAAAAAGATTATAAACCGGCAACTTAAAATAATTAATTATTAGTTGTCAGTTGTGAATTAAGTTCTATATTTGCAAACCGAACGCTAAAAGAGAGGAGGTTAAGACTTATGTTAATTATACCAGTTAAAGACGGAGAAAACATCGATAGAGCTTTAAAACGCTTTAAGAGAAAATTTGATCGTACAGGAACAAAGAAAGCATTAAGAGATCGTAAGAACTATAATAAGCCTTCTGTTGTAAGAAGAGCTCAGTTACAAAAAGCTCAATACATTCAGCATTTAAGAGATCAAGAAGAAATGTAGTGTTCTTTTCTTATAAAATGCAAAACCGTTTAGTATCTTTGATATTAAACGGTTTTTTTTATGCCTCATATTGAAGAATATTCTAACTATTTATCTTTAGAGAAAAAATACTCAAAGCACACGGTTTTAGCTTATGTAAAAGATGTGGAGGAATTTATTGTTTTTTGCGAAACAGAAAATCTTTCGTCCGATATAGATAAAATTGCTTACGTGGTGGTTAGAAGTTGGTTGGTTAAAATGTCTGAGCATGGCTTGTCTAACCGTTCTATTAATCGAAAAATAGCTTCTTTAAAGAGTTATTATAAATTCTTGTTGAAAATTAGGGTGATAGAAGTTTCGCCTTTGTTAAAACATAAAGCGTTAAAAAACCCTAAAAAAGTTCAGGTTCCCTTTTCTGTAAAAGAAATGAACGATGTTTTTGAGTTGGTGGGGTATAAAGATGATTTTGAGGGAAAGAGAGATAGATTAATTATAGAGTTGTTTTATTCAACTGGAATTAGGAAAGCCGAGCTTATAGCTTTAAAATTTTCGGATATCTTTTTAGATGAAAGAGTGATTAAGGTTTTGGGTAAAAGAAATAAGGAGCGATTAATACCAATTACTCAGTCTTTGGTTGATGTTTTTTCAGAATATTTAAGTTGTAGAAAAAATGTTATTTTCCCTGAATCTAATGATTTTGTTTTTGTTACAAAAAAAGGAAGTAAAATTTATGATACGCTTGTGTATAGAATAATAAATTCGTATTTTAGTATAGTTTCTTCTAAACTAAAAAAAAGCCCACATGTCTTAAGGCATACGTTTGCTACACACTTGTTAAATGAAGGAGCAGATTTAAATGCGGTGAAAGAATTATTAGGGCATACTAGTTTAGCTGCCACTCAAGTTTATACTCATAATAGTATGGCAAAGTTAAAAGATGTATATCGTAATACTCACCCAAGAAATCGGCAAGATTAATGTATAACCTAAAAACTTAAAACTAAATGAAAGTAAACACGCAATCTGTAAACTTTGTAGCTGATCAAAAATTAGTGGATTTTATTCAAAAGAAAATGGATAAGTTAGATCAGTTTTTTGATAAAGTAATTTGTGCTGATGTATATATGAAAGTTGAAAACACAAGTGAAAAAGAAAATAAAATATTAGAAGTTAAATTAAGTGTTCCAGGAGATGAATTTATGGTGAAAAAGCAGTGTAAAACTTTCGAAGAGGCTACAGATTCTGCTTCTCAGTCTTTAGAAAGATTATTAAAAAAGAGAAAAGAAAAATTAAGAGCACATGCTTAGTGTAAAAAAGCTTAAAAATTATTTTGAAAACAAAAAATAATACATACATTTGCAGTCCGTTAGAAATAGCGGGCTTTTTTTATGATTAAAAGCCGATGTAGC
Organism: Pseudofulvibacter geojedonensis; assembly: GCF_042675745.1. NCBI lineage: Bacteria > Pseudomonadati > Bacteroidota > Flavobacteriia > Flavobacteriales > Flavobacteriaceae > Pseudofulvibacter > Pseudofulvibacter geojedonensis. The sequence goes on along the minus strand of NZ_JBHTJM010000006.1, from coordinate 41,188 downwards.
TCAGCTGGCTAGAGCAGCTGATTTGTAATCAGCAGGTCGGGGGTTCGAGTCCCTTCATCGGCTCTAAAAAAGTTCATTTAAATATTGAAAAAAACTGGGGAGATTCCAGAGCGGCCAAATGGGACGGACTGTAACTCCGTTGTCTTTCGACTTCGCAGGTTCGAATCCTGCTCTCCCCACCAGAATTTCTGTTAATTCAGAAATTTCAAAATCTGTTTTCAGGTTTTGTTAATGCGAGAGTAGCTCAGCTGGTAGAGCGTCAGCCTTCCAAGCTGAATGTCGCGAGTTCGAACCTCGTCTCTCGCTCAAAAGCCGACATAGCTCAGTTGGTAGAGCGCATCCTTGGTAGGGATGAGGTCACGGGTTCAAATCCCGTTGTTGGCTCAACGTTCGTTTCTGAGTTGAGAAATGGAGGTAAAGAAGTGTTTCGAGAAAATTATACGGATTCATCCGTTAGCAATCGATACTTCTTGGTTAATCCTGACGAGGGTTAATGGTAGAATTTAGTATAAAATTGAACACTAATATATAACTAAGATTAAAAACAATTAAAGATGGCAAAGGAAACTTATGATCGTTCGAAACCCCACTTAAATGTTGGTACTATCGGACACGTAGATCACGGTAAAACTACTTTAACTGCTGCTATTACTAAAGTATTAGCAGATGCAGGATACTCAGAAGCTAGAGCTTTTGATCAGATTGATAACGCTCCTGAAGAAAAGGAGAGAGGTATTACTATTAACTCTTCTCACGTAGAGTATCAAACAGCAAATCGTCACTATGCTCACGTTGACTGTCCAGGTCACGCCGATTATGTAAAGAACATGGTAACGGGAGCTGCTCAGATGGATGGTGCTATCTTAGTTGTTGCTGCAACAGATGGTCCTATGCCGCAAACTCGTGAGCACATCTTATTAGGTCGTCAGGTTGGAATTCCACGTATCGTTGTTTTCTTAAACAAGTGTGATATGGTTGATGATGAGGAGTTGTTAGAGTTAGTAGATATGGAGGTTAGAGATTTATTATCTTTCTATGAATATGATGGAGATAATGGTCCTGTAGTTCAAGGTTCTGCTTTAGGTGCTTTAAATGGAGAGCAAAAGTGGGTAGATACAGTTTTAGAATTAATGGAAGCTGTTGATACTTGGATCGAAGAGCCACCAAGAGATACTGAAAAAGATTTCTTAATGCCTATCGAGGATGTATTCTCTATTACAGGTCGTGGTACAGTAGCAACTGGACGTATCGAAACTGGAATTATTAACTCTGGAGATCCTGTAGAGATCATCGGTATGGGTGACGAGAAGTTAACTTCTACTGTTACTGGAATCGAGATGTTCCGTCAGATATTAGATAGAGGTGAAGCTGGAGATAACGCGGGTATCTTATTAAGAGGTATTGATAAGAAAGATATTAAAAGAGGAATGGTAATCTGTAAGCCAGGTTCTATTACTCCTCATGCTAAGTTTAAAGCTGAGGTTTATATCTTAAAGAAAGAAGAAGGTGGACGTCATACTCCATTCCATAACAACTACCGTCCTCAGTTCTATGTGCGTACAACTGACGTAACTGGTAACATTGGTTTACCTGATGGTGTTGAAATGGTTATGCCTGGTGATAACTTAACAATCACTGTTGACTTAATCCAGCCAATTGCATTAAATATTGGTTTACAGTTCGCTATCCGTGAAGGAGGTAGAACAGTAGGAGCTGGTCAGGTAACTGAAATTTTAGACTAATTTATAGTTTATATAAAAGGAGTCTTTTTTAAGGCTCCTTTATTTACGGGTTTAGCTCAGTTGGTAGAGCACTGGTCTCCAAAACCAGGTGTCGTGAGTTCGAGTCTCTCAACCCGTGCAAAAAATGCTAATACTAAGCAATAATGATAAAATATATTAAAGAATCCTTCGGGGAATTGAAAACTAATGTTACTTGGCCAACTTGGGCAAATGCTCAACGTATGACGGTTACTGTGGCTGTTTTTTCGGTTCTTTTTTCTCTTGCTATCTGGGGTGTAGATACTGTTTTTTCTACACTAGTTGAGAAGTATTTCGAATTAATGAAGAAATAATTTAAGCAAAAAGGGATAGTTGAGTTATGAATTGGTATGTAGTAAGGGCCGTAAGTGGGCAAGAAAATAAAGTAAAAAGTTATATAGAGTCTGAAATTTCTAGATTGGGATTGTCTGATTTTGTAGAGCAGGTTTTAGTGCCTACAGAAAAAGTGGTTCAGGTAAGAAATGGTAAGAAGATCAATAAAGAGCGAGTTTATTTTCCTGGATATGTAATGATTCAGGCTAATTTAGCTGGTGAGGTACCTCATATTATCAAATCGATAAATGGGGTTATTGGTTTTTTAGGAGAGGTTAAAGGAGGGGATCCTGTACCTTTAAGAAAATCAGAAGTTAATAGAATGTTAGGTAAGGTAGATGAGTTAGCTGTTAAAACAGATAACGTGATGATACCTTATTCAGTAGGAGAAACTATTAAGGTTATAGATGGGCCGTTTAATGGTTTTAATGGTACTATTGAAAATGTTAACGAAGAGAAGCGTAAACTTGAAGTAATGGTTAAAATCTTTGGAAGAAAGACTCCGTTAGAATTGAGTTTTATGCAAGTAGAAAAAGTATAATATTGTTACATTAATATATTATTAAAGCCTTTATGCTTCCATATATAAAGGCAAACTAAATTTAAACAAATGGCAAAAGAGTTAAGTAAAGTAGTTAAGCTACAAGTTAGGGGAGGTGCAGCGAATCCGTCGCCACCGGTTGGACCCGCTCTAGGTGCTGCTGGTGTAAACATCATGGAATTCTGTAAGCAGTTTAATGCTCGTACACAGGATAAACAAGGAAAAGTTTTACCAGTTGTAATTTCTGTTTACAAAGACAAATCATTTGAATTTGTAATCAAAACTCCACCTGCGGCAGTTCAGTTGTTAGAAGCAGCAAAAATTAAAAAAGGTTCAGGAGAGCCTAACAGAAAAAAAGTAGCTAATGTTTCTTGGGATCAGATAAGAACAATTGCTGAAGACAAAATGGCAGATTTAAATGCTTTTGAAGTTGAGTCAGCAATGAGAATGATAGCAGGTACTGCTCGTTCTATGGGATTAACTGTTTCTGGAGGAGATGCTCCTAATTAATCTAAAAGTATTTAAGAAATGGCAAGATTAACAAAAAAGCAAAAAGAAGCACTAGCGAAGATTGATAAGAATAAAATGTATTCTGTATCAGAAGCTTCGTCTTTAGTGAAAGAAATCACTAATGCTAATTTTGATGCTTCAGTAGATTTAGCAGTACGTTTAGGAGTTGATCCACGTAAAGCAAATCAAATGGTAAGAGGTGTAGTAACATTACCTCACGGAACTGGTAAAGATGTTAAGGTTTTAGCTTTAGTAACTCCAGATAAAGAGGCAGAAGCTAAAGAAGCTGGTGCAGATTATGTTGGTTTACAAGAATACCTTGATAAAATAAAAGGTGGTTGGACAGATGTTGATGTTATCATCACTATGCCAGCTGTTATGGGTAAATTAGGTCCATTAGGTCGTGTTTTAGGTCCTAGAGGGTTAATGCCTAACCCAAAGACTGGTACGGTAACTATGGATATTAAAAAAGCAGTATCTGAAGTTAAAGCTGGTAAAATAGACTTTAAAGTTGATAAAACAGGTATTGTGCATGCTGCAATTGGAAAAGTGTCTTTTGATGCTGCTAAAATTGAAGAAAATGCAAAAGAATTAATAGGAACACTAATGAAGCTTAAGCCTACTGCGGCTAAAGGAACTTATGTTAAGAGCATTTTTATGTCTAGTACAATGAGTCCTTCTGTTGCAATAGATACTAAAGAGGCTACACTTTAATTAGTAGTTAAAAACTTTTATTATGACAAGAGAAGAAAAATCAGAAATAATTCAAGACTTAACTGCTAAGTTAGCTGAAAATGCTAATTTATATGTGGCAGATATTTCAGGTTTAAATGCAGGTAATACTTCAGACTTAAGAAGAGCTTGTTTTAAGGCTAATATCTCATTAGAGGTAGTTAAGAATACATTGTTGGCTAAAGCAATGGAGGCTTCAGATAAAGATTTTGGAGATCTTCCTTCTACGTTAAAAGGAAACACTTCAATTATGTTTTCTGAAACTGGTAATGCGCCGGCAAAAGTTATCAAAGCTTTCCGTAAAAAAGCAGATAAGCCTTTATTAAAAGGTGCTTATGTAGAGGAAGCTATTTTTATTGGAGATGACCAACTAGACGCATTAGTTGATATCAAATCTAAAGAAGAATTACTTGGAGAAATCATCGGATTATTACAATCGCCAGCTAAGAACGTTGTTTCTGCGCTTAAATCAGGTGGTAGTAAGCTTTCAGGTATTCTTAAAACATTATCTGAGAAAGAAGGATAATATTAGCGAGTACGCACTTAATAACAATTATATTTAACAAACATTTTTAAAACGATAGAAAATGGCAGATTTAAAAGATTTCGCAGAGCAATTAGTAAACTTAACTGTAAAAGAAGTTAACGAATTAGCAGACATATTAAAAGAAGAGTACGGTATTGAGCCTGCTGCTGCAGCTGTAGCTGTTGCTGCTGGTGGTGCTGCTGCTGGTGGAGACGCTGCAGAAGAAAAATCAGAATTCGACGTAATCTTAAAAGCAGCTGGTGGATCTAAGTTAGCAGTTGTAAAATTAGTTAAAGAATTAACTGGTTTAGGATTAAAAGAAGCTAAAGGTATCGTAGATAGCGCACCAGCTCCAATTAAGGAAGGTGTTTCTAAAGACGAAGCTGAAGGGCTTAAAGCTTCATTAGAAGAAGCTGGAGCAGAGGTAGAGTTAAAGTAATTCTTACTTCTAAACATACAAAGGTTTAGGTCTAGAGAGTAGTCTCTATGGCCTAAACCATTTTGCGTATATAATCGTTACGTGAATAAAAAATTATTTTTCATAAATAAAATTTCTAATATTGATGTTAGCAACAGCAAACGAAAGATTTAGTTTTTCATCTGTATTAAACAGACCAGATTATCCAGATTTCTTGGATATTCAAATCAAGTCTTTTCAAGATTTTTTCCAATTAGAGACAAAGTCAGACGAAAGAGGAGATGAAGGTTTATATAATACTTTCATGGAAAACTTTCCTATTACAGATACCAGAAATAATTTTGTATTAGAATTTCTTGATTATTTTGTAGATCCTCCACGTTATTCACTACAAGAGTGTATTGAAAGAGGATTAACATATTGTGTGCCTTTAAAGGCTAGATTGAAATTATACTGTACAGATCCTGAGCACGAAGATTTTGAAACAATTGTTCAAGATGTTTACTTAGGAACAATTCCTTATATGACACCTAGTGGTACTTTTTGTATCAATGGTGCAGAGCGTGTAATTGTATCTCAATTACATAGATCTCCTGGGGTATTCTTCGGGCAATCTTTCCACGCAAACGGAACAAAGTTATATTCTGCCAGAGTTATTCCTTTTAAAGGATCTTGGATAGAATTTGCTACAGATATCAATAGCGTAATGTATGCTTACATTGATAGAAAGAAAAAATTACCTGTAACTACTCTTTTTAGAGCAATTGGTTACGAAAGAGATAAAGATATTTTAGAAATTTTTGACCTTGCAGAAGAGGTTAAAGTTTCAAAAAGTGGACTTAAAAAAGTTCTTGGAAGAAAATTAGCTGCACGTGTATTAAATACATGGCATGAAGATTTTGTTGATGAGGATACAGGAGAAGTAGTATCTATAGAACGTAACGAAATAGTATTAGATCGTGACACTACTTTAGATAAAGAAAATATTGAAGAAATAATTGAAGCTGGTGTAAAAGCAATTTTATTGCACAAAGAAGAAAGCCAATCTGCAGAGTACGCTATTATTCACAATACGCTTCAAAAAGATCCTACTAACTCAGAAAAAGAGGCAGTAGAACATATTTACCGTCAATTACGTAATGCTGAGCCGCCAGATGAGGAAACAGCAAGAGGAATTATAGATAAGTTATTCTTCTCAGATCAACGTTACAACTTAGGAACTGTTGGTCGTTATAGAATGAATAAGAAGTTAGGATTAGATATCGATATGGATAAGCAAATCTTAACTAAGTTAGATATCATTACGATTATTAAGTACTTAATAGAGTTAATTAACTCTAAAGCAGAGATAGATGATATCGATCACTTATCTAACAGACGTGTAAGAACGGTTGGAGAACAATTATCGTCTCAATTTGGTGTAGGTTTAGCTCGTATGGCTAGAACTATCCGTGAGCGTATGAATGTTCGTGATAACGAAGTGTTTACTCCAATAGATTTAATTAATGCAAAGACCTTGTCTTCTGTTATTAATTCTTTCTTTGGTACCAACCAATTATCTCAGTTCATGGATCAAACAAATCCATTAGCAGAGATTACTCATAAAAGAAGATTATCGGCATTAGGACCAGGAGGTCTGTCTCGTGAAAGAGCAGGTTTCGAGGTTCGTGATGTTCACTATACTCATTACGGACGTTTATGTCCGATTGAAACACCTGAAGGACCAAACATTGGTTTGATTTCTTCATTAGGAGTTTATGCTAAAGTAAATAACTTAGGGTTTATAGAAACTCCTTACCGTAAAGTAGAAAACGGAGTTATTGATTTAGAAGCTGCACCTACTTATTTAAGTGCAGAAGAAGAAGAAGGAATGAAAATTGTTCAGGCAAATAACCCTGTTGATGCTTCTGGTAAGATATTGTCAGAGAAGGTTATTGCTAGAGAAGAAGGAGATTTCCCAGTAGTAGAGCCATCTGCAGCAAATTACGCAGATGTATCTCCTAACCAAATTGCCTCTATCTCTGCATCGTTAATTCCATTCTTAGAGCACGATGATGCCAACCGTGCCTTGATGGGATCTAACATGATGCGTCAGGCTGTTCCTTTATTACGTCCGCAGGCACCAATAGTAGGTACTGGACTAGAGAGACAAGTAGCAAAAGATTCTAGAGTATTAATCAATGCAGAAGGTGCTGGAGAAGTTCAGTATGTAGATGCTAATATGATTACTATTAAATATGACAGAACTGAAGAAGAAGCTCTAGTAAGTTTTGATTCTGATGAGAAGTCTTATGACTTAATTAAATTTAGAAAAACCAACCAAGGTACATCTATTAACTTAAAACCTATTGTTAAGAAAGGTGATAGAGTAGAATTAGGTCAAGTACTTTGTGAAGGATATGCTACTCAACAAGGAGAATTAGCTTTAGGTAGAAATATGAAAGTAGCCTTTATGCCTTGGAAAGGGTATAACTTTGAGGATGCGATTGTAATTTCTGAAAAAGTTGTAAGAGATGATATTTTCACATCTATTCATATTGATGAGTATTCATTAGAGGTTCGTGATACCAAATTAGGTAATGAAGAATTAACGAATGATATACCAAATGTTTCTGAAGAGGCTACTAAAGACTTAGATGAGCATGGTATGATTAGAGTTGGAGCAGAGGTTAAACCTGGTGATATTTTAATTGGTAAGATTACACCTAAAGGAGAATCTGATCCAACACCGGAAGAGAAATTATTACGTGCTATTTTTGGAGATAAAGCAGGAGATGTTAAAGATGCATCTTTAAAAGCTTCTCCATCGTTACACGGTGTAGTAGTAAATAAGAAATTATTTGCTCGTGCTATTAAAGATAAGCGTAAGCGTAATCAAGATAAAGAAGAATTAACAGCTGTAGAAGTAAAATACGATGCTAAGTTTGAAGCATTAAAAGATGTTTTAGTTGAAAAATTAGCAACTATCGTAATTGGTAAAACAGCTCAAGGTGTATTTAATGATTTAGGAGAAGAAGTATTACCAAAAGGTAAAAAATTCTCTCAAAAGATGTTAAATGCTGTAGATGATTATACACACTTAGTAAGTGGAGTATGGACTACAGATGAAGCATCTAACACGTTAATTAAAGATTTATTACACAATTATAAAATTAAAGTAAACGATCTACAAGGAGCTTTACGTAGAGAGAAATTTACCATTTCTGTAGGAGATGAATTACCAGCAGGTATCATCAAATTAGCTAAGGTATATATTGCTAAGAAGCGTAAACTTAAGGTTGGAGATAAGATGGCAGGACGTCACGGAAACAAAGGTATTGTTGCACGTATCGTTCGTCAAGAAGATATGCCTTTCTTAGAAGACGGAACTCCAGTAGATATCGTATTAAATCCATTAGGGGTACCATCTCGTATGAATATCGGTCAGATTTATGAAACGGTATTAGGTTGGGCAGGTCAGAACTTAGGTAAGACTTATGCTACACCAATTTTTGATGGAGCTTCTTTAGACCAAATTAATGCTATTACAGACGAAGCAGGTGTACCTAGATTCGGTCATACTCACTTATATGATGGAGGTACAGGTGAACGTTTTGATCAAGCTGCAACAGTAGGTGTAATTTACATGCTTAAATTAGGTCACATGGTAGACGATAAGATGCACGCACGTTCTATAGGACCATACTCATTAATTACGCAGCAACCATTAGGAGGTAAAGCTCAGTTTGGAGGTCAGCGTTTTGGAGAGATGGAAGTTTGGGCACTTGAAGCATACGGAGCATCTAGTACTTTAAGAGAGATCTTGACGGTTAAATCTGATGATGTAATAGGTAGAGCTAAAACTTACGAATCGATCGTAAAAGGAGAGCCAATGCCAGAACCAGGATTACCAGAATCATTCAATGTATTAATGCATGAATTAAAAGGTTTAGGTTTAGACATCAGATTAGAAGAATAAGCGTTTCGCAAGTAATAATTTTTAAGCTTTAGTACCATTATTATGGCAAGAAATAAAGACAAAAACACACAACAAAAGAGATTTAATAAAATCTCTATAGGTTTAGCTTCTCCAGAGTCTATTTTGGCTCAATCTAGAGGAGAGGTTTTAAAGCCTGAAACAATTAACTATCGTACACACAAACCAGAACGTGACGGATTATTCTGTGAGCGTATTTTTGGACCTGTAAAAGATTACGAATGTGCTTGTGGTAAGTACAAGCGTATTCGTTATAAAGGTATTGTATGTGATAGATGTGGTGTTGAAGTAACAGAAAAGAAAGTACGTAGAGATCGTATCGGACACATTAATTTAGTAGTTCCTGTAGCGCATATCTGGTATTTCCGTTCGTTACCAAACAAAATAGGATACCTATTAGGCTTACCATCTAAGAAATTAGATATGATTATTTACTACGAGCGTTACGTAGTAATTCAGCCAGGTATTGCTAAAAATGCTGAAGGAGAGCCATTACAAAAAATGGACTTCCTTACAGAAGAAGAATATTTAAATATTGCGGAAGAGTTACCGCAAGATAATCAATATTTAGACGATTCAGATCCAAATAAATTCATCGCTAAGATGGGAGCTGAATGTCTAATTGAGTTGTTACAACGTATCGATTTAGATGCTTTATCTTATGAATTAAGACATAAAGCAAATAACGAAACGTCTAAACAACGTAAAACAGAAGCATTAAAGCGTTTACAAGTTGTTGAGGCTTTACGTGATGCAAACAAGAATAGAGAGAATAATCCTGAGTGGATGATTATGAAGGTTGTACCGGTAATCCCACCAGAATTAAGACCTTTAGTACCATTAGATGGTGGACGTTTTGCAACTTCAGATTTAAATGATTTATACCGTAGAGTTATTATCCGTAATAACCGTTTAAAGCGTTTAGTAGAGATTAAAGCTCCTGAAGTAATTTTACGTAATGAAAAGCGTATGTTACAAGAATCGGTAGATTCGTTATTTGATAACACACGTAAATCTTCAGCTGTAAAAACAGAATCGAACAGACCATTAAAGTCTTTATCAGATTCGTTAAAAGGTAAGCAAGGGCGTTTCCGTCAGAACTTACTTGGTAAGCGTGTTGATTATTCTGCTCGTTCGGTTATTGTTGTTGGACCTACACTTAAGTTATATGAGTGTGGTTTACCTAAAAACATGGCAGCTGAACTATACAAACCTTTCGTAGTTAGAAAATTAATTGAAAGAGGAATTGTAAAAACAGTTAAGTCTGCTAAGAAAATTATCGATAGAAAAGATCCTGTAGTATGGGATATTTTAGATAATGTAATTAAAGGACACCCGGTATTATTAAACCGTGCTCCTACGCTTCACCGTTTAGGTATTCAAGCTTTCCAACCTAAGTTAATTGAAGGTAAAGCTATCCAATTACACCCATTAGTGTGTACGGCATTCAACGCCGATTTCGATGGGGATCAGATGGCAGTTCACTTACCATTAGGGCCAGAGGCTATATTAGAAGCTCAAATGTTAATGTTGGCTTCACATAATATATTAAATCCAGCAAACGGATCTCCTATTACAGTACCTTCTCAGGATATGGTATTAGGATTATATTATATGACCAAGTTACGTAAAGACACTCCAGAATACCCTATTAAAGGAGAAGGTTTAACTTTCTATTCTGCAGAAGAAGTAACTATTGCATATAACGAAAAACGTGTAGACTTAAATGCTTCTATTAAAGCTAGAGTAAAAGACTTTAATGAAGCTGGTGAATTAGTTTACCAATTAAAAGAAACTACAGCAGGTAGAGTGTTATTTAACGAAGTAGTACCTGAAGCTGCAGGATATATTAATACAGTTTTAACTAAGAAAGCATTAAGAGATATCATTCATGGCGTATTAAAAGCTACTGATGTGCCTACTACTGCCGAATTCTTAGATAAAATTAAGAACATGGGGTATTCTTACGCATTCCAAGGTGGTTTATCATTCTCATTAGGAGATATTATTATACCTGATGCTAAAGAAACTATGGTTGCCGATGCTAATAAGCAAGTAGATAGTATTATGGCTAACTATAACATGGGACTTATAACAAATAACGAACGTTATAACCAAGTTATTGATATCTGGACATCTACCAATGCAGCTCTTACAGAGTTGTCTATGAAGATTATCACAGAAGATCAACAAGGGTTTAACTCGGTATTTATGATGCTTGATTCTGGGGCAAGGGGTTCTAAAGAACAGATTCGTCAGTTAACAGGTATGCGTGGATTAATGGCAAAACCAAAGAAATCTGCTGATGGAGGTGGAGCTATTATTGAAAACCCGATTTTATCGAACTTTAAAGAAGGTTTATCAATTTTAGAATACTTTATCTCTACTCACGGTGCTCGTAAAGGTCTAGCCGATACAGCATTGAAAACAGCCGATGCGGGATACTTAACACGTCGTTTAGTAGATGTATCTCAAGATGTAATTGTAAACTCAGAAGATTGCGGTACATTAAGAGGATTAGAAGTAACAGCATTAAAGAAGAATGAAGAGGTTGTTGAGCCTTTAGCTGAACGTATTTTAGGTAGAACAGCATTATATGATGTAGTAAACCCAGCAACTGGAGAAGTTATAGCAGAAGCGGGAACTTATTTAACAGAGGCTATTGTAGATGAAATTACTGCAGCTCCTATAGATAAGGTTGATGTTCGTTCTGCATTAACTTGTGAAGCTACTAAAGGGATATGTGCTAAATGTTACGGACGTAACTTAGCAACAGGTAAGATGGTTCAAAAAGGAGAGGCTGTAGGAGTTGTTGCTGCACAGTCTATTGGAGAGCCAGGTACGCAGTTAACATTACGTACGTTCCACTTAGGAGGTACAGCAGGAAATATTTCTGAAGAAAATAGTTTAGAAGCTAAGTTTGACGGAATTGCTGAAATAGACGAATTACGTACTGTTAAAGGAGAAGATAACGAAGGAAACGAAGTAAATATTGTTATTTCTCGTTCTACTGAAATTAAATTAGTTGATAAGAAAACAGGTATTGTTTTAACAACAAATAATATACCTTACGGATCTTATATTTATGTAGAGCCTAAGCAGGCACTTAAGAAAGGTGATAAGATTTGTCAGTGGGATCCATTTAACGGAGTTATTGTTTCTGAATTCTCTGGTAATATCCAATTCGAGAATATCGAGAAAGGTATTACTTATCAAGTAGAAATTGATGAACAAACAGGTTTCCAAGAAAAAGTAATTTCTGAATCTAGAAATAAGAAGTTAATACCAACATTACACCTATTAGGTAAAGATGATGAAGTATTACGTTCATACAACTTACCAGTTGGTGCACACTTAATGATAGAAGATGGAGATAAGATTGAAGCTGGTAAAGTATTAGTTAAAATCCCTCGTAAGTCATCTAAAGCAGGTGATATTACAGGAGGTTTACCACGTGTAACAGAATTGTTTGAAGCACGTAATCCTTCTAACCCAGCGGTTGTTTCTGCTATAGACGGTGTTGTATCTTTTGGTAAAATCAAACGTGGTAACCGTGAGATTATAGTTGAGTCTAAATTAGGTGATGTTAAGAAATACTTGGTTAAATTATCAAATCAGATCTTAGTTCAAGAAAATGATTTTGTTAAAGCAGGTATGCCATTATCTGATGGATCTATAACTCCAAATGATATATTAAATATCAAAGGACCTGCTGCAGTACAGCAGTACTTAGTTAACGAAGTACAAGAAGTATATCGTTTACAAGGAGTAAAAATTAACGACAAGCATTTTGAGGTAGTAGTACGTCAAATGATGCGTAAAGTTAAAATTAACGATCCTGGTGATACTATTTTCTTAGAAAATCAATTAATTCACAAAGATGACTTTATTGTAGAGAATGATAATATCTTTGGAATGAAAGTAGTAGAAGAAACTGGAGATTCAGAGAACTTAAAAGCGGGTCAAATTATTACACCTCGTGAATTAAGAGATGAAAATTCAATATTAAGAAGAGCAGATAAAGCATTAGTTGTAGCTAGAGAAGCTGTTCCGGCAACGGCAACACCAATCTTACAAGGTATTACTAGAGCATCTCTTCAAACTAAATCATTCATTTCAGCTGCATCGTTCCAGGAAACGACTAAAGTATTAAATGAAGCTGCCGTTAGTGGTAAGGTAGATACTTTAGAAGGATTGAAAGAAAATGTAATTGTTGGTCATAGAATACCTGCTGGTACAGGTTTAAGAGAATACGATAAGATTATTGTAGGATCTAAAGAAGAATATGACGAAATGGTACAGGTAAAAGAAAACTTTAGTTAATCATGGCAGAAAACAATAATAAAGGACAACAATTAAATATTGAATTAGATGAATCTGTAGCAGACGGAACTTATTCTAATCTAGCTATTATCAATCATTCAGTATCAGAATTTGTAGTCGATTTTGTTAATATCATGCCAGGCGTGCCTAAGAGTAAAGTGAAGTCTAGAATTATCTTAACTCCACAACATGCAAAACGATTGTTAAAAGCATTAAATGATAATGTGTATCGTTTTGAACAAGCTCATGGCGAAATTAAAGATTTCGAGCAACCTCCAATTCCGATGAATTTCGGACCAACAGGAGAAGCATAAATAAAAAACCGCAAATTGAAAAATTTGCGGTTTTTTTATGAAACCTATTTTTAATAGTTGTTATTTATTTAAAATAGAATTATCTATAATGATAAGTAATAGTATCTGTAAAATAGCTTAATTTTAAAAGGTTTATTTGCTTATAAATTATAATCTAGTACTATTTTGTGTTTTTTATTTCTTCTGATGTTATAGTGTGTTTAAAATAGGTTTAAAAAAAAAATACCATTCTTGTTACTAGAATGGTATTATGATAAATATAAGTATGGTGTTAATTTTAAAATTAAAACTCACTAGTAAAGTGTAGTTTTACAGTAGGATATTTTTGTTGTGTCATTTGTAAAGTAAACATAGAATCAGCAAAGAACACTAATTGTCCTTGTTTATCTTTTGCTAAAAACTTTTGTTTTACTCGTTTAAATTCTTTGTATTCTTCGTTAGATTCATCTTCTGCATCTACCCAGCAAGCTTTGTGAACATTTAGGTTTTCATAAGTACATTTAGCGCCGTATTCATGTTCTAAACGGTATTGAATTACTTCATATTGTAATGCACCAACAGTTCCAATTACTTTACGTCCGTTTAATTCTAAGGTGAATAACTGAGCAACACCCTCGTCCATTAATTGGTCTATACCTTTGTATAATTGCTTAGATTTTAAGGGATCTGCATTATTAATGTATCTAAAATGTTCTGGAGAGAAGCTAGGAATACCTCTGTAGTTCATTACTTCTCCTTCAGTTAATGTGTCACCAATTTTAAAGTTACCCGTATCATGTAAGCCAACTATATCACCTGGATACGATTCATCTACAATTTCTTTTTTATCAGCAAAAAAGGCATTAGGGCTAGAGAATTTTAATTTCTTATTGTTTCTAACATGTAGATAAGGTGTGTTACGCTTAAATATACCAGAGACGATTTTAATAAAGGCTAAACGATCTCGGTGTTTAGGATCCATATTGGCATGAATTTTAAACACAAATCCAGTGAATTTTTTTTCTTGAGGATCTACAATTCTCGTATCTGATTCTTTAGGTCTAGGATTAGGTGCAATATCAACAAAACAATCTAATAATTCTCTAACTCCAAAATTATTTAAGGCTGAACCAAAAAATACAGGTTGTAGTTGTCCGTCTAAATATTCTTGTTGATTAAATTCTGGATATACTTCATAGACTAATTCTAATTCTTCTCTAAGTGTTTCTGCAGCTTCTTCCCCTATATGTTTTTCTAAATCTGGGTGGTTAACATCATCAAAAGCTATTGTTTCTGTAATATGTTGTTTACTTTCTTCAGAAAACAGATTGATGTTTTTTTCCCAAACATTGTAAATTCCTTTAAAATTATATCCCATACCAATCGGGAAACTTAAAGGAGTAACAGTTAAACCTAGTTTTTGTTCAACTTCATCTAATAAATCAAACGCATCTTTACCTTCACGATCCATTTTATTAATAAAAACAATCATAGGTATATTACGCATTCTACAAACCTCTACTAATTTTTCTGTTTGAGCCTCAACCCCTTTTGCAACATCAATTACAACAATAACACTGTCTACAGCAGTAAGTGTTCTAAAAGTATCTTCGGCAAAATCTTTGTGACCAGGGGTGTCTAAGATGTTTATTTTTTTGTCTTTATAAATAAAAGCTAGTACAGAAGTTGCAACAGAAATACCTCTTTGTCTTTCAATTTCCATGAAATCTGAAGTGGCTCCTTTTTTTATCTTATTCGATTTTACAGCTCCAGCTTCTTGAATAGCCCCACCAAATAATAATAATTTTTCTGTAAGTGTTGTTTTACCAGCATCGGGGTGTGATATAATACCAAAAGTTCTTCTTTTAGCAATTTCTTCTAATAAACTCATAAGTAGCTCTTAAATTAGCGAGCGACAAATGTAATTATTTCACAGCTCTTTCTATAGCGTTTAGTAGTGTTTCTTCTTCAAATGGCTTTTCTATAATATCTAAAAATAAGACATCTTTTTGTTGTAATAAATTACTGTCAATTAAATTACCAGTTACTAAAATAACAGGAATTGAACTTTTTCTTTTGTCACTTAGGTTTTTAATTGCTTTAGTAGTATCTAAACCATTAAGAAGTGGCATTTTAAAATCCATTAATATTAAATCATAATGATTTTTTTTAAGTGACTCTATGGCTTCAAAGCCATTATTTACAATGTCTAAAAAATACTGATTGCTTTGCGCTAAAATTTTAAAAATACTTAATTGATGATCATTATTATCATCAACCAATAATAAACGATGCTTGGTTTGATTCTTTTTTAAGGTTTTTGCTTTAGATATTTTTTTCTTTTTTTCTGTATCTAATTCAACTAACGGATATTTTGCTTTAAATTCAAGAGTGAAACTTGAGCCTAAATTTGGTTTGCTTTTTAAAGTAAGGTTACCGTTTAATAAATTAACCATTTCCCTAACTATAGCTAGACCTAAGCCAACGCCTTCAACATTTTTTAGGCTTTCAACTCTGTTAAATCTATTAAATATTCTTTCTTGCTCACTCTCTTCAATACCAATTCCGGTATCTTTTATTTCTATAGAGAAGGTTAATTTTCCAGCTCTTTTGTAAAGTGCTTTTATATAAAGAGATATACTTCCTTCTTTTGTGAATTTAAGAGCATTATCTAATAGGTTTTTAATAATTTGCCTTATACGAGTTTTATCACTCTCTATATATTCAGGAAGGTTGCTATCTATTTCATAAACGAATTCAAGTTTTTTATCAGAACACTTTACAGAGTATTCTGCTATAACCTGATTAATTAAATTTTTAAAATTAAACCGCTCAATTAAAATAGTTAGTTTGCCTGTTTCAATTTTAGAAATATCTAATATATCATTAATTATAGATTTCAGATGTTGGCTAGAAGAACGAATAACATCTAAATATTCTCTTTGTTCATCTTTAAGCTTTGATTTGTTTAAAAGTTCAGAAAAAGCAATTATGCTAGTAATTGGACTCTTTATTTCGTGACTAAAATTTGCTATAAATTTGTTTTTAAAGTTTTCCTTCTCTTTTAAAACTTGATTGTTAATTGCTAGAACTTCTTTTTCAATAGCTGTCTCATTTCTTGATTGTGCTAAGCTCTGAAATGATTGATAGTGTTTAGAAAAATCTGTAATTATAATTAAGTACTTGTCTTCGCTTAAAAATGAAGTGCTAATATCACAAATTACTTCTGTATTATTAGTTTTTAAGTGAACACAAGAAAAGTTTAAATTGTCTTGACCAATAATGTCAACAAAATTTTCAAAAAAGGGGTGTATATTACTTAAAAAGGAATTTATTTCAATAGTAAATAGTGTATTGTCACTGTCTATTACAACTCCTTCGTTATTGGTAATAATAAATTGAGTATTATTAGCTTGATAAGATTTTTTAATATTTTCTAGCATATAATATCTTGGGTTAATTCTTTAAAAAGTTCTTCTATATTATCTCCAGTTTTTGCACTACTAAAAACATCTGTAAGAGCTATTAATTCATCATTTCCTAAGGATTTGATGTTGTTTTCTAGAAGGTCTATTTTATTTCCAACAGTTTTAATTGTTGTTTTAGTAAATTGTTGTTTCAATTTTTCAACATTCTCTTTTAGGTTAGAAAATGTTACAGGTCTAGTTACATCATATACATAAATAAATCCGTGTGCTCCTAGTAAATAAGACTTGTTTATAAGATCAATATTGTCGGTTCCTTCTAGGTCCCAAATAATTAAAGAGACGTTTTGGTTAGGTAGTTCAACTTCTTTTTTTAAGATATGAACTCCAATAGTTACTTTGTAATCTGTTGAAAATTCATTAGTAACAAATTTTCTTATGATAGAAGTTTTTCCAACACCAAAGTGTCCTAATAAAACAATTTTTTTAGATAATGTCATTTTTGAAAGTATCAGCTAGTTTTTTTGAAAGTGTTTCTTGGTTTTGTTGTTTTACAAGGTTTTTTTCTGCAAAGTTTAATAGCTCATATTCAAGCTTACCTTTAAAAGAACTATTAAATACACCATGTATAACTACTGCAATGTAGTATGAATTGAAATTTTGAATATGAATATTATAAAGTCCATATTCTATAGCTTCAAGGTTTTCGTTTCCAGTCATAAAAGCTTCTTCAACAAAACTCTTTATAGCAGTTAACATACCTGAAAGAACATCTTTATCTATAGTATTGGTTTTAGAGAAGTTAGCCTTTAAAATACCTGAATCTTTTTCTATGATAAAAATTTCTTGAATCTCTGTTGATCCTAATTCATTTAAAATTAAACTTTCTTCATCTACACCAGAAACTTTAGATTTAAACTTACGGGTCCAATTTTTAAACGAAAAACTTTTCTGTAATTGATTATTAATTTTTTCAGATAAGATTTTGAATTCTTGCTGAATATACTTCTTAATCATTTTACCTATAATAGGGTACAAGGCATCAACAACCTGATCTTTAGAATTGGCTATTTCGTTTTTTAAAGATTGGGTAATAGTAGGTCCTAATTTTTCAGGTATATCATGAGTGTATTTCTCTAGTTTTTTGTCAATTATAGGGTCAACTTTTTTAGCGAGTTTTTTTTGTTCTTCTATTACGGTCTCTAATTCTTTAATTTTTGCTTTTAGTGCATCAATAGTGTCTCTATCCTCGTGTAAGAGGAGTTCTTTCAGTTTTCTTAATTTCTGATCTTGAGACATAAAATAAAGGAGAGTGTATAGTAAAACGTAAAGTAAATTATTCGCTAATTTTATTCCCTAACTTAATTAGTAAATCACCTAATTGCTTGCGATCTACTTTCTTTTCATCAAGATTTTCTATTTTATTTTCAATAGTATCTTCTAATTCTGTAATTCTAATATTTAAATCAGTACCCAAATTATCAATAGCCTGATTTAATTCTGTTCTAGTAGTTTCAATTAATTCTTCAAGTATTGCCTTCTTTTTGTTGATGTCTGCTTTTATTTCTTCAAATTCAGAATTGTACTCTGCAATATTCTCTCCAAAAATCAGATTTTTTATCGCTTCTATTTTTGAAGTGTTATCATTTTCTACTGGAGGTGTTAGTTTAGTTTTATTTCCCATACTTACATAGCTTAATTGTATACTATTATTACTATAATGTAAATGTAGCTAAATTATAGCTACCTAACAAAGCAGACTGTATTTTGTACACTTAAACGATTATTTAAGTTGTTTTAACCGATTAAAAGAGTAAGGTTCTTAATAATTGTTAACTTATCAACTCTATATTCTCATTTTTACTTCAAGAAAACATAAGGTGTTTTTTAACTTAATGTTATTAGTTTAAAAAACATGTAAATTATTTAAAGAAAGTTATTACTTTTAATTTTTGTAATATTTTACTTTCAAAAAAAATTACTTTTTTATGAGAAAAATCACTAGCATTTTCAAGCTTATATTCTTTTTATAGGCTTTTCTTTTGTTTAACTCTCTATCTGCGCAAAACTGTGCAGTAAACGCAGGTTTGCTTAACGAAACAATATGCGAAGGAGAGTTGGTTAACAACTGTGCTGATGGAGTAAAGAGTTCTGAAGCAGAACATGACTTAAACAGAAGGTCTGAGTTTATAGTTATTAGTAAATAAATTGATGTTGTTATAATTACAGAAAAACCTGAACATTTGTTTAGGTTTTTTTACTTTTGTAAATATGAGTGAAGAATTGGTAATATTAGTTAATGAAAACGATGAGCAAATAGGATTAATGCCTAAAATGGAGGCCCATGAAAAAGCCATGTTGCATAGAGCTTTCTCAGTTTTTATATTCAATAAAAAAAATGAGTTAATGCTACAACAAAGAGCTTTACATAAATATCATTCACCAGGATTATGGACTAATACATGTTGTAGTCATCAGAGAGATGGAGAAACCAATATTGAAGCAGGAAAGAGAAGGTTGCAAGAAGAAATGGGATTTGTAACAGATTTAGATGAAAGTATTTCATTTATTTATAAAGCACCTTTTGACAACGGTTTGACAGAACATGAATATGATCATGTATTATTGGGTAATTATGAAGGAGAACCAGTAATTAATAAAGACGAAGTCGCTAATTGGAAATGGATGCCCTTAGAGGATGTATATAAAGATGTGAAAGAAAATCCAGATTTGTATACAGAATGGTTTAAAATAATTTTCGATAAATTTTATATTCACTTAAAGAGCTAATGAGTAGGGTAACGGTACATAGAAAGGCACATTTTAATGCAGCTCATAGACTTTATAGAGAAGATTGGTCTGATGAGAAGAATGAATTAATTTTTGATAAGTGTTCTAATCCTAATTATCATGGACATAATTATGAATTAATAGTTAGTGTAACTGGTGAAATTGATCAAGAAACAGGGTTTGTAGTTGATTTAAAATGGTTAAAAGAGTTAATACACGATAAAATAGAAACAATATTCGACCATAAAAACTTAAATCTAGATTTACCTTACTTTAAAGATTTAAATCCAACTGCCGAAAACATATCGGTAGTTATATATAATATATTAAGAGCCGAAATTAAAAGTAATTTAGATGTGAAAATTACTTTATATGAAACGCCAAGAAACTTCGTTACTTATCCTGCATAGCCTATGATTACATGGTATCCTTTAAAATTTGAGCCAATATTAAAAGAAAAAATATGGGGAGGTTCTAAACTATCTTCTGTATTGGGAAAGAAAACTACTCCAGAAAATATTGGAGAGAGTTGGGAGATTTCATCTGTTAAAAAAGATATTTCTAAAGTAATTAATGGTGAATTTAAGGGAGAAACATTAAAAAATTTACTTAAAAGGCATAAAGAAGATCTGGTAGGTAATTCAGTATATAAAATATTTAGAAACAATTTTCCACTATTAATTAAGTTTATAGATGCGTCATCAGATTTATCTGTACAATTACACCCTAATGATGTTTTAGCTAAGAAGAGACATAATTCATTTGGGAAAACGGAAATGTGGCATATTATTCAAGCAGACGCTGCTGCTAGGCTTATTTTAGGGTTTAAAAATGGTATTAAGAAGTCTGACTATAAAAAGCATTTAAAAGAAGAGACGTTAACAGAAATATTAAACGAAGTTCCTGTAGTAAAAGGAGATACTTTTTATATTCCTACGGGAACAGTTCACGCTATAGGAGCTGGTATTTTATTAGCAGAAATACAGCAAACATCAGATATAACGTACCGTGTATATGATTGGGATAGATTAGATACAAATGGAAAATTAAGGCGTTTACACAAGCGAGAAGCTTTAGAAGCAATTAATTTTGGATTTAGAGGAGAACGCATGGTTTATGAAACAGAAGAAAACCAGTCTAATCAAATGGTGTCTAGTAACTATTTTTCAACAAATTATTTCCATATCACATCGAATATAGAAATTAATAATAAAGATAAAGACTCTTTTGTTATTTATATGTGTATAGAGGGAGAAGCTATTCTATCTGGTTATGAGTTTGAAGAAAAAATATCTTTTGGAGAAACAGTTTTAATTCCAGCGGCATTAAAGGAATTTGATGTAAAAACATCTAATGTAAAACTTTTAGAAGTTTTTATTTAAAGCTAAAAGCATTATCCTTACTTTTGCAGCAGCTAAAAAAAGAAAAATCATGGCAAGTATTAAAAATTTAAAAAAAGACGTAAACTTTGTTTTTGGAGATATTATTGAGGCAGTTTATGTTTGGCAGTTAACAAATCCTGAAAAAGATGTAACAGCATCTGAAGGAATAATTGACGAAGCAATTGTAGCTTTTGATGAGACTATGGATAGCATAAACGCTAAGAATGTGGAAGATAGAAAAGCACATTTTACTGCAATTAAGAAATCTGTAGAAGATAGAGGAAGAGCTTTAATTGATAAGATTAATAATTTATAAAAAAAAGCATAAAAAGTGTTTGCAAATGTAAAAATCAATTCTATATTTGCACCCGCAATGCCGATGTAGCTCAGCTGGCTAGAGCAGCTGATTTGTAATCAGCAGGTCGGGGGTTCGAGTCCCTTCATCGGCTCAAAAACCGAATATCTTTAGATATTCGGTTTTTTGTTTTTATAAAGAATTTTAAGCTGATAAATGATATAAAAATTAATCTTTAAGCTAAAAAAAGGAGCTATTAGAATTTTCTAATAGCTCCTTTTAGTTAATTGTAAAAGTTTATTTCTTTCTTACTGTTGTTTAAGTAATTGCTTTAATTCCTGACCATAAATAGTAGTCTTAGCTTTTTTAGACAGCCCGTTATAAATAGAATCTAAGAATTTAGGATTGGCTTCTGGAATCTCTCTAGCGCCTATATAAGCTGCTACAGGGCTTCTTTTATTATTTAAAGCAAATTGTATAGCTCTAAGATATTTAGATTTTAAAAGTTTTATTTGTTGTTTATCGGCTTCAATCATTAATTCTTCATCACCATTAGCTTGAGCTTGTAATAATTCTACCTGAGTTTGAGCTAACTTCGTGTTAACCGCTTTCATAGCCTTATTATACTGTTCAAATACTTTTTGACTTTTACTACCGGTAAAAATTACCTTTTCGTTTAATTTATCTAAATGCGTGTTAAAAGTAATCTCTCCTTTTTCCCCAAAAAACTGTATACGATCATTGTAATCTGTACCATCAACCTTATCAACATATATGTAAAACAACTCAGGTGATTTTACTTCTGTAGTCAAGCTAAATGAATCATTTCCGTTAACTATAACAGAATCTAAGCTTATTAATGTGCTATCTGATATTTTTTGTAAATAAACAGTTCCTTTTTTTAAGCCTGTAATGGTTGCGTTTATTCGCATTTCATTTTCGTTCTTACAAGAAGATAATGTAATTATTACTAGAAAAATAAAAGCTAATTTATTCATGATTTTTCGTTTTTTTAGAATGCATGCAAATATGCAAAAACTTTTTATTTAGAGGTAAAAGATTAATAGAA
This sequence comes from Pseudofulvibacter geojedonensis, assembly GCF_042675745.1. Classification (NCBI taxonomy): domain Bacteria; kingdom Pseudomonadati; phylum Bacteroidota; class Flavobacteriia; order Flavobacteriales; family Flavobacteriaceae; genus Pseudofulvibacter; species Pseudofulvibacter geojedonensis. The sequence continues at coordinate 18,815 of NZ_JBHTJM010000006.1, read as the reverse complement.
CTTGTTAAGAGTTTTTTACCCAACTGGTGCTGCCATTTGCATGAGTATAGTACAAATAATAGCGGCTAACGTTCCTATGGCATAACCAAATACAGCTAACAATACACCTACTGTTGCTAGTGATGGGTGAAATGCAGAAGCAACTATAGGCGCAGAAGCCGCACCTCCTACGTTTGCTTGGCTTCCTACTGCTAAGAAAAAATAAGGAGCCTTAATTAGTTTGGCAACTAAGATTAATAATAAGGCATGAATAGCCATCCAAACTAATCCAATAAATATTAATCCAGTATTATCAAGAATCATAGTTAAATCCATTTTCATACCAATACTAGCAACAAGAATATAGATAAAAACACTTCCGAATTTACTTGCTCCTGCACCCTCATAGTTTTTAGCTTTTGTGAATGATAATAAAATAGCTATTAAAGTAGCTATTGATATCATCCAGAAAAAACTAGAACCTAAAAAGGTAAACATGTTTCTTGTAGTGTCATTAGAAATTCCTGCAACCACATCTTTAAAGAAACTACTCAAGTAACCTGATCCTAAATGAGCAAAACTAACAGTTCCAAAAGCTATCGCAGCCATAATCATCATATCGGTAACCGATGGATTTCTTTTTACACTTTCACTAAAATTAGACATTTTTTCTTTTAAAGCTTCAATAGACGAAGTATCTGCATTTAACCATTTATTGATCTTTTTAGATTTTCCGATACCAATTAATAAAATAGCCATCCATAAATTAGCAACCACAATATCAACAAATACCATTCCTCCATATAGTTTTTGGTTGTATTGATAAATTTCCAGCATGGCTGTTTGGTTGGCACCTCCACCAATCCAACTTCCAGCTAGTGTAGATAATCCTCTCCATACAGCATCAAAACCAGCTCCACCTACAGTTTCAGGAGAGAAAATAGAAATAAGTAAGATGGCAATTGGTCCACCTATAACAATACCAATAGTACCCGTAAAGAACATAACTAACGCTCTCCATCCTAGATTGAATACAGCTTTTAAATCAATACTTAATGTCATTAATACCAATGCTGCCGGTAATAAATAACGACTAGACATATAGTAGATATTAGTTTTATGAGCTTCTAATTCTCCTGATCTAGAAATAGTATCCCATTCAGGGCCTATCAATCCTGTAGTTGTGAATATTGCAGGAACCATATATGCAACGAATAGCCCAGGGACTATTTTGTAGAATTTTGTCCAAAAACCTTTCTTCTTGGCTTCGGTATAGAATATGAATCCAAGTCCTATCATTAAAAGACCAAAAATGATATTATCATTTTTAAAAATCACTTTTTTATAAGCTGTAGATTTTTTTACGATCGGGTTTATTGCTACTGGATCGTTTATATTTTTAAATTCAATACTATCAAAGGAAATTGTTTTCTTATTAAGGAAACTTTTTTCGGCTTTAGCAACCAATTTAAATAGTTCTGTTACTTCACTGTTAATAATAATTTGCTTCTTGGATTTAAAACTAATTAAATAACCTCCATTTGTTTTTTTGAAGAGTAATTTTTCAGAAGAAAATTTTTTATTAAGAATAGCGTTTTTAAAAGTCAGTAAAGAATCATTTGAATGAAAACGGATATTAAATTCGTTAAATTTAATGTTTTCTGCAACTACAGGTATTTTGAAATCACTATTACTATTTTCATCTACAGACATTACAGTAATTGTCTGAGAAAAACTACTATTAACGAATAGTAAAAATCCGATAAATAGTAATGAGAGTATAATTGTTTTTTTCATTCTAATATAGGGTTGTTAAAGTTGCAAAATACAAAAAGCAGCTCAAAAAGAGCTGCTTTGGTTTTATGATTTATTAACGACTTATTTTTTAATGAAATCAATAATGATTTGTGCTAAACCTTCTGTGTTTTTTAGCTGAGGCATGTTATAAGTTTTAGCGTTTTCTTGTTTATCATCACTTTCAACAGTTTTCAAAGCATGATTCATGTTTTCTATAATTTCATACTCAGCATCTGGTTGTGCATTTTTTAAAAGAGCTGCTTCATTTGTTGATACTTGAAAATCTTTAGTTCCATTGATAATTAGGGTAGGAATGGTTAATTTTTTAATTTCTTCAGTAGGCGAGTACTTCATCCAATTAATCATAAAGGGTTGTAAAGGCAAATTAAAAACATTAGCCAGAGCAGGTGGAAAGTCCTTATCTGTTTTTCCAGTTTTCATGATATCAATAGTTTTCTGAGCTTTTTCCATCATTTCTTTTGGAACCAGCATCATGGCTAATTGCTCCATAATAACCTCATCTATAGTTCTTCCTGCACCAGCTATAGATATAAAACCAGTAACATCTTTATGAGAAGCTAACATGGCCACTAAAGAACCTTGACTATGACCAATAAAATAAATTTTTTCATAGCCTCGTCGTTTTAAATATTGTACTGTTTTTTTAGCATCCTCAACAAAGTCATCAAACCTAACAGCATTAATGCTTTTTTCAGAAGCTCCTTTTTTAAGCATGGTTAAAGCTCTTTTGTCGTATCTAAAAGTAGCTATTCCTGCATTGCTAATATCTTGAGCTAAGTATTTTAAAGAATTGCTCTGTAAAAAGTTTTGGTTTCCGTCTCTATCTGTAGGACCAGAACCTGGTATAATAATAGCCACCGTTTTGGTTTTATTATTGGGTAACAATAATGTGCCTTCTACATAATCGCTAACGCGTAAATCTTGAGCAATAATATCTTGCGCAAAGCTAATAACAGAAAATAAAGCTGTAAATAGTATGATGATGTTTTTCATAAAGGGAAAAAGTGTTTTTTGTAATTAAAAGACAATTGTTGTGCCAATTTATTACACATATAACGTAAAAATAAGAATATTTATTTTTATTAGCTATGTTTAGTAAATCGCTTGTGTTCACGATTTAGATAACTGTTGAATTTGTTAGGAAGTGAAATGTTAAAGCAAATATTTTCTTTAGATATGGGATGTGTAAACTCAATAGCGGAGGCGCATAAAAACAAGCCTTTGTGCATCATAACATTGTCTGGTGCATATTGTTTGTCTCCAACTATAGGGAATCCCAACTCAGATAGATGAATACGTAGCTGATGTGTTCTACCTGTTTTTGGGTGTAATTCTACTAAACTTAAATATCCGTTTTGCAGAGCAGGAACTTGCTGTATTGTTTTATAACCTGTTAAAGCAGTTTGTCCGTCAATAGGAAATTCTATCATTCCTTGTTTAGGTAATTTACCTACTACCACTGCATGATAGTTTTTTTGTATTTCTTTTTGTTCAAATTGCTGGTGCAAATGAATTTGAGTAGCTTTTGTTTTGGCAATCATTAAAATACCAGAGGTGGGGTTGTCTAATCTGTGTACAGGCGTAGGATGGTTAAGAGCGTCTTTTAGTGTGCTTTCTTTTAAGTTAAAAGGTAAAGCATTTTCAATGGTTTTAAAATAATTACCATTGGTAGGGAATCCTGCAGGTTTATTTACTAAAGCTAAATGATCGTCTTCGTATATTACTTCTAGATTTAATTGAAAAACCTTTTTTAATTGACTTTCTGTAGCAACTAATTCTATTAATTGTCCTTCTTTAATCCAGTCACTAGTTTGTGCTGGTTGACCATTGATATACAGTCCTTTTTTAGCAATACATTTTTTTACAGCCGATCTCGATTGTAATTTTTTAAATACAGAACCTGCATATTCTTGAATTCGAATATGGTAATTGCCCGTTGGAACAATATGTTTTTCTAGTACAATCATAGATTCAAAGGTAATTGAATTTTAGGAATAGTTATTGATGTAATGTTAGTTCTAAAACTAATCAGCTTTATGAAATTATATGTAGGAATATTTGTGTTGTTAAGTGTTATGTTTTTTTCTTGTAAAAAGGAGTATACACAAAGAGAAAAAGATAGGATAGAAGCATTAACAGCTAATCATGTTTATAAATACAAAGTACCAGAAGATGCTTTTGTGTTTTGTTTGGATACGATAAAAACTAGAGAGGAATTTGATAAGTTAGATGATGAGTATTGCAAAAAAGGTAAAGGCTTAAATACTTATATGTACTTGTCTACTTACGGGGTATACTTACCATTTATATTTGAGAGTTTTTGTGGTGATATTTTTTGTTATAAAAAAAGAGATGTAATGAGAATGAGTGTAAACAAAGATTTCAAATGGCTAGTAAATGATGAGTTGTATGAAGAGTTAAGTCAAGTAGAAATGGATAAAGTATTGAAGAATTATTATGAGTTTATGGAAAGTAATATGAGGAATAAGAGCTCTTTAATTATATTTAATGCTAGTCATATTAAAAATAATTATCAAAGAGATAGTGTTTTTATCTCAATTGTTCATTCCTATTATAGTTTTATAAAAGAAAAGAAAAGAGTTAGTAATAAATCAATTGATCGTTTGAGAGTTGAATATCCAATTAATTTACAGGTAGTAGATAACTATCATTATTCTATATTGCCTCCACCGCCACCACCTTTGTCAAAAGAAAAAATAATAATAGATTAATTTTTGGATAATAAAAAACGCCTCTCAAAAGAGAAGCGTTTAAGTTTTATATGATACAGATTTTTATCTGTGAATTGTTTGTGTTCTATCTGGACCAACAGAAACGATCTTGATAGGAATTTCTAATTCTTTCTCTAAGAAATCGATATAATCATTCAATTCTTTAGGGAATTGGTCAGGATTGGTCATTTTAGTTAAGTCTTCTTCCCAACAATCAAACTCAGTAAATATAGGTGTTACGTTTTCTGGTTCTATGTTATATGGTAAGTGCTTAATGGTTTCGCCATTGTACTTATAAGCAGTACAAACTTTTAATTTATCAAAACCAGAAAGAACATCACCTTTCATCATCATTAATTGGGTAACTCCATTTACCTCACAAGTGTATTTTAAGGCTACTAAGTCTAACCAACCACAACGTCTTGGTCTACCGGTTACCGCACCAAATTCATGACCAACTTTTGCCATCTCAGCTCCAGTTTCATCAAATAATTCAGTAGGGAATGGTCCAGAACCTACACGAGTAGTGTAAGCTTTAAAAATACCAAATACATCTTTTACTTTGTTAGGAGCAATTCCTAAACCAGTACAAGCTCCAGCTGCTGTAGTGTTAGATGAAGTAACAAACGGATAGGTTCCAAAATCAATATCTAATAATGAACCTTGAGCTCCTTCAGCTAAAATAGTTTTACCACTTTTTATAGCTTGGTTTAAATACTCTTCACTATCAATAAAAGTTAATTCTTTAAGTTTTTCTACAGAAGCAAAGAATTCTTCTTCCATTTCATCTAAGTCATACTGTACATCTACATCGTAAAACTTAATCATAGCTTCGTGTTTGTTAGCTAAAGAACGGTACTTTTCTTTCCAAGTATCTAATTCTAAATCTCCAACACGTATACCATTTCTACCAGTTTTATCCATGTAAGTTGGCCCAATACCTTTTAAGGTAGAACCAATTTTAGCTTTTCCTTTAGAAGCTTCAGATGCAGCATCTAATAAACGGTGAGTTGGCAATATTAAGTGGGCTTTTCTAGATACGATTAATTTAGATTTATAGTCAATTTTAAATTGTTCTAAGCCTTCTAATTCTTTTACAAAAACAACCGGATCTACAACTACTCCGTTACCGATTACGTTAATAGCTTTGTCGTGAAAAATTCCAGAAGGAATTGTTCTTAATACATGTTTAATACCATCGAACTCTAAAGTATGACCTGCATTTGGACCTCCTTGAAAACGAGCAATAATATCGTAGTTAGCGGTAAGTACGTCAACAATTTTTCCCTTGCCTTCGTCTCCCCATTGTAAACCTAGTAGTAAATCTACTGCCATTGTGTTTTGTTTAGTGTGTTGTTATTGTTTGTTTTTTTTTGTTCCGTAGAAATATAATGAGTGGTTGTGAATTTCGATATCAAAAACTTCTTCAATCGTTTTTTTTATGGATTGAATTCTTGGATCGCAGAATTCTAAAACTTCTCCATCAGATAATATAATGTGATCGTGATTTTTATCAAAATACGACTTTTCATAATGAGCTTGATTATCACCAAACTGATGTTTTCTAACCAAGTTACAATCTAGCAGTAACTCTATAGTGTTGTATAAAGTAGCACGAGAAACTCTGTACTTCTTCATTTTCATCATAATGTATAATGATTCAATGTCGAAATGATCATTGCTGCTATAGATTTCACTTAAAATTGCATATCGTTCAGGAGTTTTACGATGTCCCTTTTCTTCTAAGTAGTTCGTAAATACATTCTTAACGATTTCTTGATTATTGTTTTTTTCTTCCATCATTTACAAAATTGGAACGGGCAAATTTACAACTATTTTTAGCATTATTGATATAAAAGTTATCACAAAAAATAAAAAGCTTTAATCTCGAGTAACCTTCTCTATACCACTAACTTTTCTAATGTTTTCAACAAGTTTGTTTAAGATGTTTTTGTTCTTAACAACAACGGTTACTTTTCCTTTAAAAATACCGTCGTTAGATTCGAAGCTAATTTTTTTCATGTTTACATGCATGTTCGTAGAAATAACTCTAGTAACATCACTTACTAATCCCATTTGATCTATACCTGATATGGTTAAATCGGCAGAATATTCTTCTTGAGACGAGTCTATCCATTTTGCTTTCATAATTCGATAAGCAAAGTTAGCTTGCATACTTACAGCATTAGGACAGTTGTTTTTATGAACTTTAATACCTTCAGAAACGGTGATAAATCCAAAAACAGGATCTCCAGGTATAGGGCTACAACAAGGCGATAGTTTGTATTCTAATTTCTCTTCTTCTTTACCAAAAACTAGCTTGTCATATTTATGTGTTATAACTTCTTTTACTACATCTTCTGTAGTTTGTTGCTTGCGCATTCGCTTTTTAAAGAAACCAAGTATAGCATTATTTCGCTCTGCAGCAAACTCTTTTAGTTTTTGGTTATCTATATTTCCTAAACCAGCTCTATAAAACAAGTCCAAACTTGTTTTGTATCCCAAAAAGGATACTAACTGATTGATAGATTTGTCATTAAGGGTAATTTTAAGTTGTTTTAGTTTACGCCTTAATATTTCTTTTCCTTCAGAGGCAATTTGTTTTTTCTCTTCATTTAAAGATGACTTAATTTTAGATTTTGCTCTTGCTGTAGTAGCATAGTCTAACCAATTGGCGGTAGGTTTAATATTTTCTGATGTGATGATTTCTACCTGATCGCCACTTTTTAGTTCATGGCTTAGCGGAACTAATTTTCCATTAACCTTAGCACCTCTAGTTTTTAACCCTACTTGTGTATGTATACTAAAAGAAAAATCTAATGGTGTGGCTCCTTTTGGAAGTGATTTTAAATCTCCTTTTGGAGTAAATACGAATATTTCTTTGGCATATAAGTTTAGTTTAAACTGTTCTACAAAGTCTACAGCGTTTACCTCTTGATTTTCTAGAGCTTCTTGTAGTTTAGCTAACCATTCGTCTAAACCTCCATCTTTTTCTTTTCCTTGTTTATATTTATAGTGAGCTGCATATCCTTTTTCGGCAATTTCATTCATACGTTCTGAACGAATTTGAACTTCTACCCAACGTCCTTTAGGTCCCATAACAGTAATATGCAATGCTTCGTAACCAGTAGATTTAGGAGAAGAAATCCAATCTCTTAAACGGACTGGGTTGGGCCTGTAATTATCGGTAACGATAGAATAAATTTTCCAAGCCATGAATTTCTCTTGGTCTTGCTCACATTTATAGATTATCCTTACAGCAAATTTATCGTATACCTCTTCAAAGGTGACACCTTGTTTTAACATCTTTTTTCTTATGGAGAAAATAGACTTAGGTCGACCTTTTATTTCGTATTCAATATCAGAAGCATCTAACGTGCTTTTTAAAGAATCGTTAAAAACCTTTATATAAGCTTTTTGTTCTTCTTTAGAGTCTTCAGCTTTGTTAAGTAAATCGTTGTATACCTCTGGTTCGGTATATTTTAAACTCAAGTCTTCTAGTTCGGTTTTAATATTGTAAAGCCCCATTCTATGAGCTAGAGGAGCATAAATATATAACGTTTCAGAAGCAATTTTAACTTGTTTGTGAGGCGGCATAGAAGCCATTGTTTGCATGTTGTGTAAACGATCGGCAATTTTAATAATAATAACCCTTACATCTTCATTAAGAGTTAATAGCATTTTTCTAAAATTCTCTGCCTGTAAAGAGACGTCTGTATCTTTTTGAAGGTTCGATATTTTTGTAAGACCGTCTACAATTCTAGCTACTGCAGTGCCAAACAAACGCTCCATGTCAGACAAAGTAAAATCGGTATCTTCTACCACATCATGTAATAAAGCTGCAGCAATTGAAGTAGCATCCAGTCCAATTTCTGCTGCAACAATTTTAGCAACGGCAATTGGATGAAAAATATAAGCTTCTCCACTTTTTCTGCGTTGGTCTTTATGAGCATCTACAGCTGTGTTGAAAGCTAAACGAATTAGTTTTTTGTCTTCTGCTGTAAGCGATTGGTAACTAATACGTAATAGTTTTCTATACTCGGCAGCAATAGCCGCATTTTCCTTTTCTATCTCTACTTCTGTCATAAAACTAAGATAAAACAAGTCTTAGAGTTGTGCAATAGAGAATTGAGAAATGTTTATAGCTATGAATAAAAATATTATAGGCTAAGTTATGAAGGGGAATTAGAGAAAAATATACTTGAAAATGAGTATTTATTATTTCTAAAAGTATTAGTATATAGTTTTGTGGCTTATTTAGTTTCTTTGCAATCACTCCCTTTAATGGTAGGGAATTCATTTCCATAAAGAACTTGTGCTTCTTTAGGGATTAAGCATTCTATATTCTCCTTAGTTCTAATAGGATTATGAGTAATAGAAATAATCCTAAGCTTTTGCATGGGTTTTAAATTTCTAAAATTTAAGATGTTATTATCGTCAAGATATAAAACTACAAGTTCTTTATTTTCTAGGATTTCTATAGGTATTGAATCAATATGATTACTAGATAAAAAAAGCCTCTTTAGATTCGGTAATGATGATACTTGTTTTGGAAACTGATTGAAATTGTTATTTCTAAGGTTTAGTACTTCTAGTTTCTTGTATTTAAGAATATCATCTGGAAGTTTTACAAGGTTTTGGTTTGATAAATCTAATTCAATATTTTCATACTTTTTTACGCTAGCACAAGAGATAAAGATTATTGATATAAGTAAAAAGATAGATTTTTTCATATTTATAATATCCCAAAAAAAATATATAGCTTAAATGTAAATTATCTATTTAAATTCGTAATTCTCTGTAACAAACTAGGGTGAGAGTAATGAAACCATACATACCATGGGTGAGGGGTAAGGTTGCTTAAACTGTTTTTAGATAACTTTTTAAGTGAGCTAATTAAATCTTTACTGTTAAAGGTTTCTTTGGCATAATTATCTGCTTGGTATTCAAATTTTCTAGATAGTAAATTCATGACAATTCCAGTAAGTTCAGATAATGGGCTGTAAAGTAAACCAAAAGCAATTAACCCTACATGAAAAGTAGGAGTGTTTACTCCTAAAGCTTGAGATAAAACAGGGCTGCTTACAAATACAGATAATAACCACAAAGTAAAACCAGTTATAATAGTTGATAAAATAAGATTGTAAATGATATGTTTCTTTTTATAATGACCTACTTCATGTGCAAGTACAGCAACAATTTCATCTTCCTCTAAATCATTAATTAAAGTGTCGTATAATGTAATTTGTTTTTGGTTGCCAAAACCAGAAAAATAGGCATTGGCTTTAGTGCTACGTTTAGAACCATCTATTACGTAAATATTTTTAAGCTCGAACCCAACAGTGTTAGCATATTGCGCTATTTTGTCTCTTAAACTACCCTCTTCTAAAGGAGTTTGCTTATTAAAGAGAGGTACAATTAATTTGGTGTAAAACAGATTCATAAAAACACTAAAAAAAGTAACCAATCCCCAAGCGTAAACCCAGAAATCTTTACCGGCAAATTCATAAAACCAAATAATAAGACTTAAAATTCCTCCACCTAAAATAATACTCATGAGCCATCCTTTCAGTTTGTCTGTAAAAAATAGTTTTTTGGTTGACTTGTTGAACCCAAATTTTTCTTCAATTACAAAAGTTTGATAGTAAGCAAATGGAGTGGTAAGTATATCACTTCCAAGCATTATAATTCCGAAGAATATTAATGCGACTAGAATTGGGTCGTTGGTGAATTGTTGGGCATAATCGTTAATTAGCTTAAAGCCGTCAATAAATAAAAATATTAGGGTAAGTACTAATGAAAAAATACTACTAAGTTTTCCGAAAGAATAATTAGTGGCTTTATAGGCTTGAGATTTTTTATACTCTTCAATATCGTAAACATCTTTTAGTTTTTCGGGTAATTCGTCATTAAAGTGTTTTGCGTTTAATGCATTTAAAATAGAATCTAATAAAAAGTCGAAAATTAAGATTCCTATAATGATATAAAATAGAGTCTGAGCTTGCATGGTATTTGTTTAATAAGCAATATTAACGATAATTTTTTTTGAAAAAAAAATCCGAAAGCTAGTAGCTTTCGGATTTTAACGCACTAATAATACTAAGATATAGTTTTAACGCAACCTGTCTACAGATTTTACAAGATCTTCGTCCTTTTTGATAGCCTTATTTGCTAAGACTAATAATACGATAGAAACTATAGGAAGAATCATCCCAATACCCTTCTCAGAAACTTCTGCTTCTCCGGATAAACTTAGAGACTGATACACTAAAACTATTAGTAATATAAAATTTAATATGATGTTAAGTCGGTTAATAACAAATTGCGACTTACGGTTTTTAAACATAAAAATGGATACTAAACTCATAATAGCAGAAACTATAAACAAACCTAAAATTAAAGGTTGATTTATTGCGTATATAGTAGCGTCGCTTGTGTTTTTCCATAAGCTAAAAACAAATGGTAGTCCACCCGCAATAACAGCAACTAGTAATAAATATATGCTTTGAATACGTTGTATCATCGTAGGCAAAAATAACAATTCTAATAAAAGAATTGTTATCTAAATACAATAAAGTTGTAATGAGTTGAAATTCAGTAGCTTTTTTTTGTGTATGGCTAAAAAAATGAAAGATAGTGTCGTTCTTACTAAAAAAATGAGATAAAATTAAATGGAATAAAATAAAAGTTGTATAATTGCATGTATAAGAATAGTGCAGAAGCACATTATTTTTCTTCAAAATTAAAATCCCATTTTCTGTAAATACACTTCAGGGGATTTTCAAAAACTATCATTTTACACGTAATACATGTTTGAAATAGATCAATTAAAGGCAAAAAAATTAGCTGACTTACAAGAAATAGCTAAGGCATTAAGTATACCTAAGTTTAGATCTTTAAAAAAGTTAGATTTAGTATATAGAATTTTAGATGTACAAGCAGAATCTAATCAGTCTACTCCAACGACAGCGACTAAAAAAGAAGCTTCTTCTGTAGAGAAGAAACCAAAAAGAACAAGAGTTAGTAGAGAAAAAGCTGCACCAGCATCTGATAAGAAAGCTGAGCCAGTTAAAGAAGAAACTCTTGTTAAAGAGGAAGTTAAAGAAGATCATAAAGAACGATCTTCTGATGATAAGAGACCACAGAAAAAAGATCATAAACAAAAAGATCAGCAGCAACAAAATAAGCCGCATCAAAAACGTGATCATCATAAAAATAAAAGAGATAATCAGCATAAGGGTAAAAACGGTAATAGAGATAATCGTAACCGTTATAAAGAACCAGATTTTGAGTTTGATGCTATTATTGAGAGTGAAGGAGTTTTAGATATTATGCAAGATGGGTATGGATTCTTGCGTTCTTCTGATTATAATTATTTGTCATCTCCAGATGATGTATATGTATCTCAATCGCAAATTCGTTTATTTGGTTTAAAAACAGGAGATACTGTTTTAGGAAATGTAAGACCTCCAAAAGAAGGGGAGAAATATTTTCCTTTAATCAAGATTCAAAAAATTAACGGTTTAGATCCGAATGTAGTCAGGGATCGTGTTTCGTTTGAGCACTTAACACCATTGTTTCCAGAAGAAAAATTCAATTTAGCAGATAGACAGAGTACTATATCGACAAGAATTATTGATTTGTTTTCGCCTATAGGAAAGGGGCAACGTGGTATGATTGTATCGCAGCCTAAAACGGGTAAGACAATGTTGTTGAAAGATGTTGCTAACGCAATTGCGGCAAACCATCCAGAGGTGTATCAGTTAATTTTATTAATAGATGAAAGACCTGAAGAGGTTACTGATATGCAGCGTAATGTAAAAGGAGAGGTTGTAGCTTCTACATTCGATAAAGAAGCGCATGAGCATGTACGTATAGCAAATATTGTTTTAGAAAAAGCAAAACGATTAGTAGAGTGTGGCCATGATGTTGTAATCTTGTTAGATTCTATCACGCGTTTAGCTAGAGCTTATAATACAGTTCAGCCAGCTTCTGGTAAGATATTAAGTGGTGGTGTAGATGCTAATGCATTGCATAAGCCAAAGCGTTTCTTTGGGGCTGCACGTAATATAGAGGGTGGAGGTTCGTTGTCTATTATTGCTACTGCTTTAACCGAAACAGGTTCTAAGATGGATGAGGTTATCTTCGAAGAATTTAAAGGAACGGGTAATATGGAGTTACAATTAGATAGAAGAATAGCTAATAGAAGAATATTCCCAGCAATTGATTTGATTTCTTCTAGTACTCGTAGAGATGATATTTTATTAGATGATAAAACAGTTCAGCGTATGTGGGTAATGCGTAAGTATTTAGCAGATATGAACCCGGTAGAAGCTATGGAGTTTATTAATGATAGAATTAAAGGAACTCGTAATAATGAAGAGTTTTTAATTTCTATGAATGGATAGAAATTAAAATAATATATTTTATAGAAAAGAGATGCTATTTAAGTGTCTCTTTTTTTATGAAATAAAGTCGAGTGTTTTTATTACTTGTACTTTTCCTTTGGTAGGAATCATGTTTTGCCAAACCCAATTATAGTGTTCTATTATTTTAGAAGCTCTAATATGAGGTCTGTTTCCAGTGGTATGAGCGTCAGCTATAATAGTTAAATCGTAATCTTTTGTAATTGCGGATTGTATGCTTGATTCTACACAAAAATCTGTTGCACAGCCTGTAATAAATAGTTCGGTTATATTCAGATTGTCTAATACTTCTTTAAGTTTAGATTGGTAAAAAATATCATTAGCATATTTCTGAACAAAAAAAGAATTTAGGGGGATGTTTAATGAGTTTAATATTTCCCATTCTGTTGTGTTTGGAATGAACTCATTTTCTTTAGTACCATCATGCTGAATAAATATTACGGGTAAACCTTGTTTGCAAAACTCTTCACTTAATGGGTTAATCCTTTTAATAATATTCTCTGAATCGTGCCTAGGGGTTTTAGATGTAAAAGAACCCTTTTGCATGTCTATTATAAGTAGTGCCTTTTTCATTAAATAGCTATAAACTAAAAAAAGCCTAATCAATACGATTAGGCTGTATATTATGAAGTAAATACTTATTATAAAGTAGCTACGTGCTTAGCTAAGTTTGATTTCAAGTTAGCAGCTTTATTCTTGTGAATAATGTTGTTTTTAGCTAACTTATCAAGCATAGAGGCAACAGAAGGGAATAAAGTTTCAGCTTCTTTCTTATCTGTTAACGCACGTAATTTTTTCATAGCGTTACGAGTAGTTTTATGCTGGTACTTATTTCTTAACCTTTTAGTCTCGTTACTTCTAATTCTCTTTAATGCCGACTTGTGATTTGCCATTTTATTAAATTTATTTTTTAAATAAAAAGTAGCCCATAGGAGAATCGAACTCCTGTTTCCAGGATGAAAACCTGGCGTCCTAACCACTAGACGAATGGGCCATAATGTTTATTGTGTAGCTTTGTCTGCTACTTTCGTAGCCCATAGGAGAATCGAACTCCTGTTTCCAGGATGAAAACCTGGCGTCCTAACCACTAGACGAATGGGCCATTGCTGTAATGCGGATGCAAAAATACAACTATTTTTAACTATTGCAACAACAAAAAAGATTTTTTTTAAAAAAATTAATATGCCTTAGCAAAAAGTACTCTTTTATTTGACGGAGCACCAGTTAAAATACAGGTTCCAGCTTCTTCCTTAGCATCTAAAGGTATACATCTAATAGTGGCTTTTGTTAAGTTTTTTATCTCATCCTCAGTAGCTTCCGTCCCATCCCAGTGAGCAGAAACAAAACCGCCTTTATTTTCAATTGCATCTTTAAATTCATCAAAAGTATTAACTTCAGTAATATGATTGTTTCTATAGTTTAATGCTTTACTAAAAATGTTTTCTTGCATTTCTACTAATAAATCATTTACATATTGTCCAATTCCGTCTAAAGATTGTAACGATTTTTCTTTTGTATCTCTTCTAGCAATCTCAACCTGATTGTTTTCTAAATCTCTAGGACCAACTACTAATCGTACAGGATATCCTTTTAATTCGTATTCAGCAAATTTAAATCCTGGTCGTTTGGTTTCATCTGTGTCTATTTGAACTCGAATACCAAATTGAGCTAGTTCGTCTTTTATTTCATTAGCTTTTGCTAAAAGTACTTCGTTTTGCTCTTGTTTCTTCTTATTTAAAAAAGGAACAATTACTACTTGGTATGGAGCTAATTTAGGTGGTAATACTAATCCTTCATCATCAGAGTGACTCATAATTAAGGCTCCCATTAAACGAGTAGATACTCCCCAACTAGTAGCCCAAACATATTCTTTTCCTCCTTCAGAAGTTTCGTATTTTACATCAAATGCTTTAGCAAAATTTTGCCCTAAGAAATGCGATGTTCCAGCTTGCAGTGCTTTTCCATCTTGCATTAAAGCTTCTATAGTGAAGGTGTCATCTGCACCTGCAAATCGTTCACTATCACTTTTGTATCCTTTTACAACAGGCATGGCCATCCATTCTTCAGCAAATTTAGCATATACATTATGCATTAGTTTTGCTTCAGCAATGGCTTCATCTTTAGTTGCATGAGCAGTATGCCCTTCTTGCCATAAAAATTCAGCAGTACGTAAAAATAATCTTGTACGCATTTCCCAACGAACTACATTAGCCCATTGGTTAATAAGTATAGGTAAATCTCTATAAGATTGAATCCATCCTTTATATGTATTCCAAATTATTGCCTCAGAAGTAGGACGAACAATTAGCTCTTCTTCTAATTTAGCATCTGGATCAACAATTAGTTTGGAAGCATCGTTTGGATCGTTCTTTAGTCTATAATGTGTAACAACCGCACATTCTTTGGCAAAACCTTCAGCATTTTTTTCTTCAGCTTCAAACAAGCTTTTAGGAACAAAAATGGGGAAATAGGCATTTTGGTGACCAGTTTCTTTAAACATTTTATCTAATTGGTCTTTCATTAGTTCCCAAATGGCAAAGCCATAAGGCTTAATTACCATACAACCTCTAACGCCTGAATTTTCGGCTAAACCAGCGTTTTTAACTAGTTCGTTATACCATAATGAAAAATCTTCGCTCCTTTTAGGTAATTTCTTACTCATATACTGTAGTTTGGCACAAATATTGTGTCTATGTTAAATGTAAAAATAGTTTAGGCAAAACTAACTATTTTTGTTATGTTCAACAATATAAATTAAGAAGATATGGAGTATAATAACTTTTTTAAGAACAAAGCGCTGCTTTTACTAACAAGTTTAAGTGGTTTACTATTAATTTCCTGCGGTTCATATCAGTCAGCATCTTACGATGATGATGGTATTTATAGTTCAGAAACAAGAACTGTTGTTGTTAATAAAGAAAAATACGTAGAAAATAAGAGCACTAACGCAAAATATTACGAAGAATATTTTGGTAGAACTATAAACGAATATGGAGATGTTGTTGAAGATGAAGGTGAAGTATTTACAGATGTAGATAGTTATAGTTCTCAAACAGTTGTTGTACAAGACGAGCCAGTATCTAGAGGTTATAGTGCTTGGGAAGATGCAGGAGATAATGTTACCGTAAACGTATATAATAACAACCCTAATTGGGGTTGGGGTAGCCCTTATTGGAATTGGAGATCTCGTTTTTATGTAGGTTTTGGTTGGTCTAATTGGAACCACCCTTTTTATAGTAATTGGGGTTGGGGTGCTTGTGCACCTGTAGGTTTTTACCATCCTTATGCTTATTACGGTCCAGGTTTTTACGGGGGATATTATGGAGGATATTATAATAATGGATTTTACAGAAGAAATTATGCTTTTGTTAACGGAAGAAGAGGTGCATATAACAATGCTTATGCAGGTAGATTTGGAAATACTAACAGAAGAGCAACATCTAGAAGAATTTCAGATGTAAGACCAAGAAGTACATCTCCGCGCAGTGTAAGACCGAGAAGTACTTCTCCAAGAACATCGCCAAGAAGTACGTCACCACGAAGTGTAACTCCAAGAAGTACATCGCCTAGAACATCACCACGTAGTGTGACCCCTAGAAGCAACACACCAAGAACAACACCTAGAAGTACTCCTCGTTCTACACCAAGGTCTACTCCTAGAAGTACACCAAGATATAATACTCCAAGATCTACACCACGTTCTACGCCTAGATACAATACTCCACGTAGCACACCTAGATCTTATAGTTCGCCAAGAAGTAGCGGATTTAGTAGAGGCTCATCAACAAGGGGTTCATCTTCGAGAAGAGGAAGAATGTAATAGATAAAAATAAATACAAATAGCTCTGCTATCAGATAAATAGTGGAGCTATTTTTATGAAAAGTATAATCATATGAAAAATAAATATTTAGTAATTCTGTCTTTTTTAGGAATAGGTTTTGGTTTTTCTCAAACTGTCCAAGATGCATTGTTGTATAGTAATGATGTAGATCTGGGCTCTGCACGCTATCAAGCAATGTCTGGTGCTTTTGGTGCTTTAGGAGGAGATTTAAGTGCTATAAATGTAAACCCTGCAGGAAGTGCAGTTTTTAAAAATAGTTTAGTGGCATTCTCTTTAGGAGTAAACACAAAAGAAAATGATGCGAAATATTTTAATACACAAACAAATACGAGTACTTCCAGATTGGCTATAAATCAAGGAGGAGGAGTTTTTGTATTGAATAATACTGATGAAGAAAGTAATTGGAAAAAAGTAACTTTTGGATTAAACTATCAACAAACTCAAAATTTTGATCAAGATTACTTCTTTGCAGGTCAAAGTCCAAATTCTATTAATGCATATTTCTTAAGCCATGCTAACGGATTGGCTTTTCAAGATATACAAATACTTTCTGGTGAATATATAGAAGAGGCTTATTTAAACATAGCTTCTCAATTAGGTTATAATTATCAGCAGGCCTTTTTAGGATATTATGGGGGTATAATAGATCCAGAAGATGCAAATGATCCCTTAGGAACAATTTATGTGCCAACTGCTACAATAGATAACACAGTGTATCAAGAGTATTTTTATGCTAGCAACGGTAATGTAGGTAAGTTTAATTTTAATGTGGCAGGGCAATTTCAAGACGATTGGTATTTTGGAGCAAACCTTAATGTACACACTATTTTTACAGAGCGTAATTCTAGAATAAGAGAGAATGGTTACGAAGCGTCTTCTAATTTAGAATTTGTTGTGTTCGATAATTATTTACGATCTACAGGAGCAGGGGTTTCTTTACAGGCTGGGGTTATTAAAAAGTTTGACAATGTGCGTTTGGGGTTATCTTATCAGTCACCAACATGGTATGAAATTGAAGAAGAGCAATCGCAGCGAATTAATTCTAATTTAGCAGATGCAGATATTGGGTTTATTAATTATGACTTGGTTACAATATTTAGGCCTTATAGGTTGCGCACACCTTCTAATATAACGGCAAGTGCAGCGGTAGTTTTTGCTAAAAAAGGGTTGTTAAGTTTTGATTATAATTATAAAGATTATAATAATATTAAAATGAAGCCAACAAGAGATTTTGTAACAGCAAATTCTTTTATAAATAATAATTTAACAGGTGCTTCTTCATATAAAATTGGAGCAGAGTATAGAGTTGCTAACTGGAGTTTGCGCGGTGGATATCGTTTCGAAGAAAGCCCATATAAAGATACCAGTGTAATAGATGATTTAACTGGCTTTTCTCTAGGATTTGGTTATAATTTTGGAAGAACTAAATTAGATATTGCTTATGCACAAACAAAACAAGATGTCAATCATCAGCTATACGATACTGGTTTAACTAATTCCGCTACTGTAAATAGTACCAATACCAATGTAACAGCAACTTTAAGTTATAGTTTTTAACTATGTGTTAAAAACATTGAAAAGAAGTGTTGTATGTAATACAAAACATAGAAAGCCATTTCATTAGAGGTGGCTTTTTTAGTTTCAAATGTTAGGTTGTCAAATACTATATGTAAGATTAGCTAAATAGAAAAGGGTATAAATATCTCCTGTGGTTCTTAGTTGGTAAATACTTAACAGGTAAGCCACTACACTTTGTTGGTTATTACGTTAGCTTTAAGGTACAATTTGTTATTATAAAAAAAAACCACTAGTTTACAAACTAGTGGTTTTTTCACCCCAAAAAAATTACTTTATATGCTTGTAATTAAGCATGTTATAAATATACGTAAGTTTACTGAATAAAAAAATACCCGATATCGGGTATTTTTTTATTTCATCTAAAAGAATGCTATTTATCTTTTAAGCGAGAAGTTAGCTTTAAATTCTTTTTGCTGATTGTTTTCTATATATATAATTTT